>NZ_AZGF01000016.1 GCF_001434475.1 Paucilactobacillus suebicus DSM 5007 = KCTC 3549 | reverse complement strand
GAACATATGATGTCACATATAGCTACACAGATGCCGCTGGTAACAAGGTTTCTAAGACTGCAACAGTCACAGTGGTTGCCTCACAATCAAGCGTTGATACCAAAGATTCAACTTTAATTGCTGGTCCAGACACAACTTGGACAGCAGCAGATAACTTTGTTTCAGCGACTGATGCAGAGGGTAATGCACTTAGCCTAATTGATTTAACCGTCACGGGCTCAGTTGATACTAATACGCCTGGTAATTATGAAGTTACTTACAGTTATAAGGATAGCGCGGGCAATGTTATTTCAAAAACTGCGACAGTCACGGTAGTCGCTTCGCAGGCTGCAATTAATACTAAGAACACAACATTGGTTGCTGGCCCAGATACAAGTTGGACAGCAGCGGATAACTTTGTTTCAGCTACTGATGCAAGTGGTAACGCTCTTGATCTGAGTGACATTACAGTAAGTGGGGATGTCGACACAACGACACCAGGTACTTATGATGTAACTTATAGTTACACGGATAGCCTTGGTAATGTTATTTCAAAGACAGCAACCGTTACGGTAGTCGCCTCAAAGGCTACGATTAATACCAAGAACACGACAATAGTTGCTGGCCCAGATGCAACTTGGACAGCAGCAGATAACTTTGTTTCAGCTACTGACGCAAATGGTAATGCGATTGATTTGAGTGATGTTACAGTGAGTGGTAACGTTGATACAACGACACCGGGAACTTACAATGTAACTTATAGTTACACGGACAGTGCAGGTAACACAATTTCAAAGACTGCCACTGTTACGGTAACTGCCACAAAGGCATCAATTTCGGCAAACGATTCGACAGTTACAGTTGGTTCAAATTGGACTGCCGCAGATAATTTCGTATCGGCCACAGATGCAAATGGTAATGCGATTGGATTTGACGATATTACAGTCACTGGCAGTGTTGATTTGTCGACACCAGGAACTTATAACGTCACTTATTCTTACACTGATGCTTCTGGCAACACTGTTTCTAAGACGGTTACTGTAATTGTCAAAGCCAAAGCAGCCACAAATGGTGGTGGCAATTCAGACAATGGTACTGGTAACAGTAGCACTGGCAACACAACCGGAACTGGTTCGAATGCAAGTGGTACTACAACCAATCCTGGTTCAACCACTACTGGCAGTTCGGCCTCGACTGGGATGACGCAATCGTCAACTGGCAATAGCATTAAGGGCAACAGCTCAGATGGGGTTAAACAAAACTCACAAACAAAGAGCAACAAACTTCCACAAACTGGTGATAGTTCAGACAGTGTTGCTGAATCGGTATTAGGTTTATCGATGTTAGGATTAACACTTGGAATGTTTGGTTTTAAACGTCGCAGAAGAAACTAGAAGATAACTAGATGAAATAAGAGATTTGATGGGCTGAACCCATCGAATCTCTTATTTTTGTTTTATGTTAGATAAATATTTATATAACCACATGGTATGATGTATACTACAGATGCTATTTAGTGAAGAATCGAGGTCGTAATATACATGTTATTAGGAAGTATAGAGGCTGGCGGAACAAAGTTTGTCTGCGCTGTTGGCGATGAAAACTTTCAGGTCATAAATAGAATTGAATTTAAGACAACAACGCCAGCTGAAACATTACAAAAGGCCGTGGATTATTTTAAACAGTTCACAGAATTAAAAGCTATTTCTATCTCCTCATTTGGGCCGATTGAGATTATTAAGACTTCAGCAAAATATGGTTATATTACGGACACACCTAAAATAAATTGGTCGAATACTGACTTTTTAGGATTCATGAAAAATAATTTCAACATGCCAATCCTTTGGACGACTGACGTAAACGGATCAGCATACGGTGAATATGTCACGGCTAACGAAAAAATTAAGTCATTAACATACTACACAATTGGAACAGGAGTTGGTGCGGGAACCCTAATTAATGGTAAATTTTTAGGAGAAACCGGTCATCCAGAAATTGGGCACATCAGACTCAAAAGACACCCAGATGATTTAAATTTTCCTGGAATTTGTCCGTATCATGGTGATTGCCTTGAAGGACTGGTTTGCGGTCCAACGTTTCAGGCTCGTACTGGGCATAGGGGAGAAGATGTTCCCTTATCTGATCATGTTTGGGATATCATGGCCTATTATGTTGCCCAAGCTGCATTACAAACTACTCTTTCAATTCTACCTGAGAAAATTGTATTTGGTGGTGGGGTTGTCAGTGAACAATTCTTAGATAAAGTACGTTATGAATATAATCAATTAATGAATGATTACATTGACGTTGGTGATTTAGAAAATTATATTACTATGCCAACTGTTAAGAATAATGGCTCCGCAACAGTTGGTAACTTTGCACTAGCACGTCGCAAATTAGAGTAATAAAGCGGTCAATAAAAGTTTTCTTTAGTGATTCGTGAGGGAATTTGTATTTTTGCTGTATAATACGTATAGAAGTTATTACTGAGTATACACTTTGTGTGTACTTTTTATTTTTCAATGATGGAGGCGTAGATAATGGCATTTTACGAATTTACTTTGACTCAATGGTTAATGAAAAGTTTATTTGGTATTTTCTTCATTGTTGGGTTTAATGCTATCTATGTTTCATTGTCATTTGAATCTTTGAAAATGACGTACGGTAAAAAAAGAGGCGCCCTCCTTGCAACTTTGTTCACGCTTGTCTATACGATTGGTACGAGTGCTTTATTTTTCTTTGCTAGAGGTGATCTTAGCTCCAATCCAATTTTAACGGTTAATGTGGCAATTTTTACGCTGGCAGTTAGTTTAGTTTCGGTTGAAATGGAATTATGGAATTATCTAATTAGATCAGTAGCATTAATTGCTTTATGGTTATATCCGTATCAATTTTTAATGACTGCAAGATACATTAGCCTTTTCGCTGGTTTGATTGTGGTTTTGACTATTAATTGGATCTTTCATATTAAATTTGGCCATAAATTTTGGCCACGAATCATTTTTTTGGCGTATTTAGGACTGGCCTATTGGTCATCGAGAGTCGACATTAATGGTGGGCCATTAAAGTACGAGGTAATTAGTCAAGGCTTTTTGATGTTCATGGTGTTTGGGCTGGTATCTGGCGTATATCTGATTTATCAGGGTCGTCGGGTGGAACACGACCGCGAGTTGACCAAACTAGCTGATTATGATGCATTGACTAGTGCTAAAACTTACTCGATGTACACACGGGATGCTAAGAAAATGTTTGAAAGAGCCAGGGATTTGGAACTGCCCATGACACTAGTAACACTAGATGTTGATCACTTCAAAAGCATTAATGATACTTACGGTCACTTAGCTGGTAATGAGGTGTTGGTTGGAGTAGTGACGACATTAAGAAACACGTTAGGAAAATACGATAAATCTGATCAGGTATATCGAACTGGTGGAGAAGAATTTAATATTCCATTTCCTGAAAAAAATCCAGCTGAAGTTCGGCCAATTATTCAAGCGTGCTTTGAAGCTATTCGTAGTGCTGAGTTTCATTATAATGAATATACGATTCGTGTAACTATTTCTGTGGGTGTGACTGCGGTACATGGTGAAGATGAAATTATAGATGATACTTATAAGCGTGCTGACGATAATTTGTATACCAGTAAGCATAATGGTAGAGATCAAATTACCATTGAAGGGAAAAAATTGGCGCACACAAATTAAAAAATATTAATTACAAGAGAACAATAATAAAGATGCGTTGTTTCTAGAAAGTAAGATCCCCAAGGCTAAAATCCTAAATGATTTGGATTTTGATTTTGGGGATCTAATTATTTTTGGTAGATAATTACGGACGTTGTTCCAATATCGTTTTCATTTACTTAGCGACTATGAAACTTGTATTTTAATCTCCAAATTCTTCTGGTGCCGTTTTGGATATATTAAAGTAATATTTTAGTGCTTCACAAATTCTGTTGGCCGCAAACCCATCACCGTAAGGATTTTTAGCATTCGCCATTTGGCTATATGCTTTTGGGTTATTTAATAGCTCAATCATTGATGATTTTATGGTATCTGGATTTGTGCCAACTAACTTAAGTGTGCCAGCTTTGATGCCCTCAGGTCGTTCTGTTGTATTTCGCAAGACGAGAACTGGTTTACCTAGTGACGGAGCCTCTTCTTGAACGCCGCCAGAATCAGTCATGATGAAGTAACTCTTGTTTGCTAAGTTATGAAAATCAATAACATCTAAAGGTTCGATTAGATGAATCAGTGGGTCGTTTCCTAAGATACTGTTAGCAATTCTTCTTACGACAGGATTAAAGTGTACTGGGAAAATTGCCTCGACATTTTCGGTACTATCAATTACCTCTTTGATGGCTTTGAATGCATCTTCCATTGGTTTGCCTTGATTTTCTCTGCGATGCATGGTGACTAAAATAATGCGGTTTTTTTTGTTAACCACGTCTAATACATTATGGTGATAGTTTGCTGTTACCGTTTCTTTTAGTGCGTCTATGGCCGTATTACCGGTGACCCACATATGATTTTCAGGATGGTGCTCACTCTTGAGATTATTTTTACTCAGTTTTGTTGGTGCGAAATATATCTCACTGATATCGTCAGTTGTCTGCCGGTTGATCTCCTCAGGAAACGGGGAATGCTTATCCCAGGTGCGGAGGCCAGCTTCAACGTGAGCAACAGGGACGTGGTGGTAAAACGCACTCAAACTGGCAGAAAATGTGGTAGATGTATCTCCGTGCACTAGGACAATATCGGGCGATTCACGAGAATATATCTTATCCATTTCATTTAGCACATTTACCGTAATATCGGTTAAAGATTGGCTTTTTTTCATAATATTTAAATCATATTGGGGATGAATATGAAAAATAGACAACACCTGATCAAGCATCTCTCGGTGTTGTGCTGTCACAACGTTGATTAGTTCGAAACTAGGATCAGCAGACAGCAATTGAATAACTGGTGCCATCTTTATGGCTTCAGGTCTTGTCCCAAAGACGGTCATCACTTTAATTTTTTCCATATATTTTTCTCCAAATAAAATTAATTTTTTAAGTAATTCTTATTAAATTACAAGTTAAGTATAGTACAATAATCACGTGGATACGTAATAATTAATAGAGAGTCTATATGGTGATACGGAAATGAAAAAATTAAAGATGTTGATCATCTTCGGAATAATTTTTTTAATACTTACCGGTTGCAGCAACCGTGATGCCGATGTGCAAGTTCCAAAGGGTAATTGCAAAGCGATGATAATTAATACACATTTCAATCGAAACAAGCATCGTGATGCACTATTGAAACATTTTATTGACACAAAGATGCTGGCTAAACAGGGGATATATACAAATTATCATCAATATCGAACTAAAAAAAAGGTTGCAACGGGTCATGAAATGCTACTGGAATCTTCCGGCCTTTGGCTTAATTATCTGGTACAAACTCACCAGTATTCACAATTTAGAAAATTTTATCAAACCACGAAACGTTATTTTGACCAAGGCGATCAGTTCAGCTATCGCTATAATCCAAAAACAAATAAAAAAGCCAGTGTTAATTCCACGATTGATGACCTGCGTATCATTCGTTCATTACAAACATATGCTCAGTTAACACATAGTCAAAGATACAGAAAAGAAGCCGCTCAACGGTTTCAATTTTTAACCAAACACGTCATCAAGAAAGGACATTTAGTTAATTTTTATGACGTTAAATCAGATCAGGCTAGTAGCGATAGCTCATTATATTGTTATGATTTTTTAGTATTAAAACATTTTGAGTATGCTTCGAAAACAGATCAAAAGTATTATCAGCAGCAACTGAAATTGGTGAAAGATGGTTATTTAGGTGATGCTTTTCCTTTATATGCATCTAGTTATAACTGGTCAAATGGTACCTACAGTTCCGCTAATTTAAATACTTCAGAAGAACTTGAGACACTCGTGCATTTATCTGAAATAAATCAAATTAAGCTGACAACCATTCGGTGGTTAAAAATTAAGATAGATCATCGGTCGCTTTACAACGCGTATTCCACTAATGGAGCTACTGTAAATAAAGATCAGTCAGCAGCGAATTATGCATTAGCTGCAATTATTTTTGCTAATCAAAATAATCAAAAATATTACCAAAAATCGATGAATGAAGTGTGGAAATCGCAAATCTTAAATTCAAAATCGGATATTTTCGGTGGCCTTGGAGATGCAACAACGAATGATGCTTATTCGTTCAATAATTTAGTTGCTTTAATTGCTTCATTATATTAATGGGAGTCATCTATGGGAAAATTCACCAAAAAAATTTTAATCAGGATTAGTGAACATGTTTCACCAGCGATGGTGGCGATGATTCTTGTGGCTATCATTAGCGGTATCTTACTTTTTGTTCCACCGATCAACGGCCTGGGTGATACTGGTGATTTTTATAGGGCAATGAACAGTAACGGCATTTATCGATTACCCTCAAACCACAGTCAGTTTATGAGCTATATTGTGACTAAATTTGGTATTTACCAATATTTTAATGAGAATCATGCAGTTGTAGTTTCAACACAAACTTTGTTTGTACACATGGCTCTATTTTTGAACAAGTTATTTTATAGTAAGACAATTTTTGATATTCGCTTCATGGGGTTAGTTTGGTATTTGTTTTATCTTGGTGCGATTTATTTATTAACCAAATCGCTTGTTTATCCTCATCATAATCTGGTTAGCTACGTGATTGCCCTGATCGTTGTGTTTATACTTGGTGATTCATCCTTTACGTTATACTTCAATTCTTTTTTTGGTGAACCCGAGATGTTCATTGCCACAATCTATTCATTTGCTGCCATCATGTTATTAGCACGTCAATGTACTAAGCGGCGGTGGCCAGTCATTATTTTGTTTTTTGTTAGTACCATTCTACTGATAACTAGTAAACAGCAGAACGCGCCACTAGCTTTAAGCTTTTCTGTGGTGGCAATTGGATTAGTGTTTTTGCCAGGATTTAAAGCAAGGCGATTGGCAGTGATTGTGGGTATGGGATGTCTACTGATTTCCGGCATAGTGATTTACGCTTCTATTAATAAAGACTTTACTAGTTACAATACGTATCAAGCTTTTTCTTATGGAGCATTAATGGAAACTAACGATCCAAGCAAGAAAATTGATAAACAAGGAGTTAATGAACAATATGCGCTGATGAGATCGCAGGCTTATTATTCAAAGACTTTTGATGCGGTTAAACCAACTAGCAAAAACATAACCAAAAAACTAACCAGCAAAATGAACATTGTCTGGTTCGTTAAATACTATTTACATAATCGTCAGCAATTTATTAATTTAATGGATTTAGCCGCCAAAGACGTCATGATTACACAGGTAAAATCTGTTGGTGATTATACGCGTGGAGCTGGACATAAGCCTAATGAACAAGTTAGATATTTTACATTGTACAGCTCATATTTAAGTGCGTTTTATCCCGGTAGGTTCGCATTTGTCTGTTTAACGGCCATTGGATTTGTCGCCGTTTATGCTGTTGGAGCTTATAGAGATTTTCGTTCAAGGCGCTTCCACGGTATTTTAAGGTTTTTGTTGGTAGTCGGATTAATGACTATTTTCGTATTTGTACCAATCATTTCAATTCTTGGTGATGGTGAGGCTGATCTTGCTAAACATATGTTTATGGCGCCGTTGAGTTTTGATTTAGCAGTTATTTTGTTTATATCAGACATGCTAAATAAACAGCTTTGGAATACCGATGAAGGCGGTGATGCCAATGCATAAAATTAAGCTTTATGTAGTGTTATTGACAGCATTGTTGGTTTTGATTTTGGTTAACTTGAATGCAAATGCCCAAGCTACCACCAATTCTGGAAATAAAATCATGCTTGTCTATGATTCAAAAAATACAGCAGATCATGATGAAAAGAAGATTGATACTTTACAACGAATTTTAACTAGTATGAATTTTAGGGTGCGAACGCTGAAAGAATCCAATTACCATGGTGGAATGCTAAATAGTAGTTATACAGCAGTGATAACAATGGTGAATTGGGATGAGGCTGGGTTTACCAACCATCAATTTGAATCAGATCGTGATAACTTTACTGGTTATAAAATTCATATTGGTGCCGGGTTAACTAACAACGAGGCCACACAAATGAACGTGACCACGGCACGGGTTCATCAGCAACAGTTTATTTTAGACGACGGTGATAACCAGCAGATATTACCGTTTAGTGAATCAATAACTGTGATAAAGAAGGCCCCATCTGGTGCTCAGCCAATTGGTGAGTTGAAAACTCAGCAGCAGAATCAAAAAAATTATTCTTTTAGTACGATCGTTGGGAAGAACGCATATATTCCAGAAATAGCAAATAATGGATTGGAGTTAATGGTTGCGGAAAGTACCTTATCACAGCTATTTGGTGATAATTCCCAATACAAGCCGTTACTGACATTTACTAATGTTTCACCGTATGTGAATTTGAAATTATTAGTAAAAACAAGTAAATATTGTAGCGATCACAATATACCATTTGCAATTAGTACAGTGACAGTTGATAAAAATACTGAATTACAAGCTTATAAACGATTCACAACGGCTTTAAGAAAAGTTGAAAATTATGGTGGAGTTATTTTTGTTCAGGCGCCAACGATTGGCGGGGCGACCAAGGATGATGGACCGGAACTAAGCCAAATGTTTACGAAATACTTTGTTAGTTTTGCAAATAATCAAGTTTTTCCAGTCGGCATTAGTGCACAAAATTTTTGGAATCAAGATACAGTTCTTAGAAATAATTCGTTGGCTAAGGCTGATCATTGGTTGTTACTACCGAACACAGACGTGACGTATCTAAAACAAGATAATAATAGTCGAACGGCAGTACAGAGTTTGTTTGCATTGCCCGCATCGTCAATTAATAGCATGAAGAATACAAGTAAGATTAAATTTAATGTACCGACAGCTCTGACAATTTCGATACCGGAATCTAACTCACAATTACAGACTGATAAAAAAGAAATTGATTCGTTACAAACCGATTGGCTAAGTCCTAAGAATGAACGGTGGCAAACAAGGATTCATTCAGGATCCACAACGGTTGAGTATCGGTCAGGTAAGTATTACTTAAACAAAGAGTATGAAAAAATAAAAAATAAGACAAGTACGTTTCACGTTAAAGATAATGGTCAAACAAGTAATACTATTTTTAAGAGATTTTTCAAAATTCAAGGGCTAATTTTAGCTGTGTTCTTCATACTCGTATCACTAATTTTGACTGTGTTCATTCTGATTGGTCGACGCATTTATCGAAACATGTTTAAACGCTAGAAGGTGAATAATATCTCAATTCTCGATTTTTTATTAATGATTGCTATCATCTCAATTTGGGGCATTTTAGTTGTTAACTTAATCCTAACAATTGCCGGATACACATGGTATTTAAAACAAGTAAAAAAAGTCGATAAGTCTTTGCCGAGTAAAGTACCGTTCGTATCTATCCTGGTTCCTGCACACAACGAAGGAATTGTTATTGTCAAAACGGTGTTATCCTTACTGAGTTTTGATTATCCGCATGACAAGTATGAGGTAATTGTTATTAATGATAATTCTAGTGATAATTCCGCACAATTATTGGGAGAGTTGCAGGAAGAATTTACTGGTGCCCGATTAAAAATTATTAATACGGACAAAACCAATGGCGGTAAAGGAAAATCAAACGCATTGAATATTGGCTTAAAGCAGGCCAAAGGAAGCATCATTTCAGTTTATGATGCAGATAACACACCTGAACATGAGGCATTAAGGCTGTTAGTAGCCGAATTGTTGAATGATCGCCAGCTTGCAGCAGTTATTGGAAAGTTCAGAACGCGCAATAAAGACGCAACTTTATTGACTCGATTTATTAATATCGAAACTTTATCTTTTCAATGGATGGCGCAAGCAGGCAGACAACATTTATTTCATTTATGCACTATCCCGGGTACAAATTATGTGATTCGTCGTGACGTGCTAGATGAAATCGGTGGCTGGGACATTAAAGCACTTGCAGAAGATACTGAAATTAGTTTTAGAGTTTATCAAATGGGCTACAGAATCCAGTTCCAGCCACGTGCTGTGACGTGGGAACAGGAACCACAGACTCTAGATGTCTGGTTTCATCAACGGACAAGATGGGTTAAAGGAAATATCTATGTGATTATTAAAAATGCCAAAAAATTGTTTCAAAAATCTGGCAGGCCGATTAGGTTTGATCTTTTGTACTTTTTATCGGTTTATTTTCTTCTAATGACATCGTTAATTTTATCGGATACGGCCTTTGTGCTTTCCGTTGCCGGGTTAGCACATTCAACCCTTCAAGGGTTCAGCAACTCGTTGTGGCTGTTTGCCATTCTGATGTTTGTGATTAGTACCTTTGCAACGATTACAACTGAGAAAGGTGAAATGAAGTTTAGCAATCTATTGCTGATAGTGTTTATGTACTTAGTTTATAGTCAAATGTGGCTGATTGTGGCAGCTTATGGAATGGTGGGGTATATTCGTGAACAAGTTTTTCATCAACAAGCAAAATGGTATAAAACAAAGCGTTATCATTAAATGGTTTTTAATTATCATTTCTGTGGGCGTATTTTTTACTTTTGAGGTTGGTGACGTGCATGCGGCTAACCAGACGTATACTCAGCAATTTCAAAATAGTACAACAACATTGTCGGGACAGTCTGTTGAATCTAATATGTACTTTACCAAAATGGAATATTGGAATGTCAAAAATGCAACATTTAACCTTAACTATCAAGTTTCACAACTATCATCAAAGCAAACATCAGATATAACGGTTTCTATTAACGGGGTTAAATTTTATTCGTTTCGTCCAAGCAATAAGTCAGGATTTCAGACAGAACAAATTAAGATACCAGTTAGTTTGTTGAGTGGCGATAATACTCTTAAAATTACTGGACAAATATTAACTAAAAAAGGTAAAGGTAATTATCAACTAGCACAAACTCCAGCCAATTGGTTAACCATAAAGAGCGGATCGAATGTTAATTTTGAGTACCAACTAAAGGATGCCGATAATACCGTGGCATCATTTTATGGCCATTTTGTCGGCCAGGATACGATTGCAAATCAGGAGTCAAAAATTGTTACCCCTAACAATGCATCAAGTGATGAGCTAACTGCTGCAATGATCACATTGGCAGGCGAAGCCAGAGTTATCACAACCGCTAATGAACAGATACCCGTTGTGAAATATTCGGACATGAACGCACAAAGTGGAAATTACATTATGGCAGTGATGACATATAATCACCTACCAAATAATTTAAAAAATAAAATTGATCAGTCAAAACTCAAAAATAACGCATTGGTTATGACCCAATATCAAAATGGCAAGCACTATTTAGTTGTCACAGCTAAAAACGGCAAACTGCTAAAAAAAGCCGCACGGTTTGTCGCAAACCAAGAATTAATGAATGAAACTAATCAGTCCGCAGAAACAATTACTTCATCAACAGATACTGACAGTTCATCACTGCATGATAATGAGAAATACAAACTTACAAGTTCACCAGATGTCGTCACGGGTTCAGGTCATCGAACAACAACCTATCAAATTAGTTTACCAAATGATCGTTCTAATGCTGATGGGTCAAAGGTTAAACTTCATTTTAAATATAGTAAAAACATGGATTTTAAAAATTCATTGGTTACTGTTTACGTTAATAACACAACACTTGGAAGTAAAAAACTAACTAAGTCTCATGCTGATGGGGATGAACTGACTGTGGATGTTCCTCGTGGAACGGCGTTAGGTAATAGTTTTACAGTTCAGGTGGCTTTTGATCTTGAAACAAACGGAAATGATAATTCTGATAATTCAAATACACCATGGGCTCAGGTAGAACCAAGTTCGAGAATGATAGTTAAATCTGAACGAAGCAATGACTTGCTTTATACTAACTATCCAACTTTATTTATTAAACACCAAACGTATAATAACATCGCAGTGGTGCTACCAAAGAGGTTATCATCGGTTGACTATCAAACATTAACCAATGTCTTCAACTTAATTGGTAGTTTTGCTAAGAGCAATACTGGTAATATTCAATTCTACACTCACAAACCTAGTAATAAGGTTTTGGCCAATTCTAATGTAATCGTCATTGGAACACCAAAATCAAACAAGATGATTAAAGATTTAAATAAAGATTTATATTTTAAATTTTCAAAAAATTTAACAAGAATTGTGTCTAACGAAAAATTGAGTATAGAAAAGAATTACGGTACACAAGTTGGTACAGCTCAGTTGCTTAGATCTCCATACAATAAGAGACGAGGAATGCTTGTTGTAACTGGAGCCTCAAATCAGGCTGCTTATCTGGCTTCAACACAAATTAATTTCCAGAAAAACATTGAACAGTATTCGGGGGATGCCATTGTAGTCGACCAAAATAACAATCACTATGGGTACAGATTTAAGAAGGATAAAGCTATAAATGAATCATTAGTAAAAAAGAGGTTTTTTGACAGTAATTCTCAGATTATTTTATATCTCGGATTAATTGTTCTTGCCTTGGTTGCTTTATGCGCTGTCGTGATTTTAATTTTAAAAAAGCAGTCATTACTGAATGGGGGACACAAACATGAAAAATAGAGACAAGCGTGAATCACTGTTGGAAGACGTTGGTTTATTATTGTTTTTAACTTTATTCAGTATTACGGCCGTTCTAATGACATTGACCGGACATGAGTTAGTCAACGTTATTTACCTCTTTTGCACTGTTGGGTTACTAATAGTTACGTATTTTTATGGACTTTTGCCGAGCATCCTGAGTAATATGCTGTTTATGGCGATACAGGCGGTATTTGAAATTTATCAGTATTTAGTAAAAGACGCAGACATATCATGGCAACTTAGTTTTTGGATTTTACTACCCCTGATGCTATCGCTATCACTATATTTTATGACCCGCAATCAAGTTAAACTACAACAATCCAATAGTAGTTTGAGAACAGCATTAATTGAGAGAGGGGCATTTGATCAGCAAACAAATTTGAGAACCACTGTTGCGTATGTAGAAGATGTAGCTGTGTTTATTGAAACAAACCGTAGATTTAACCTGCCAGTTACAACGGCGATTATAAAAATCAGATATTTTGATGATTTAAAACGCATGATGAGTGAAAATCAACTGGAGACGCTTCTCAAAATCACGTCTACAACGATTAAAGAAAAAACAAGAACAAATGATATTACCTACCTGTTAAATAATGATGACCCAACGTGGGCAATCTTGCTGTACTCAGATGCGGATGGAGCACAAATTGCTGCAGATCGGATTAAAAATGGATTCAATAATGCACTGAAAGAAAATACTAATTTAGTTAATTTGGCAATTTCGATGGTTGTGGGAATTGCATCGTGGGATGAAAAGTCAATGCATAATCCTTACGATTTAATGAATGCCGGTATTCATGAGACACAGTTTGATGTTTAAGAATGGAGTCTCTAAATTAAGCGCCAAATTTATTTTTAAACGTATAGTAGTATAATACCTATATAAGTGTTAAACGAGATTAAATTGGGGTGGATTGCTTTGGTAAACAATGAAGTAAATATTCTAACGATTATCATCCCTTGCTTTAATGAAGAAGAGGTAATCTTCGAAACTGCGAAAGAGATAACTTCGATATTAACTCAGTTAATAAAAAATCAAAAAATTAGTAAAAAGAGCCGAATCTTATTTGTTGATGATGGTAGTAGAGATAATACTTGGTCGTGCATTGAGTCTTTAAATGACAGCAACAAATATGTGAGTGGAATTAAATTCAGCCGAAATTTTGGCCACCAGAATGCATTAATTGCTGGCTTAACCATGGTTGAACAAAGTACTTCAATTGCAATAACGATTGATGCTGATCTTCAGGATGATATTAATATTATTCCTAAGATGGTGGATGAGTATCTTGAAGGGGCGGATGTCGTGTATGGAGTGCGTAATAATCGGAAGACTGATACTTGGTTTAAGAAGTATAGTGCAGAAACGTTTTATAAGCTGATGGAACATTTTGGTGTGAAGATGGTATACAATCATGCCGACTATAGATTAATGAGCAAGAGAGCCATCCATGCCTTACTCAAGTATCGTGAGCGAAACCTCTTCTTACGTGGTATTGTGCCACTGGTTGGGTATCCGAGCGCTAAGGTGTACTATATGCGTAAAGAACGTTATGCCGGTAAATCAAAGTATCCGTTAAAGAAAATGTTGAATTTTGCCTTTGATGGCATCTCGTCGTTTTCGCTTGCACCAATTAGAATTATTATGTATTTAGGCTTTGCTAGTATTATTCTAAGCATCGCACTAATGGTTTATACACTTATTCAAAGATTTTTGGGGAATACTACCACTGGTTGGCCATCATTAATGATTTCGATTTGGTTTTTAGGTGGAGTTCAGTTAACGTCGCTGAGCATTATTGGTGAATATATTGGTAAGGTATTTACGGAAGTAAAACAACGACCAAGATATCAAATTGAAAAAACGGTTAATTCTAAGACACAAATTGATATGACAACTAAAAAAGCTTCACTAACTGGTCAAAAAATCAGCTAATGAAGCTTTTTATTCGCCGTTTACCAGGCGTTCTATAAAATCGGCAGCTGATTCAGAATTTTTATCGTGCATTGAGTTATTGATACGCTCTACCAAATCCTGATTTAATAAATTGTGTTCTCCTAGTTGCTGAGAAGCCAAACTTTCAATAATGAGAGTTAAGTACTCATCTAATGATAGTCGAAATTTATCATGAGTAAATTGGTCTGCTGCCTGTTTTAAATCAGTGGTGACGTTTAAATCCATTCGTTCATTTTTTTGCATTGCACGTGACCTCCTTCAGGATATCCTTGATGTTTTGCAATGTATCACAATCAGTGTCTGGATTGCAATATTATTAGTTAAAACAGCACGAATATATTTATATATGTATATATTGACGTAGGGGTTAACTTTTATAGGTGAAAGATATATGATTAATATATACCGATATAACGCTGGTAAGTATTGAGTAGTTTAATATAATACTTAAAAATGGAGGAGGGGCACTTGTGGAAGTAATAAATCAGTTAGTAAGTAATGAAGATGGATCAATTGATTTAATTACTGATTCAACTGATAATCCATTTTCAGCAGCCGTGCTAGGTAATCAGGAGTTTTATAAAACGCACGAGCAATTGTTAGCTCGTGATTTGATATTGGACCATAGTCGGGGACACCAGCATCATTATGTACCACGTAAGTTAATTGAGGTTGATCAGTTTGGGTATGCCCGTTACCGGGGGCTGGTCTTTAAACTTGATCCGGCTAGTCTTTCGAACGTACAACCGAGAAATTTAGTGGTTGATTTTGGTGGTACTGGCATTTACGATGAAATGGTACAATCAAATTACTGGTCTAGATATGTCACCGAAAGTTTTGATGGTGTGCCAAGAAACACGATTGTCTTAAGAATTATTGATTTTAATCTGAATGTGGGCTCTTTTTTCATGAATACCCAAAATTATTCCACGTTTGAAAACGATGTTATCATGCTAATTCTTCAAACCATTAAACGGTTCAATATTTCTATGGACCACATTGTGTTATATGGTTCATCCAAGGGCGGTTTTGCAGCTCAATACTATGGCCTGAAAAATCACTGGAAATTTGTCGCCAATGACCCATTAATTGATATCAGCGATTATCCATTAATGCCATTGTTGATTGGTACTCAAGATTTTATCGATTCGAATCGTATTGAAGTGATTAACGAACTATCACGGCCGTTTACGAAAATTGATTTTGGTTACGTGATTGGTAATCGGTACGCAGATGAAACATGGCCAACGTTAAAAAAAATAAGCAGTAAGTTTAAAGTAATTGATTTAAATGACCCTCAGTTAATTTACCATCCTGAGGTTGTTGAAGGAAGTCAATCTGAAGCTAGAACGCTAGTTAACTATTTGTTACTAAAAGATGAACTATAACCAAAGTATATAAAAAGATTCATGATGTTGGAAGAAAGACATCATGAATCTTTTTTTGAGCTAGGTATGAGTTATTTATCAGTTTGTTGGTAGCGTTGGATGACCTTTTGGCAAGCGTCTATAATTTCTGATGGTTGTGGCATTTGCTTGTAAAAGACAGGTGAATAATGGTCGTCTTTTGGTTTAAAATGATTGACGCCAAATGCAATTGAATTAGCTGGAATATCCTTAGTGATTACTGATCCCGCACCAATGACAGTGTTATCTCCAATAATAATTGGACCAACAACTTTTGCACCGTCAGCAATAACAACGTTTTTACCAATGACTGGATTACCTAGACCTTCCCATTGACTAGTAACCTTGTTATAAGTTTGATTAGCGCCGATTGTAACGTTTTGGAATATAACAGTGTCTGCATCAATCTTGGAAGCAGCAATTGTGCAACCTTTGGCATGGTGGGCGAATTTAACGCTTGGATCGATCTCCACACAGTTGATTTCACAGTTGAAATTTGATTCTAGTACCTCTGCAGCAAGGTCACGAGCGTCTTGGTCAGTTGAAAAACAGTTTATTTTTAGTAATTTATCAAAATTATTCAAATTGATCACTCCTTTTTATTGTTTCTATGGCAACAATATTACCAGTGCTTTGTTTCTTTGTCAACAAAAGACTAATTAAAAGACGTAAGGCTCTCAAACCCATAATTCAATTTTATGAATGATAGTCTTGAGGGCCTTACACAACTGCAGGAAGTTGATTTTAAGAGTAATCCTATTGCCGATCCTTAATAAGGACATCTAAATGTTGATTGTATTTTGATATAAAGGATAAGACTGCATCAATATCGGCCTGACTAGTTTGTTTAAATACAGACTCATCTCGTTTTTCAAATTGATGATTTAATGATTCATGAATGTTAAATATACGTTTTCCAGCTGTGGTTAGGCGAAAATAAATTTCTTTTTTGTTATCAGATATTTGGTAGCTTTCAATTAGTTCTTTTGCCATCAGTCGCTTGGTCATTTTACTAACAGCTCCTCTGGTGACGTACATGGCACTTGATATCTGTGTAACATTGGTGTGACTGTGTTTGCCAATAAATTCAATCGTGTGAACTTCTGCCGGTTTAAATCCGTTCAATTGACTTTGCATTGTGTCCCGGTCAAGTAACTGCATCTTATCAAGCAACGTACTTAGACCGTTTAAAAATTGTTCCTGTTCCTTCATAACTGTTGCTCCTCATATTTGGTCATTACGATAAGAATATCAATGTTTTGTTTCCATTGCAACAATCATTACATGAACTAGTATTAGTTTTAGGTGCACGTGATAGTATAAATTTTAATGATTCACCAAATGTAGTAATGAAAAAAGCGTGGCAGATGAAGAAATTGATTTCCATCTGCTACGCTTTTTATGGTTAACCGCGTGGTTTTAGTACAGAATTTTCTATGCTTTACTTGGATTCACTTTTTAAAATTTTATTTAATTGGCGATATTGAGACAGCATCCACTGACGATAATTCATGTGAGCAGGTAAGGTTTCCGTAACTTTCAGTACCGGAACATTATTTTGCTTTGCCAGTTTAACAAAATTTTTAACCGTTTTACTGCTAACTTGCTTATTATCAACAAAAAAAGCAATTTTATGGTTTTTAATGCCATTTTGCATCTGCTTAATGGATGTCGGGGATGGATCCGTACCTTTTTCTACCGCTTCTTCGAAACTGTGGTTACCAACTTTGTATCCTAAAGATTCAACTGCATAGTCGAAAACTGGCTCGCTGACATACACAGTTTGGCTTTTGGTTGTCTGTTTCTTGACCTTACGGATCTCATCATTAACAGGCTTGAGCGAGGCAATGTACTTTGTGGCATTCTCTTTGAATGCTTGTTTATTTTGTGGTTGAACCTTGCCTAATTGATCTGCCAAGTAGTTGGCGTATTTGGTCATGGTTGTGGGTTCATACCAAATGTGCGGGTTGTCTCCCACATTCTTATGCATAATGGTTCCACCAATGTTAATTAGTTGTGCATTATGTGCATTTTTGGCTAATTTACTCATCCACGGATCGTAGTTCAATCCGTTCTCCACGATGATATTGGCTTTGCTAACTTTGCTTGCTACTTTTGTCGTCGGCTCATAATCATGAGGGTCCACCGATGGGTTGTTAATAATAGAGGTTACATCCCCATGATTACCAGCAACTGCCTTCGCAACTTCACCATAAAAATCAGTACTTGTCACAATTTTAATTTTATGATTGTCGGCGGCATTGGCCTGCGACGGGGATAAGATGACTAAACTGAAAACTAATAAACCCAAAAAGACTAACGCATTACGTAAACGAAACATCAAAAAATCACTCCTAAATAATAATCATTACTATTTGACTATACAAGAACTGTTCAACATTGTAAATAGTAATTATTACTATTTAAAAATAAGCGAACAAAAAATACTGACACATGGAGAAGTCAATATCTGTTGTTGGAATTTATTTTTGATATAGAAAAACTAGCTTTTGATCGTTTGAAAGAGAAGAAGAAAATTTGTAATCTGGATGGTCAAATTTTTTTAACTCAGATAAAACCTTAACTTGATGTTCGGCCATATATCTAATCATTTCTCCACGGGCCATCTTTGCCAGGGTTGCTTTAACCTTAACTTTACCATCTACCAGGCTACCGAATACGACATCAATAAGTTGCTCACCGGGTTTTAAAAAAGGTGAGACGCTCTTTGAATATTCTTGTGAAGCCAAATTTACGACGATGTTGTTATCAAAGTCAAGATCATTGTATATTTGATCGTGCCAAAATTGATAGAGATTAACAGTGTTATTGATGCTAAGACTGGATTGCATTTCAAGACGGTAAGGAACGATTCCATCAAAAGCCTTGAGAATACCATAGAATCCAGATAAAATGCGTAAATTTTGCTGAATATAATCTAATGCTGGTGCTGTGAACAGATCCGGTGCCATGTATTGGTATTGAATACCAGAGTATGCCAAAACAGCTGGTGTTAGATTTTTTCTTAAATCTATTTTTTTCAGCCATTCATAGTTAGGACGGGCGATCTTATCACTGCATTGCCATAATTCCTTTGCTCGAGTGTATGTTAATGATTGTAACTTGTTCAGTATCTGATCAGTTTGATTTAAAAAAACGGGTTCACTTTGAGTGGAAAATGAATCTGTGTCAACGATCATTTTTTTGGCCGGAGCAATAATGATTTTCATGGTGTACCTTCTTTGAATTGATGTATTTGATGTCATCTTATCATGAATGGCACTGAGTCTGACGATAATGTTCAGTTGTGACATAAAATTGTGAATTGTCCTTGATTAAATTAATTATCTAGATATAATGAAGTCAAAGTGAAGTGACCACTCACTATATATAGTAAACACTATATGCAATAAATAACTACGGAACAGTAGGGTGGATGGTAGTATTTCAACCAAAAGAGGGTAATGATATGACTGATTTGAGAAGCAAAAGAAGTGTTGATTCAATTAAAAAGGCATTTATCGACCTGACACTCTCACGGGGAATGGACCACGTTACCGTGAGCGAAATTACTAAGCAAGCATTTATTAACCGACAAACATTCTATCTGCATTATTTGGACAAGTTTGATTTAGCACACCAAGTCGCATCTGATTTCTTTGTTAAAACTACTAAATTTTATAAAGATACTAGTCTTACTCATCATGATCGAAACGAAGTATTAATGATCATGTGTAATTATCTGACTGCACACTACAGAGAGATCATTGTGCTGCATGAGGTCCAGTCTGCATCGGATGATCTAAATCAGGAAATTGAAGAACGAATGATGGACTTTATCCAAGTTGTCAGCCGTAAACATGTTTCTGAGTTCAATCATGAGGTCTATATGTCTTTGATTAACGCAACTGTAGATTTTATGATTAAGTACAGTAAGATACCATCTGACAAGGATATTATTAAAATTGTTGAAATGATCAGAGAAGTTCAAAATGCAGATAACGATGGTGTTAAAAAATATCAAAATCAATACTGAAATACGTTTTATATACTTCACTAATTTGTAGTAGAATTAACTGAAATTGATAAAAAGAGGCCATTTGATGAAAACAATTAGTGATTTATACACTAGTGCACCAGAAACAGCGGATCTAACAAAAAATCAAACTCTGATTTTTAACGCTGCAATTGAATTATTTGCAAAGAATGGTTATTCAAATACTAGTACCAGCGAAATTGCATCACTTGCCGGAGTTTCGGAAGGAAGTATTTTCGGCAAATTTGGTAGCAAAAAGGGATTATTGATGTGCATTATCACACCATTAATTAATTCCATTATTCCAAACGTTTTGCATGAGATGACTAGTGAGGGGATGCTTTCCGACTGTCCACACTTGGAGGACTTTTTACGTACGATTGTAATTTCTAGAATTCCTTTTTTAGTTGAAAACGTTTCCGTTCTTAAAATATTTGTCAGTGAATTGATATATAATGATGATATGAAGCTTGATTTAATCAGTTCACTGCCACATTATTTTATTGATGATATAACTAATGAAATCAATGAACTAAAAGATCAGGGAGAAATGGTGAACTGGTCTAATACAGAAATTTTTAGATTTATGGCTTCTACAATCGCTGGTTATTTCATTCAGCATTATATTATTTTTCCAACCGAGACTTGGAATGAAGACGCCGAAGTTGAACATTTAATTCAGTATATGCTGACGGGATTAAGCGCAACGAATCATTAAGAAAGGAGACGTTTTTATTGACTTACTTTTTGTAAGTAGATAAAATGAGTGCAATTGGTGTTTAAATAATATTATGGAGGCGACCGATATGGTTGTAGTAAACGGATATAAGCAAAATGAAAATGAGAAAGCATTAGATATTTTGAACTTGCCTGGTCTGGAAAAGGAAGCAAAGGAAATTATTCCAACCGGTGGATTTGGTTATATTTCTGGTGGTTCTGAAGATGAATGGACGCTACGTGCCAATCGGAGTGCCTTTTCACACAAATAAATTGTACCCAAGGCGTTGAGTAATATTGAAAATCCACAAACAGATACCAAGGTGTTTGGGTTAGACTTGAAGACACCAATCATGATGGCTCCAACGGCAGCACAGGGTTTAGCACATGCTAAAGGCGAGATTGACACGGCTAAGGGTGTTGCAGCTGCTGGTGGTTTAATGGCACAAAGTACTTATTCATCAACCTCGATAGCCGATACTGCCGCTGCTGGTGAAGGTGCACCACAGTTTTTCCAGTTATACATGAGTAAAGATTGGACCTTTAATGAATCCTTGTTGGATGAGGCCAAGAATGCAGGAGTTAAGGCAATTATTTTAACTGTTGATGCAACTGTGGATGGCTATCGTGAAGCAGATATTATCAATAATTTCCAATTTCCAATACCAATGGCTAACTTAACTAAATTTAGCGAGGGTGATGGTAAAGGTAAAGGAATCAGTGAAATCTATGCCGCCGCTGCGGGTGTATATGTATCAAATCATGGCGGTCGTCAACTAAATGGTGGTCCAGCTAGTTTTGATGTATTAGCTGATGTGGCTAAGGCTGTTAACCACCAAGTACCAGTGATCTTCGATTCTGGTGTACGTCGTGGTTCCGACGTCTTCAAAGCAATCGCTTCTGGTGCTGATCTGGTGGCAATGGGCCGTCCAGTAATTTACGGATTAGCATTAGGCGGAGCAAAGGGGGTTGAATCTGTATTCAATCACTTAAATGATGAATTAAAGATTATTATGCAGTTGGCTGGTACTAAGACGGTTGCTGATATTAAGAATGCAAAGCTGTTGAATATTAAATATTAGGGAACGAAACGACACGGTTAGATGCCGTCATATAAACAACAAGGGTGATTGACAATTTTGGTCAGTCACCCTTGTTGTTTATATGTTGTGCATCTGTGTCAGGTAGTTTATTTCAGATTAGAGAACGAAACCAAGCGTTTAGACCTCGAGCATTAACGGACAAAGATCAATTATCCCTGGGTTTGGGATGATTGGTATTTGTGTGTTAAGCGGAGAGGTCTGCTTGAAGTAGTTCATTTCAGATTAGAGAACGAAGCCAAGCGTTTAGACCTCGAGCATTAACGGACAAAGGCCAATTATCCCTGGTTTTGGGATGATTGGCCTTTGTGTGTTAAGCGGAGAGGTCTGCTTGGAGAAGTTCATTTCAACACAAAATTGACAAAAATTCAGGTCATACTACAAAAGTGCGCCAACACTGACGCTTTAAAGTAAAAAACGACCACAGATCAATTTTTAAGAGCACAATTAATCTGTGGTCGTTACGGATAATTCGAATTAATTTCTATTCTTGAAGTTCTATCACCGCAGTATGTTTATTAACATCAGTTTTGCGATTGTTAGCAAACTGTTGCGTCTCAATTTGCCACGTGATATTTATGAATTCCATTTTTCGATTTTCGTCTAGATCCCAATCAACAGTATCTTGAACACGTGGAAAATTCGGAATTTCGATCATTGACTTAATTTCACTTACGCAAGCGTCACGCGTCTCAGTGTAAGAACTTCCCTTAACAACTAATCCCAGAATATTGGGTGATGTGGCAACATAGTGCTTATTATCGTACTTTGTGATTATTACCGGATATGTTTTTGTATATTCGTTAATCATAAGTCATAGTTCCTTCCAAGATATATTATGGTACTGCTTACATCGCTGCTTAATAGTAACATTAGCGGTCATGTGTAACAACGGATATGATTGTTGTCTCATCAAAATATTATTATATTATTAGACAATCTCCATAATCAAGAAATATTACGTATAATTATATGGTAGTTGAATTGAAGGCACGATTTTTGTATCAATCATATCATTTGTGATACACTTGACCTTGGTTTTTTAGAAATGAATTTTTAATGGGGATGCAATTAAATGATCACACTTAAATCAGAACGTGAAATTGAAGGTATGGCCAAGTCAGGCGCAATTTTAGCTGGCATGCACGTTGGCTTACAGGATATTATTAAACCTGGCGTTTCCAGTTGGGAAATTGAAAAGTTTGGCCGTGAATATATTGAAAGTCATGGTGCTATTCCGGCTGAAATGGGCTTTGAAGGATACAAGTATGCAACTTGTGTTTCTATCAATGATGAGGTGGCTCATGCGATACCTCGTCGTGGTCTAATGCTTAAAGAAGGCGACATTGTTTCTGTTGATACGGTAGTAAACTGGCAAGGATACATGAGTGATTCATGCTGGACCTTTGCAGTTGGTGAAATTTCACCAGAACGTCAACGGTTAATGGATATCACCAAAAAATCGCTATACCTTGGTATCGATCAGGCGGTAATTGGTAATCGACTTGGTGACATTGGATACGCAATTCAACATTATACTGAAGAAGAAAACAATTGTGGCGACGTTCGTGAACTAATTGGTCATGGCATCCAACCAACGATGCACGAACGCCCAGATGTCCCCGCGTACGGGGAAAAGGGCCACGGTCTTCGTCTCAAAGAGGGCATGACTATTACGATCGAACCTATGATTACTACTGGTGGCTGGGAAATAGCTGATAAGCAGGTTCCTCATGATGAGTGGGAATATTATGTGACTGCTGATGGATCAGATTGTGCACAGTATGAACACACGATTGTAATTACTAAAGATGGTCCTAAGATTCTTACCAGTCAGGATCCAGAGTATGATGCAAAATATCTGTTATAATCTTTCAAATAATATAAAAGCAATCTAACAACTGCAATTGGTTGGTAGATTGCTTTTTTATATTATTTTAGATGTGAAGCAAAGAGACGTACGTTGTTTTCTAGAAACTGATTGCTGGGGATGTATAGTTCCGCGTCTGTGTATGCGAATGATAGTACAACGTTGCCAAATATCATTAACACAAAGTTATCAGTTTCGTTTTTTATATCAACTGTCGAACTGATCTCGCCAGATTCAGCCATTTCCGTGAACTTATCAACTAATATTTTTTTGAATCGTTGTTGTAACTGTCTAACAGCATCGGCAATTTCTGGAAATTGGTAAGATTCACGTAATCCAATTAAGAAGACGGATCGATGAGTCGTGGTAAATGTTTCGTAGATTTTGGCTCCTTGAATTAAATCCAATTCAATATCACCGATTGGTTTGAAATCATTTGCCGCTTGGTCAGCGTCCTGTAAATATTTGTTGACTAGCTCGTTAAGAATACCGTGCTTATCTTTAAAATGTCTGAAAATAGTACTTTCATTAACGCCGGCCACATCTGCAATTTTTTTGGTAGTAGTACCTCGATAACCGTATTTCAAAACTAGATCAGAAAAAGCGGTTAAAAGGCGTTCCTCTGTGGTGTTATTATTTGCCAAGGCGCAGACTCCTTTCGGTTAGCTTAGTTTACTAAAGTCTAACATTGGTTGGCGTTTACGGATAGCGACAATAATAATATTAATAATCAGAATACAAATTGTTAGAATGATTAGTCCTGTCCAAAGAGAAGTAGTTCCTGTACCACCATACATAGCATTGAAATCAGCACTGACGCCATAATACATTGGCATGAGTCCGTGAATAGCGCTAAAGAATCCATTCATGGTGGCGAGTGGAATCATTCCTGCACCGGCAACCACCTGAAGCATGGTAAAAAATATATTAATCGAACTTCCTATTTGTCCCATCAACAACATCAGAATTGAATTGAAATTAAGTGAAGCAAAAATCATAAGCATGTGAGTTAACCATAGATTTAGATATTGACTTGTACCTAATCCCATCATGGCAGTTATTGCCCAAGTGACAATTGCAGAAGCGATAATTGAAATCAATACCATTGTTATTTCAAGATTGGCGAAAGATTTGAATCTACCAATTATTGGAGCAAATTTGGCGTAGGTTCCGTAAAGTAGGAGTGTACCAATTAGTGCACCCAGATAAATGGCCAAATTAGCAATAAATGGTGCGAGCGAATAGTTTAAACCCTCTTTAACCTTATTTTCGCGATGAATCTTCACCTTAATATTATTGGCTAACGGGGTTGCTTCCTTTGTGGCACTGCTAATAATTTGATTTTTCTTGTTAGTTGCTGCTGTCTTTGCAGAGGATTCACTAGCACCAGTTTGCTGTTTAAGTTTAGCAGTCAGTGCTGCTTGTTGGTTGGCAGGAGCTGCTGCGATTGTTTGTTTTTCTTGCGCCAATTTAGTTTGTGCAGTGGCTTGTTCCTGCTTTAATTCTGTACTCAATTTTGCTAGTTGAGGCTTGGCGATCATTAATGTCCCTTTTTGAATGGTGAGCTTTTGATTAACAGAATTTCCCAACGTCGTGGCTGTTGATTTCATGGCTGATACGATCGAAGTCTGAGTGGATTCGTTAATATAAAAGTTAAAATTAGGTTGTTTATTAGCCGACACATCCTTAGAAAAGTTCTTGGGAATGTCGATAATCAAGTATGTTTTACGTTTGTTAAGTTGCTGTTTGGCCTTGCCTAGATCTGTCGTTGACTTGATATGATTGTATGGCAGAGCTTTTTTGATTTGTTTAGCTAGCTGTTTACTGTTTTTATCTTGATTAACAACGGTGACAGTTAGTTTGTCAATATTATTTGGCATTGCGTGGTAGCCCGTAAAGTAAATTGCAAATACCAAAATACCATACATTAATGCCACAAATAAAGCTAAAACAGGGCCCCTACTACTAATAAATTGCTTGAATTTCATAATAACGCCTCACTTTTCTTGAATGATTAGAAGATATCATGATTTTTTAAAGAATGCAAGTGATTGCTTGCATAAAATGAAACATGACGAACCCGATTTATTTGCATAACTTTCATAAATAAGTAACGATAACTGCAAAAGTATACCAATTAATGTTGCCACTCATTTGAATTATTGGTCGATTGATTCGATAAAGTTGACACAATACGTGTAAGTGCACGGATAAATGAAGAAAAAAGAAAATTATTTTTTTCTATATACCAATTTGAAGAAAAATACATGTACCTACAAATATTATGATAAAAACCTGATTATTTATTTGATTGAAATTTAACGATAAAATTTATGAAATAAATCATTACTAACAAAATAAAAGTATTGGCGATTGTCGGTTTGTGAAGATTATTGATTAAAAAAAGATACAGGGGATAGTTGCACCTATCAACATAATTAGTATGGTGTTCATATGCACTTTATTAACAAAATATTAAGCAAATGGATAGTAGACCAAAGGATGATTGACTAATTAGCGCTTTTTTTCACAAATGAAATCGCTTGCATAAAACTTTGAAGAGGATATAATTTGATCCGTTGAAAGGCTTATAACTTTTTAAGGGGGAGAGATTACATTGCGTACTCGACATTTAAGTATATTTTTTATTTTCGTTTTTGGTGCATTAGGAGGACTATTGTTTGGCTTTGATACTGGTATTATTTCTGGAGCCTCCTCACTGATCGAAAGTGACTTTAAATTGAACGTTGAGCAAACAGGATTTATTACTTCGTCTGTTTTGATTGGATCATCCATTGGTGCGCTTTCCATTGGTTCACTATCCGATAAGTTTGGGCGAAAAAAGTTATTGCTGTTTGCATCAATTTTGTTCTTACTAGGTTCTGGATTATCAATGACGGCGTCAGGGTTTGTTTCAATGATCACCGCACGAATTATTTTAGGCTTTGCCGTCGGGTCAGCTTCGGCGTTAACACCCGCTTATTTGGCAGAATTAGCCGATGCACCTCATCGTGGATCATTGGGGACAATGTTTCAATTAATGGTTACCTTAGGTATTTTGCTTGCATATGTTTCCAATTTGGGATTCTTAGGTCATAATTTGTTGGGTATTCGTGACTGGCGTTGGATGCTTGGATCAGCATTGATCCCTGCTGCAATACTATTTATTGGTTCACTAATTTTGCCTGAATCTCCACGATTCTTGGTTGAAAAAGGCAAGGTTGATGAAGCTCGGACTGTTTTGCATGAACTACGTGAAAATACTGATGAAGATCCTGATAAGGAATTATCAGAGATTCAGGCGGTCGCCAATCAGCCAAAGGGTGGACTAAGGGAATTATTTACATTTGCGCGTCCAGCCGTCATTGTGGCAATTGGATTAATGTTTTTACAGCAACTAGTTGGTATTAATTCAGTTATTTATTTCTTGCCACAGGTCTTTATTAAAGGCTTTGGTTTTGCGGAAGGTAATGCCATTTGGATTTCAGTTGGTATTGGTGTCGTTAACTTTGTCTGCACGTTACTCGCTTACAAGATCATGGACAAATTTAACCGCCGCACAATTCTTTTATTTGGGTCAATTGTGATGGCCCTTGCGATTGGTACTTTGTCAGTACTGAACTTCACGTTGGACGTTAAGGCGGCAGCCGTGCCGACAATGATCCTAATTGCCGTTTATATTTTCGGATTTGCCGTTTCATGGGGACCAATTTGCTGGTTAATGATTGGTGAAATATTCCCATTGAATGTTCGTGGTGTTGGTAATTCAATTGGTTCTGCCGCTAACTGGATTGGTAACTTTATTGTTTCTCAGTTCTTCCTTGTATTACTGGCAACCTTCCATAACAATGTTGGAGGACCGTTTGCCGTCTTCACTTTCTTTGCCATTGTTTCAATATTCTTTGTTATTTTCATGGTACCGGAAACTCGAGGCAAAACGCTTGAAGAAATTGAAATGGAAATGCGTAATCGTGAAGCTTCGAAAGATAGTGAAACTGTTAAAAAAGCATAAAAGTAAGTCATTAAAAGGGTTGGAATAAACCAGGTTTTCCAGTCAAATTAAGCCCTCAAGGCCAAAATCCTAATTTGGATTCTTGATCTTGAGGGCTTTTCGTTACGTCCATAAAACGGTTATTCCATTTTTGATCTTAATTTGTAAAATCAAATATTTTCTCTACATCTGCAAGCAACTGTTGCAGTTCCTTATAGTTCGGCAGTTTCTCCATATCAATGATGTAGTTAATTAAACCTGTGATTGCTGATGAGAGTACATATTTTTCAAGTACTGAAGTATCGTGATGGATTAAATGACTAATGTTTTTCGATAAAACCTGTTGAATTTCTGACTCTAAGGTTAATGAGCCAATTTGCAGCGTTTTTAGCGCCTTTACTTCTTCATTTCTCGTAATAAACATCGACTGTAATTCTGGCCCGAGAATGTGAAAAGTTTGCGAAAAGGATAGGTCTTTTCTGGCCAAGAGGTTTCGCTTGACCACCATTTCTTCGTAATCATCGCCAAACCTAATAATCAGTTTTTGGGCCAAGTCATATTTGTCTTCATAATGTTTATAAAATGTGAGCCGATTGATTACTGCACGATCAGCAATTTGAGTGACTGTAACGTCTTCAAATCCTTTTTCGTTAACTAAATCTATAAAAGCTTGTTTGATTGATTTTAGTGTTCGTCGAACCCGCAAATCTGGCATACGAACCCTCCTCACAATACTTAGTTGTTTCTCACAGTTTATCACCAATGGGGTAAATTAACAGATGTTGATAAATTTAAAATGAAAGTGAGTAGATTAATAAACTCGACTTTAACGTTCACAAGCTAGGTTATTATTGCCCCAGTTGCGCATGCTTTTGACAATTGGCATCAGAGATTGTCCCATTGATGATAGCATGTATGTGGACTCCGTGCTATTGTTATCGACTGTTTTGATGTTAATAACTAAATTATTTTCCAACAGTAAGTTCAGTTGCTGAATGAGCATCTTTTTACTGCAATCAGCAATTTCAGATTTTAATGCGCCAAACCGTTTCGGCGATGCATCAAGTGTCAGTAATATTGTTGGCACCCATTTTCTGCCTATCAGACTGGTGGTTGCTTCCACGGGACAGGTGAATTCAGTATTATCAGCAATATAGAGATTGTCCATGGCTGTTCTCCTTTAGGGGTTACTTTAAAGTGACTAATTTTCAAATCTAATTTTAATACTATAATTAAGATAATTACTTCTATTATATTTATCGGGGAGGATCTTACAAATGAAACACTTTGAAAATGTGATTATTGGATTCGGCAAGGCAGGTAAAACATTGGCTGGTTCTTTAGCAAAGCATGGTCAAGAGGTGCTAGTAATAGAAAAAGATGCACAAATGTATGGTGGTACCTGCATTAATGTCGCATGTTTACCAACCAAAAATATGATTATTAACGCGCAACGTGGTGTCGATTATGAAAAGTCATTAGCAATTAAAAATCAGTTAACTAGTAAGTTAAGAAATGCTAACTATCATAAAATTGCTGATTTAGACCTGGTGACCGTACTGAATGCTACGGCTAGCTTTATCGATAATCAGACTATTGAGGTAACTGATGAATCGGGTCGAGAAAAAATAACAGCTGATAAATTTTTTATTAATACTGGTTCAACACCAATTATTCCAGCGATTGATGGAATTGACAGCAGCCGTCATGTATATACCTCTCGTGAAATGTTGGATGCTGACCACCAAACTCAAAAATTAACCATCCTGGGAAGTGGTCCAATTGGATTGGAATTTGCTTCTATGTACCAACAGTTTGGTAGTGCAGTAACGGTGTTGGGACATTCTGATCGAATTCTCAAAAACATAGATGAAAATATTGCCTCGATGGTGGAACAGGATTTGATTAGTGACGGTATTGATTTAAAGTTAAAAGCGGATTTGATGCAGGTAAAGGATACTAATGACGGGGTTCAATTAATTTATCAACAAAATGGAGAGAAGAAAATTGTCGATGCCGATGCATTGCTTGTCGCAACTGGTAGACGATCCAATACGGATGGACTGGGATTAGAAAACACAACTATTAAGATTGGTTCGCATGGAGAAATTTTAACGAACGATACTTTACAAACAAATGTTGACCATATTTGGGCGCTTGGTGATGTGAATGGTGGGCCTAAGTTTACTTATATTTCTCTTGATGATTATCGAATTGTTAATAACCAATTATTTGGCTCAAAGAATAAGACATTGGCTAATAGACCGGTGTATTCAACTACTACTTTTTTAAACCCGTCTATTTCTACAATCGGCATGACAGCTTCTCAGGCAGCCTTGAGTGGCAAAAATATTAAGGTATTAACACTCTCCGCGGGAGCAATACCAAAGGCCAAGGTTATTGGTGATGATCGTGGGTATCTTCAAGCAATTGTCGACAATGATTCGGATGAAATCTTAGGAGCAACGATTTATGCCGAGGAATCATACGAAACAATTAATTTGATTGCACTGGCAATGCAGACGCATACACCGGCCACTATTTTGCGCGATCAAATATATGCTCATCCAACAATGACTGAATCATTTAATGATTTATTCGCGGATCTTTAAAAATATACTACGATATCATCGAGGTGATGTTAATGGCAGATTATGTTCACGAAATTAGAAAGTTGGTCGGGCATCGTCCAATTATTATGAATACAGCGGCAGGTATTCTGTTGAACGATCATAACGAGGTTTTGTTAAATGAACGAGTGGATACTGGTAACTGGAGTTTACCGGGAGGATACTTAGAATTTGGAGAAACATATGCGCAGGCATGTGTGAGAGAATACAAAGAGGATAGTGGCATTGATGTGGAAATTCTTGATCGAATAGATATCTTTGACCGAGGAGAGGTCCACTATCCCAACGGCGATATTACGCAAACAATTTCGAGATTGTTTTTAGTAAAACAGGTTGGTGGCCACGAACTTGATCATGTAACGGACGAAACACTGAGTGTTAGGTACTTTGCGTTTGATAAGTTGCCACCATTGCTCAATCAGCAAACTGCAGATATGCTATCTGCTGCAGAAAAATTTATTCAAAAAAATTAATAGCGCACTAAGAGAATGGAAATAAAGTCAATTTGCTCGCATAACATAAGGACCACAAGGCCAAAATCTTGATTTGGATTTTAGCCTTGTGGTCCTTTGTGGTCAGAAATATCCTTTAAATGCACGTTTGGATTAGATGAATTTAAACACTAAATTAGTAATTATGAGGTGGAATAAGTTTTTTTTCCTCAAATTATATTTGATTGGGTTCTACAAAATTTACAATTATATTACATATAAGTTAAAATAACTTTTTTCTTAATTACTGGTAAGAAAACGTCGTATAATTTCTTGGTAAACACGTTGGCACGTAAGAGTAAAATAGAAGGGAACAACTGCATGTTATCTGAACTTGAACTACTTTTATTAGTGATCAGTATTATTGCACTCGTTGTAGCAATGGTCACAATTATTATTTACTATTACTATTCACGTCAACGTTCAAATAATTATTTGGAAAAAGAAGAACAAGCAAGACTACGATATTTCATTCAAGAAACAGTTGGTGATCACGGACAAGTTATCTGCTATGAATGTTTGCTAAGACAAAGAAATCAGAATAAGTGGACTTTACCAGGTGAACTTGATGTGCCGCTTCAGCGAGTTATCAGTTTACTTGAAGAGACCTTTAAGTCGTTACCCAGGGAACAAATGAGGCTATCGATTAATCTTGAAGTCAGTCAAATTTTAAGCCCAGAATTTTCATATTTTGTTCGATGGGCAATTAGTAAAATTGATCCCATGTCTTTAATCATTGAATATGCACCAACTGGTTCGTTAACCAGATTCACGCAGAGACGTCTGAAAAGTCAAATTGAGCAAGCTCAGTACTATGGCATGGAGTTTTGCATTGATGATGCGGATGCTACACAAGAATTTTACGATAGAATCGAGTGGTTGTTGCCAATTACTGATCAAGTTAAATGTGTGATGGATGAATTTAGGAAAAAGGATCCGACTCAGTGGCTTGATTTGAATTTACAGTCTTGGAATAAATTAGCACAAAAGTGGAATTTTGAGATGATCTTAACTAGAGTTGAAAATCCAGAGGATGAAGATTTGGCGCAACAATTACAGATTGGAGAACTACAGGGATACAGATTTGGTAAGCCGAAAAATCCGTTAATTGATTAGTGAGGTGAGTCAATGAATGAAAAAACAGAAAAAATAGGACAACAGTTGTACACTGATAAGTATTTTGAACATGGACACTGGTTGCTAAAGATTGAGCAGACCCTAGTTGCACTAATTGGCTGGGTCTGTGTTGTCGTGCCCATTATAATTACTGCACGTAGCTACATTGGGTTGCAGACTGGTCGAATCAAACCTTGGTGGAGTTATTCAGAAGGCTTCTTTGAAATTAAGTTTATTGGTATTTTACTATTATTCTGTTTTGCGATGGTATTAGTATATTCCGTTTTTATGACGATTATTCAGAACCGGAAGCGCGACCGGCTGGTTGAACAATGGCCAACGTTTGACCCAATTGGGCAACACGAAAGAGAAGACGAAGTGAGCGATTTCTTTGATCAACAGTTTGGATCACCGGAATTTTGTCATTCTGTCCGTTTTTATGAAGTTAAGCCAGAACAAAACTTGGACACCCATGAAATCAAGGATCTATTTAAGGAACAGCACAGCAATGAAATTAATTAGGAAGATCAAATAATGACAATGATTAATCATCTTTTTGAAAGTACGACTAGTGGCACGATTATAAACATTTTCCTACTAGTCCTATGCCTTTATCCAATTATTGGATCTTTCTTCTGGTTTTGTGGTTCATTGTCTTACCGGTTTCTTAGAAATACTCAGTATGATGACAACTGGGAAGTGCTTCCCGTAAAAAAACAACCATGGGTAACAATTATGATTCCAGCTCACGACGAAGAAATCATGATTGAATCAACAATTCGGTATCTGTTTGATAATTTGAATTACACTAATTATGAAATTTTAATTATGAATGACGGTTCTACGGATAAAACCAAAGACATTGTAATGAAACTGGCTGACGAATATCCGCGTTTACGAATGATTACGATCCTAAAAAATAAGGGAAAAGCTCACGCATTCAATATTGGCATGCATTTTGCTAAAGGTGAATATATTTTGAGTAACGATGCAGATACTATCCCAGAGCCGGATGCATTAATGAAGTATATGAATTACTTCATCCATGATCGTGACATGAATACATCAGCAGTCACCGCCAATATGGACGTTCAAAATAGGACAAAATTAATTTGTAAATCACAAACCGTCGAATTTTCAAGTATTGTGGGTGTTATTAAACGTAGTCAGAGTGCTGTTAATGATTCGATGTATGCGTATAGCGGAGCCAATACTTTGTATCGTAAAGACTTTCTGATTGATGTCGGTGGGTTTCGTCAGGATCGGGCAACTGAAGATATTAGTATTGCTTGGGATCACCAAATGATTGGTGCCGTCCCGCGGTTTGCCCCTAACATTGTGTTTCATATGAATGTACCAGAAACAATTAAGGATTTATATCAGCAGCGTAAGCGTTGGGCACAGGGAGGTACAGAGGTATGGTTGACTAACTTCAAAAAGTTTTTCTTCCATCCAATAAAACATCGATATCAATTATCGATGTTTGTTGATTCAACACTGTCCATTATGTGGTCATTCTTTTTTGCGATCACGATGCTGATTTTTATATTTACGATTGTTTCATTCATCATTGAGGGTGACTGGGAAAGATTTTTTCATGCGTTTTACATGTCATTTATTTTTGTCACATTTGAAATGATGGCTGGCTTTTTACAATTACTAGCGGCACTGATTTTGGATCATCACGGCGCCAAATTTAAGTACTTGATTTTTGCGCCACTCTATATGTTATTTTATTGGATGGTTAATCCCATCACTATTATTACGACCTTTATTCCAGCTTGGCAAACGATTATGGGGCGCGGCATTGGTACTTGGGTTAGCCCGGAAAGAAAAAAGATGGTCAGTAGCAGCACTAAGTAAATGCGAAGAAACTGACCATTCAGATTAATTTAGTTGTCTGGATCGCTGTCCTTTAACCGGACTAAAGACGGCTTGCCATAATGGTATCCTTGGCGTAGATCTAGTTGCATTTTGTCAGCCCATTTAACGTCTGATGAATCTTCTATTCCTTCTACAATTAGCTGAATGTTGAATTGATCGGCACGTTGCTGCCACACTTGAATTCTCTTCCTAGCGTCAGGATCGCTGAGATGTTCATTACGGTTTTGCAGAGCGTACTTAAATTCAGTAGCATAAGGTAGTAATGGTTGAATATGTTCCCACGTGTTTTGACCTGAATCAACATCATCAATCGAAAAGCTGAGCCCGTTATCGGTGAAACTTTTGACCGCGTCTAACACGCTAGGATCTTGGATTTAGACACCATTATCTTCTTCAATCATTTCAATCACCAATCTGACTGGCCGCAAGTTAGTCTGCGCTTTGAGCAAAGCGTTTCTAATTAATGGGTTAATGAGTTGTATCGTACTTAAATTAACCGAAACGTTGCCAATTTTGGATGCCAATACTTCGGTTGATTTTACCAGACGGTCCGCCACAATGTAGCTGGGAACTTGGTTAAAATCTTCTGGTTGTCGCCATCCTTCTGAAGTATGAAGTTTTAATAGCAGCTCACAGCCAACGATTGATTTAAGAAATGAGTTAACCTTTGGTTGTGCAAAGTAACGATAAAGTGGTTGTTCATCTGTTGTCAAAATAAATAGCTCCTAACGACGTTCGATATTGCAAACAATTGCATTATAGCATAGTTTATACGTATGTACTTTAAATGGAAAGTATCATTAAATTTGGGGTGAAAAATAATGAAGGTTATTATCATTGGTGCAACTATCGCAGGGACAACGGCTGTTAGCCAGCTGATTCAATCAAGTAATGATCATGTAGATGTAACAGTTTACGAACGAAGCACTAAAGTTGCCTTTGTAGACGCAGGGGTTCCACTTTTTTTAAGTAAAAAGATTAAACACCTAGACTCGCTTGCTCTATCTTCAGCATCTGATTTTACAAAGCTAGGCGTTAACATGCAGCTGAAGCATGATGTTTTAAAAATTGATGTCCAAAACCACGAAGTTCTAGTGCAAGACCTAGATAGCAATCGTCAATTTATGGATACATATGACAAGCTAATACTAGCGACTGGTTCCGTTGTGACAGTGCCACCAATCATTGGCGTCACCAGTAACAAAGTGAAACTTGTTAAAAATTATGATACTACCCAAGAACTTGTTAAAACCTTGGTGGGGATGAAATCAATTGCTATAGCGGGTGGTGGTTATCTGGGAGTCGAACTGGCAGAAGCTCTATGTTCTGAGCATGATGTGACACTGTACCAAAGTCGCAAGTATTTGCTTAATCATTATTATGATGAGCCGATGGCGGAAACGGTGTGCCAATTGCTGACTGATCATGGTGTTCAGGTTTATTTAAACGATTCAGTGTCAAGTTTTGTTGACCACGGTGATCATTTAGAAATTGTGTCAGATAATCGTAAAACATCGTACGACCTGGCGATTGTCTGCACTGGATTTATGCCACTTTCGTCTTTAGTACGAGGACAAGTTAAGTTAGATCGACGTGGTGCAGTTATTACAAATGATTTTGAACAAACTTCGAATCATGATGTTTATGCAATCGGCGATGTGCGAACGACTCGTCAAAATGCGACAAATCAGCAGCAATATTTACCACAGCTAACAAATGCAATTCGCCAAGCTAAAATCGCTGCGCTGCATATCAACGGATATCAGTTAAAGGATCGTGGTGCACAAGGAACAACGGCTCTTAGTATATTTGACACAACGTATTCGTCAGCCGGTATAACCCAAAGAATTGCTAATAAGCTGAATATACCGACTAAAAGTGTAACGTATGATGGTCCATATCGGGCAACTTTTATGAAAGACAATGCTAATATTTTGGTGACATTGGTGTATCATGCTGATAACCATAGAGTGTTAGGAATTCAAATAAGGTGCCCACACGATGTAACGCAGGCAGCTAATACAGTCTCGTTGGCGATTCAAAATCATAATACAATTGAAGACTTGGCACTAACAGACATGTTTTTCCATCCAAGATACAACCGACCGGTAAACTTTCTAAACGAAGTGGCAATGATGGCGATTGAACAGGATGGCAAAATAGTAGAGTGAATCCAAGGACGTTTTGAACCGTCTCATATAACAAACCCCCACCTAATCCCATGGTCTTAGGGATTAGGTGGGGGTTTGTTATATGATGTGGTTCAGTCCTTTGATTCACGTTTCGTCATACAGGGTAAAAAGTGAACAGAAAAAGCAAAAAAGAAAACAGTAAACTTACCAAAAGTGGATTTGTCACATGCTACAGCTATTTTTTAACTTAAATTACGGCGATGAAACGCTTTTTGTTGTATCATTATAGGGAAATGTATCGGATGCACCTATTTAATTTGAAACCTTATTAGGAGGGTAACAACATGAAAATTGGATTTATCGGCGTTGGAGAAATGGCACAAGCGATTATTAAGGGACTAATTAATGCTAATCAATTTGACCCTTCCGACATCTATGTTCATAGTACGCACCAAACGACCTACGAACCATTTGCTAAAGAAACTGGGGTCGTTGCCGTTGATTCAAACATTGAGGTGGCCAAACAAACTGATATAGTGGTGCTGGCTGTAATACCCAATGCAGCAGTTGTGGTTTTGAATGAAATTAAGAGCCAACTTGCTGATAAAACACTCATTTCAATTATCGGGTCCTTAAGTGTCACGGAAATTGAAAATGTGATCGGAACATCAATACCAATTTTACGTGCTTTGCCAAATATTAATGTTGAAGGTAATGTGGGAATGACGGCCTTAGCCGATAATGATGCTTTAATAGGCGACAAAAAAGCAGTAGCTGTGAAGACATTTGAGGTTCTTGGCGAGGTTAGCTGGCAACAAGAAAGTAAATTTGCAATTTTTAGTGCGATTGCTGGCAGTGGGCCAGCATATGTTGACTTCTTTATTGACGCATTGAGTCGTGCTGGGGTAAAGTACGGATTGACTAAAAAGGAAGCTACTGAAATTGCAGCGATGACGTTACAAGGATCTTCACATATGGTATTAAATTCAAAGAACCAAACACCGATGGACTTTGTGGATGCAGTTTGCTCACCGGGTGGAAGCACGGTTGCTGGCTTGTTAGCAATGGAAGAAGCAGGGTTTATGAACTCTGTCATCAAGGGCATTGATGCCACGGTTAATCGATAAAAGTAAATAATAGGGAGACAATTACGGTGAGTATTGTACTAAAGCACGCGGAAGTTTACACAGGATTAGAAGTAATTCATGACGGCTACGTCCGATTTGACAAACAAATTGAAGGTATTGGCCCAATGAGCGAGTATCGGGCTCAAGCTGGTGACCAAGTTGAATTTGTTAATCAAAAAAAGATTGTACCGGGATTCATCGACGTACACACGCATGGTGGCTACGGCTTTGATACCATGGATGGTGATGAAAAACAGATCGACGAAATGGTAAATAAAATGGTGCACGAGGGAATTACCACGATCTTTCCAACCACAATGACTCAGTCTAACGAAAACATTGCACACGCAATGCAGGGTGTTGCTAAAGCTGCGGAAAAAAATCCTGTCATTCAGGGTACTCATCTTGAAGGACCATTTATTGCAGAAATATACAAGGGTGCACAACCTGGTAAGTATATTAAGGATCCAGATGTTGGTTTACTGGATCAGTGGAATCAAATATCAGGGGATCGAATTCGTGTTATCACTTACGCCCCAGAAGATAAGGGTGCCCGTAAGTTTGAAGATTACTGTTTGTCACATGGAATTGTCCCTGCGGCGGGTCATAGCAATGCAACTCGTGAACAAATGCTAGCCAGTCGTGCTACTCACATTACTCACCTGTATAATGCACAGCGAGAGTTTAAGCACCGCGAGCCTGGTGTTACGGGACACGCAATGCTTGAAGATGATTTATACTGTGAGCTGATTTGCGATGGCTTCCATATCGTTCCTGATATGATTAAATTAGCTTTTGATCAAAAAGGTCCCTACAAAATTGAACTGGTAACTGATTCAATGCGAGCAAAGGGAATGCCTGAAGGAATCAGTGAACTTGGCGGACAAAAAGTAATCGTTAAGGATAAACAAGCACGTTTAGAGTCTGGCAATCTAGCGGGATCAGTGTTGACATTTAATGATGCATTTAAAAATGTAATTAGTTTTACAGGATGTTCTATTGAAGAAGCAGTCTTAATGTCATCTGTTAATCAAGCCACCGAGTTTGGCCTAGATCAAAAAGGGACTCTTGAGATTGGTAAAGATGCTGATTTAAACGTTTTAAACGGTAATTTAAACGTCGAATGTGTTTACAGTTACGGTCGGTTGTTTGATAATCGTAAGTAATAATTCAGTCAAGGTCACGATGAAAGGAGCGGCGTGATGACATCACCGGTATATATCCAGATTCATAATCAGATAAAACAAGATGTTGAAAACGGAAAGTGGCGAGTTGGTGAACGAATTCCGGCTGAACGAGAGTTGGCAGAACTATTTAACGTTAGTCGAATGACTTTGCGACAAGCAATTCAAACGTTAGTTGATGACGGGATCCTGGAGCGTCACGTTGGTTCGGGGACGTTTGTTGCAAATCGTAAAGTTCAAGAGAAAATGTCTGGTGTAACCAGCTTTACTGATTTAATGTTAGCTGCTGGTAAAGTCCCCTCCAGTAAGACAATTTCTTATCACTTAATGACACCGTCACAAAGTGAAATTGAACGATTACAGTTGGACGGTAGTAAAAAGGTTTTGAGAATGGAACGGATTCGTTACGGTAGCAATGTTCCAATTTGCTATGAAGTAACTGCAGTACCGGCCGATTTAATTGAAGGCTTTAGCAAAGAAGAGGTTACAACTTCACTTTACAAAGCACTTGAGGAAAAAGCTGGATTGCATCCAAGAAGGGCTATTCAAACAGTATCAGCCATGTCAGCTTCAGAAAAGATTGCTGAATACTTGCACGTTAAGCGTGGAGAAGCCCTGTTGCGGCTACGCCAAATTTCGTATTTACAGGATGGTCGGCCGTTTGAGTATACCCATACGCAATATGTGGGTGACAGATTTGAGTTTGTACTAGAAAAATAACAGCACCGAGAGAATGGAGAGAACAACATTGAATTACCAGTATCCAGATGACAGCCTTACACTCCATACTGACGCCTATGAGCTTAGCATGATGCAGACCTACTGGAAAAAGGGAATTGCCAATCGTCGTGCAGTCTTTGAACTATATTTTCGACAAATGCCTTTTGGTAACGGTTATGCGATATTTGCAGGGTTACAGCGTGTCATTGAATATGTTGAACAACTAAAATTTTCTGATAGTGATATTGAATATTTAAGAAGTACTGACCAGTTTGATGACGGCTTTTTGGACTACTTGAAGGATTTTAAGTTCGAAGGATCGATTAATAGTGCGGTTGAAGGTGACCTTGTATTCAACAATGAACCGATTATGCAGGTGGATGCTCCACTACTTGTGGGACAGTTACTGGAAACAGCGCTACTTAACATTGTTAATTATCAAACTTTGATTGCCACTAAAGCAGCACGGATCAAATCTGTAGTTGGCGACGACCCGGTGTTGGAATTTGGTACTCGTCGTGCCCAGGAAATGGATGCGGCTGTATGGGGAACCAGAGCTGCATATATTGGCGGCTTTGATGCTACCAGCAATGTCCGTGCAGGCAAACTGTTTGATATCCCAATTAGTGGCACACATGCGCATGCACTGGTACAAGCGTATATGAGTGACTATGAGGCATTTAAAGCTTATGCTGAAAGCCATTATGATTGTGTCTTTTTGGTGGATACTTTTGACACAATTAAAAGTGGTGTGCCGAGTGCCATTCGAGTTGCTAAGGAAATGGGCGATAAAATTAATTTCCAAGGGGTTCGAATTGATAGTGGCGATATGGCATATATTTCAAAACGAGTTCGTGAGATGTTAGATGAAGCTGGCTTTACTAACGCCAAAATCTATGCTTCAAACGATCTTGATGAGAAGACCATCATGAACTTAAAGATGCAAAAGGCCAAGATCGATGTATGGGGAGTTGGTACTAAGCTAATTACCGCATATGATCAGCCGGCCCTTGGAGCAGTTTACAAGTTGGTCTCATTTGAAAATGTGACCGGTGAAATGGTAGATACGATTAAAATTTCCAGCAATGCGATTAAAGTCTCAACTCCTGGTAAAAAGCAAGTATGGAGAATCACTGACTTAGCAGACGGCAAGTCAGAAGGTGACTATGTTACCCTAGCCGACGAGGACCCACGCAAGCAGGATAGTATTTTTATGTTTAGTCCTGATTACACGTATATTAATAAGACAATTGAACGTTTTGAAGCTCGGCCAATTCTGCAGCATATTTATAAAGATGGAAAATTGGTTTACAACCAGCCATCTTTGCAGCAAATTAAGCGTTCATCTGCTACTCATCTGGATTTATTGTGGGATGAATATAAGCGAGACTTAAATCCACAAATATATCCCGTTGACTTGTCGCAGAAGTGTTATGACAATAAGATGATGATTCTTCACGATATGCATGATTACGTTAATCATTTAAAATTTTAAGGAGGCTCACTGATGCGACCCTTACAACAAACAATTATTGATGCATTAAAGGTGCAGCCAACAATTAATGTTGACGAAGAAATAAATCGAAGTGTTTCGTTTTTGCAAGATTACCTTGTGAAGACTGGTTTAAAAACATTAGTACTTGGTATTTCAGGAGGCCAGGACTCAACTTTAGCGGGTAAATTATCCGAAATGGCGGTCACTGATTTGCGTAAACAGACAGGTAATGACGACTACCAATTTATCGCAGTACGTCTACCATATGGTAATCAGGCTGATGAATCTGACGCCATGGAAGCCATTGAATTTATGCAAGCAGATCAGATCATGAGAGTCGATATTAAGGATGCTGCTGATGCGATGGAAAAAGCGTTGCAAGCAAATCATCTAGAAATCAGTGATTTTAATAAGGGTAATATTAAAGCGCGTCAACGCATGATTGCTCAATATGGGATTGCTGGTCAAACTCGTGGTGCGGTGGTTGGAACGGATCATGCTGCTGAAGCTGTGACCGGTTTTTATACAAAGTTTGGTGATGGTGGTGCTGATATAACACCATTGTGGCGCTTAAATAAACGTCAGGGTAAACAGTTATTAAAGAAACTTAATGCGCCAGAGAAACTGTACATCAAAGTTCCAACGGCTGATTTAGAAGATGATCGGCCGGCGCTGCCTGATGAGGTTGCTTTGGGCGTGAAGTACGATCAAATTGACGATTATCTTGAGGGCCGTGAGATTGACGACACAGCGGCTGAAAAAATTGAGTCATGGTACACAAGAACTCAACACAAGAGGCATTTGCCTATCAGTGTATATGATGAATGGTGGCGCTAAAATATCACCTTTATCGAATATGTAAGACAATTATCGTATTTTATTAGGTGTAGATGGATTTCTCAGTTAAAAAGTGAAATGTTGAAAACAGGTTAGAAACTTGCCATGTAACAGAAAAATCAATATGTTGAAGTGTACAGTATACTGATTGTCTGTTTTCATTTGGGCATCTTAGAGGCCTGTTTTCTCGTTTTCTGCAGTAAGGAGCATTTTAAGTTAGATGGAAGAACAATTAGTAAATTTAGTTAGTAAGCAAATTGATGATGCATCTCAGCACCAAATTGGTGCAGTTCTTGATCTTTTGGACCAAGGAAATACGATTCCGTTCATTGCAAGGTACCGTAAGGAAGTAACTGGCAGCCTGGATGAGGTTCAAATTTTATCAATTCAGAATGAATATAAGCGCGTCACGGCACTGCAGGATCGTAAACAAGCTGTACTCAACAGCATTGCTGAGCAAGGTAAAATGACCAAGCAGTTAAGTACGCAAATTAACCAAGCAGAAAAAATTCAAGATGTTGAAGATTTATATTTACCGTATAAACAAAAGCGACAAACAAAGGCGATGATCGCAAAGAAACACGGTTTAATGCCATTAGCCAATTGGATCATGTCATTCAAACAAGGCGATCTAGCAACACAAGCCAAACAATATGTTGACGCAGATAAAAGTCTTCCTGCCATTGGCGATGTTTTTGATGGTGCACACGAAATATTAGCAGAAACTTTTAGTGAAGTGGCTAATATCCGTAATTGGGTGCGTAATTACACAATGCAGCACGCTAAAATGGTTACCAGTGTTAAGAAAAGCGGTAAAAGCATTGACGAAATGGGTGTCTATCAACAGTATTATGAATTTGAAGAACGACTCGTTAATCTATCTTCATATCAAGTGTTGGCAATTAATCGTGGTGAAAAAGAGAAGGTCCTGAGTGTTAAGTTTGACGTTGATGAATCTCCAGTTGAAAATTATTTGCATTTTCGTCTAATTGGACATCGCCCAGAAAGCGAATCTTCACAATTTATTGAAGAGGCATATGAAGATTCGTACAAACGTTTCATCGGGCCTGCCATTGAGCGCGAATTACGTCACACATTGACAGAACAGGCCCAGGAACAAGCCATTGGCGTGTTTGGAGAGAACCTTTACCATTTGCTAATGCAAGCGCCCATGAAGGGTAAAATTGTCCTAGGTTTCGACCCTGCGTATCGAACAGGATGTAAATTGGCAGTGATTGATCAAAATGGTAAATTTTTAACTAAGGACGTTATATACCCACATAAACCGGCTCCCCAAAGTAAACGAGATGCGGCTGAAGGGCAATTAATCGATTTAATTGAAAAGTACGGCGTTGAGATGATTGCGATTGGTAATGGTACTGCGAGTCGAGAGTCTGAACAATTTGTTTCAACTGCACTAGGAAAAATAAACCGACCAGTTTACTACGTGATTGTTAATGAAGCGGGGGCTTCTGTTTATTCTGCAAGTCAAGAAGCTCGTGACGAATTTCCCGATCTGCACGTTGAACAGCGAAGTGCGATTAGTATTGGACGCAGACTGCAAGATCCATTGGCAGAGCTTGTTAAAATTAATCCCGAGTCTGTCGGCGTTGGCCAGTATCAGCACGACTTACCAAATAAGGATTTAGATAATGAACTTGATGCAGTGGTTGAACGAGCTGTCAATCAGGTTGGTGTGAACCTTAACACGGCTAGCTACCAGTTGTTGACTCACATCTCTGGGTTGTCTAAGACGATTGCCCTGAATATTGTGCACTACCGTGATGAGAATGGACGATACGATAGTCGTGCACAGTTGAAGAAGGTTCCTCGACTGGGGCCCAAGGCATACGAACAATCAGTAGGATTTTTACGAATTATTGATGGTAAAAATCCACTTGATAATACCGATGTGCACCCCGAGAGTTATTCAGCCGCAAAAAAAATTTTGGAGCTTGCTGGAGTGAGCGTCGCACAAATTGGAGATACGCAACAAAATCAGAAAATTAACCAGTTGAACGACCAACAGTTGATTGATGAAACTGGTCTAGGAGCGGAAACTGTTAAAGATATTAAGGCTAGTCTCCAAGCACCAGGACGTGATTTACGTGATGATATGCCGACTCCGTTATTACGTAAGGATGTCTTGACTATTGAGGACTTAAAAACGGGGATGAAGCTTCAAGGCACTGTTCGAAACGTTGTTGATTTTGGCGCATTCGTGGATGTCGGTGTTAAGCATGACGGATTGGTCCACGTTTCCAAACTTAGTCGCAAGTTCACGAGAGATCCTCGTAAAATTGTTGCAGTAGGCGATATTGTTGATGTATGGGTTGATTCGGTTGATGTTGACCGACAACGGGTTCAACTCACAATGATTGAACCAAAGGATCAGCCAGTCGCATGACAAATGAGCAATTACAAAAACTGACAATGCAATGGTCATTAGAATTATTTAATCGGCCATTTGTTCACAAAATTGTATTTAATCGTCGGTTAAAAACTACTGGTGGTCGTTATCACCTTAGTGATCATCATATTGATATCAATCCTCTAATGATTGAACAGTTTGACGAGCATACACTCAAGGGTGTTGTTTTACACGAGCTGTGTCACTACCATTTGCACTTAACCGGACGTGATTATCATCACCGAAGTCAAGATTTTAAGAAATTGTTGGTTCAAGTTGGCGGAAGTCGTTATGCACCGTTGACAACGGCTCGTCAGCATGTGGTTCAGTATCAGTGCCAAAGTTGTCACACGATTATTATTCGACATCGTCGATTTAACACACGACGTTACGTATGTGGCAAATGTGGCGGCAGGTTAAAGGAAATTAAGTGATTTTTGTAATTTGACCTTGTCAACTAACGAATAGTTTGCTATGATATTATTCGTTGATGCGGCGGTGGCGGAACTGGCAGACGCGCAAGATTAAGGATCTTGTGGTCAATTATGACCGTGGAGGTTCAAGTCCTCTTCGCCGCATAAATTGATAAAAGAGTTACTTCATTTTGAAGTAGCTCTTTTATTTTTTGATAATTTCAGAAAATTAACATATTTAACTGTTTGATACTTGTCACAAAAATATAAACGTAATAAAATAAGTACGTATATACTTTGAATTGATTTAAAAAATGGTAAATCAGTTTTTTGGGGATAAATTAATGTCAATTAGATTTCATCTAATTATCGACACCTTTAGACTATAAGGGGGAATTGAATTTGACAGCTGATGAATTTTTACCGCAATTAGTTTTAATGATTTTTGCTGCAGCATTTGTCACGATAATTGTGGTTGCATACACGAAACTTTGGAATTTGCTGGAGATAAATACAAGTGAAACTGCTACACGAAATATCTTGATTAGAATCTGCTTACCGGCAGTTGTGTGGGTTCTTGCGGCAATTATAAGTTTTACCAGTTTGTATGTTTATAATAATTCTTGGATTTACGCTAGTATTGGTGTATTTTTAATTGCGTTTCCGGTATTGGATCGCCGAATAAACTCAATTGAATATTTTGCCAGGTGTGCGGTCCTATTTTTGATTTGGGGAGCATACCATTTATCAAATCTATTTTCGGTGCAAAATGTTCTAACTATGTTTGGGTTATTTGTTCTATTAGTAGCGATTCGTACGTGGATGAGTGATATTAAGTATAGATTGAGTTTTTGTTTGGGAGCAGGATTATATGTTTCTCTTGGGTTTTGGCTCACATTTCCCAACGTTAAGCTTAATAGTAGTTTTATTTGGTCCAATATTATTGTTTATATGTTAATGACTTTGTTGACGTGTGTTTATTGGATTATTGAGTATAGACACCGTCTTTCAATGTCAGATGATAGGCAAACCGATTTGACCCCAACTGATCTATACGCATCATATGAGAGAGATATTAGCAGTTTATTTAACATGTCCAAGCAGGGGCATAAACCGATGACCTTAGCAATTGTAGATATTGATAAATTTACTAGCATCAATGAGCGATTTGGACATCTCGGAGCTAACGTCATTTTATCTGAATTTGAAACGCTCCTACAAACCGTTTTGCAGCAATATGCGACCGTTTATCATTTATTCAGATCTGGCGGGGAAGAATTTAACATTATTTTTATGAATGCTTCCACCGTAGATACTGCACCTATTTTGTTGGATTGCTGGGATACAATTCGGACACACACATTCGATTATAATTATAAAACTCTGTCAATGACAGTTTCGATTGGCGCAACACAGGTGCAGACCGTTGACGAAACAATCGATGACGCCTATGGCCGGGCTAATAAAAGTCTGACACGCAGCAAATTAGGACGAGATGCGATTACTGTTGAAGGTGTTGCTCAACATGCGAAGGAAGCGACTAATTGGTTTCCCACTTATCGTTACTTTGTTCAGCCAATTGTTGACGCCAGCAAACCGGACCATCCATTATTGTTAAACGAAATGTTGCTACGTGAATTTGATCGCAACCAATGGCTATTGCCTGACAATTTTGAAATTCCAGTTACAACCCAGATCAGCCTAGTTAAACAGGTCCTTAATCATAATGATTGTACAGGTGTAAATATCAATTTAACTTCACAACAATTCAGTGATTCACAAATTGCGCAGGATTTGGCGCGGTTTAAACGTCATGAGCCACGTATAAGTGAGTTTGTGATCGAGGTTATGGATGCACCCAGTCTAAATATTATTAAGAAAATTAGTGCTCTTTATCATGAATCAGGCATCAAAGTTTATTTGGATGACGTTGGTAGTGATAATAGTTATGAATTGATACTAAACATGTTTCCATTCATTGATGGAATTAAGTTTGCAATTCAGAATTTACGCAAAACTAATGATCCAGACCAACTTTTAGAGAGAATCGGATTTTGGCACGATATTGCCGAAAAAAATAATCTTGAATTTGTTCTAGAGGGCGTTGAAACTGAGGATGAATCTAAATATTCTGTTGATAAATATGGTATTTATCGACAACAAGGATATTATTTTGCAAAGCCAGTTTTGCCAGAACAAGAACATATTAACTAATAGTCAAGAGAATGTAGAATTATGTTATATTGAGTTTCGTTAATTGATTTCAGATGAAAGAAATCAGTCAAACGGAACTTTTTATTTTAATCGATAAATAAAGCAATGCAGTCTTGTAACGAGGAAAACATTAAATATCAGTGATATTAACGCTTTTTTAAATGTTAATCAGTAGTATTTTGTAAGTCACTACGCTAAAATAGAGTGGTTTTTAATTTATAAGGAAGCGGGGAGTAGCACATGGCATTTGCCAAGATTAGCGCACTAGCGGGATATGTACCAAGTAAAGTTGTTACTAATGACGACCTGGCAGAAATCATGCCAACTAGTGATGAATGGATAGTATCACATACGGGCATTCACTCACGACACTATGCAATGAATGATGAAAACACTTCGGATTTAGCAGCCAATGTTGCGCTAAAGCTACTTAAAAAAGCCAATTTACAAGCTGATGAAGTTGACTTAATTATTGTCTCAACGATCACACCAGATTCTCTAACGCCAGCTACTGCCTGTATCGTTCAAGGAAAAATTGGTGCAACTAACGCAATGGCGTTTGATATCAGTGCGGCTTGTGCTGGATTTGTATTCGGGTTAAGTATTGCCGATAAAATGATGACTAGCGGTACTTTTAGACATGCAATGGTTATTAGTGCAGAAGTGAATTCTAAAATGATGGATTTTCAAGATCGAACATCTGCGGTTTTTTTTGGTGATGCAGCTGGTGGAGCAATTCTCAGCCGTTCTGAAAATGAATCTGATGAATTCTTGATTGCGGAGAAAATTCAATCTGATGGTTCACAAGCAGATACGATCCATAGTGGCAGAGTTAGTCCTTTAAAGAAAATTGATAAAGATAGTTATCCTCGAACAGATGCCTTCTACCAAAATGGGCGGGCAGTCTTTGAATTTGCAACAAATACGGTTCCAAAACAAATTACCACGTTATTGAATTCTTCATCAATTAGTCCTGATAAGATTGATTATGTTGTTTGCCATCAGGCGAACCTACGGATTATCGAGTCAATCTCCGATAAAATAGATATTCCATTCGAAAAATTCCCTCATACCGTGGAAAAATATGGCAATACCTCTTCAGCTGGAATTCCGGTAACGTTGGCACAACTTGATGTATCTGGAAGCAAACAGGTGCTGATCAGTGGCTTTGGTGCTGGGTTGGATTATGGCAGCATGGTTATCAAATTCTAGGGGCGTAAAATGAATTCTCAACAATTAGAAAAGATAATAAATGATCTGACGAAGATGGATTTTGTACATGCACGGTTGAAAATCGACGACACCGAAATCGAGCTAGATCGAAAAGATATTTCAATGCCTTTTCATCGCAACGATGAGGCGGACGGTACGATCACAGTTAATAGCCCGATGATTGGCATCTTCCATGCTAATGAACAGCCGGTTAAGATTGGTGATAACGTTAAAGCCGGTGCAGTTCTTGGCCAAATTGAAAGTATGAAGCTCTTTAATGAATTAAATACTCCTGACGAAGGCAACGTGTTGAGTGTGCTGTGCCAAGATGGTGAAGCCGTTGAGTATGATCAACCATTATTTATAATTCGTGGAGGTCACAAACAGGATGTTTAAAAAGGTCTTAGTCGCCAATCGTGGTGAGATTGCGTGCCGAATTATGAAAAGCTGTCAACAACTGAACGTACGTACTGTGGCGGTTTATTCAACTGCTGATAAGGATGCTAAGTTCGTTAAAATGGCGGATGAAGCTTATTGTGTTGGTCCAGCAAAAGCACAAGAATCTTATTTGAATCGTGAAGGTATTTTAATGGCGGCCGTTATCTCACATGCAGATGCTGTTCATCCTGGATATGGATTTTTGGCCGAAGATGCATTATTTGCCAGAATGTGTTCACAATGTGGGTTAACATGGTTGGGTCCCCAAGCTGATTTGATTAGTTTAATGGGAGATAAGGCTGCCGCTCGTAAATTTGCAGCTAGTCGTGGTATTGCAATTATTCCGGGGACCTTTGTGTTGAATGATCCAGATGCGACCGAACGAGCCGCTTTAAAAATTGGATTTCCCTTATTAATTAAAGCGAGTCAGGGTGGCGGTGGCAAAGGCATTAGAATCGTTACATCGCCAGACGACCTTAATAGTCAATTAAAAATTGCCAAGCAAGAAACAAGTTCTGCATTTGGCAGTACTTCGATTTATTTAGAACGAGTGCTGAAACATGCAAGACATATTGAAGTCCAAATTATTGGTGACCAAAACGGTCGGATTTTGGTTCTTGGAGATCGTGACTGCACGATGCAGGTTCGTAGGCAGAAAATTATTGAAGAAAGTCCGGCAACTTTTATTACAGATGCTCAACGAAGAGAGCTAATTGTGACTGTTCATCGACTTCTCGATGGTGTTAACTACCAAGGACTGGGTACAGTTGAATTTTTATTTAGCGATGATAGATTCTATTTTCTGGAAATGAATACGAGACTGCAGGTTGAACACGGTGTGACGGAAACGACAACAGGACTAGATATCGTGATGCTACAGCTACAATTGGCATCTAATGAGTCTCGCTTGAGTCGGCAAATACCATCTTGTGATGGAGTGGCGATTGAATGTCGAATTAATTTAACCGCTCCGACAAACAATAACCAATTATCGACTTTTAGTTTTCCTGAAGGTATCAGAGTTGATACTGGTTATCAAAGTGGGGACAATGTGCCAAGTTATTACGATGCCCTGTTAGTGAAGGTTATTGTTAATGGCAAGAATCGATTAGAAGCTGTGACCCTTATGCAAAAAGCACTGGCAAATATCAAAATTGACGGAGTTAGCACGAACCTGCATGATTTACAAAAAATTTTGGCATCTTCGTGGTATAAAAAGGGTGTTTTTGCGGTTGAAACGTTAGATATGAGGTTGGAAAAGCATGAGTCATTTACCGGATAAGGGTGTCTGGACAAAGTGTCCTGCATGTGGCGGCCATGTTAATCAACTTGAGTGGGGATCCATAAAGAAATGCCCACAGTGTGGTAGCTATCAAAGACTTACAATTAAAGAACGTCTGACGATTACTATTGATGATGGTTCATTTGAACCAATCAGTATGCTACCTAATAGTGATAATTTGCTTAAAGTTGCTGGATATAGTGAAAAACTTGCAGAAGCTCGAAAAAAAACTGAGATCACTGAAGCAATAACGGTAGGTACTGGCAGTATTGATAATAAACAGTGTGCAATTGGTATTATGGATAGCCACTTTATGATGGGCACTTTAAATACGACCGTTGGGGATCGAATTAAGCAGCTCTATCTATTTGCGGAAGAAAAAAGAATACCACTAATTTTGATGATTGCTTCAGGTGGGGCACGAATGCAGGAGGGAATTTTTTCTCTGTTGCAAATGAATACAATTTTAGCGGCTAAGCAACAATACGATCGTTGCCACCAGGTGTCGATCAGTGTACTCACTGATCCAACGATGGGCGGCGTGTCTGCCAGCTTTGCATTTAAAAATGATATTGTTGTGGCAGAAGATCAGGCACAAATCGGCTTTGCCGGCCCAAGGGTAATCCAAGCGACGAGTCAAGAACAGCTTCCTAAGGATTTTCAGCAGGCTAGTCAGTTATTTGCACACGGACTTATTGATGATCGAATTAGACGAGAAGACCTGCGAGATTATCTTGGCAAACTGCTTACCTTGCATCAGAGGTGATAGTATGACGTTAGAAGAACAACTAAAATTAATTAGATCGGCTGAAAGAATTAGTGGCATGGATATTATCAGTAATCTGATTACTGACTTTGTGGAAATTCATGGTGATCGAGTAACAGGGGATGATCACGCACTGATTGGCGGCATTGGTTTATTTGGCAGTCGTCCAGTAACAGTACTGACTGTTAATCGAGGCAAGACACCACAGCAGCGTCAAAGATTTAATGGTGGCATGGTTTCTGCTAGTGGTTATCGAAAGGCAACCCGCCTTGTTGAAGCAGCGCAACGTTTTGGTAGACCTGTGATTAGCTTTATTGATACGCCGGGTGCAGATGCTAGTGAATTATCGGAGTATCAGGGACAAAGCCAAGCAATTGCAGATATGATCGATGTAATGGGCCGACTAACTGTTCCCAATATTGGCGTTATCCTTGGAGAAGGGCATAGTGGTGGAGCATTAGCGTTTACGAATGCCAATCAAATCTTAATGCTTGAAAACGCCATTTTTTCAGTGGCTTCTCCTGAAGCGGTGGCCTCGATTGTTAAATCTGACCATGATCTGAGTGATGATTTACCAATGACTGCTCAAGCTCTTAAAAGATTGGGCTTGATAGATCAGATAATCACGGAAGACGATCAAATCATTGGTAGAATTAGAAGAGCTGTTGACGAAGCTATTGAAAAAACAGATAAATTTAGTGGCCCTCAATTGGTAAAAATGAGGCAAACCAAATTTCTTGATTTTTTAAAACAGTGGAAATAATTTAAGTCGCATGGCGGTTACATTGTAACCGCTTTTTTTAATGCAATCCAACGGCCACAAGGAATTCGGCCGTTTAATGTTTTTAATTCATGTGCTATAATTTTCGTATTACATAATTTTAGGAGGCCTAGGAATGGGAGTTTTTCTTTCCAGTGTTTCCGGTGTTTTCGTCATTTTAGTAATGGTGGCCATTGGTTACATACTTAACGAGCGAGGGTGGTTTGATGAAAACTCGACTCGGATGATTTCAAAATTGGTTACTCAAGTAGCACTGCCAGCTTATATGGTAACTACGATTATGAAGGATTTTACCGCAGAACAGTTGAAAACATTGCTGCCTGATTTAAGATATCCGGTTATTTCGATGCTAATATTATTTGCGGCTTCAACAGTTATTAGCCGCGCTGTTCGTATTAAATCAAGTCATGTTGGTCTATTTGAATCAATGTTTTTTAATTCAAATACGGTTTTTGTCGGGTTACCGATTAATCTTGCGTTGTTTGGTGACCGATCGTTGCCTTACGTCTTGGTTTATTATATGGCCAACACTACATTCTTTTGGACGTTAGGAGTGTGGCTGATTCAACGCGATGGAATGGGCAAGGCAAAGATTAACCTGCTAGCAACATTGAAAAAGATTTTTTCACCTCCACTAATGGGTTTTATTATTGGTATTATTTTGGTCGTTTTGCATATTAAATTACCCTCATTTTTACAGAGTGATTTAACGTATGTTGGTGGATTAACAATTCCGATGTCTATGTTGTTTATTGGAATTGCCGTTTCAAATGCTGGTATATCGCGTATGCGATTTAACCGCGATTCCATTTGGATTTTAATTGGCCGATTTTTATGTGCGCCTGCATTAATGGCACTGCTGGTTATTCCAAGTCACATGGAAATTTTAATGAAACAAGTATTTATTTTACAAGCAGCCATGCCTGTAATGACTAATGCACCAGTTGTTTCTAAGTTGTATGATGCTGACGCTGACTACGCCGCAATCATGGTTACTGAGACCACCCTAATGAGTATTATTGTGGTACCGATTTTGATGGTTGTAATTAAGTCATTAGTATAGAGAGAAAAGGAGTTTCTTGTGAAGAAGACAGCTTTATTTATTGGATTATCTACGGTATTTTTCAGTTTAATGGAAATTACGTTAAAATCGGCGGGAAACGCTTTTAACCCAATCCAAATTAACTGGATCCGTTTTAGTATTGGTGGAATTGTTCTGTTACCATTTGCAATCAGAAGTTTACGTATTCAAGGACAAATGTTGCATTGGCGTGATTTAAAGCTATTTGCACTTACTGGATTTACCTGTCTAGTAGTCAGCATGACTCTATTCCAGTTGTCAATTAGCTACACTCAAGCGTCAACAGTTGCCGTTGTGTTTAGTGCCAATCCCGTATTTGCCTTGATCTTTTCATACTTAATTTTGCATGAACGATTAGGCCGAGCAAATTTCTTAGCTGTGATTATTTCAATTATCGGATTGCTGGTAATTGTGAACCCTGCTAATTTAACTGATCCTGTTGGACTAACGTTAGCAATTACGTCAGCAATGACATTTGGCTTGTACAGTATTATTTCGCGATACGGCTCAGTGCATCGTGGGTATAACGGAATCGTAATGACTTGCTTTACATTCTTGGTTGGTGCCGTAGAACTATTTGTGTTAATTGAAATTACAAATATTCCAACTATTGCCCACGCAATGAAGTCGGTCGGTTGGCTGAGTCAGTTTAGTGCTATCCCGCTATTTAACAACGTGAACATGCACTTCTTCTGGATGCTATTTTTCGTTGGTGTATGTGTTACTGGTGGTGGCTTTGCCTTTTACTTTCTGGCAATGGAAAGATCAAATGTTTCAACAGCATCCCTTGTATTCTTTATCAAACCCGGATTAGCTCCGATATTTGCCGCTTTGTTGATTGGCGATAAAATTGTTTTGACAACAATTATTGGAATTGTCATTATTATCTTCGGCTCAGTTGTGACCTTCATGGGGAACAGACGTCGTGAAGGAACACATGCTAAAATGGGAGCGGACTAGTGTTACATGATTGACATGGTTTAGTCATAAGTTCACATTTTCATCACATAAAATAGATTATTTCGTCATAAAAATCGAATATTTATCGAAAATAAGCAAAAAATGTTAAATTTTTGCTTATTTTTTTATGACTGATAATCCCATAGTGACGCTATTTTGAAGAATATATGAAATATGTATGTAATATTTGTAATCAATTGTAACTTTTGTGCGATCTTTTTGAAATCTGAAAGCGATACAATGGCACCTGTAATGAAAATTACATCAATTAAATTATAAATAATATAAAAACACACTACAGGAGTGATAGTTATCAAATCAGCAGTTA
>NZ_AZGF01000015.1 GCF_001434475.1 Paucilactobacillus suebicus DSM 5007 = KCTC 3549 | reverse complement strand
TATATCAGTACTTCTTGACGAAGAACCTAAAAAGGTAATTTGCCCTATTTACATGCTTTTTTATCTGGATATATCTCTTAGGCTAACTGAAATCCGGAAACACTGAGACCTAACGTGTAAGGAGGCAATGATGACTAAGTGCAAGCACAGCGCTTACCCATCATTGCCTCCTTACACATCGGTCTCAAACCGTGTTTCCTTCGTATCTTACTTTAGTAAATCTTCCATCTGATCCAGTCGTTTCTCAAACACCGCAAATGCCTGTTTGAGATACTCATCATCAGTCACATCTACTCCTGCCTTTTTCAAGGTGTTAACCGGATAGTCTGATCCGCCCGCCTTTAAAAAGTTGAAATAATTGTCTAACGCACCGTCTTCACGATTCCATACTCTATTAGATAGCGCCGTAGAAACGGCCCATGACGTTGCATACTGATATACATAGTAGTTCATATAGAAATGCGGTACATACGCCCAGCTTTGCGTTCTAGTACCCGTTTCTTTAATTGCTGGCCCATAGTACTTGTTTACCAGGTCGCCACTCAATTTGTCTAAGAAATCGGCAGTCAACGTCGTACCATTCTGTTCGGCCGTATAGGCTTGGTGTTCAAACTCTGCAAATTGTGTTTGGCGATAAATTGTACCAATAAAACCAGTAATATACTGTTCCAAAATAAAAATTGAAATTTGCTTGTTATCACTATATTTTTCAAGCAAATAGTCAGTCAGAATATTTTCATTAAAAGTTGACGCTACTTCTGCCAAGAAAATGGGTGCATCCGCATACTGCGACGGCTGATTCTGCGACGAAAAATAACTATGCATGGCATGTCCTGATTCATGAGCCAAAACATAAGTACTGTACAACTTATCAGTCCAATTCAACAAAATAAACGGATTGGCATCATACACGCTAATTTGATATCCGCCGGAACGCTTTCCTTTGTTTTCTGCAGCATCAATCCAGCGATTATCAAATTCCTTTTTTAATCCATCAATGTACTCAGATCCAAGAATATTTAACGCATCTAACGTCATCTTCTTGCCATCTTCAAAGTTAGTCTTTAAGAAATCTTCGCCCGCTAGTGGTACGTTAATGTCATACTTATACATCGTATCCAAACCTAGGCTTTTTTTCTTCATTGCATACCAACGATGTGACAGTGACATATGGTCATTAACACTCTTTACCAATGTATCATAGACGCTCTCGTCTATGTGATTACCTGAAAGTGAAGCTTGACGGGCACTATCATAATGTCGAATCTCCGCCTGTGTATTTTGAGATCCCACAAACTATTGAAAGTCTGTGCAAACGTGTTACGTAAATCATAATACGGCTTTTCATATGCCAAAGTAGCCTCTTTGCGAACTTCACGATGCTGGGATTCAGTGAATTGGCTACGATTCCCATGAGTTAATTCAACCAAATCACCATTATCGTCATGTACCTTACCGAAAGACAAATCTGCATCGTTAAGGGTGTTATATATTTCTTCTGCACCATCGAGCGCCTTATTAACACGACTAAGAAGTTTTTCTTCCTTATCAGATAAAATATGGTCACGTTGACTACGTAATTGTTCAAGTTCAAATTTAAACTCATCAAATGCATGATCAGTACTTTGGTACTCTTTTAACGTATCTTCATCGATAGCAATAATTTCAGGATCCAAAAACGCCATTTGCGCACTAATTTTGCTGAGAGCGTTAGCCGCTTCACCATAGATACCAACAGCCTCAGTGTCTGTAGTATCACTATCACGACGCATGAACGCATACACATACTCGCGCTCCAGCTGTTCATCAATTCGTTTTGATGTTTGTAATGCTGTCAATAAATTAGTGGCATTCTCACCCACATGTCCCTCTAACTGGGTAAACTCCTGAACGGATTCAGCAGTCTGGTTGAGTGCTTGGCGCATTTGATCATCTGAGTCAAATAATAATGCCAGATTCCATTTCAGGTTGTCAGCAACTTCATCTCTACTGGGTAGTTGTTTATCAGCCAATTAAATCATTCCTCTCAAGCCTTTTTCGGTTTATCAAAAGTTTCTAAATACTTGGCGTTCTTTTCGTCATCAAATTCATGCTCAGATTTTCCAATTACGATTGTAGCAACAGAGTTACCAACAACGTTAACAGAAGTTCTGGCCATATCAACAAAACGATCAATGCCGGCAATAAAAGTCAACCCAGACATTGGTACACCAATCGTTGACACAGTGGCTAATAGAACAACAAACGAGGCACCGGGAACACCAGCCATTCCCTTTGAAGTAATCATTAACACAACCAGTAATGTAATTTGATGGGCAATTGTTAAGTGGATCCCGTAGGCTTGTGCCAAGAATAATGCAGCTAATGATTGGTAAATTGCTGATCCATCAAGGTTGAATGTATATCCTGTTGGTATAACAAATGAAACAATTCCTTCGCTCACGCCAAATTTATGCATCTTATCAATTAAACGAGGTAAGGTTGCTTCAGAAGATGCTGTTGAAAAGGCAATAATAAATTCTTCTTTAACAACACTCATCAGCTTCCAGAACTTCACATGGAAAATTCGGGCCACGGTTCCCAAAACAAACACAATAAAAAATGCCATTGTCGCATATGTCACCAGCACAAATAGTCCCAGTGGCAGCAATGCACTAATTCCCATTTCTGCTAATGTCATCCCGATCAATCCAAAGACACCAATTGGAGCAAATTTCATGACCCAGTTAGTTACCTTGAACATAACTTCTGAAACAGCTTGTAAAAAATCAACAATGATCTTACCACGCTCACCAATAGCCGCAGTTCCCAGTCCAAAGAAGACTGAGAAGAAAATGACTGGCATCATGTCGCCAGTCGACAGGGCCTTGAAGAAGTTAGTCGGGATAATGCTCATGATTGTATCCCAGATTCCAGAATGAGAAGATGCTGATTTAGCCGTCGACATATACTGCGAAATATCAGTCGCATGTAGCTGATGAATATCAATAAACGTCCCAATTTGAGTTACGTTACCGACAATCAAACCAATAACAATGGCAATGGTAGTCATAATTTCAAAATATACTAGGGTTTTGACACCAACACGACCTAATTTATGTACATCACCCATGCCGGCAATTCCGACAGTCAAACATGAAACAACAATTGGTAGAACAATCATTTGAATCATGCTGATAAACATGGTCCCTAGGTTGGACATTACCTTAATCGCTGCCGTGTTCTTATAAAAAATAACCCCTGCAATAATACCTAAAATTAACCCGATGACAATCTGCCATCCCAAACTAAGACGTATTGACCGATAACGACGCATGAGAGCATCCTCCTATATATACACCAGCATTTTTTTAAACAATTTTCAGTTTAGCACAATCGTACATGACGTGGACCTTTGAATCCGCTTTATATTTAAAAAATTATCATTTTTCTTTAATAATTAACATATTTTTTTATTGGCCAAGGCTGTGCAACCGGTTGTAAGTTTTTAGGTGAACAATCAACGACGTGTATCATTTAAAACCAAATATTTTGATTTATTATGAAAAAATTTTCATAATTTTAAGTAAAATAAGGGTTGCAAAATGTAATTCTAAATAATACAATACTCGTGTGATGAAAATAATGAATGGATTTGAAATAACAATCCACTTATTTTTTCATAGTTTTGTGAAATAATTTTCAAATTAATCTGGAGGAATTTTATAATGGTAGAACCTAACACAGATTTCATGATGCCCAACGTCAACTTCTTTGGTCCTGGAGTAATAAGTAAAATTGGTGATCGTGCTAAGCTTTTGAACATGAAGAAGCCTTTAATCGTTACTGGCCCATTCTTGAAGAACTTAGAAGGCGGCGCCGTCAAGCAGACTGAGGCTTCATTAAAAGCCGCTGGTGTTGACTATGCATTCTATGACCAAGTAGAACCAAACCCAAAGACTAGAAACGTTGCTGAAGGTAAGCAAGCATATCTTGATAACAACTGTGACAGTATCATTTCTGTTGGCGGTGGTTCATCACATGACTGTGCTAAGGGAATTGGAATCGTCCTAACTAACGGTGACGACATTACTAAATTGGCTGGAATTGATACCCTCGAAAACCCACTTCCTCCATTAATGGCTGTTAATACAACCGCCGGAACTGCCAGTGAAATCACTCGTCACGCTGTTATTACCAATGAAAAAACAAAATTGAAGTTCGTTGTTATTTCATGGCGTAACGTACCTTTAGTTTCATTCAACGACCCAATGCTGATGTTAGACATTCCACAAAGTTTAACTGCTGCTACGGGTATGGATGCCATGACTCACTGTGTTGAATCATACGTTTCAACACACCGTAACGACATTACTGATGCACAAGCAATTCAAGGTATCAAGCTGATCAGTAAGTACTTGCCACAGGCTTACGCAGATGGTCACAACATTGAAGCTCGTACTAAGATGGCCGAAGCTGCTTTGATCGCCGGCATGGCCTTTAATAACGCTGACCTTGGTTACGTCCACGCTATGGCTCACCAACTTGGTGGTCAATATGATGCACCTCATGGCGAATGCTGCGCATCATTAATGCCAACTGTTGAACAGTGGAACATCGTTGCTTGTCCGGAACGTTTCGCCGACATCGCCCGTTTCATGGGTGAGAATGTTGACGGCTTAAGCGTTTGGGATGCCGCTCAAAAAGCTATTGATGCACTTGCTCGTTTGGCTAAGTCAGTTGGCATTCGTAGCATCAAAGAATTGGGTGCTAAGCCAGAGGACTTTGAATTGCTGGCTGAAAATGCATTAAAGGATGGCAATGCCGGTCCTAACCCACGTAAAGGCTCAAAGGAAGACATCGTTAAATTATTCCAAGAAGCTTATAACAAATAGTTAGTATTAAATAAAACTAAAATAACGAATGACCCGCCATTGGATCATTCGTTATTTTTTTTCAAACGTGATATGCTAGCCATGATTAATGATGAAGGGAAGGGTATTTATGCATCAACATAATTGTGTTTCGTTAGTTCCGTTATTTAGTCAGCTCTCAGAACAAGAGCAAGATACGGTTAACTCAATTGTTCATCAGCACCACTACCAAACAGGTGAAACAATTTTTGCAGCCGGTGACTCAATGGATGCATTAATGATTATCGCCAGTGGTCAAGCTAAGGTATTTCAATTAGCTTCTAATGGCAAAGAACAGCTACTACATTTGTTAACTGCTGGCGATTTTGACGGTGAAACGGCACTCTTCTCACAAGCTAAACACAATTCATTCGCCGAAGCTTTGATGCCAACCATGATCTGCCAAATCAATCGTACTGAATTTCAACAACTGATGCAGAAGTATCCGACCATCAGTCTTAACCTTCTTAATGAGCTTGGCAGACGCATGACTGAGCTTGAAAAACGTACTACCCAAACAAGTACCTCTTCCGTTGAATCAAGACTGGCTGATTACTTAGTTGAAACATCAGCACAGTTTGGTAAAAATGATTTTAAACTACCTCTGAAGAAAAAGGATTTGGCTACTTACCTCGGCACAACTCCTGAAACCATCAGTCGTAAATTAGGTGAATTAGAGCGAAATGGCTTGATTGAACAGACCGGTAGTAAGCAAATTTGTATCGTGGACCAGGAAGCACTGGAGATGCTGTAGGTTTAGCAACAGTAAAATTCAGATAGATCACGTTTGGGCAGCCTTGTCTAAACGTGAAAAATAAGTCAGGTCCTGCAACATAAGCGGCCCCGGCGGATACTCTAAACCCTTGAATATCCGCCGGGGCCGCTTATGTAACTGGACCTTAACGATTTATTTTTCACTCTCTTGTAGTTCAGTCAAATGTTCAAACAATATCCCTTCGCGCACACCGTTTTGTGAGAACGTAATTCGATCCGAATCTAAATATCGTAATATCGTTACAATCGGTGTGATTCCTCCAGCAATGATATCTGCTCGATCCTTGGATAACCCAGGGATCTTTTTTCTTTCTTCAAGATTTTTGCTAATTATTTCAGCATAGACCTGTTCAACCTGCTCAACTGACATTCGATAGCCATGAATATCTTCGAAATTGATCATGTCAGATTGCTTTCGAAAAATTTTAGCCAGTGTTCTGTTACTACCACCTAAGGCGACTACTGGTAAGTTTTGGCCCTTATGAAGCCACCATACCCCGTTAAATAGTCGATTAACAAACGTTGTCTCCCAAAATAAATCTTCAGCTCTGAACACATCTGTCCGATTCTTAAAGAATTTTTCAGACAGGTTAACCGCACCAATTGGAATACTAATTAGGTTTTGAGCCTTACCATTTTGAACTAAAATCAGTTCGCAACTGGCGCCACCAGTATCCATGATGACACAATTAGTGGCTGGTAAAGTATTGATCACCCCTAAATAATCATAGTGGGCCTCCATTGAACCGGAAATGACTTCGATTTCTAGCCCATCGACCTCATCTTTAACACGTTGAAGAAATTCGGCCTGATTCTTCGCCATTCTAATCGCTGCCGTGCCGACTGCTCGTAACGTGATATCATCCTGTTGCCGATATATCTCCTGAAATTCCTTTAGTGCCTGAATAGTTCGGTCCATGGCTGGCTGCTTAAGAGTTTCTTCTTCACCCATCGCCTGTGACAGGCGAACCATTCGTTTAACCCTTTGAATCACTTTATAACTACCATCATCATGAATTTCTGTCATTGTCATTCGTGCCGAGTTAGAACCTAAGTCAATTACGGCTAATGTTTCCATTATGAGTACCTCCTACAATCCTTCGTCAGGTTTAGTCAGTGGAATAAAGATTTGACTGACCTTATTTAAGTCATCATCAATTTTTTTATGAGATAATAATTCCTTTTCATGCATTAAAGCATCCTGTACGCTTAATGGCTCCAGCCCACGCCGATCCACTCGTTGATAAGTTCCGTCAGCTGTCAAAACACGAGTTTTTAGGTTATCATTCCACATCAGACCATAAATGCGCAAAATTTCTTGTTTAATATTTTCCTGCAGAATTGGGAAAAGTAGTTCAACCCTTCGTGAAAGATTACGGTTCATCAGGTCAGCACTCGATAAAAATACCTTTTCCTCGCCTTCAGAATAGAAGCTATATATTCTACTGTGTTCAAGAAATCTTCCCACAATGGAATGGACAGTGATGTTCTCACTAATTCCTTTAATACCTGGCTGCAGGCGGCAGATACCACGTACAATCAGATCAATCTTAACTCCAGCTATCGACGCATCGTATAATTTGCTAATCATCCGCGGATCAGACAATGAATTCATCTTCATTTTGATTCTTGCTGGTCGGCCTGCTTTCGCCGCTTTAATTTCATCATCAATCCGATCCTTCAAAAAGTTTCTCATCGTTAATGGGGCAATGTTTAATACTTCAAAATGACGTGGCTCCGAAAATCCAGATAGCATATTGAAGATGTTAGAAGCATCGACCCCAATCCGCGCATCCGCCGTAAACAATCCCATATCAGTGTAAAAATTAGCCGTGACGTCATTATAATTACCAGTGGCCATATGCACATAGCGACGAATGCCATCACTCTCACGCCTCACAACTAATAATAATTTACAATGCGTTTTAAGTCCCTGTAGTCCATATATAACGTGACAGCCACGTTTTTCAAGTTCATGCGCCCAATGAACGTTATTTTCTTCATCAAATCTCGCCTTCAATTCAACTAAAACGGTGACTTGTTTACCATTTTGCGCAGCTTCACCTAAGTACTGAATGATCGGTGAATGGCTCGATACACGGTACAAAGTCATCTTAATGGCCAATGTATCTGGATCTTCAGCTGCTTCTTTGACAAAATTGACGACCGGAGAAAAGCTATCATACGGGTGGTGCAGGAAAATATCCTGACTAGCAATTGCCGAGAATAAGTTATCGGTTCGTAAAGAGGGTTGAGTATACGATTTATATGGCTGGAATAGTAAGTCACTATGATCCGTAACCAATTTGGCTAAATCGCCTAACATCCCCAGGTCAATTGGCCCAGAAATTTCATAGACCTCTTCTTCGTTAGCCTTCAACATTTTAACCAGCCATTTTCGCAATGATTTGCTGGTGTCATTTTCAATTTCCAAGCGCATCACGCTGGTGTGGTCGCGCATTGATAATTGCTGGACAATTTCTTTCATTAAATCAGATGTATCACTTTCGGAAACGTCAAAGTCCATATCTCGGATCACACGGAAAGATTGAGCCTCTTTGACCTTAAATCCGGTAAACAGTTCATTAACAAACGGTCTAATTGCATCTTCTAACAAAATGAATTGATTGTCTCCAGGCAGTTTTACCACCCGATTAAACACGTCCGGCACCTGTACTAAGGCATACCGTCGTTCTTTTTTTTCACCATCAGGTAAGTCATCATTTTCTGACTTAGCTAGGCGAACCGCCAAGTACAGTGAATTATTGCCAATAAAAGGAAATGGTCTAGAACTATCCACCGCCAGTGGTGTCAAAACTGGATACAGATCCTGGTGAAAATATTGGCTAACAAATAGCCGCTGGCGTTTCGACAATCCATCGTATTTCAATAACTGAATGCCCACTTCTTCTAATTGTGGCAATAACGATCTAGTCAACGTTGAATATTGCTTAGTTAACTGTTGATGCACTTTTTTGCTGATCGCTGAAAGTTGCTCTGCCGGCAACATCCCCGAAGCATCCGGTTCATTGTAGTCAACAGCCAGCATTTTACGAAGTGAGGCCACCCGTACCATAAAGAATTCATCGAGGTTGCTTTGAGTGATGCCTAAAAACTTCACTCGTTCAAGTAACGGATTACGTTTATCACGAGCTTCATCCAGCACTCGATCGTTAAAATCAATCCAGCTCAATTCGCGATTGGTAAAATAATTCGGTTCGTAATTACTACTCATAATATCCCTCCTATTCGCTACTTGCGACTACTCTTCAGAATTGGCTTCAACCCATAAACGGTCTGAAAAAAATCAGCCTTTTGCTGGAACGTTAGCTGCTCTAGTGCAATATTTTTATCAGCACTTGCAGTAATCTCAATCTGACGCGACTCATTATCCAGGTGCAATGTTATTTTTTTGATTTTCGCTAAGTGACTGTCATCAAGTGCATCAGCAAGTCTCAAAATTGCTGCTAATTTAGCGATTCGTAGTTTATCGTTAATTTGAAATTGTACTAGGTTATTTAAATTCAAAGATGGCGATGAAGAACTGTGGTAACGTGCAACAGCCGCCACAATTTGTTGTTCATTTTCGTTAATGCCAATAATTTCACTGGCTTCAATAATGTATTCGGAATGAAACGAATGATGGTGTGAATTAAGATATAGTCCCGTATCCGCTAAAATCGCTGAAAGTTGAAGTAACAGTCGATCCCGTTTGCTGAGACCATGAAATTTTTTCAATCTGTCAAATAACTGCATCGCAAACTTCAGTACCTGTTGTTGATGATCTTGGTCAACCAAGTATCGTTTGGAAATATTTTGCGCTTCGTCTAAAATCATTTGATCATAATTCCACGCGTTAGAAGTTTGCTTGTCCTGTGCATTCAAGTTAGCAATCAATCCATCGGTGAGTTTAATATCAGTTAAATTAATATCTTTAACCTGCAGGTGATCAAAAATCTGATCAAGCATCAAGAACAGCGGGGCAACCTCGTCTGCTTCCATTTGTGGTAACTGAGAATCTAAATCTTGATCCGATAATTTCATTACGTCATTGAAATGTTGGTCAAAATCTTGGTGTGTCAGCTCAACCGCGCGTTCACCTTTTGGAATTAGGTTCTCTAACAACGTCAACTTTGATCCCATTAGGATTACTCGGTCGAAATACTGCTCCGGGATCATTTTCCAGACCTCTAATAGCTTAGAATACAGATATTCATCCAGCACATCCTCGTAAGATACCACCTGCCGCTCCAGTTTCTTCAATGTTTGTGCAACACGCAGTGGCCCTAATGGAACTTCTTGAGCTAGCGTGATCTGTCCATCTTGAAAAATTGTCAGTGTCATCATGCTTGCACCAACTTGAATGATAACAATTCCTTTTTGAATTAATTTTTTAAAATGTGGCAGAAAAGCTGCACAAGCCTGTACACGGTACATTAGCTCTTCATTAACTGTCAGCAGTTTCGGCCTCATTCCAGTTTGAATGTATATCTGATCTTGAATGAAGTTAATGTTTTCGGCCTGCGACACAGCGTGGCTTGCAACCAAGTTTGCATCAGTCACCCCGTAATCAGCCATAACCATTTTGAATTTCACTAAGACATCAATCGCATCATCCACAATGGCAGCGGTGATTCCTCCTGAAATAAATAAGTGGTCACCCAGTGTAACGGGTGCGCTAGCCTGCTCAATAATTTTCATTTTTTTCAGATCCGTGATACATAAATCAATGCTTTGTGCGTTAATTACAATTTGTGCAGTTAAGTTAGGTTGGCTCATAGTTTGTTCCTCCCTCCATTGTTAAAAAAATCTCTGTCATCATGATATAGCTGATGCATATCATTTAACAGAGATTCGCAGATTTATTCAGTTGTTTGTCGTTCAATCAAACGAGTGCCTAGAACGACCTTTTTAGCAAAATCACGTGGAGCATTTTGCTGTTCCACCATCAATTCGACCGCACTTTGCCCCATGTCTTTAGTGGCCACGTGCACCGCACTAAGACCAGGAAATACATAGTTAGCAATCGTTGTATCGTTAAAGCTGATCAAGCTCACCCGCTTGGGAATTTCTACGTTGGCTTCTTGTAGCGCTTTTAATGCTCCCACAGCCATCGGATCGTTAGACACGAAAAATGCGTGTGGCAGATGAGCCCCTAAAGTTTCGATGGCATTTTTCATCTGTTGGTAGCCGGACTGAGACGTAAAATCCCCTTCAAAAACAAAGCGCTCATCAAACAGATGCTCTTCAGACATTGCTTTAACAAAATACTGATATCGCTGATCCTTGATAACTCGTTTTTGATCAGTCGTTCTTTCAGTACCATATATCATCCCAATATCGTCAATATGGTCACGGGTAAATCGATCGATGACCATGTCAACTGACTGTTCGAAATCAGTTACGACACTATCGCACCCATACGAAAGGCCATCAAAATCAACTAAAACAACGTTACTAGAGATTCGTTGTAATTGCTTAATTTGACTTCGACTGAATTTTCCGAGCGCAACAATCCCGTCTACCGTTGTTGGAATTTGGTCTAGACTACTTTCATATATAGAAATTGACTTATAGCCAACTTGCCGACAGTGCTCCTCAATCCCCATCCGGATGGACATATAGTATAAATCATCGAGTTCTTGACTCTTCGTATACCACTGAACCACTGCGATTTGCTTGGTTGGTGTTTTTAGATTTGTGCGTTTATGTTTTGTATAGTTTAAGTCTTCTGCAATTTCGAATATTTTCTTACGAGTCGAATCATTGACAGATAGGGTCTGATCATTGTTAAGCACGCGTGAAACCGTTGCTAACGATACGTTAGCCTTCGTTGCAATATCTTTTAACGTTACTGACATAAGATCCCCCCTCCGTTTACCTTTATTTAATTATATTTACTTCTATTTTATATTGTCTTGATGAATTTTGCCAATGCTTGTTGCCCGTTATCATCATTTTTAAAGACACCGGCATTTTCCAAAACCTCAGCAAACACATCAGCCACTTCAGACTCCATCACTGAATCAACGTTATCAGCCGTAATTGAGCGACGGTCAGCGACTTCATCGGCCCAAGGACGGTGATAGTCAGCGATATGATTATCTTGTTTCAACCAGTACTGTTTTACTTCTTGCATCTCTGTCTTAAGACGGGCAGGCAAAATTGCACGCCCCATGACTTCAATTAAGCCAATATTTTCTTTCTTAATGTGGGCAACCTCATCGTGGGGGTGAAAGATTCCATTTGGATACTTAGACGAAGTATTGTTATCCCGCAACACTAAGTCTAAGACATATTGGTCACCATCTCGATGCATGATTGGTGTGACAGTATGATGACGAGTTCCATCCTTAGTGTATGCAACAACCTCCACACTTTGATCACTATAATTTTTCCACGCATTCATAATTTTCTCTGCCAAATTGGTTAGCTGCTGTGTATCGCTACTGGTCAGACGGAGATCTGTCATTGGCCAATTGACAACTCCGGCCGTTACTGCTGGGAATTCATCAAATGATAATGGAGTTTTAATATCTGCTTTCATCATTGGAAAGACATGACGTCCGCCCTGATAATGTTCGTGTGCCAGCATTGAACCACCAACAATTGGTAAATCAGCATTACTACCGACAAAGTACTCAGGGAATGTTTGTTCAATTTGAATGAGATTATTAATAGTTTGTCGATCAATCTTCATTGGTTCGTGCTTTGAATCTAGGAAAATACAGTGCTCATTAAAATACGCATAAGGAGAGTACTGGAAGCCCCATTCAGCCCCGCCAACTTCCATACGAATAATACGATGGTTGCTACGAGCTGGATAACCGAGTCGACCAAGGTACCCCTCATTTTCCATGCACAATTGACATTTTGGATAGGCATCACTGGTTGATTTGGCTGCTGCAGCAATTGCTTTTGGATCTTTTTCAGGTTTAGATAAATTAATTGTGATTTCTAAATCACCATACTTAGTTTGACGACTGAACTCAACATTCTTCTTAATTGCCGCAACCTTGATATAGTCATTTTGTTTACAGAAATCGTAGAAAAAGTTAGTTGCATTATTTGGTGATGATTTATACTGATCCCAAAATTCACGATTCAATTTAGCTGGTGTTGGGGTGACCAAGTCCATCAGTTGATCGTTTAAAATTTCACGATTCGTAATTGTATCCTCAATTTTTTGATTCAGCACCGCTAAATCAATCAGTTGATCTTTGACTGACTTTTCATCTGTCACTTTTGTATCTGCATCACCAACTAATGCTCGCACTTTATTTATCACATAGTACCGATCAAGCGACTCGTATGTTCCGCTATCGATGACCACATCTGCAAATTTCTCAATTAACTTCATATCTATTACTCCCTTATGTTCTTCCCTAAAACAATATTGGCTTCACTGGACTTGCGCCTTGTGAAGCCAATGTAATTACTTATTAAAACGTGCTTTTCAGGCACTGATGTCTATCGAATAACTTAACTTCATACACTAATTGTCACAGACCGACAATCAATAGATATTAATTATACTGCTTCAATTTGCACTCTTAGGCTTTCTTGCCGAAACGTGCTTTTATGTCGCAGATGCCTAACGTGTAAGGTAACTTCATACATCAATTGTCACAGACCGACAATCAATGCATGAAGTTACCTTACACACCGGCATCTAAACGCGACATAACGCACTCTATAACTTTTTCGGTCCATCCGCAATTTCTGTGTCGTAGAAATCTGCTTCGTATCCAATCTTGTCAACATATGCTTGACCAACATTTTTCTTGAAGTTTTCCACTTGGTCCTTCTTCACGATGGCAATACCACTGCCACCGAATCCGCCGCCAATCATACGGGCTCCTAAGACACCAGGTTGTTTCCAGGCTGTCTCAGCTAAAGTATCTAATTCAACTCCTGATACTTCATAATCGTATTCCAATGAGACGTGTGATGCATTAATCAAGCGACCTAACAACTCTAAATCACCCTTTAATAATGCATCACGAGCCTGCAATGTCCGTTGATTTTCAATTACCACGTGGCGAGCACGACGAATCAAAATATCATCGTTAATCAAATATGAGTACTGGTCAATCTGATCTGTTGTTAATTCGCCTAAGTACTTGATATCGAGTTTAGCTTGAAGTCGCCTAACTGCTTCTTCGTTTTGTGCACGGCGTTCATTGTATTTTGAATCTGCTAATGCATGTTTCTTATTAGTATTCATAATCACAACGATATAATCGCCTAACTCCAATGGGTAGTAATGATATTCCAACGTGTTGGCATCAAGTAGAATTGCATTATCTTTTTTGCCCATCCCCACAGCAAACTGATCCATAATGCCAGAATTCAGACCAATATAGTCATTTTCCACTTTTTGACCAAGCTTTACGAGAGTCAATTGCTCAACATCAAGTCCGTATTCTTCCTTCAAAATATCGCCCATCAATAATTCAATTGATGCGGAAGATGATAATCCGGCTCCGTATGGCAGGTTACCATGAACCAGCAGGTTAAAGCCATGGTCAAACGAATAGCCATTCTGACGTAGTTGAACAATCATACCCTTAAAATAGTTTGCCCACGTATTTTCCTTGGCTGTTTCTGGTTCCGACTCATTAATATCAAATTCAACAACTGGACTATCTGCCATGTTTGCTGATGAAAGGCGAACTTTGTTATCTGAACGCGGAGAAAAGACACCATAAGTTCCAAGACTGATTGCACAAGGAAAAACATGGCCGCCATTAAAGTCTGTATATTCACCAATCAAATTGATTCGGCCTGGCGAAAAGTAAACCGATTTGCCAACTTCGCTGAAAACTTGTTGATATTCCTGTAATAACTGTTCTTTTTCCATTAGTGTGGCCTCCAATAAATAAAGCGTTTACATTTTAGTAAAATTTTACTAAAACAATTTAATATTGTCAAGCCGAACTAATCATTTTAATCAGTAAATGGCCCGTCAATTACTAATTTACCAAGCATTTTGCCTGATTCAACAATTTGATGTCCCTTTTTCAAATTGTTGGCATTAATATTGGACAATGTTTTAGTCCTTGTACTAATAATGTCTCCACTATCAAGAAGCGCTGCAATTTTCGTCAATAGTTGTCCTTGACTAGCTTCTTTCACCCCATACTTTGGTTTTGTAAACATAAACTCCCAATCAAAGCTGGCAGCTTTATCTTTTAATAACCCCAACGGCAATGGCTGACTCGACTCAACAATCGATCCTACATGGCCCAATGGTGCCACTAATTTAGCGGCCGTTGCAAAGTAGGATTCCGTACGATTTAAAATCATAATGTCGTCAATTTGATTAAGATCATCCGGTAATTGCTTAATCAAATCATGATGGTGATTAATAACTTGATCCGCACCCATTTTTTCTACCCACTCAACGGTTTCAGTACGACTAGCGGTTGCAATTACTCTAAATCCGGACCACTTAGCTAATTGAATTGCAGAAGAACCAACGCCGCCCGCACCGTTAATGATGAGCACCGTCTTACCTTCGTTAGCATCTTTTTCAAATGGATTGTTAAACTTTTCAAATAACAGTTCTGCCGCAGTTAACGTTGTTAACGGCATTGCTGCAGCATCTTCATCAACGAGCTTGGTCGGGGCCTTTGCAATAATTCTGCTATCAACTAACTGATATTCTTGATTCGAACCAGCGCGCTGATTTGAGCCAGCATAAAAAACGCGGTCACCAACTGTAAAATCCGTCACCTGCTCACCAAGTGCTTCGACTGTTCCAACCGCATCGTATCCTAGAACCTTCAATGAGCGTTGCTTAGTTGTTTGACGCACCTTGGTATCAACTGGATTAACAGACACAGCGTTAATCTTAACTAATACATCTAAATTTGTGGGTACTGGCTGTGCCACATCTGCAGTGGTGAATTCCTGTGATTTAATATCCGTGCCTTGGTACACACCAATTGCTTTCATTATTTCTTCCTCCGACTGCTTTTTTCGTTAAGTTTAGCACTAACTACTTATGTTTTGGGTGAAACGTTTGGTTCATTCAAGATCTGTTAATTTTTTTAAGGTGTTAGATGTTCTATTGCTGAAATGAGCTCCTCCAAGCAGGTGTTCATAATATAAGCGAAAGAAACGGCCAATCGTTCATAGACCGAACGATTAAACATACTCTTTACTGTTTTATTGCTGAAATGAGCTCCTCCAAGCAGGTGTTCATAATATAAGCGAAAGAAACGGCCAACCGTTCATAGAGCGAACGATTAACCATACTCTTTACTGCTTTATTGCTGAAATGAGCTCCACCAAGCAGGTGTTCATAATATAAGTGAAAGAAACGGCCAATCGTCATAGAGCGAACGATTAACCGTTTCTTTCACTTATATTACAACACCTAAACGCTTGGTTCCGCTCTCTCTATTTGAAATCAGCTCCACAAGCACTGAGGCTTAACGTGTAAGGCACTATCACAAATCAATCGAAAACACACGATTAATCTGTGATAGTGCCTTACACAACAGCCTCAACCCGTGCTTGTTACGTTCTCTATATATACTGTCCCACAAACGCCACAATTCTGGCCCATACACGTTGGAAAATGTTGCCGTATTTTGCCATTAATGCCTTGCCATCAGAGCTGTTGGCAAAATCGCTTAGCTTTGCCATTGCATTACCGGCACTGTTTTTGATGTTGTTCGTAACATTAGTTACGTTACTTACATAGGTCTTGGATGAAGATACAGGTGCTTTTTGTACCTTAATCAATGCGTTAACAATCTCTGTCTTGGCACTCGACGATGTATCATCATTAACGCCATATTTTGTTAATGCGGTATTAAGCATCGTTTCAACTTCAGAGGTTGTGGCATAATCGCCATTGTTTTGCCGTTCCTTAGCTAATTTCCCTGAAACCGAGCCAACAGCTGCCATTAGTTTTCCAGGATACTTGCTATTATTGCTGTTGTCGTCAATCGCCGACTGAGTTGCTGTAAGCACACTGTTTGCGGCCGTTGTATTTTCGGAACTTAGTTGAATGCCATCAGCAGCGAGTGCCTTATAGACGCCAGCCAGAGCAGCTTGTCCAGACACAGCCTTATTGGCGGTAACTGTGATAATAACGTTATTAACACCAGCCATTGTCGCCACCATCGCATACTGTTGCGCGGTAACTTCAGTAATATTGCTATTGCCGTTATACTTCATAATATTGACCTTAACTCCTGTACCAGAACTTGCCGGTGCAATAGCCACAGAACTGATCATCGCTGAATCGGTAGTCGTACCACCAATATACTGACTATAATCACTAGCTGTTGAAGTCAATGTCTTATAACTGTCAGTCACTCCCAACGCTTCTCCTACTGAAGATTGGTCAGTCGATGACACCCCAGCTCCATACACAACGTAAGAATTTGAAAGTGCCTGTGTTTGAACTGCTTGACTACTACTCGATTCATCAGTAGTATCAGCCTTAACGTTGGCTGCTGAACCAAAAACTGCCGCTAATAAAATCGTCACCATCACTAACGTAATCCGCTTAATGAATTTCATGAGATCTTCCTCCTAAATGATGTCTCTATTTTACCATGACAGCTTTCAGGAATGACGCCGTTTACCAAAAATTAAGTGTTGATACCAGATCTTTACCATCATAAGGAGCACAAATGAAAGAACAAATAATATCTGCTGAAGAAATTATGGGCAAGACAACAAGCATTGGTCGATGGGTCCTTAAATCAATTCATGGCGTAGAGACTCTCTATTCTACCAACCTAGGTAGCTTACTGCGCTTTAATGTCAAAGACACAACGATGATTGGCATCAATTTTTTTAACAATGCAAATCCATTTGGACCGGCTCAAACAATTGGCATCCGCATTGATAATGGTGTCTGGCACCATTTTCAAACAAATAAAATGCCAAAATCATTTCAAATATCCACACAAAGTCACCTTGTGGAAATCATGTTAGTTGGTAATTCCGATCTTGACGATGTCTGGAATGAACAACAAGGGTTTGCACTGATTAGCCTCAGCCTTGATTCAAGTGGTCGCATTTCTCCTACAGAGACTCGAAAAAATGTTACATTCATTGGTGATTCAATCACCGCAGGATGCTGGGTTAACGGTCATAAGGCATCTCAAGACTATGCCGCTGACGCTAATTACACGGCTATTTGTGCTGATTTATTGAATCTTGACGTCTGTCGCATTGCCTACTCTGCTGCTGGTATTATCAGACCAGGTACCGGTAATGTGCCTGCAGCGCCTGACTTCATCAATAATATTGACAATGACACACCGTGGCAACCAGATTCCACGGATGCCGTTGTCGTAAACATTGGCGTCAATGACCGTCAATTTAGTGTAAAAGATTTTGAAGTAGCGCTAAACAATTTTTTAAAACGGGTACAAATAAGCTTCAACGCCCCGCTAATCGTGATGATCCCGTTTGCTCAAACTAACGCAGAGACCTTTCGACAAGTTGTTAAGTCAATGGATGTGCAACTTGTTGAAACTGAAGGTTGGCGAATTTCCTATACTGATCAACTACACCCAAACGCAGCAGGGTCCATCACAGCAGGTACCAAATTAGCGTCGGTACTAAAGTCCATGATCTAGTAATTACTAGGTTAACCATTTACAATGGTAGTAGAAATTAAAAAAGGGTGGTATTACAATGACAACCAATCGGCTTCTTCCAATCAAACACGGACGTAACTTCCGCGATCTTGGTGGATATCAGACTAAGGACGGTAAAACCATCAAATGGCATCGTTTGATCCGTTCGGGCCATCTCAATACCCTAGATGAAACAGATCTACAAGTTTTAACCAGTCTAAATGTAAAGCTTGATCTCGATTTTCGAGCTCCAGGGGAGTCAGATGTTCAACCAGACAAGGTGCCAGCAACCGCGGTCTATCATTCACTGCCAGTTTTTCAAACGGATCGGACCGATGCATCACACAGCAGAGAACAAATTGAGGCTGAATTTTCTGACGATCCAACCGCTGGTTATCGACACATGCTAGACGTCTATCGCGATATGGTTACAACACCACAGGCCAAGCAATCCTATCAACAATTTTTTGATTTACTGCTCAACAGCGATCCAAACAGTGCCATCTTATTTCACTGTACGGCCGGTAAGGACCGAACTGGGATGGGCGCCATTTTACTGTTGTCTGCTTTAAACGTTGATCGTCAAATTTCCGTGAATGATTATTTGTTAACCAACCAAATTAATCAACAAATGTTAGAAGATGTGACTAGTAAAATTAGAGCTGCCGGCAAGGCCGAAGCGTATGCTCAAAACACTAAGGCCTTAATGAGTGTTTCCCCAGACTACATTAACAACGCCCTAAAAATTATTGACAAAGAATATGGCAGTATCCGCAACTACCTAAATCAATATTTACAAATCACGGATCAAAATATGAAAGATTTACAAAAATTATTTACAGAGTAAAAAAGGCTGAGCAATCAGTCTTTTTTGTTGTTTTTCTTTTCAGCGTAAATTACATTATATCCCAACCAAATTAGAGCAAGACTTAGTAATAGCAACATTAAATAAACTGCAGTTGCGGAATGAATCATGTCAATCGCACTTGTATGGCTTCCACCAATAATAGTAATAATCATCCCCACAACGGCAGTACTAAGCGATCCCGCATACTGTTGTAATGTGTTAAACGTGGCGTTCCCATCCCCGACCAATTTTTCGGGTAATTGTTGTAAACCATAGGTCATCGCGTTATTAAAAATAAACGAAAAGCCAATCATAAATGCTAAAAAGCCCACCACGATTATTAATGATGTCAGTCGATGCGAAAGGCCAAGCAAAAATAGTGACGAGAATGTAACGAACAAAATTCCAATCAATAATGAAAACTTAAACGGATGGCGATCAAGTAATTTGCCTGCAAGCGGCGCCAAAAACACACTTGAAAAGCTACCTGCAAGTAACAAGGCTCCCGCCACAAACGTATCTGTTTTCAAAACAATTTGAGCAAAGCTTGGTACCAAGAAAGTTTGGCTAACTTGCATGAACATCATTAAAAAGTACAAGCCCAGTGCATTACGATATCCAGCATATAAAAAAATATGTAAATTAATCAGTGGATGCCTAGATTTTCGGCTTAGAATTAAAAACATAACTAAGCCAATTAGTCCAATTACCAGGCTGCCCCACGTGATTGGTGCTTTTATTCCCGCAGAACCAATCTGATTGAACCCGATAATAAAACCAGTCAACATTAATGCTAGACAAATAAATTGGAAAATCGGAAATGTTAGTCTGTCACTTTGCGAAGATTTTGACTTTTCAGTCACTATCACTGCCATCAAACCGGCTAGCAATCCAATTGGTATAACTAGCCAAAACATTAAGCGCCAACTAAAAGTTTGTGTAACAAAGCCACCATATGATGGCCCCACGGAAGGTGCCAAAGCCACTACCATTCCCGCAGTACCAACATACTGTCCTTGAATCTGATGCGGAATTTTCACCATAATTATGGTGAACAGCAATGGCATAATCATTCCAGTTAAAACACCCTGAATCATCCGGCCTGCAAATAACATCCAAAACTGGGAAGCACCAGCGCACAACAATCCCCCACCAATAAACAAAATAACCGCCACACTCATAATTAGTCTGAAAGAGAATCTACGCTGAATGTAAGCGGCCAAGGACATTGTGATGGCAACCGCCAATAAGTATCCTGTAGCAACCCATTGAATCACTGATAATGGCAGAGAAAATTGGCTCATTAACGTTGGAAAGGTCACATTCATCGCAGTTTCAAGCATCACCCCGCAAAACGCAAGTGTAGCACAACAGATAATCGTTAATTTAACTTTTAGAGGTACCTGATTTTTTGCCATTTTAAAGTCTCCGTTTGTAGTTTTTAGTGCCACGAAAAAAGGTGCTAGCACCAGCCTCATCTTTTGATAAAGCCGGCGCTAACACCTATATTGTGCGCACCCTGTCACTTCTGACATTTATGCTATCACGCCCACGATTTTTGTTCAACTACTTCAAAAAATCATCGATGCTGACCTTTATGGGTAACATCGATGATTGTTTGATTTAACCGTCTGATTCCTAGTAAACAACACTCTCAATCTTCAGTAACCTGGCTAGATTTACCAAGTCATCCACATAATCGCCATACACGAGAGCAAAGTGTGATTCATATCCATGTTCCACAAATTGATCGACCAATTGATCGACGGGTTGGTCCATCTTCACCCTACCTGAAGCACCATTGAACTGTGCCTCAGTGTCTTGAACGTTGCCTTTGGTGATAATGAACTGGTAGCCATCTTGATTATAGTGAACTCGTAAGAAAGTTACTTCACCTGGTTTTAAGACCATTTGGGGGCTAACAGGTACTTTACGGTTAGGATGCACACTGGCTTCCACACCATACTTTGGATTAGCCAGTGAGTAAGCACCATAATCGTGCCAAGTAGTCAGTGTGTTATCTTCAGGATCCATGCTTGATAGGTCACCTAAGAAAATCGCGTCATGTTTCGTGGTCATTTGTTGCAGAATATACATCGACAACGCACCGTGAATATCGCATTCCATCGCTGTTGGCAGTTGTTGATCACTTAGCTGTGACCATACGGCGCCCGGCGCACTGTGATATTTATCAAAGAAATCAGGCCAGCACCGCGATGCGAGTGCCCCCAAATCGTCTTTTACCTGATATTGTTTCATTAGTGCCACGAATTTAACGAACCGAATCGTTTCGTCACCGTCAGCATCTAATCCAGTGAAGTGATTGATTGCGTATTCAAGTTGATCTTGATACTCACTCTTCGGCAAATTGTAGGCCTTGTCAAAGGCCGTATCGATTTCATAATGCTTCAACGTTGTCCCAAAGTGGCTTTTTAGTTCTGCGGCATCGGCATCTGAGAAAAAGAAGCCTGGCGGATAAGTACCCACAACACCAATATTTAAATGAGCTAAATCATCCTTAACCTGCACGGATTTAACAAAGGAGGCAACTTTATCCTGAACAACCGGTTCTTCAGGATTACCATAAATGTGTTCGAAATCATGATGCTGACTGACTAGATAGTTACCAGAACTGATAATTCCAGTCAGCGCATTTAATCTTAACCAACCATGAATGCTAGGTTCTCTGGGCGCCAGCAACAGGATCGGTGTCGTTGGGTAGTAGCGGTGAACCATTTGGATAAATTCAGCGTCCGTAAATGTGGTATTGTGGAAAATAATTCCCGCCACTGATGTGTTTTGAATACTACTGAGAAATTCACCTAGTTCGGTTGGATCACCCAACGCAGACTTGGGTGCCACTAAATCGTATTCCTTTAGTTGATCCAATGTTGTCTGCATTATTTTTTCTGCCGTGTCGGCATCAAACTTCCGTCTGACTACCGGCAAGTATAAAATCTTACTCATCTTACTACCTCCTCTTGAACCGGTGTAATCGTTGTGTTATCACCAATAACACCGATCAAAGCACCATTATTCACCATGCGCTCATTTTCCTTGTGAGTAATCAACCACTTATTGTGTTGAAACAACATTTCGTCATTTGTACGGCCACCCAGCAAATCTGTGTTAGTGTCCGCAGTCAAAATAACTAGGCATTTAAATCCATCAGTTGTAACTTGGTTCGGTGCAAAGTGCATTACCATCGGGTAGACTTCAATTGCTGTCCCCTTTGGCACAAAGAATGCTTGCGCCTTGTCTGTATTAATTGACTGGCCGGCCAAATCTTTTTGCAGAGCCATGAACAGGATTAAATCGGTTGCTGCCAAATTAATTTCTGAGCAGTTGTGATATTCGAAGGCATTTAACTGGTGGCTGTGACCGTTGCAATAACCGATCTCAATTTCTTGTTCGCCATAAAATTCACGAGCAATTTTTTCATTTGTGGCTTCATCGACTAAACGAGGATCGTCACGCACATATTGATTTTTTTTATCTGGAATTGATGTTTGAGTGTTCAGTGATTCTTCAAGCAAATCTTGGTTAGGTAAATCAACAACTCTCCCATACAATGCGAACTCTGCATCATTCACCGACTTTATTTCGATTGAAGGATTGGCTTCTTGAATTGATTTTAAAGTTGTCATTAGCTACCTCCTAGTCTTGTTTTGTGTTATCCCATGCATCCTGAAAAGTTTTTAAGCCAAGATCCGTGTATGGATTGGTAAAGCTGGTTTCGTATACTGATAATGCGCAGGTCACAATATCTGCGCCATCAATTGCCGCCTGCTGCAGTTGACTAGCAGTTCTAATTGCCGCCACAATAATTTCTGTGTCAAAATCATATTTATGATAGATATCGACAATGTCTTTGACGTAATCGAGGCCATCATCCCCGTAATCTTCCTTCCATCCCACAAACGGTGAGACATACTTGGCGTGCAGTTTACCAGGCATGATCGACTGTGCTGGTGAAAAAACTAAAGTCATATTGGTACGAACACCTTGTTGTTCCAAACGTCGAGCAGCGATCACACCTTGCTTATTAGTTGGAATTTTAATCACAAAGTTGGATGAAATTGAACTAATCTCTTTAGCCATTTTTTCCATTTCACCAGCCGTTTCTAAATGCGGATTAATTTCAACTGAAACTGGGAAATCCGGCTTATCTGCTACATATTCAGCAATGTCTGTAATTGCCTGTTTGAATGACTTGCCACTATTCATAATGTGTTTTGGATTAGTTGTAACACCGTCAAATCCGTATTGTTCGTAAGCAATTTTAATTTCATCTAATTTGGCGCTATCTAAAAAATATTTCATTTTAATTCCCCGTTTCTAGTCAGAGATCCTGGCATATTCTGGTTGGAGTTGCTGTGCTGCCTTCTTTTGGCGGCGTGCGGTTAAGTCAGAAACAATGTTCTTGTAACGTTTCTCAGTTAATGGGTAGAGCCAGAACATGACACCGATTGTGGCAACCGCCATGACAGCCGAATAGATAAACATCAAACCGCGAATCCCCAGTAAGGCACTAGCGGTCTGAGTTTGGTTAGGCACGTAACCAACCATTGCTAAAACAATTCCTGGAATAAAGCCGGCAATTGCTTGTGATAACTTACGGAAGTAGGTAAATGCTGAGTAAACAAGTCCTTCTGAACGAATGCCGCTTTGCCATTCACCGTATTCCACGCAATCAGAGATCAAAGCCCAGTTCAATGAGCTAGTAAAGCCATCCCCTAAATAAGCGATACTAGTTAAGAACACTAGCATGAAGGTACTGTTTGCCATGAAGAATCCCGCAATATCAGCAGCTGCCCAGATTGCACAACCCATCATATACACAACCTTTTTATCAAAATGCTTTGTCAGCCATGGAGTAATGGCAACGGAAACAAAGACCATGCCGATACTGAAAAATCCTAACCAAGATTCAGCGGTCGTGTTCTTCAAAATATACTCACAGTAATAAACCTGAACAGCTAACTTAAGATTAAATGCGGAGAACGTAAAGACGTTAACGATACTAAGAGCAACCAGTGGTTTGTTTTTCAATAATGCTTTGTATGATTTTTTCAATTCAGTTTTGCTGAACTTCTTTGGTGCTGGGGCCTTATAGACTTCCTTGATATTGGCGTAGGAAATCCATTGGCAAGCAACTCCACAGACTGCAAAGATTAAAACGGCCACTGTGTAGCCCATTCCTTTAGTTGAAAATGAAGTCACAATTGGCATAAAGGCAATCGTAGCCATCATCAAGCCAAAGTTCGATCCAGCTGCACGATAAGAAGCAAGTTCCGATCGTTCCTGACTGTTACGTGTCATTGTTGGAATCATTGACCCAAAAGGCACGTTCGAGATACTGTAACAAGTACCAAACAGCATGTAAGCAATGTAAGCCCAAATTAACTTACCTGTCACTGAGAAATTGGGCGTTGAGAAGTTCGCAATTAACAACAGTGCTAACGGAATGGCAGCCCACAGAATAAATGGTCGGAACTTCCCTCGTTTGCCGATATTACGACGATTATCTATCCAAGTACCAACCGAAATATCAGCGAAGGCATCCCAAATTTTAGCGATTAAGAACACCATCGATGCTGCTGCACTTGGCAATCCAACTTGATCAGTAAAGTAATTCAGTAAATACAATTGACCCATATCGAACAGGAAGTTATTACCGACATCCCCGATCGCGTATCCAATTTTATTTCTAAACGTTAAAGTTCGTGGTTCTAAGTTATTTTTAGCCGTCGCCGCGGCCACCTCTGTATTTTCCATTGTAAAAATCCCCTCTCTATCCAAGCGCAATCATTTTTTGATTGGCAAATTCATATAAAGCTAAATCGCTCATTTCGCGACCATAACCTGAGTTTTTAATGCCGCCAAATGGTAATTGTGGATATCCGTTTGATGGTTGATTAATAAATATTTGACCGGTCTCCATTTGGTTAGCAACCGTGCGTGCATGTTTTGGTGATTGTGAGTACACTGCTCCTGCCAAGCCAAACTGTGATAAATTCGCTAATGCAACGGCTTCTTCGTCATCTTTAACAACGTAGATTTGACCAACAGGGCCAAAAAACTCTTCGTCATACATTGAATTGCTAGGTGTCATCTTCAACAAGACTGGTTTGAAGAAATTACCTGGTTCTGATTCAATCGCTCCACCATCAACCAACACCTTGGCCCCATCTTCAACTGCAAGATCCACTTGTCGCTGTAAGTGCATTTGTGCATCTTTTGAAGCAAGCGGTGCTAAGGTCGTTGATTGATCGAGTGGCGATCCTGGGTATCGACTCTCAAATTCTTGGACCATGCCATCAATGAATTGATCTGCAACATCTTGGTGAACAATAAACCGTTTAGCGGATGTACAAACTTGACCGGCGTTTCGTAGACGTGACGTTGCACCATCCTTGACGGCTTGTCCAACATCAGCATCACTCAGAACAACAAACGCATCATTGCCACCCAGTTCGAGGGTTGATTTAGTCATTGCCTTACCGGCTTCAGCGGCCACCGCACTACCAGCATTCGCCGAGCCAGTGAGAGCTACACCTTGAACCCGCATATCTGCAATCATTTTGCCAACCTGTTGGCTGTCGATAAACAAGTTTTGGAATGCTCCGCGATCGACATCAGTTGCCCAAACTAATTCTTGAAAAAGGTCTGCGCAACCAGCGACTAAGTGAGAATGTTTTAAGATCACGGGATTTCCTAATAAAAAGTTTGGTGCAAAGACGCGCATGACTTGCGTGTATGGAAAATTCCATGGTTCGACCGCCAAAACAATTCCTGTTGATTCGTATCGCAACACCGCTTTTTGATTGTCTAAATAGGTATATGGTTTGTCCACCAATGCCTGCGGACCATTATCAGCGTAGTACTGAGCAATATTAGCGGCTGCGTTGGCTTCGCCTAAACCTTCTTGATACAGCTTGCCCATATTAGAAGCCGCCATCTTGGCGAGTAGCTCAACATTTTGTCGAAATGAATCTGCGATCATAGCTAATTGTTTCGCTCTAGTTACAAAACCAACTTGCCGTTGATCAACATAGTATTGATGCCCACGCTGGAGTGCTTGTTCAACATAGTATTGATGCCCACGCTGGAGTGCTTGTTCAACTTGTTCATCGGTTGTCTTATCAAATTCAGTTTCTTGATTCCCAGTTAATGGATTAATTACTTGATATGTCATAAGCAAACCTCTTTCCAATTCTCGTGTCATTCGTATATATCACCTATATAGTTTTACTAAACAGGTGTGGAACGTTGATGCTTTGCATAAGAAAAATTTGCGATTAAATAATAATAAAATAAGAATTATGTGGTGATTCTATGAAATTTATGATGATTTTAGTTTTTCAAATAATGGTTTCAACGGCGAATCCCGTCGATAAAATACTGGGATACGACCAATTTGAGCTTCAACATCGTAATCACCACCAGTTAATTGTTCGCCTGACCATAAATTGATCCATTCATCATTTGGCAAGTAGACATGACGACTGACCTGATCCGCCTCATAAACCGGCGCAACTAACAAATCACGGCCGAAAAGATATTCATACTGAATATCGTAAGCATTCACGTCATCTTCGTAATGCATAAATAGTGGCCGCTGAGCAGGTAGTCCTTGGTTAACTGCTTCATCAATCACCGTCTGTCGATACGGCTTCAATTGCTGAAAAATCTTGGTGAACTTGGCGAGATGATCAAGTGCACCATCATCGTTATAGACTTGAAAGTTAGATGCTGGTCGGTTGCCTTCGTGACTACGCATGAATGGTGTAAATGCGGCCATTTCCGCCCAACGCATAAATAATTCCTTATCACGAACATTACCGTACATACTGGTATAGCCACCAATATCGCTATGTGTCAGCGTATTGCCTGTCATGCCGGCTGATAGGGCCGCTGGAATTGTAGAAGCCAGGCCATCATCTAAGCTCCAGTTCACACTTTGATCGCCGGCCCATAGCAATTGGTTATACGTTTGGCTGCCAGCTGCCCCAGCACGCATGAAGTAAACAATGTCATCCTGTTTACCAGCTTCATGCACTGCCTCGTAGTTACATTTAGCCCATAGCACTGGCCATTTATTATGCATGACCATTGGATCAGAGTGATCGTGCAACACAACATCCGTTGGCAGATATTCACCAAAGTCTGCCATCCAACCATCTAGTCCAGCATCAATTAAGTTCACTTTAATGACGGTTTTAAACCAGATAAATGCTTCTGGGTTCGTGAAATCAACCACAGCACATTCAAATTCTCCAAAATCAACGAGGTAATTTCGGCCATCCTGATTTTTGGCAAAGTAGCCACCGTTGCGACCATCCTCAAACATTGGGGACCCATTAACAACGTATGGATTAATGTACCCAAGAAACTTCATTCCCTGCTCATGCCAAGTTTTAATTTGACTAGGTAGACCTGGATACAACTGATCGTCATAATGCCAATTCCAGTAATTTCGTTTACCGAAACTAGTCGTTTGTGTACCTTCCCAGTCTTGAGCCCAAATTCCTGCAATTTGAACATCCCGATTTTTCATCGTCTTAATGATTGTATTGATGCGTTCTGTCCCACCTTGGAGACCAACATTAATGCCATCATTAGTCCAATCTGGCAGGCCAAACTGACGTCCCAGTAAATTACTCAATTTACCGATTAAATCAACGTAGGTCTCAGCAGTTTCAAAAATCCATTCATCGGGAATACCCCAATACTGCAACTCGTGATATTCATTGTTAGAAAAATCGAAATCAGCATAGTAGTATGAATCTGTGTGACAGTAATAATGATTTGTTGAAACAAACGTTGTTTCAGGATAGTTGGTCGTGTAGTAGTCGCCGCCGGCATGATCCTTGGCATCCGCCAAAAAAGTGGTCATATTTTTTTTATTACGGCCGATACCAGGTTCGGAGGTCCAGAGTGGAAAATGTCTGCCACGCAAATTGAAATGAGACATTTGTTCACCAGCGCCGTATACATTTTCATTCTCATCCGCTTTAATTCGAATCCACAGTCGGTTCCATTCACCAAAGTCGATTGTTGGCTGAATCCGTAATCGTCCAACATCGTCCAGTTGTAACTTTAAGGTGACATACTGCTGCTCCTGAAAACCAAAATTAATTTCTAAAAACTCATTTTCCTCCGTGATATCCATCATGGTTAGCGGAATTCGTTCCTCAACATGATCATGAATATCAAAATTACCGCGATACATTTTGATATTTTCTTCACCGTGTCCCAAAAATAAGATTGGTGATTCATTAGTTTGCTGAAACAAAATGCGGTTGTTAAATGTCACTGTCTGATCATGAATGGTCAGCTTATTATTTTGCTTGATTAGACTCATAAGCACTCCTCCGTTTCCATATCTGAATGTCTGACAAGTACATTAACGGAGAAATTTATTGAGCCAGCGCACAAATTGTGAGTAATATGTAAACATCCAACGAATTTTTGTTCGATTTCTTTGTGTAATTTAAAAATAGTCTGATAGTAGGCAACTATCAGACTATTTAGACCAAATTGTCATTCACATTTCCTTCAATAATTATCCTTAGATAATATTCAAGTAAAAACAGAACGATTGAAGATCTATTCACCAAAGTACTCGGCACGTTGAATAAATAGTAATAATCGAACGATTTATAAAAGTAATTGGCACCAATATTTAATTGTTTTTCATTAGTAACTGACAGTCTCAAAAAACCAAGTCAAATTTGAAATTCGACTTGGTTTTGTCAATTTTACAACAAGTTCAAAATATGACTAATTAGACCACTATCCCAAAATACATACAATCCAATAATGATATAACAAAACTTCATTAACTTCTCGCCGTACTTCTCCATGGCCATGGCAACGGCGGGGATATCTGATACTAGGTTAATAATCAGAACGACAATAATTGTAAGAATTCCAATAAACACAAGAGTCATAAAAAATTGAACCATTGTTTCCCCCACCAACACCGGTAGAAAAATGGAGAGATTGCATCCTGCACACACAGATAGATACGTTACCAGTACGCTCCAAACTTGTGATTGATGCTTTTTGTCACTGTCATCATCGTCGTCATCGTGTAGCGCCATATGTATAGGAAGAAAACCAAGTATTCCTAAAATCCATTCAGGGAAAAACACCGTCAATGCTTTACCTACGAAATAGCTTAGTGTTAGTAAAATAATATTTCCCAACAAGTAGCCAATCATGACTTTCACCACTCGATATTTCTTCAATAGAAAAATCAACATAAAGAAAAAGTCTAAATTCACGCTGATAAACGTCAATGTTAAAATCCAATAATTCATCCCAATACTCTCCTTCATTATTTTATATATTATATGCCACATATATTATATATTAAAGTAAAAAAGACACATCCATCTTACACACCAACTTTTATCGGATTGTGTAATCACTAGATGTGTCATGCCTAATTCTATAAGCTAGTCTTTTCTAATAACAAAAACCGAAATCCCAGCATTTTTTGCCATGTAGGCAGCTTGTGCACCAAAAATTTTATGACTATCCTCTTTGCCCGTTGATCCAATTACAAGTAGATCAGCATTAAATTGTGGCAAAACGTGATTAATAATTCTCTCCGCAGGCTTACTACCCTCATCAACAATTTTAGTAATCTTCTTAGGATCAACACCGAAATCAATTGCAGCCTTAATGTATTCTTCTATTCGATTTTCCAGTTGATCATAGGTTCCATGGATATAATCCTTATCTAGTGCCTCGTATACATTAACGTCATTGGTTTCAAGCACTGACACGATGCCTAATTCAGATCCATCATGTTTGGCCTTACCAACTGCGTAATCAAATGCCATTTTGGAATCTGGCGCATCATCAACCCCGACTAAAAGCTTGTTAAATTTTGGTACTGTAATTTTGATTGTCATAATTTATGCCTCCCCTTCTCTGTTGGTACTCATAACACTATTTTCAGCATTCATTTGTTCTAAGCGTTTATTACCACGGTACAAATCAAAGGTTGTCCAGACTAGTAGCGCCAATACACCTGCAATTAATACGTACGCAATTCCATTGGCCAGATGCGTTTGAGCAGTTGTAATGTTACTACCAAAAAATCCTTGAATTGAACCTGGTAAACCGATCATATTCAAATAAGTTAATCCAATAACTGAAACCCAACCTAAAGCCTTCAACCAGAGTGAGTTCTTTAAATGCGCTCCCATTTCAGCCTTGCTGTCAGTCATCATGAGCAACGGTAACATTGAAAATGGTAATGCAAATGCTAGAAAGACTTGTGAGTTGTTCATTAAATTATTCAACGCAATGTGTTCTTGAATATCACTCTTACCTGCATTCGCAGTAACACAGATCAACACGGGAATCACTGAAATCAACCGAGTCACTAAGCGTCGTAACCAGAGTGGCATGCGCATGTGAATAAATCCTTCCATGATTACCTGTCCGGTCAAAGTACCGGTGATGGTCGAATTTTGACCTGAAGCAAGTAATGCGACAGCAAAGAGAATTGATAAAATCCCGGTGTGGGCAATTCCCACTAACGTTCCGTTACTAAGCATTGACGAATTTGACAGTGCTTGGTATAGGCCAAAGAATGACGGATCCTTAACGGCGCCAGACTTGAAGACCGCAACACCCATTATCAATAGTAATGAATTGACAACGAATGCCAAACTCAACTGAATATTTGAATCCCAGCCCGAGAAACGAACTGCTTGTGCAACTTCATCTTCATTGTTGTGATCAATTGCCCGAGTTTGAGAAATCGCAGAGTGCAAATACAAGTTATGTGGCATAACTGTTGCACCAATAATACCTAATGCACCTGAAAGTGGAGTGTCACCTCCGACATGAACGGAGCTTGAGAATGTTTTGCCAGTTGGAATTAATCCGCCAAATACCGCGCCCCATTCAGGCTTTGATAGTGCAACTTCATACGCAAATACAATTAAAATAACTAAAATTAAGCAAACAACAATTGCTTCGATCTTTCTAAATCCAATTTTGGTCAATAATAGCAATAACAACACATCAAACACGGTAATAAAGACCGCTACGACCAAAGGAATATTGAACAACAGATACAGTGCAATTGCTGCACCAATAACTTCCGCGATATCGGTCGCCATAATTGCCAACTCTGTCAGAATCCATAACACGTACCCTAAGGATTTACTAGTTCTCGCTCGAATGGCTTGAGCCAAATCCATCTGTCCGACAATACCAAGTTTAGCGGCCATGTACTGCAACAACATCGCAATCAAACTTGACATGAGGATTACTGACATCAACAAATATTCAAAATTCTGACCGCCGGTGATTGAGGTTGACCAGTTTCCTGGATCCATGTAACCAACTGCGACCAAGGCTCCGGGACCTGAATAAGCCAATAACGTTCTGGCAAAACCTTTTCCTTTAGGTACCTTCACTGTCCCGTTAATTTCCTCTAGTGAAGGTCCGTTAGCGTACTCGATCAAATGATGACGTTTGTTCGTCTTTCCTATATCTTCCATCCTTAACTTCTCCTTATTCTGTTTTTTGTTACGGCTTCATAATACGCTTTATTTTATTTATGTAAATATAAAGTTTGGCAGACCGAACTTTATAAAAGATGTTTGGAAGGGAATACATTGTTGCTACAACAGTCATTATTCCTGTATTGATTTATTAACAAAAATTTTCAATTAATTTGTTATTTAATTTTATTTTATTAATTAATTTACTTAATTTATTCGGTGTGCCTAAATATATTAGTTCATCAAATTTTCCCTACCATTTTGAAAAAATGAATTCCTCCAAGCTGACTACTCCGCTTAACTAAATAGTCAGCACGATCTCCAAAACTTTTTTGGGGAATCATGCCGATTATTTAGTTCATGCTCATAGGTTAATTCGTTTGGTTTCGTTCTCTTTAAATTTTTCTGAAATCAGCCCCGTAAGTACTGAGGCCTAACGTCTAAGGGGGCTAGCATACATCAATCGTAAAGTTCACGATTAATCTATGCTAGCCCCCTTGGACACCGGCCTCAACCCGTACTTACTTCGCTGTCTATGCCTTAATATTCCTCACATACTCCTCAATACTATCCGTAGCATTATCAGGATCTGCTTCAATCAACTTCACAATGCCGGAACCAATAATAGCGCCATCTGCGATTCGATTCATTTCTGTTACCTGTTCTGGTGTATGAATACCGAAACCAACCGCAACTGGTGTATCCGTGTACTCACGAATCTTAGCAACCGTTTCACTCAAATCACCGGCCATCTGATTATTATCACGCACACCGGTAATTCCTAGTGAAGATACTAGGTAGATAAATCCAGTACTGTCTTCCACAATTTTTTGAACTCGATCACCAGAGGTTGGTGCAACCAATGGAATAATTGAAACATTGTGTGCCGTTGCTTGTTCGTCTACTTCACCACGTTCTTCAAACGGTAAGTCTGGAATAACCACGCCACTCACTCCGCGATTTTCACATTCTGTAAAGAATTCTTCATACCCGTAATCGTATAGTTTATTTAAGTATGATAAGAAGACCAATGGTACATCGGTTTGTTCACGAATGCGACTCACCATGTCAAAAATTTTATCAGTATCAATTCCAGCATCAAAGGCACGCAATCCAGCCTTTTGAATCACCGGTCCATCCGCAATTGGATCACTAAATGGAATTCCTAATTCAATCACATCAGCACCAGCATTGGCCAATGCCACTGTGTATTCAATACTCTTATCGATATTCGGATCTCCAGCCACTGTGAAAGCCACGAATGTTTTTTCCTTGCTAAATGCTTCTTTTAAACTAGTCATGAAGATCTACCCCCTTGTAACGCGCAATTGCGGCAACGTCTTTGTCACCACGACCTGATAAGTTGCAAACAATAATTTGATCTTTTTTCATTTTTGGTGCTAATTTCATTACGTAAGCGACAGCGTGACAACTTTCAATGGCTGCCACAATCCCTTCTTCTTTGGCGATGTAGTCAAATGCTTTAACTGCTTCGTCATCGGTAATACCCACATATTCAGCGCGCTTAATATCTTGCAAGAATGCATGTTCTGGTCCGATACCAGGGTAGTCCAGCCCGGCAGAAATTGAGTAAACTTCCTTGATATCACCATCGTCATCTTGGCAGAAAATTGATTTCATGCCGTGGAAAACACCCGGACGGCCCTTTTCAAGAGTCGCTGCGTTTTGTTCAGTGTTAAGGCCCTTGCCTGCAGCCTCTGCGCCAATTAAGCGAACATCTTTGTCATCAATAAAGTTATAGAAAGCACCCATGGCGTTACTACCACCACCCACACAAGCAACAACTGCATCTGGTAACTTACCGGCTTCTTTAACGATTTGTTCTTTGATTTCCTTACTAATAACAGACTGGAAGTCACGAACCATGGTTGGAAATGGATGCGGGCCCATAGTTGAGCCAATCAGATAGTGGGTATCATCAACCCGTCTAGTCCATTCCTGTAGGGCCGCATTAACAGCATCCTTCAAAGTTCCAGTTCCTGAACTAATTGGATGAACCTTGGCACCCAGCATTTCCATTCGGTAAACGTTCAATGCTTGACGCTCAGTATCCAACTTACCCATGAAGACCTCGCATTCCATCCCCAAAAGTGCAGCAACAGTAGCCGTTGCCACCCCATGTTGACCTGCTCCAGTTTCAGCAATCAACCGAGTTTTACCCATCTTCTTAGCAAGTAGTGCTTGACCGAGAGCGTTGTTAATCTTATGTGAACCGGTATGATTTAAATCTTCGCGCTTTAGATAGATCTGAGCACCACCCAAATCATCTGACATGCGCTTGGCATGATAGAGCAGTGATGGACGACCCGCATAATTGACCAGTAAGTCGTGCAATTCTGACTTAAATTCCGGATCATCCTTATAATGATTGTAAGCCTTAGTTAGTCGTTCGATTTCACTCATCAATGTTTCTGGAATGTATTGACCACCAAAGTCGCCGAAACGACCAGTTTTGTTATTTGTTTCTAGCTTCATTTCTTGCATAATGTGCCCTCCGTGTAAATTCGATTATTTTTGCTGGATCTTTATGTCCATCCGTTTCAACTCCTGAACTAACGTCAACAAAGTCTGGGTGAACTTGATTAATTGCATTTTCTACATTTGCCGGATCTAACCCGCCGGCAAGGAAAAATGGTTGTCTGACTTGTGCGATGTTATCCCAATCAATCTGGTGCCCACTGCCAGGATTGATACCGTCATACATCACGTAGTCTGGTTCGGTCAGTAATGTCTGACCTGGGTGAAGAACTTGAGTAACTTTTAAGTGCATCTCATGAATGCTATTAATGGTTGATTGATTTTGTTCACCATGAATTTGGACAATGTTGATAATATGCTGATCAGCAAGTTGTTGAATCAGTTCTAAGTCAGGTTCGATGAACACTCCAACGGTTGGAATTTGACCGTCCAACGATTGTCTCAAATGTCTTGCTTGATCAATTGAGACCTGCCGTCTGCTTTTCGCAAAGACAAATCCAGCCAGATCCGCATGAACTTGATTGACTGCTTGAACTGCATCCATCGTGGATAATCCGCAAATTTTAACTTTGGTCAACCTCAGTCATCCCCTTTAGTTCATGAATCATCTTTGTCTTATTATTTGCTCTCATTAATGTTTCACCAATGAGGGAAACGTGAATATTGTGTGCCTGAAGTTCCACCACATCAGCTGGCTTTTTTACGCCGCTTTCTGCAATAAACACTTTATCGTTTGGTACCAACTTTCGTAGTCGTTCACTGTTACTAAAATCAACGGTGAAGTTTTTAAGGTTACGATTATTAGTGCCGATAATTTTTGCTCCAACCTTGAGCGCACGATCAATTTCGTGTTCGTCGTGTGCCTCAACCAGCGCTGACATTCCTAATTGATCTGCTAGTTGCAGGTAATCTTTCAACTGTTGATCGGTAAGAATGCTGACAATTAGTAAAATTGCTGACGCACCGGCAATTTTTGCCTCATATATCATGTACTCGTCAATCGTAAAATCCTTGCGTAATACTGGTGTTTCAGCGTTTGCTGCAATTTCTGCTAAGTAATCAATTGAGCCTTGGAAGTATTTTGGTTCGGTCAAGACCGAAATGGCGTCAGCCCCTGCTTGATCATATTCTTGTGCGATCTTCAAGTATGGAAAGTCTTTAGCAATCAAACCCTTAGATGGCGAAGCTTTTTTTACCTCCGCGATGATGTGAAATCCTTCAGCACGAAGATGATCTTCAAACTGTCTCTCATCACTAACTGGTAACGCTAGGGCTTGTTGCTTAACGACTGCCAACGGGGTATTCAATTTACTTTGCGCAACCCGTTGTTTGGTGGCTGCAACCAAATCGTCTAAAATCATGCGACCGCTCCCTTAGTAAATGTGATAATTTCGTTTAATTTATTTAATGCCTGACCGTTATCGATAACTTTAGCCGCTTCCTTAATCCCTTGTGCTAAGCTGACATCTGGATTAGCAACATGAAGAGCTGCACCAGCGTTAAGTAAAACAACGTCACGCTTTGGTCCTTTTTTACCTGCAAGGATATCACGAGTAATTTGTGCGTTTTCCTCAGGTGTGCCACCAACCAGATCTTGTTTTTCACAAAGTTCAAAGCCGTAATCTCGAGGATCAATAGTTAGCTTAGTTAGCTTGCCGTTGCGAACTTCAATCGCGTCCGTCGGTGCAGTTAACGTGATTTCATCCAGGCCATCTTGACCATTAACTGCCATAGCATCCGTAACACCCAACTGAACTAATACGTTAGCTAATGGTTCGAGCAAGCTCTTGTCGTATACGCCAAGTAATTGACGTGAAGCGTGTGCTGGGTTTGTCAGCGGTCCCAGGATATTGAAGACGGTGCGAATTCCTAAAGTCTTGCGGGTTGGCATCACGAAGCGCATTGCTTTGTGATATTCCTGCGCAAACATGAAACTGAAACCAACTTGTTGTAAAAGTTGTTCGCTTTGTTCCGGAGCTAGATTGATGTTAATTCCTAAAGCTTCAAGAACATCTGCGGCACCACTCTTTGACGAAGCTGCTCGGTTACCGTGTTTGGCAACCGGTGTTCCAGCAGCGGCAACGACAATGGCTGACGTTGATGAAATATTGAATGTATTAGCATGGTCACCACCGGTTCCAACAATTTCAAGAACTTGTTCATCGGCATGGAATGGTAAAGCGTGATCTCTCATTGATTTAGCGCTACCGGCAATTTCTTCAACCGTTTCATGTTTCATGCTCAATGCGGTCAGGTAAGATGAAATTTGGATATCATTTGTCTTGCCGTTAAAGATTTCGTCCATTACCTGTTGCGCTTCATCAAACGTTAAGTTTTCGTTGTTTGCGACTTTTTTAATTGCTGTTTCGATCATGGTTAATTTCCCCGTTTCTTTTTTGTGTGTGATTTAGTCAAAGTATTAAGCGGGCAAACACCATCGTTTAGCTGGTTTTCTAAGTAACATCGCGAGACCTCCTCAAGTCTAGATACAAAAAAATCCGTCCACATAACAAAACTAGTTTGTTATAAGGACGGATATCATATTCCGCGGTGCCACCTTATTTTAGAAGAGTGTGAGGCGGGTTGCTTTGATCCCGTTGGATAAGCTGGATAAATATTGATCGCGTACTTGGCGATCGGTATTTATTCAGTTTATCCAGTAGGGATCAGACCCGCCGAACACGTTTCGGCCATTCAGCCTCAAACTCTTCTACTCTCCATTAACGAAATGCCAACACATTCCTTGCAACTGACGTATGCTTTTACGTTTTCGCGTACTTGGGTTTGGTGACTGGATCCGTGAGACTGTTGTTTCCGGTTAACCCTGATGCCGAAACGATTGCTTCGCAATCATCCCGTCATCAACGTTAATCCTCAACAACAACCCGTCTCACTCATCACCTTAAAGCTTTCGGCGAAACCCTCCGTGGTCCATTTAATAGTCTGCGTTCGATTGAACTCCCAGCTGCGTCAACTCTCTGTGCGTGCACGGCTATCTTGATCTCCACTTCATCGGTTTCCTGTGGACGAATATTAAGTTGTTATGAATGTTAGAGCATAATTAGAAATCTGTCAACACTTTAATTTCATTTTTATTTTATAAACTGTTAGTTATGCTGTCACAGTAGCATTGCACTTCAAAAAATTCTTTATAATCTGACTGCCCAGTTTTGGATCAGTCATGACTGATTCAGGATGAAATTGAACACTGTAGATATTCATCGATGGAATGGTTAAAGCCATAATATCACCATCACTCGATAGAGCCGGCACGTCGAAGATGCCCGGCAGCGTATCTAAATCAGCAACAAGTGAATGATAACGAGCCACCGTTGCCGTCTTTTCGCATCCATCAAATAATGGATCACTGGTATCTAAAGTAATCTTGTCTGATTTACCATGCATTAATGTATTGGCTAACTTCAATCGACCACCTAATGCGTCTGCTAACACTTCCAGTCCCATGCAAACGCCTAAAATGGGGATTCTATTAGCGTAGTAACGAGCCGCTGCCAAACTGATACCTGAATCTTCAGGACGACCGGGACCTGGTGATAAAATCAAATGAGTGGGGTTCATCTTTTTTAACTCATCTAGAGTAATTTCATCGTTTTTCACGACCACAATGTCAGGGTCAAATGACCCGATCAACTGATACAAATTGTAGGTAAAACTGTCGTAATTATCGATTAAAACTTTCATGGTTATCCCTCCTCGGCTTTGGTAACTGCTAAATTGACAGCACGTGCTTTATTAAAGCATTCTTGGAATTCATGCTTGTCGTCACTATCGGCAACAATTCCAGCTCCTGAATGAATAGTTGCCTGATCCCGCTGGGTGTAAATTAGACGAATACCTATCGCCATATCGACATCCCCGTTGAAATCAAAATATCCAAAACATCCGCCATAAAGTCCTCGCGTAATCCGTTCATGTTGATAAATTAATTCGATTGCATGAACCTTAGGTGCGCCTGATAGAGTACCTGCAGGAAAGACAGAATCCAATAAATCAATGGCATTCAAGTCATCCAACGCTGTTGATTCAACCGTTGAACCAAGATGCATGACCTGTGAAAACTTGAGAATTTGGGCATGACTAGTCACGTTGACTGTCCCGATTTTGCTGACTTGTCCCAAATCATTTCGTCCTAAATCAACCAACATATTGTGTTCTGATAGTTCCTTGGTACTAGTGGTTAATTCCTTTTCGAATGCTTCATCCTCTTCTTTAGTCTTACCACGGCGCCGTGTTCCAGCTAGAGGATAAGTCAGCAATTTATCGTTTTCTCGCCTGACCAATGTTTCTGGTGAGGCAACCGCAGCTTGGTAGTCTCCCTGATGAAAATAAAACTCATATGGTGAAGGATTATCCTTTGCTAATTGTTGTGCAACGCGAACCAAATTGCCGGTTAGTCGTGCATGTTGAGGATTTGAATAGATGAGTTGAAAGACCTCACCTTGTTCAATTTCTTTACGAATTTCTTCAACACCTTTGCTATATTGGGAAAGCGTAAACCTTGGTTGAAAATCAGTTAGCAGGTTGAAATTTTGAAGTTCATGATGTGGAATTTGAGTCAGGGTATTTTTCAAAACCGTCAGCTGTTTTTCAGCTTGTTCGTAACTATCATCTAAATCTTCCGTGTTAATTACCTTGATGAACTCACACACCTGACGTTCATGATCGTAAGCAATCACAGTATCCGCAAGTAACAAGCGTGCTAATGGTTGATGATCTGGTAAACGACGAAGCTTCTGTAATTTGGTTACAGCTAACTTAATATATTCGTATGCAAAGTAGCCAATTAGCCCACCACTAAATGGTGGCATCCCCTTTAATTTTGGTGTTTTATATTGCTGCAATAGGCCAGTAATATAGTCGTGAGAGCTAAATTGTTGCGGTTCACCATTAACTAATACCTGGTCTTCTTCCACAATAATTTCTTGACTAGGATTAACCGCCAAATAGGTAACTTTTTTCTGATCATGATTATTAATCGTTAATTGACAACACGTATCATAATACTGGTCCAAATAGTCGGTGATTTGATATACATCAAAGTCAGGTATTTCGGCTTCAATTTTAACTGGCACATACTGATAATCTTTAGCATATTTGCGTAAATCTTTAATAGCTGGTTGCATCGCGATAACCTCTTTTCAAATTGTAGGTAACAAAAAATCCGTCCACATAACAAACAATGCTTGTTATAAGGACGGATTATTTTTCCGCGGTGCCACCTTATTTTAAAAGAGTGTGAGATGAACGGGGCTGATCCCGTGGGATAAGGAGATTGAATATTGATCGCGCTCTTGGCGATTGATATTTAATTTCCTTATCCGATAGGGATCACGTTCATCGAACACGTTTCGGCCATTCAGCCTCAAACTCTTCTACTCTCCATTAACGAAATGCAAACACATTCCTAGCAACTGACGCGTGCTTAACGTAGTGAGGTAATCGGATTAGGTAATCATAACTGGATTCACAGAGCTGACATCTGCTGCTAACACTGATTCCGAAACGATCGCTTCGCGACCGTCCCGTAATCAACGTTAGTCCTCAATGTCAAAACGCTCTGTTCATCACCTGGCAAATCACCTAATCTTTTCGTCACTCCCTCCGTGGTCCATTTAGTAGTCTGCGTTCGATTGAACTCTCAGCTGCGTCAACTCTCTGTGCGTGCACAACTACCTTGATCTCCACTTCATTGGTTTAATGTGGACGAATATTAAATTAGCAATAGAATATATCGTGCGATTATAAAAGTCAAGCACTTAATTTTGAATCACTATCACTTAACAAGTAAAAAAAGGTATAATGAAATTAACAAAATCGTATCAAGGAGGCCATTTCATGCAAGTTAATATTCCTACCGAAAATAATTTATTACCTGATCGCTATGGTAAATATGCGGATGAGGCGGACCGATATAACGGCCGTCCTGTTGTTTCATTTCCATTTTCGATCAGTGACGTCCCGGCCGGCACTAAAACATTAGCAATTCGTTTTATCGATCATGATTCTATTCCAGTGGCCGGCTTCACTTGGATTCATTGGACCGCCGTTAACATTGATCCATCGATTACCGAATTTCCAGCTGATGCCAGTCGTCATCATGATTTCGATATGACCCAAGGTAAAAATAGTTCCGCAGGGCACCTTGTCGGAGAAACTGATCCAAAATCAAGCCAAGGCTATACTGGACCAACTCCCCCAAATAGTGATCATGCGTACACGCTAACTGTCTACGCACTAGATACCGAGCTACCTCTACACGAGGGCTACTGGTTAAACGAGTTTTATCACGCTAGTGAAGGTCACATCATTGACTCTGTCAGTCAAGATGTGATCAGTCGTAAGTAAACTGCAAAGGAGCTGAGTAAAATGGCAGATCGTATTTTCTTTAACCCTGGTGATTCAATCGCCAATATTCATGACTACAACGAAGCAGTTCGAAAGGGCCAAATCTACAAGAGTGAAAAAAGGGCTGATGAATTAGTCATCGCTAAGGGTCCAGATGATGAAGAATATGCTATTTTTTACGCTAACGATGCGTTACCTAAAGATCACGACAAGCATCCAAAAGAATACAAGGTACAGAAAAGATTGTAAGAAAAAGCCATTCCAAATCGGAATGGCTTTTTTAGTCTAAAACTCTCGTACAATTTCACCTGTCGAAATTGGAAAAAGTTGATCTTTCTTCGCTGTAAATTCAGCCATGTAATCTTCCTTAGCGTGTGAATCAACAGCTGCCATGCTCTTCCAATTTTCAATCAACGTAAACTGTGTTGCATCATTTGTGTCTTGAAGAACGCGAAATTCAATATTACCTGGATTTGACCTTGTTGGTTTCACGAGATCAGTTAAAATTCTAGTAGCCTCAGCTAAATCTTTTTCTGTTGTTTTCAACCTAACAACTACTTTAATTGTTGCTTCATTCATGTTCATCACTATCCAATTCTCTTTAGGCAGCAGCCGTCATTTGATTTTCAACATACTCTTTATAGAGTGGCAATTCATCAATTAACTCCTTGTGAGTACCGTGACCACTGACATGATCGTCTTCAATAAAGTAAATCTGATTAGCATCTACAATTGTGCTCAGACGGTGAGCAATCACTAGAGTTGTTCGTCCACGCATCAATTTTTCAAGAGCCTTTTGGACCATCATTTCTGATTCTGAATCCAAACTAGCAGTTGCTTCATCAAGCATTAAAATCTTTGGATCTCGCAAGAACGCACGAGCAATTGCTAAACGCTGGCGTTGCCCACCGGAAACTTTAATTCCGCGTTCGCCAACTTCTGTATCTAATCCGTCAGGCATCTCTTCGACAAATCCTTTAGCATATGCCATATCTAGTACATTCCACAACTGTTCATCGGTGTATTCACCATCTAATCCATAAGTCAAATTGTAGCGAATTGTGCCAGCCATAATAGCCGCATCTTGACTAACCATCCCAATTTGACTACGCCAGTTGTTTAAGTTAACATCATCAATCTCGGTATTACCAATTTTGATTTGGCCCTTATCTGGATCGTAATAACGTTCCAATAGGCCGAAAATTGTTGATTTACCACCGCCAGAAGGTCCGGCAAACGCAACAACCGTGTTTGGCTTTGCAGAAAATGAGACATCATGTAAAACTTGGTGATCTTTATCGTATGAAAAATCAACATGATTCACTGATAATTCTTGTCCATCCATATCAAGGCTATCACCAGTCTCCTGGTCTTCTTCAGTTGCTCTTAATAGTTCCTGAATTCTAGCAGTTGAACCACTAGCCTTAGCCATATCATTAAAGAACTGGCTTAACTGCGTAAATGGTCCAATCATTTGTGTTAGATACATCAAAAATGAGATCAGTGTACCAAAAGTCATAGTCCCGTTAGCTACCCGATTAGCGCCGTAAATTAACATACCAACCATCATGCCCATCATCATCATCTGCATCAGTGGGCTAGCAATAGAGTCATAAACGGCTTCCTTTAAGCCAATCTTGTAAAGACGGTCAATTTTACTGTGACCATCTTCTCGTTCCAAGTCTTCAGCAGTTGAAGATTTTACTAGCCGAATATCACTCAAGATTTCACTTGATTGACCGTTAAAATCTGCCAATGCATCCTGACGAGCAATCGAAATCTTATGTGACTGATTGATAACTGGCATCATCAACATCAAAACCAGCGGTACTGCAACAAACATGACAATTGTCATCTTCCAGTCCATTAGTAGCATCAATACTAATGCACCGACCAATTGTAAAATGGAAGTTACCATGCTTGGCATTGAATTTGCCAGTAGATCTTTAACTTGTGAAGTATCATTGATCAAACGTGATGATATTTCACCCGAACGAGTCTCGTCAAAGTAGGAGACAGGTAATTTTAAAATCTTATTCCACAGAAATTGACGTAATTTTTGAACTACATCCTCACCAAAGAATCCTAAAATACTGCCTGAAAATGCACTAATCAATGCACTAAAGACAAAGAATCCAATCACAAGTGCAATCAACGATGGATTCATTGAATGACCAAGCTGGTTAATCAAATTCTTGGCAAATTGCGGTACTGCCAACTGCATCCCCGTTGCCACCAAACCCAACGTTAATCCAACGCCTAATTGCCAAAAATGTGGTTTGATTCTACCAATTAATTTAGCAAAATCCTTAAAGTTAAATTTTTGTTTTTTAAATTCATAGGGCTGACGTGCGCCGGTCCGTGGTGCTGCTTGTGCTCTTTGCATTGTTCTTTATCTCCTCATGCCAAAATTTCTATCTGCGTGGATCCTCAAATCCACCTTCGGACGAATCAAATCCATCACCAAATCCGCCACGACCAAAACCAAATCCATTACGCGATCCGCCAAATTGACCACGTCCGTGGCCGCGTGGATGACCATTCATATTGAATCCGTGTTGGTCTCCATGACCACCAAAGAATTGATATGGTGCATTATCAAAGAAGTCTGGTCGTTCTTCACCGTCATCCCACTTGGCAAATTTTTCATCCAGGCTATCTGTCAGCTTAGCCAGCAACTTGCCAAACTCTTCTTTCTCCTCATCGTTTAAGCCATCAAACAATGAATCAGAAAACTCTGCTTTGAAGTCGTGGGAACTCTGCAATAATTCATGGCCCTTGTCACTCAGTGAAATAAAGCTAACCCGCTTATCCTCGGCTGAATCATGACGCTCAACTAGACCATCATCTTCAAGTTTTTTAACCATCACACTGACTGAGCTTGGACGGATGTCGAGTTCATCAACAATCTGTGAGTTCGTCAATTTATCATGTTTGTCCAGAAGAAACAGAACTCTCATTTGACCTTTTTGCGGTTGCTTTGCCCAAAATTGACGTGTTTGACTAGATACGGCAGAAAAGCCACGATTGCGGAATGTTCTCATTAAGCGTCCAAATTCATTAAGTAAATCTTGTGAATTATATGTTGTCATATTAATTACCTCTCTTGTTTTTAATTTAAAGTGTCGTTAGTATAATTCGTTAGTTAGTTAGTTGTTGTCAATTAAAACTAACCATTAATTCAAAGAATATCTTTAATTTGGTTCATTGATCAACCTAGTATAAAACATCTCCTTGAACCTATTATGATTTAGTTAGTTTGCATCTTATCTAACTAACAATGCATAGTATAATCAGTTAGTTAGATAATGTCAATAAAAACTAACTATATTTTTAAAAAATATGCCATGACTATCAAATACTGATATCACAGCACTTTTAGCTTACTTAGTTGATTGTAATTTAACATCATCGCGATGCAGTAAAGTAATTTCTTCACCATTTGCACGACGATCATCAATCTGTTGTTCGCCCCACTTACATAATTTATTCAAAATCAGATTTAGACTTTCACCGCGTTCTGATAACGAATATTCAACCTTTGGTGGAACCTGATTATACACATGACGGCAAACGATGCCATCAGATTCTAGTTCTCTAAGCTGTTGAGTAAGCATTTTTTGAGTAATTTGTGGAATTGCCCGTCTTAACTCACCGGTACGCATTGTGTCGTGACGTAAATGACACAGAATGATTGACTTCCACTTACCACCAATTACTTCCATCGTTGCTTCAACACCAATATTGTATGTTTTAGTCATTGTGGTCCTCCATAGGAACTTTTTGGTAACTACAGCACTTTTTAGTGCGTAATTGTCTTTTTGAATGTACTTAGTATAATTAATTCTTGTCGACAATTCAACTAACTTATTGTAAGGAGATTAATTATGACTAGAGAAACAACAATTGCGCCCTCACTAACCCTACTAGCGTTAGCAATCAGTGCATTTGCAATTGGTTCAACAGAATTCATCAGTGTTGGTGTAATGCCCCTGATCATCAAAGCATTTGGTATTTCATTATCTACTGCTGGATTGACAGTCTCAATGTATGCCGCCGGTGTAATGATTGGTGCTCCTTTGCTTACGACAATAACCGCCAAAATCGAAAGAAAAAAATTAATTATGATGATTATGATGATTTTTATTTTTGGTAACTTTGTCACGGCAGTTGCTCCAACCTTTCAAGTTTTATTGGCTGGACGGGTAATTGCAGCACTTGCTCATGGATTATTTATGACCGTTGCAACCGTAATTGCCGCTAGCGTTGTGCCAATGGATAAGCGAGCTTCTGCTATTGCAACCATGTTTACCGGTCTAACCGTGGCAACTGTGACCGGCGTACCTTTAGGAACATTTATTGGTGATCATGCTAGTTGGCGGATGTCATTTGTTACCATTGTGATAATTGGAATTATCGGTCTAATTGCCGATATCTTATTAGTGCCAAAAGAATTACCAATGCCCGCGCCAACCAGGCGTGGCAGCTTAGTTAGAATATTTAGACAACCCGCCATTTTAATGTCGTTACTTCTAACTGCGATTGGCTATGGCGCCAGTTTTCCAGTCTACACTTTCTTAACCACCATTCTTAATAAGCAGGGATGGGATACTTCGCTAGTTGTCATTTTACTAATTGTATATGGCGTTGCTGTCGCAATTGGAAATACGCTTGGTGGTCGACTGGCTGATACCCACACTCTTCGTGCACTATTTATGATGTTCTTTACCCTGATGATTATCATGATTGCAATGTTGTTCATGTTAAATAATCACGTAATGGGACTGCTACTAATTATTTTAATGGGCCTTCTGGCCTTCATGAATGTTCCTGGCCTACAGCTTTACACAATGCAAGCGACTGAAAAATACTTACCTGCCGATGTTCAAATGTCTTCCGCACTCAATATTTCCGCATTTAACATCGGAATTATGATTGGGTCTTCTGCGGGTGGCCAGATTGCAACCCATGCCGGTCTGATGATCACTCCTATTGGTGGCGTTGTGATGGCGTTGCTTGCTTTGATTCTTGTGTTTGGTTTGATGCGCTTGGAGAAGATTAGTGCATTGCGTAGATAGGATAATTTAAATAGCGTTCAAAAGCTCAATTTGGAATTGAGTTCTTGAACGCTTTTTTTGTTGAAACTATTTTTTCAATACTGAGGTTCTCCCTCTCGCTTCTTTATTGTCGAAATGCGCTCCGCAACACTGTGGCTCAATATTTAAGGGACACCAACAAATCAATCGCATAAACCGCGATTAATCCGTTGGCGTCCCTCTGTCTCGCTTCTTTATAGCCGAAATGCGCTCCGCAACACTGAGGCTCAATATTTAAGGGACGCCAACAAATCAATCGCAAAAACCGCGATTAATCCGTTGGCGTCCCTTAAATATCAGCCTCAACCCGTGTTGCTCCGCGCTCTAGTCTAGAATTGCATTCCAGTCAAAAACTCATGAATTCTATCCGTAGGGTGGTTGAAAAACTCATCCACCGTTCCGTCAAATTCGATTTTGCCGTTTTCTAAGAAAACTATTTTATCCGCTACCCTGCGAGCAAATTCAATGTTATGGGTCACAACAACCATTGACTGCTTCATTTTTGCCAAATCTAGTAGCACACGCAATACCTGTGCCTCTAGTTCTGGGTCCAATGCGCTGGTTGGTTCATCAAATAAAATGTACTCCGGATCCATTGCTAGTGCTCGACAAATTGAAATGCGTTGCTGTTGACCACCTGACAATTGGCTTGGATAGCGATCTTTGGCCTCTTCCAATCCCACCTGCTGTAGCAGTTGCAATGCTCTTGCTTCAGCCAACTTTTTGGACTGTTTCAGAACATAGATCGGGCCTTCTGTAATATTTTGCATGATCGTCAAATGTGGAAACAGATTCCAACTTTGAAATACCATCCCCGTCAACTGACGAACTCTCAAAACCAATTTTGTCGATAATTCTTTAGAAAAATCGATTTTTTCGTCACCAATTTGGTAAATACCGCTTTGCGGCTGTTCTAGTAAATTCAATGATCTCAGTAACGTTGATTTACCAGCACCAGACGGTCCTAAAATTACCGTAGTTTGGTTGTCTTCAAAAGTCACATTGATATCATCAAGAGCGTGGTGATCCATATATTGTTTATCTACATGATCTAATCGAATCATACACTATTCCCCCGCAACTTTGACATATCGTGAAGTTCTCTTCTCCAAATAGTGTTGCAGGATTGTGAGGACTGAGCAAAACAGAGCATAGATGACAGCCACAATTGTATACATAAGTAACGGTTCGTAATTCTTGGCCGTAATTTGTTGGCTGACCATAAACATTTCCAAAATTGTAATTGAACTAGCCAGTGAGGTGTCCTTTACTAGTCCAATAAACGAATTTGACAACGGTGGTAACGCCACCCTTAGCGCTTGCGGGAATATAATTCGGAACAGGACTTGACGATAGGTCATGCCAATCGAATAGGCCGCTTCCCACTGACTTTCTGGAATCGACGAAATGGCACCACGAATTGTCTCTGAACAGTAAGCGCCTGTGTTCAAAGAAAACGTGATAATTCCAGCCGTAAATGCACTGAATTGAATACCAGCGTTTGGCAAACCAAAGAATATTATAAACAGTTGAACCAACAATGGTGTAGATCTAAACAACCAGACGTAGAAGCTCAGGAACCATTTTAATAGGCGCCATAGGCTACGAGTCACTGAATTTCCTTTGGGTGTAGAAATACGGACCAATGCTGTTCCCACAGCAATAATAAATCCGATAACAAAGGAAATGACGGCTAATGGAATTGTGAATTTAATACCTGCCCAAAATATTTGGGGTGTTGAGGTAACAATTATATGCCACATACTGGGCTCCCTTCTTCATTAGTAATAATTAGACCACATTACTTGTGCGAAATATCTTCTGTAAAGTACTTTTCAGATAATTTCTTCATCGTGCCATCTTGTTTAAGTTCCTTAAGTGCCTTGTTAATCTTTTTCTTCAAACCAGGATTATTCTTAGCCATCAAAACGGCCACTTTCGCAGTAGCTACCTTATTTTCTGGGATCACCGTATACTTAAATTCATTTTTAGCTGATGGCTTATCCTTTAAATATGATAAATAGGCTTCACGAGTATTCAACGTGCCTTCTGCTCTTCCCTGTTCAATAAGAGAAAGTGTTGATGAAAATTCACTGTTTGGAACAATGGTTGCACCGTATTTCTGCGCAATTGTTTCATTATCTGTACCTGTGCCAACTGCAATTTTCTTTCCCTTAATATCCGTTATCGAGTTAATTTCAGTATCACTCTTTTTGGTAATCAGTACTTCACGCGAATAGAGATATGGCGTTGAAAATGCGTACTTCTTTTGACGCGCCTTCGTAATTGTCACGTCGTTCATCACAACATCAAACTTCTTGTCGCCGACACCAGCAATTAGTGAATCCCACTGTGTTGGTACAAATTTGACTTTCCAGTTTTCTTTCTTTGCAATGTCACGTGCTAGTTCAACTTCGTAACCTGTTAACTTACCATTTTGACGGTAAGAATACGGTGCAAAAGTTCCTTCCAGTCCAACTGTCAGTGTTCCTGGCGTCTTTAATGTAGCTTTATCACTTGAGCTTTTACCACAAGCAGTTAGTGTTAAAGCTACCAATAATCCCATCGTTACTAAACCAATTCGTTTAAACCACTTATTCATTGATACGTCCTCCTAAAATGACACGCTGATATACGGCGCATTTAACGCACACACTGAAATGATACCATGTTTGTTAGCAAAACACATTCTTAATCACTTACTTTTAGTAAAATTTAGAGTGTTTTATCGATATGAAAAAGCTGCGCCTAATAAACAAAAAAACTGGGCAAAGTTTTATCTCTGTCCAGCTTCAAATGAAACTATTAATTAAATTTACTGACGTTTACGTCTTCTTAAACCAGTAACCCCAAACATTCCCATCACAATTCCCATTGTTGACAATGCTGCAGCTGCTGAAGCATCGTCACCAGTTTGTGGTAATTTTTGATTAGATTTAGTCTGCTTAGCTGTCGTCTTGTTCGGTGTGATTGTTTTACTTGATGTAGAACTTGCACTTGTTACTCCAGTGGTTACTGGATCTAACTTAGTTGTTGAGCTACCTGTGCCAGTAGATGATGATCCACCATTCGAGCCAGTCGTCCCGGTTGTACCAGCGTTTGACGAGCCTTGAGATCCATTGCCACCATTACCTGGTGTTTGTGAACCGCTGTTGTTACCAGTTCCTGATCCTGTATCGCTACCCTTATTGGCACTATATGTGACAGTTACCTCACTATTAGTTAATGAGCTTAAATCACTGGTTGGTGCGTTGTACTGTGACTTAACAGTCGCAATGTCAGGTGTATAGCCATCAAGCGTTGGTGAAACAACAGATGAGTATTCATTTTGCATCGTTGCTACGCTCTGACCGGTTGCTTCATCGGTTTCAATCTTCCAAACCGCTGTTTGAACGACTTCAGCAGGAGCTGTTGCATCCCCATCAACAACGTACTTGATTGTTCTGGTCGTTGTCTTAGTAGTATCCACAATGTGATGACTCAAGTGGATCTTAATTACTTGACTGCCATCACTGGTAAATGTGTAAGTGCCACTAGCATCCTGGCCAGCAGATAATACGTAGCCAGCGGGCTTGTTATTAGTATTCCAAGTTGCCGTACCATCAGTTACACCACTGATAGTTGTTGGTGTACCAACGATTGCACCATTGTTATCATCATCGACATATTCAACCGTGGCCGTTTGAGGGTCGGCTGTGTATGTGACAGTCTCTGATTTATTTTGTGGAGTGTCGGTCGTACCACCATTAGTAAAGGTGACAACCGATGAGCTAGCGGTATATCCAGGAACCGTAGGAGAAGTAACTGACGTGGTCTTATTAGCAGTATTGTACGTAGTATCTCCAGTTACATCATCAACATCTTTAATCCAGTCGACGGTAGTAACACTATCAGTAACGTCATTTGCTGCTGCAACACTATCTGGCAAACCAGTATAGTGAACCGTATTAGTTGAAGTAACAGTGGTTTGCGTGTGTGCATGAGTTAAATGAATCGTTAAACCATTACCATCTGTCGATGTAAAGGTATAAATGCCACTCGCCGCTTGATTTTCAGCTAACTGATATCCTGTGGGTGCATCTGCAGTCCAATCAACTTCATTGTTAACGGCGTCATCAGTCGTTGTTTTTACAGTCTCCCCAGTTTCATCATCGACATAAGTGATAGTCAGTGTTGGAGTGTATGCTAGAACAACATCATTATTAGCACTATTAGCATCCAAGGTAATGAACTGATCTGCAGCTAAATGATAGTCGCCAACACTAGCAACGGCAATTGCAGTAGTCACTGCATTACCATCTGCATCAGTAGTTGGAGCGGTTGTACCTGCTGGGTAAAATGCAATTACTGATCCAGCAATACCAGCAACACTACTTTGACTTGGGCCTGTTACACCAGCTGGGAAACCACTAGAAGTGATGTTAAGGGTTGTTTTAGCAGGTTCATATGAGTAACTGTTAATAGTTGCTGTATAGGTTGCAACAGAGGCAGCTGTGTTACCAGTTGCAGCTAACGTATACCCTTGGCCAATCCATGAATCAGGAACATTGTATTCCCACTGTGTTAATTCATTACCATTTTGGTCATAAACTGTTGTCGTAATAACTTTAGTACTTGCATTGTAAGCAATATTAAATGTGTAAGTAATTGAACCACTTTCATCATTAGAAATACCAATGCCGGTCTCAATTGGTGTTGTACCAGTTAATGGCGTAGTGGTATCTTTTTGCGATTCATAAAGAACCCATTGATTTTGTGTTTCGCCAGTTGGGGATATTCCCAGCGCATTAGTGGAAACATTGAAACTGATGACATCATCGTTATCAACATTGTTACTAATACCAAAACCACTACCGCTAGCAAAGTTGGTGGCAACTTGATCTGGACTAACCTTTTCAAAGAAGACGGCCGCACCATCACCACCTAGCCAGGAACCCATATTAGGATCCCACGTGGCACTAATTGAAACGTCCAAATTAAAGTCAGTCGTAAAATCAACTTGTTGGTCGGAAACAACGAATCCTGTCCCTGCTGAATAATTATTTTCATCAACAGGCTTATATCCATTAGTCAATTGAGCTGTGTTACCGTTAATTGGTAAGGTGTCTCCCGATCCATCAACAGCTGTAAAGTAGTCGCTCATGTTTTGATCACTAACGGCAACCAATGCAGCACTACCGGATAATCCAGTCTGATCAGGGTTAACCGAGTAATTACCATTACTATCAGTTGATGTTACATAATCCGCACTAGATGCTGCCTCAGGCGAACCTGATGTGGCTGAGCTGGCAGCAGCAACTGCTGGTGCCATTACCCTAGTAGCAGCGCTAGCTTTAGTACTTGCAGCACTAGTCGCAGTCGATGCACTAGCTGCTGACTGACTGTTTGTGGATGTTGATGCAACAGCAGCTGAGGTCTGCGCTAGTGAAGCAGCACTAGATGTTGCTGATGATTCGCTAGCAGTGCTAGTGGATTGAGAATTGGTTACGGCTGCACTAGTAGGCGTCGTTGCGGTAGTAGTATCAGCGTGAGCATTAATAGCACTGCCACCCCATAATAATCCGACCGACAAAGTCGTAATTCCTGAAACAAGCCATAGCTTGCCAGCTTTATACAGTTTAAAGCGCACTGTTTCATCTTCTTCAGCTAACTTATGATTAGAGTTTTTCATGTCTCCCATTGTAAATCCTCCTATGCATTTTAAACTAAACATCATTTATCTAACGATATTTATTTTTCAAAAGAGTAGATGCCTTTTCAAATACATTTTATTATAGTAATTTACTGAATGATAGATGAACGCGGTATTTTATTATATAAAATTTAATTTATCACTTATATACGTATATGGTTTTTTCATTATCATTTTATCTTTAAAAGACAAAAAAAACAGGTCTGAACAATGATCATTCAGGCCTTCTTAAAGCGACTATCAAAAAAATAAATTTATATTCCTAATACCATATTATGCCAAGTTTCTCCTCCATGGTTAGAGGACGAAATACCCTCATCTGTATATCCGTGTTGATCATAAAATGCTACTAACCGATCCAAACATGTTAACGTAACTGCTTTTCGTTTTGCTTTTTTGGCAACATCTGCTAGTTCGTTTAATAGCTGACCTGCAATTCCTTGGCCGCGATAATCTGGACTAACTGCCAGGCTTAAAACACTTTGAAATCCGCCCGCAACCGAATTTTCAGTCACGTGCTCGAATAAATCATCAGTCAGGTAGCGCTGGTTAATCACTGGTCCCATTATAAAGCCAGTAACGTTTCCATCTTTGTCTCGAGAAACTAAAAAAGTATCCGGAATTGTCTTAATTCTTTCAAGCATGGCTTCTTCACTGGCAGCTTCAGCAGTTGTAAATCCTGCTTGTTCGATTAACATTAATTGTGCTAAATCTGTAATGTTGGCGTGTGTAATTTGCATTGCGTCTCCTATCTTGATCCTACTGCATGATGTGCGGCTGCTTCAATCTTTGTCAGTGTTTTATCAGCGTTTTTCTTAAAATCTGCTTCAAAGTTTTCTTCATCTGGTGATACTCGTTCAATTTCATTGTGCATTAGGTCAAAAATTACTAACTCTTCCCCGTCGAATTGGACCTCATCGTAGTGACCATCCAATTCTTGGTCAACAAACATTTGTAAGGCATCAAATACAGCCTTCTTAATGACCTGGTTCTCACTAATATCTTGCCCGCGAGTTTTCAGTAGTGCTGTCCGCATTGCAACTTCTTCCATATTTTCAGGAACTTCAATACTCATTAATAGTCCTCCTTGAATATCATTATTCACATTATAGCAAGTTTTGTGTAACTAGGTGTCGTTATTATTGTGTTTAACCAGTAGTCGAGTATAATTAGCGTACTATTCTGATGAAGTAAAGGAGTACTCCTATGAAAACAGCAGTTGTGACTGATAGTGCTGCGTACATTGATCCAAAACTTGTGGCACAATATAACATTACCGTCGTGCCGATCACAGTGATTTTTAACCAGCATCCATATCTGGAAAATGTTGACATTGATTCAAAGACTTTCTTTGAAAAATTAAGAACTGAAGAAAAACTCCCCAGCACTGCTCAAATTACAATGGGTCAAATGCAATCCACGTATGATCACTTGGCAAATGAAGGATATGATGAAGTAATATCTATCCACCTTTCATCCGGGATCACTGGCTTTTTTGAAAATTTAGAAGCATTAGTCAGTGACTATCATCGTATAACAGTTCACCTATTTGATTCTAAAATTGCTAGCGCTGGTGAAGCCAACATGGCACTGTTGGCCGGCAAACTCGCATCAGAGGGTAAGAACGCAGATGAAATTATGCCATTGCTTGAACGTGAGCTTCAAACTACCGGCGTTAATTTCATGGTTGATGATTTGCATCATTTATTACGCACTGGCCGTATTTCAAATAGTTCAGCAATTATCGGCAATCTACTTAAAATCAAACCGTTATTAACTTTTAACGACAAAGGTCAAATCATTGTTGACGGTAAGGAACGAACCGTTAAACGAGCATTTCGTAAAATTCTCGATAATTTTGCTTCCTCTATTGATGGAGCAGATTATCCCATTCGAGCAACTATTATTGATGCGAACGACGAAAAGGTTAGTGAAAATTGGTTGGCACAATTTAAAGATGAGTTTCCAAATATTCCAGTTGATACGTCACATCTTGGCCCCGTCATAAGTGTTCACACTGGTGAAAAAACGATGGGACTCGTGTGGGCATACGATTGGCAAAAGGCTTAACTGCAATTATTAATTCAAATAATATAAAAAAGACACCTCATGTTAGGTGTCTTTTTGACTTCAAACTTAATCATCATCGCGCTTGCGACGTTTCAAACCAATTAGTCCAAGCATTCCTGTCATTAAACCAAGAATGGTTAAACCAACTTCTTGACCTGCTTCATCACCAGTTTGTGGCAATTTGTTTTGGTTCGGTTGTTGTTTTGTCTTAGATGGTTGTTTGTCATTAGCCTTGCTAATGACATTGGTATTCTCATTAGAGTTGCCATTTTCACCATCACTTGATGAGTTTGTACCTGAGTTTGTTGAACCAGTGGATTGGTGATTGTTTCCTGGTGTTGTGATTGTTGAACCACCATTACCAGAATTATTACCATTGTTAACTGGTGTAACTAATACACTCAGGCTATCCACTCCAGCTTCAAACGAAGTTGGTAAATTAGTACTGTCAATTGTGTAACCTGCCAACTCTGGCACAGTCAGTGTAGAATCCGTCTTGCCAGTTATCGTAATCGTCTTAACTACCTTACCCGTTTGCGAGTCAACGTATGTGATTGTTACAGACTGTTCATCTGCCGTGTACGTAACCGTTTCTGAGGTGTTAGTCAGTTCATTAGTTGGTAAATTGCCTTCCGTTACTTCAGCAATGCTTGCTTTATCGGCAGTGTAACCAGCAATTGTTGGTGTTGTTACTGCTTCATATGCATTTTGTGCTGTTGCGTAACTTGTGCCAGTAACTTCGTCAGTCACCGTTTTCCAACTCATGGTTTGAGTGACAGTCTTAGGTGTCTTACTCTTATCACCGTCTGCAATGACGTACGTAATAGTTCTTGTCGTTGTTGCAGTTCCATCAACAATACTATGAGTCAGATGAATTGTAATGTTACCACTATCATCAGGAGTAATTGTGTAAGCTACATTACTGTTTTGACCGGCAGCTAGTCGATAGCCACTATTGATACCACTCAAATCAACTGAATACGTGCCGCTTTCATCTGTTACACCATTAATCGTGGCTGTCTTCACCGTTTCACCCGTTACATCATCCACATAAGTTACTGTCGCGGTTTCCGCATCTGGTGTGTAATTGATTGTTTCCGTGGCGTCCTTAACGTTCGCCGTCGCAGTTGGAGCTGGATAACTATAGTCCACTTCACTTGCACTTGGTGTGTAGCCGGTCACCGTTGGTGACGTAACCGCTGGATAACCAGTTGATTCAGCATTCGCGTAGCTTGCGCCCGTCACATCATCTGT
>NZ_AZGF01000014.1 GCF_001434475.1 Paucilactobacillus suebicus DSM 5007 = KCTC 3549 | reverse complement strand
TTTTCTATCAGTACTTCTTGACGAAGAACCATTTTTCTGTACTCCTGATTTTTTATTTGACAGTTAATTTAACAAGTAAGTGAATCTGATCGATAATCTTGGCCCGTTGCTCATTATTGATCCACCGCTGATCCCTGATCAGCAAACAAATCCCACATATTATCAAACACTGAAACTAACTTTCTAGTTAGTGCCGACGCATCTGTTACATCGGAAAATGCAACATCAATTGAATTAACTCGGGTTTGAATTCCCTGCTTAATGATCGTGTCTAAAATTTGTTTCTTACCATGAGGAAAATAGTAGTATAACAATCCATCAGCAATGTCTAATCTATTGTTCAATTCACGAGTCGTTGTTGCTTCAAACCCTTTACTAGCAAACATTTCTCTGGCAACGGCCAGAATATTTTCACGCTGTTGTTCACTTTTGGTCATTTGGAATTTAATTTCCTTTCGTTCATTCAACTTATCATTTTAGTCTATGTAACAATAAAGGCTGGGAAAAGCTTCCCAGTCTATATCCTACTTGAATAACCCAAACTCTTGAAGAATGAGGTAAACATTTAAAATAATTAATATAACAGTGGCAGTCCAAGCGCTGTACTTTACCCAGCGACGGTTTGCAAATTCACCCATCAACTTCTTGCTGCTAGTGAAAATTACCAGTGGTACGACGGCAAATGGCAGTGCGACACTCAGGAATACTTGTGATAATGTCAGCAAATTTTCAATCTTTGCTTCGTTACCGTGGTAGTAGATAGCGAATGCAAGGACAGGAGTGACTGAGATCAAACGGGTGATCAGACGTTGTGCCCATAATGGAATTCTCAAACGAATGAATCCTTCCATAATGATTTGACCTGACAAAGTACCAGTAATCGTTGAGCTTTGACCTGATGATAGTAAGGCGACAGCGAACAGCATGCTTAATGCTGGGCTGGCAATTGCACCAACCACGTTGCTATTGCTTAATGCGTTGAACAAATCAACGAAGCGACCAACTGAACTGTTTGTACCATAGAACAATGCAGCACCTAAAATTAGTAACAAGCTGTTTACAATGAAAGCAATGAATAACTGCATGTTAGAATCGATCGTTGAGAACTTAACTGCCTTAGCCAGTTCCTTACGATCCGATCGATCCACTCGTCTTGTTTGTGAAATCGATGATCCTAAATATAAATCATGAGGCATTACCGTTGCCCCAACAATCCCCAATGACAAGTAGAGCATTGAGTGATTCGAAATGATCTGGGTTGACGGAACATACCCACCAATGATTCCTGAAATACTTGGATTTGATAGTAGTACTTCATAAGCGAATACCAGCAATATTACGGCTACTAGAGTTGCGACAATTGCTTCAATCTTGCGAAATCCTAACTTCATTAATAATAGCAAAATCAATACATCGGCTGAAGTAATGATAATTCCACCAACCAAGGGAATCTTGAACAGCAGCTCAAGTGCGATGGCTGATCCAATGATTTCAGCAACATCAGTCGCCATAATAGCTAGTTCGGTGATGATCCATAGGACGAATCCAACACGCTTTGAAGTGTGTTCGCGAGTTAGCTGAGCCAAATCACGGCCAGTCACAATTCCTAATCTTGATGACATCGCCTGAAGTAACATAGCAATCAGGCTTGAAATCAATACAACTGACAATAACTTGTAACGGAACTGAGCACCACCAGCAATTGAAGTAATCCAGTTACCTGGATCCATATACCCAACAGCGATTAAAATACCTGGACCGGTATATGCAAGTAATGTCTTGAAAAAGCCTGCATTCTTTGGTACTTCAATACTGCCATTTACTTCGTCTAAACTCTTGTTGTCAGCACCGGTCGTGCCAACTAAATTCTTCTTTAGTTCGATACTCTCCTTCATATTGAACAACCTCTTTTCTATTGGCTTAGAAATTCGGCAACTATAAATTTGATGGAATCAAAACATTCAAATTGATATATTTTTTAGCCTAGCTTAAAGACATATCAATTCAGTTGTTCTAACAATGTTATCAAATATCAAGTTACAATTAATTGAGCGCCCGCTCAATTTCCAATACTTACTTTAACACGATTTAAGAATAATACAACCTTTTACACTTAATTTTTTAGATGAAAGCGGTATTAAGTTTAGGAGTACCAAAAAATCAGAGTGTGGAAGCCCCACGGGTTGAGACCGGTATGTAAGAGTACTATGTGAATTGATCGTGGGCTTAGCGATTGATTTGCATAGTGCTCCTACATGTTAGGTCTCAGTGGGGCTGGAGCACGTTTCAAAATCCCCACCCAACAAAACACTCAACAGGTGTAAAATAATGCATAAAGTAAGCGATAACATCACACCTAAAGAAGGCCGTCTCATGCAAACTCTCAGAACAAAAATATTTCGTCCACGTGAACCTTGGGAAAAGAATCTCATCGTGCTCTGGTTTAGTTTGTTTGCTAACGGAATGGCCTTTTCTGAAATTATGCCATTCATGTCCCTTTATATCGATACTCTAGGAAAGTTCACCAAGAATCAACTTAACTTCTATTCTGGTTTAATTTTTTCAATCACGTTCCTAGTTTTGGCAGTCATCTCTCCGCTTTGGGGAAAGCTTGCTGATCGATATGGGCGTAAACCAATGATTGTTAGAGCGTCCGTCGGAATGACAATTATCATTACTTCAATGGGATTCGTTACTAACGTTTGGCAGTTATTCGCATTGAGATTTATTCAAGGCATCTTCTCTGGCTATTCTAGTAATGTCAATGCCCTGATTGCCACGGAGGCACCAAAAGAAAAAAGTGGCATGGCACTAGGAACATTGATGGCCGGATTCACTGGCGGTAACTTGCTTGGCCCACTTGTTGGTGGCTTTTTATCATCGACATTTAATTACAGAGTTACTTTTATGGTAACTGGGTGTCTTCTATTATTTGAAGCCATTCTTACAATTTTTTTCGTTCACGAAACTAATTTTCACCCCGTAGAAGCAAAAAAGCTATCAAGCACCAAGCAAGTTTTTAAAGCACTTAAAAACCCTCAGATGATCATCGGATTAATCACTACAACATTAATTATCCAAGCAGCGAATAATTCCATTACCCCAATTATTTCATTGTACGTTCGGGAATTGATGCATCACACTGGCGACGTCACCATGGTTAGTGGGGTGGTAGCGGCCGCACCTGGAGTTGCCACGATTATTGCCGCACCGATGCTGGGCCGCCTTGGTGATCGAATTGGAACTGAGCGTATTCTCAGTATTGGATTCATATTAGCAATCTGTTTCTTTATCCCCACCGCGTTTGTGACCAATATTTGGGAGTTAGGAATTCTTAGATTTTTAGTAGGTATTTCTGACGCTACCATGTTGCCACAAGTACAGACGTTGCTGACAAAAAATACACCAAATGAAATTACGAGTCGTATTTTCAGCTGGAATCAAAGCTTTCAATCACTCGGCAACGTCATTGGCCCCATGCTTGGAGCATTCGTAGCCGGCTACTTTGATTACGGTGGTGTGTTTTTATCAACCGCACTACTGGTTGCATTAAACTTTGTTTTATTCAGAATCAACGTTGCCAGCACTAAACATGCTAAAATAAGCTAACTAATCAAAATAGTGAGGATTCAGCACATGAAATATCCAGTCTTGTTATTCGACATTGATAGTACATTACTTGATACACCGGCCAATGAAACAACCGCTCTAATCAAAATGAGTCAAGATATTAATTTTGATTTAACGCCTGCAAAAATTCAATATTATCACGATCTCAATGAAGATTTATGGCAAAAGTTTGAAAGCCATCAAGTTGAGAGACAATATCTATTAGATAATCGGTTTCGTTTATACTTTGAACATTTTGGCATGCATGTTGATGGACCAAAATACCAACAAATTTACCGTGGCTACTTCTACCACGAATATCAGTTGGTCACTCACGCAATAGAGCTGTTGCAGGCAATACATTCAAATCATCATCTTTATATCATCTCTAATGGCACGCCTGCTAAACAGGATACTCAGTTGAAAGGATCACACATCGATCACTTCTTTGATAAAGTATTTTTATCTGAAACAATCGGTTATGCTAAGCCTGACAAAGAATTTTTTGCAGCGGTCGAGGCACAAATTACTGACTTCAATGCTAATGATATGTTAGTCATCGGTGACTCTTTAACTGCTGACATTGCTGGTGCTAATAACGCTGGACTAGATAGTGTCTGGTACAATCCTCATCATGATTCAATCAATGCACGTTTCAATCCAACCTATGAGGTATCAGATTTGTTAGAGATTAAGGAAATCACTAAATAAATTAATTTCATATAAAAAATGACGATCAGCTTTAATTAGCTGCTCGTCATTTTTTGATTTAATTTGGTAACTTAATTAACTTTCTAGCCGTGTCAGAGAAAATTTGTTGCTTTTGCTGATCAGTTAGCTGATCAGTTTGTTCTAATTGGTCTGCTAAGCCGCCGACTACCTTGTTAGGTGTGTACGGAAAATCCGAGCCATAAACTAGCTTGTCTGCAGTCGTCATCTTCAACAACGTTGGTAATTGATATGGCAAAACCATGCCGGCTGTATCAAAGTATAGGTGTCCCATTACTTCAAGCATATCGTCAGGTTCTTGGTCGCCATCATTTAAGAATTTACCGCCAACTGAAATCCGTTGCGCAATGATAGGCAACAGTGCCCCAGCATGTGGAATTAGCCATGTGATATTAGTATACTTACTGAAAATATTATGCTGTGCCATATTAACAACGGTTCTAGTCGTGTCAAAGAAGAATTCCATCAATGGCACTTTTACATCTGTCGCCGCTGAAGTCATTGGTTGTGGTGCATTAGGATGCAGTGTAACTAATGCATTTACATCATTTAATTTTGCCATAACTGCGTCAAAACTATCATCCCCAATATACGTACCTTGGACGTTAGTTGGTAGAGTAAAACCTTGAGCGTGCAGGCTAACTGCTTCGTCAATACTCTTAATTGATTCATCTACATACGGCAATGGCAATGATGCAAAGAAACCAAATTTAGTTGGATGAGCATCAGCAACGTCTGCAGCAAACCCGTTCACATCCTGCGCCAACTGCACCGTGGTTTCTTTACTGCCGGCGCTCAAATGCGGGCTTGAAATTGAAAGTACTGAGTAATCAATATCAAAGTCTTTCATCAACTGTAAGTGATCCTCAACATTCCATTTTGGAGTTGCAACTCCATCGCCGTATCCATTAAAATAGTGATCCAAATAATTTACATATTCTGGTGATAAATAGTGTGCGTGAAAATCAATTTTTCCCATTTTTAAGTTCCCCCTTTATTCGATGTCATTATTGTATGCTAGAATTTAACCAATACTAAGAGACAAAAAATCGATTTTTGTTCCAGGCAGGTGAAAAAAATTGAAATCAAGCACCGAAAAGCTACTGGATGCATTGGCAGAAATGCTCAAGCGAATGCCAATTGATCAAGTCAAAATATCTGAGTTACTAAAAATATCATCGGTTTCTCACTCCACTTTTTATCGAGACTTTCCAACAAAAGACGATTTCTATTCATGGGTTCTAAAGTACTATCTCAACGGTCTATCATCGATGTCTTTCAAAAATGCAGCCACCCCTGAAGACTTCTATACCCACTACTTTAATTTTATTTACGACAACCGGTTATTCTTCAAAACTTTTGCTAATCAAGCAATTTGGCCACAGTTCAACTACTATCTCTACCAAATGGGAGTTGAACGGTATTCCGTTATTTTAAAACAAGCGTTTAAATCCCCAAAGGATGCGAATTTAATCAGTAACTATGTAGTTCATGCCCACGTAGGAGTGGTTCTAGAATGGTTAAAGGAAGAACCAATGACTCGTCCAGAAATTCTAGTTAGTCGTGTTACTGCAATGACCAAAGCTGCACTATCATCACAAAAAATCGACATGAGTAAATTATTTCCAAATAATTTCAATAAAAGTAGTAATTATTCTTGACTTAGAGTGACTCTAACAAACTATACTCCTCGTATATTAAATATTTGGAGGTCATTAACATGACAAAAACATGGTTTGTAACAGGTGCATCACGTGGACTAGGTCGCGCAATTATTGAAAAGCAATTAGCTGATGGCAATAACGTTGTTGCAACGGCTCGTCATTTAGATCTATTCGATAGCTTAGTAACAAAGTACGGTGATCAAATTTACCCACTTCAGTTAGACGTTACTGATGTTGACGCGGTTAATAAAGCAATTGCAGATGCAATTGAGCACTTTAATTCAATCGATGTCCTAGTTAATAATGCGGGGTTTGCCGACATGGATTCCGTTGAAGAAATGTCATTAGATAGCTTCAAGGCTCAAATGGACACCGATTATTACGGAACGTTGTACACAATTCGTGCCGTTTTGCCTTCTATGCGTCAAAACAAATCTGGCCGGATTATTAACATTAGCTCAATTGGTGGTCGCATTGGCGGTGCTGGCCTTGGAGCATACCAAAGTGCCAAATTTGCGGTCAATGGATTAACAGAGGTTGTGGCTCAAGAAGTTAAACCATTTGGCATTCAAGTAACTACCGTTGAACCTGGTGGCATGCGCACCGAATGGGGTGGTACTTCAATGTCCGCTGCTAAAAGCGACACCTATAAAGAAACAGTTGGTCTCGCAATCAGCTATATCCACGACGAGTGGCATTCAGAAATGCCACGTTATGTTAGCGAACCAAGCAAGGTAGCAGAAGCACTTGATACCTTAAGTAACATGGACGAAGCTCCTGTACATCTTTTAATTGGCAAAGATGCCGCTCAAGCTGCTAAAGCACACGCAGAATCATTGGCACAAACTGATGAAGCAAACATGAACATCACTGAATCAACAGGTAATATGTAATATAAAACAAGCAGCTCATACCCACTTTTGGTATGGCTGCTTGTTTTTTGTCTGACTATCTTTGGCCTGTTGGTAGTAATTATTGATCTTAGTTTTGATGATCTCACGTTGGTCATTAAGATGGTTGATTTTTTCATCCAATTCACTAATTTGTGTTTCTAACATCCCCAGGCGTTCACTAAAAGTATCCTGTCCCTGGTACGTTAATTCAATATATCGCTTAACATCAGCAATCGGCATGCCCGTGCTACGAAAAGCAATCACGAATTGCAGCCAGCCAATGGCATCATCATCAAACACACGTCTTCCCTGCTCATTGCGGCCCACGCCTGGAATTAAATCGATATTATCGTAATAACGAATTGTGTGCTCTGATACATTTAATTTTTCGGATACTTCTTTCATTGTTAGTTTCATCATTTTCTCCTTTAGCGATTCTAATTTCTGCTCAAAAACTTCGCCACGTTCTCACCCATCGCAGTAGCGGATTCAGTCATTCCATCTTGTAACCAAGCCACCATCATGTTAACAACGGCTCCAGCAATGAAATCAGCCCAGTATTTATTGTTTGTGAGCTGACTTTTAGAAATTCGATTCTTATCAAATAAATATAGATACACGGATTTGAATGCCTTAATCAACACACTCTCCTTACCAGCCCTAATTAAGATGAGCGTATCCTCATAGCTCTCTTGATTCAGTCTAAAATAATGCTGCATCATTGTCGATAAATCGAGAATTTGCTTGCTGGGTAGAGCTCTCATATAGGCCACAATCGAAGAAACCTGAAACTCGCTAATAACATCATCCATGCTAGTGAAATGATGATAAAAATATGTTCGAGAAACTCCTGCCAGGTCACATAATTCAGTAATCGAAATATCTTCAATTTTCTCATTAGCCATCAATGTCATTAACGCTTTGTGTGTGTCTTCCAGCTTCTTTTGTTTTAACTCCTTTGGTGACATAGTTTACAAAATAGCTCCTTTTGTAATCAAAGTATTTTAGATTATTGTAACACAGTCTAGAATACAATCTTGTGTCACAAAGGGGGAATTATTATGACAATGAAAAATAAAATTATTATTGTAACAATGGCCGTTGGCATTTTTATCTGTATGTTAGATACCACTGTCATGAATATCGCTTTACCGGCAATTCAAACCGGTCTAAATACAAATCTTTCCAGCCTATCATGGGCATTAAATATCTATACAATTATGTTTGCAATTTTTACCATTCCATTTGGTCGCATCGCCGATATTGTTGGGCGCAACAAGGTCTACGTACTTGGATTATTTCTATTTTTGACAGGATCTGCCATTTCTGGGATTTCGGTTAACATAGCTATGCTAATTGCGGGCCGTGCCATTCAAAGTCTTGGCGCAGCGATCGTCTTCCCGTCTAGTATGACAATTGGGATCAGTTCGGTCACAATGGATAAGCGAGCGGTAGCAATTGCAGTCCTTGGTACCACCCAAGGTTTAGCGGCTGCACTTGGTCCAACCATTGGCGGGATTGTGACTCAATTTATGGGATGGCGCTGGATTTTCCTAATTAACATTCCGTTAGCAATCATATCTTTGGTTCTTTGCTTCAAATTTTTACCATTTACTAATGAAAGCAAGGTTAAAACTGGCATTGACTTACCCGGTGTTTTGACATCAATGGTGATGCTCTTCAGTCTCACACTGGCGCTCATCAAAGGATCAGATTGGGGCTGGACCAGTTTAACCACAATTGGCTTATTTTCCATCACCGTTATTAGTCTCATCGTCTTCGTGATCTTGGAGACCCGTAGCAATGATCCAATGGTACCACTGCAGTTGTTCAAAAATCGCCAATTTACCGGCGCTTCTTTGTCAATTATGCTATCAGGTATCTTTTTAGTCGCAATTATGGTGATTATGCCAACCTTTTTCACTAAAATTCAAGGTGAATCGGAGCTCATGGCAGCACTGATGATCACACCAGCTTCAATCATGATTTTTGTAATCGCACCACTTAGTAGCACAATTCTGCCTAAAATTGGTGCCCGAACACTAATTGCACTTGGGTTTACATTAATTGTGCTCGGCTACATTGTTCTGGCATTATGTAATCCAACTCACTATGGTCAAATTCTTGGCGCCCTGCTACTGATTGGCGGTGGTTTCGGCATTGTAGTTGGTCCAATCATGGTTCTCGGTGCCGCCGATTTTACTGGCACAATGCTGACGGCATCACAAAGTGTGTTAGGTGTTTTACGTCAGGTTGGCACTGTGTTAGCCGTTGCAATTTATGTCTCTGCACTAACCACCAACATCGCAACTGCTAAAAGTAAGACTTGGAATTCCACACAAAGACAAGCTGAAACCCTTGCCATATCTGCCAGTGCCAAAAAAGCCGTTCTGAAATCAGTACACCAAGGTTTATATGGTAATAGTGTTGGAACAACCACTAAGAACGGCCAATACATTTCTGAAACTAAGAAACAACAAATTACTAACCAAGCTTATGAATCAGCACTAGCGAAAAACGATGCTAATCAAGCAACTAAATCGGAAAAAAGTGCCATTCGTGCGAAAGTTCAACAAAATGTTAATCGGCAGGTTAATCATGAAAATCATTTAATTGCTGGTCAAGTGACCAAAACTAAAAATAGCATTCAACACAATCTAAATAATGCTTTCATGTCACTATACAGATTATCGGTGCCAGCTACTATACTAGCAATTGCCGTTAGCCTTCTATTCAAGAGAAAACGGCAGGCAGCTAAACCATAACTTGCAATAACTAAAAGGCATCTGTTAGAATGGCACCAACGTATCTGATAGCGAATGAAATTCGTCATGTTACTAGTTTGGGCGACCGACTAGGCGAGAACGCCTAGTTTGTCGCCCATTTTTTTATACAAAAGGAGTTTAACGTTATGAAAACTACTTCACACCGCATTAATTTTACTGTCGCGCTTGTATTAATTGCCGCTAACTTGCGAATGGCAATCATCTGTATTCCACCGCTCACAAAAACACTAGAGAATTCATTAAATTTATCTCAAACACAAATTGGTTTTCTAACTTCTATTCCATTGATTTGTTTCGGAGTTTTTTCAATCATTATCGGTTACATCGTCCAGCAAATTAATGTTAAGTTATTAATCGCTATTTTTTTAAGCTTATTAGCTATTTTTAATTTTGTCAGAGTCTACAGTCAGTCAATGCTTTATATTGGTACGTTTTTCACCGGTCTATCAATTACTGCTTTAAATATTTTGATTCCAGTTATTATTTTGCAACGAGTGAATGTCAATACCAACAAACTTAACGGCATTTACACTGCCACGTTCAACATATGTGCTTCAATTGTTAGTATTATCATCGTACCGTTGTCGTCAATTATAGTGTGGCAGACTTCAATCCAGTTGCTTTCGGTACCGGCATTGCTGGGCTTAATTGGTTGGATGTTCACTAGTCAACCAAATTCTGTCACGCTTCATCCCCACAAATCGCAACCACAACATAAAAATCGTTATTTACATTTTTTAACTACAAAGAGAGTTTGGATTCTCACATTCTTCTTTGGCATGCAATCTTTTACCTTCTATGTGACTTCCGCCTGGCTCCCAAGTATTCTCAACAGTCACCACATGACTACCACCACTGCCGGAATTTTATTTGGTATTTTTCAATTTATTGGTGTCCCTGCTTCATACATAGCTCCCCAGTTCATGAATTCTAATCGTGGATTATTCAGATTAATGATTATAATTGGATGTGGCTACATTGCGGGATTTATACTATTAAGTTTCAACAATGGTATCATTATTTCGATTCTCGCCTGTCTTGTCTTAGGCTTAACTAGCTCAGCTTCATTTGCGTTAGCATTAAGCTTTATCACTACCATCTCGCCGTCTGCTAGTGATGCTGGCGCCATTGGTGGCATCGTTCAGTCGTTTGGATATCTCATTGCTAGTAGTGGACCAACACTGACCGGCATAATGATTGAACGAACAGGCAATTGGAATTTGGTTTTAATTTTGCTAGTTGTAATTTCATTTATTCTAATGATATTAGGTATTTCACTAGTTAGATCTGTATCAAAAAAGCATGTCGTAAATTAGAAGCTGGGACAAAATTACCCATTAATCTGTATACAGTACTAAAAAATTATTTTAATTCTTCAATCTATACGGGCTATATGCGGCAAACAGTTGCTCCAAACGAAGCAGTAATTGTAATTTGATGACCTGTATCCCGCACAAGTAACTTTCTGATCGCAGTCTGACACAACCGTGCCGTGTACTTGGCAGTTTCTATCGAGCAGTTTGATAACACAATCGCAAATTCCTCGCCACCAGTTCTGTAGAGACAATCACAACGATCCACGCTATTAAGTGTCGCGTTGACCACACTAGTTGCACTCATCAAAACTTGATTACCTGCTAAATGGCCATAGGTATCATTAATATTTTTAAAATGATCAATATCAAATACGATTAACGCTAACGACTGTCCTCTAGAAACTTTAGCGTATTCTCGATCCAAATCATCGCTAAACATTTGCCAGTTCCGTGCCCCTGTCAATCCATCATATTGAATTTCCTGGGTCAACTTTGCCAACACCTGCTGATCTGTTCTCAAAAAATGATTGTACAAAAATAGCACCACACAACCAATCAGGTAGTTTAAAATGTGGATTAGCAGACCCACATTAACCATCGGTGCGACCATATAAAGAGTAAACCATGCGCCAATACCAATTATTGCTGGTGGCAGAAAATACAAAAAAGGATGCTCATCAAAAAATTTTCCATAGAGCCGTTCGGTAAAAATAATTCCACCAGCAAACATATACACAATAAATAGAATCGGCGTAAGCATACCAGTACTCCAAAAAATTACGGCTCCCGTTCCTTGGATAATGATGAAACTACCCACGGACTTTAACATTAAATTACCATAGACGGTAACAACGAATAATAGATTCAAGATCACCCAATAAATACTATTCCACGCTGTTTTTTGCCACCACATTGCGGCTAGCAAACTGAGAACAATCATCATTGCACACACGTACAAAATTAACGAAATTTCCTGTTTGAATATTCCAAGGCGATGTTGTTTTATTGATAGACGGTGGCTGACAGTTTCAATACTTGCAAATAGTGCAGCAAATCCAAGTGATATAAAAATCATCATAAACGCTGAAATACCAAAATTTTGCAGTAATAATGTCGTGGTGCCATCTCCTTCACGTTTAGATGATTATCTTCTAATAACATAGTATATGTATTTATATGGACCGCTTAAAAACATTAATTAAAACAATCCACGCATCAATTCGAGAGTTAAAAAAAAATTCGGACCCATCCACAAGTTGGTTCCGAATCTTAAATAGTTAATCTAATGATTCACGATTAGCTGCAGTTGTTAAACAAGAATACTTTTGCTGAACACGTTGTAGCGCGAAAGCCGCTTGTCTTTCCGAACTAAATTTACCATAGAAAACCGTTTTACCTTGAAAATCAAGTTGAACCATGAATGCTTCTGCTTTTTCATCATACCAAATACAATAATCACGATGATTTTGACGTAATTTATTATGGGTTTCTACATAATTAACTTTTGAATCTCTATTTAACTTAATAAGAGCATTAATTCTCCGCTGCCGTGGTGAATTTGCGCAATTACCGCAGTTGGCAACCATATGATTCTCTAATTTATAACTATCAACTCGTAACTCATTACCACACCTGCATCGGCAAAGGTACACTGAATTGCCATCAACAGATTTATAATTTGTTTTGCCTAACACGTGGAGTTGTCCAAATGTCATGCCTGTTAGATCAAATAAGTTTGCCATATGTATTCCTCCATACCTCTACAAGATGATTGTACAAACTAGTTGCATTAAACCGATAGACTAGAAAAACTTTACCATCGTCATCTCTAACCTTGTTATGCTTAGCTTACCATATATACGGATAAGAATGTAGTCATTATGCAACTATTTTTAGATAAATTATGATTCAATAACTAAAGTTAATTGTTGCGTTCGATCATTGTTATTGATATATTGTAAGCGTACTCGATTGCCATAAGTCGAGTACAACGGCAAGTTTTGAAACCCTTTTTGATAAACTTGCAACCTTTTCTATTTTTTGCAATGCCATTCGTAGTGCGACGAATGACTGTGCATCCTGGCATCCAATCGTTAACTCCAATTGACGATGGGTGTCTTTTTTTAGAGTGCGAAACAAAGCGATTAGCTACGTGTATATACTTAGGAGCTGCTTTGTGTAGCACATCTAATCCAAATAAATACAAAGAACAACAAAAAAGGATTAGCAAAAAGCCAACCCTCAAAAATCTATCCATAAAAACCACTAAGCTGGAATAACTCGAGATAACCCCCGCGCAGTCTTCCCTCGATACCCGACAGCAACAATAATCAAACCTGCAACCAGACCGATAACTATAATCCACCACAGTGAGGAAGTATAGGCACCAATTGACCCCATACCATGCAAATGATGAGCAATCGTCTTAACACCTTGATACATCGGTGTATTGGCGCTCAACCATTGATAGAACTTAGGCATCGCAAACCTTGGTAATACTGCCCCGCCGGCAACAATTTGCATTGCAAATAATGGTAGCTGAACAATAATTGATGGTAATCCGGCGAATAATAGTGAAATGCTACTAGTAAACTCAAATACCACTAAATCAAACAACCACATGCCCACAAATATGCCTCCGAAAGATTCAACATGAATTAATGACATCGTTGCAAGAGCAACACATAATGAAACCAGCAAAGACATGACCACACCACTAATTTGGAATCCAAGAAAGGCTAGAAACTTATTGCCAACTTTAAAACGAATCGACATAAAGGCCATTGATAGAATAATGGTAGCAATTAAAATTCCCAGGTACTGTCCCATAGTCATAAACATCGGTGCCATTGTATATCTCATATTACTGTGATCAACACCGATTTTTTGTGTCGAGCTACCCAAATTGACCGTTAGTTTATTGGCAGCAGCAGTCGCCTGTTTGGTGATCTGTGCTTGCTGAGCTTTTGCCGCAGTACTATTGGTAGTCGTTGTTGCATTAGAATGATTGGCCGATGCTGCCATTTGCTTTGCCAACATGCCAATTAATGCCTTAGATTGTAATTGTTGTTGGACCATCGTATTAACCCGAGTAGCGACACTAGTCCCAGTGTTAGATTCCAACGTTCCGACAGAGGAGTTCTCAATATAATTCAATTGAGGTTTTTGATTACTTTCTGCTTTTTGCGCAAATCCTTTAGGAATCACTACTACAACCGACAAATTATCTTTTCTTACTTGTGACTTTGCTTTAGTGACTGAATTATCAACATCAGTAATTTTAAACGGCAGATTTTGTTTCAATTTTCTAGCCACCGTGGTCGAAATTTGATTATTATCCTGGTTAACAACCGCCACTCTCATATTCTTAATTCCATCCGGCATTTTGCTAAAACTTGGTATTAAACTAAAAACAAACGTTAAGCCAACAAAAATAGCAATAATCATCGGAATCCAGGTAAATTTATTCTTAAACCAATTACTCATTATTCACGCCTCCACTTTTTTAATTTTCTCTTATGAATGAACAGTCATTCATTCTTACGAATATAGTATAATTTAAATTAATTGTTTGTCAATCACAACTCTAACCTTATAATGTAAGAAATATCAAAATTCCGGACGGAGGCAACTGATTTGACTGAAGAAAAAAGTTTTAAAGGAATCTACGCTGAAACTCTAAAAAAAATGGACGACTTAACAGATAAGCAAAAACAAGTTTTAAGCGTTGCACTTGAACTGTTTTCAACTCAGGGATTCGATGCAACATCTAGCGCCCAAATTGCCGAGCAAGCTGGAGTATCACTCGGATCGGTTTATCATCACTTTCCAAACAAACAGGCCCTTTTGATGGGTGTGTTAACACCATTATTTGAAGGAGTCTTCCAGGTTGCATCCAATGAATTTGTGACAAAGGTTCAAAACTCTCAATACGTTACGCTTGAAGAATTCGTTCAGTTTATTTTGTCAGACAGGATTAAATTTTTACACGATAATTTTAAAGAGGTAAAAATTATGACTGGGCAAGTTTTAATCAGCTCCGAACTGTCTGTCCAAATCAAAAACATTTTTGCTGATCGCTTTAACTCGTCTGTGTCACCAGTAATTGATATTTTGAAGAAAAACAAATTGATAGTCGACCTGCCAAACAATGTTATTCTCGAATGTATTATGGGTCCAATCGCCACTTACTTTGACAAGTTGGCTCTAAATATACAAATCAAATCAATTGATGAGGACATTAGCAACGCAATTACTTTTGTCACTAAAGCACTAAAGCCGTAAAAAACAGGACTGAAATCATATTTCAGTCCTGTTTTTGCTTATTAAAATATATAACTGTTGCAGTTGAATCAAAACTAAAGTACAATAATTGAGTTTCCAAAAAATCACTTATTTGACTAATTAGTTTTTTATTATTATAAAGGAAGTGTTAACCTATGCCTGCAACTTACTTAAGACTCGCAACTACCAAAGATTTACCCGCTATTACTTCAATCATTCACGATGCAAAAACCTATTTGCATCAACAGGGTGTCGATCAGTGGCAACACGGCTACCCAGAAGATAGCGACCTGCAAACGGACGTCGATAATGGTATTACGTATGTAATTATCGTCGACGGTAAAATTGCTGGAACAGCTGCGCTTCATCAGGAATTAGATGTTAACTACCTGCACATTGAAGACGGAAGCTGGATTAACGGTGTTGAGGGCCGTTACACTGCTATTCATCGAATTGCTGTATCTGGAAACTACCGTGGACAGCACTTATCAGAGAGATTAGTTAGTGGATTACTAACGATCTCAAGCATCCTAGGATACAAGGATGTTCGGATTGACACTCATCCAGATAACAAGGGAATGCAACATGTCATTACTTCAAATGGTTTCGAAAGAAGGGAAACCATTTTCATGCACGAACCAAAGGAACCAAGATTTGCGTATCAATTGTTGCTAAAGTAGTGTGTGGAACCAAGCGGTTAGATACTTTGAAATAAACGGAAAAATGATTAACTGTTCGCACTTTGAACAGTTGATCATTTTTTTGCTTATTTCATGAGTATCTGCTTGGTGGAACATTATTAATAGTGTGCGTAACCAAGCGGTTAGACATTGTAAAATAACGAAGGAACAGGTAAATCGTTCGAACTTTGAACGGTTTTCCTGTTCCTTCGTTATTTTATGGATGTCTGCTTGGTGGAGCACTATTAATCTATAAAGTTTCACAAATCCTACAAAAAAACACGCACCAGGCCTTCATCAATCCTAGTGCATGCTTTTGTCATGCCGTCACAAGCTAGCCACAATAGCTACTTCTCTACATTCTTACCATCATAATCATCAATCAAGATTTGTTTCAAATCTGAGATTAATGGTTCCTTTGGGTTGGCGACAGTACATTGATCTTCATAAGCCAATTCAGCCATATGATCTACAGACTTGTCAAAATCAGCTTTCTTAACTCCATTCCCTTTCAAACTCAAGTTAACACCAACAGCGTGTGCCAACTTGATGAGCTTCTGAACTAATCCATCAATTAATTCTTCGTCCGTATTACCTTGCACCCCGACATACCGCGCTAGATCGGCATAATCCTTGTTTGCATGGAAATATTCATACTTAGGCCATGCTTGGAACTTCTGTGGTTCCTTCGCGTTATATTTAACAACGTGAGGGTAAGTAATTGCGATACACAATCCATGAGGAAGTCCGAATTCCCCACCAAGCTTATGAGCAACTGAGTGGTTTACACCCAAGAAGGCATTTGCAAATGCCATTCCGGCAAGGGCAGAAGCATTATGCATTTCTTCTTTAGCGTGTTGGTCTCCATTGTAAGATGCTTCCAAGTTATCAAAGACCAGCTTGGCAGCTTGCAGTGACCACGGGCGAGTATAATCTGAAGCTAATGCCGAAACATATGATTCAGTAGCATGTGATAAAACATCAAGTCCAGAAAATGCAATGGTACGCTTTGGTACTGTTTGGATAAATTGTGGATCCACGATTGCCACATCTGGAGTCAAAGCGTAGTCAGCCAATGGGTACTTGACATGTGTCTTGCTATCAGTGATAACGGCAAATGGTGTCATTTCTGATCCAGTTCCTGAAGTTGTTGGAATTGCCACAAACTTAGCCTTGTTTGGTGTGCCAAACTTGTAAGTCCGTTTGCGGATATCGAGGTACTTCTGCTTAGCACCAAAGAAGCTTGACTCTGGATGCTCATAGAACATCCACATATTCTTACCAGCATCCAGTGCAGAACCACCACCAATGGCAATGATCGTATCTGGCTCGAATTCACGGATCTGTTTCAAACCACGTTCAACAGTATCTGTTGATGGATCTGGTTCAATATCTGAGAAGATTTCGTATTGCATTTCGTTGCCATTAGGACGACGTTTTAATTCATTAATCACGATGTCCGCATAGCCAAATTTAACCATACTTGGATCACTGATAATCATAACCTTTTTAACACCCGGCATATCTTCTAGATAACGAACCGAAGTTTTTTCAAAGTATACTCGAGGAAGTTTTACCCATTGCATGTTATTACGTCTCTTTGCGATCGTTTTAATGTTGATTAAATCAAATGATGAAACGTTATGTGAAATAGAATTTTTGCCCCATGATCCTGTTCCCAATGTTAGAGAAGGAATCATTTCGTTATACATATTACCAATACCACCCAAAGCTGATGGTGTATTAACAATCACACGACTAGCCTTCATTTTGATACCAAACTTCAGAATCAAATCATCGTCTTGTGACTGAATTCCAGCTGTGTGACCCAATCCACCGAAGTGAAGTAATGCATCACATAGATCAAATGCATTTTGCGTATTCTTGGCGTGATAGATAGTCAACACTGGTGAAAGTTTTTCTGCGGAAAGTAATTCTTGAGGGCCAACTTCACTAATTTCAGCCACTAAAATTTTAGTTTCCTTTGGCACCTTGATACCAGCTAACTTAGCAATGTTGTAAGCTGACATACCTGGAATTGGTCCACGTACACCACCACGCTTTGGATCAAACATTGCATCACGCAAAGCCTTTTGATCCTTTTTGGCAACAAAGAAGGCATTGTGTGCCTTAAATTCTTGGCAAACTTCCTCATAAATTTCATCATCAATAACGGCACTATTTTCAGAAGCGCAGATCATACCATTATCAAATGTTTTTGAAAGTAAAATATCGTTAACAGCTCGTTTGATATTGGCAGTCTTTTCGATGTAAACAGGTCCATTACCGGGACCAACACCTAAAGCTGGTTTACCAGTTGAGTATGCAGCTTTAACCATGGCTGGTCCACCAGTGGCGAGGACACTTGCTACACCATCATGATTGATTAAGGCAGTTGTTGCATCCAAACTAGGCTTATCAATCCACTGAATAATATTTTCTGGTGCACCAGCTTCAACAGCAGCCTTTAAAACAATCTTAGCGGCCGCAACACTACTACTTTGTGCTTGTGGATGGAAGGCGAAAATAATTGGGTTACGAGTTTTAACTGCTAACAATGATTTAAAAATAGTTGTTGAAGTTGGGTTGGTAACTGGTGTGATGCCGGCGATTACACCTAAAGGTTCAGCAACCGTAATCAATTGACGTTCTTTATCATCTTTAATTACGCCAACAGTTTTATCATTTTTGATGGTGTGCCAAATATATTCTGAAGCATAGATATTTTTAACGGCTTTGTCTTCAACAACACCACGATGAGTTTCTTCAACGGCTAACTCTGCTAATTCCATGTGATGGTCCAATGCAGCCATCGCCATCTGATGGACGATATGATCTATTTTCTCTTGATCATAATCATCAAGCTCATCCAATGCAGTGTGACCATTAGCAACTAATTTGTTGATCATCTTAGAAACGTCAACTTCTTCTTTAACAGGTTCTTTTATCATTTTTAAATACCTCCATTACCAATTAGAATTGTTGTGAATTAATTAACATGAACACAGTATAATCCATTTTTGCATTTTGTAAAGTGTTTTATAAAACGTTTTTATATAATTCGCAAAAATCGTTGTGTAGCAAATAAAAGCGCATACAAAATTTCACAATTTCAAATGCCTGTGTATTTAGTATTCATCAGAGATATTGTGAAGAAAAGAACTACTATTCAAGTGAAAAAATTTTTTTTAATGTTTCGTGATCTAAATTAAGATTCATCACTTTTAAGGCCAATGGACAAGTTCTTGCTTTTCAAATATTATAGTTTTATACTTTTAATCAAATAATTAACGTCAAATTACATTAAGTAGTTGCTTATCTGGGTGTCAGAAAGTTGGTGGTTGCTGCGAACCAATCAGGGTAAGTTTTACGAAATACCGTAATATAATGACAATGGTCAATAGCTAGAATCCATTATCTTCTAGTGAGTGGTGCGTATGATACGCACAATTTGGGTGGTACCACGGTCAAAGTTCAATCGTCCCTATTGCATTGGTTTGCAATAGGGACGATTTTTATTTAGGAGGAAATTAAGATGTTTCAAACTACTAATGGCGGTATTGGCCGATATTAATTAACCGATCTATCTCACAACAATATCTGATAAATGAGGCTAAAAACTATGATGAAAATTAAATTAAGTTTACGAGAAGCAATTATTGTATTGATTATTATCTTGGCAATTATGGGATATGGGGTAATTGGATTAGGTCTGTCACCACAGGTTCCCGTTTTATTGGCAATTACAGTCACGATTTTCTGGGCTAAATTCAAAGGCCTAAGCTGGGATCAAATTAACGCTGGGATCAAAGATGGCATTGATAAAGGAATCATCCCCATTGTCATTTTCATTCTCATTGGTGCAATGATTAGTACTTGGATCGCAGCCGGTACGATTCCCACCATGATGGTGATTGGCTTCAAAGCACTAAATGCTCAATGGTTTTTGCCAACAGTCTTTCTGGTTTGTTCACTCGTTGGCGCGGCAGTTGGTAGTTGCTTTACAGTAGTATCAACCGTAGGAATCGCCTTTTTTGGCATCGGTGTCACAATGAACTTTAATCCCGCTTTGGTAGCTGGTGCCATTGTTTTTGGTGGTGTATTTGGTGACAAACTTTCACCGCTTTCTGAAACCAATAACTTGGCCGCAGCGGTCGTTGATACCGACCTATTCGATCACATGAAAACTATTTTATGGTCAACCATTCCCGCTGCGGTTATTTCTACAATTGCATTTGCGATACTTAGTTTAGGCCACAATCATGCTAACATGACCAAAATTCATACAACCGTGACCGCCTTAAATAGCGATTTTAGTATTTCAATTATTGCTTTAATTCCAATCGTTTTAGTATTCGTATGTGCTGGATTCAAAATGGCAGCCATCCCTACCATGCTGCTAAACGTTTTTGTTTCGGCTATCATGATGTTTTTTAACAATCCCGGACTTACCATCGCCAAGATGAGCGATATTATTTTGAATGGCTATGTAACCAAAACATCTAACCACGAAGTTAATTTACTACTCTCACGTGGTGGAATTGTCAGCATGATGCCAACTGTTGCGCTGATTGTTTTAACACTTTCATTAGGTGGCTTATTAGTTAATTTTGGTTTAATCAGTGCTGTAATGGCACCATTAGCACATCACCTGAACAGCCACGCCAAATTGGTAACTGCTGCAATTGCATCATGTATTGGTGTTAATATTTTTGTTGGTGAACAGTTTCTCTCGATCATTTTACCTGGACGTTCATTTAAGAAAACATTTAACGATGGCGGTCTTGATAATTCCGCACTAGGTCGTGTGTTGGAAGATGGTGGTACAGTTCTTAACTACTTAGTTCCATGGGGTGTTGGCGGTGTGTTTATTGCAAACACTCTTGGTGTACCAACAATCCAATACCTGCCGTTTGTCTTCCTCAGTTTGCTTTGCCCCGTCTTTTCATTGATTAGTGGGTTTACCGGTATTGGACTGCATACTAGCGATTACTCGAAGACAGGCGTTGAAGAGTAGGAGCAGGTTTTTTTATGGCAGCTTTGTTGAAATGAACTACACAGACCAGCTTTCTGCGCTTAACCAAACAAAGAGCACGACCCCAAAGTTCAGGGATCATGCTCTTTGTTCCGTTAATGCTCAAAAGCTAACCGGTCTGTTCCGTTCTCTGCTCTAAAATGAACTACACGAACCAGTTCCCTGCGCTTAACCAAATAAAGACCAGCAACTCTCACAATTCGAGAGTTACTGGTCTTTATTCCGTTATTGCTCAGGAACTAAACGGCTCGTTCTGTTCTCTATTACTTAATACGTCTCTAACGTCTCCAACAAATTGCATACTAAACTCTTACGTTCCTCTTCCGTTTCATAGAGCGGTGCATCGTGTGCGTAGATGTTACAAAGTTCAGTAGCTGCCTTGTCTGATCTGCATTCTTTTCGAATCAAACTCAACAACTCACTTGCCGACAGCTGATCTTGCGTTGTTTGGTCAATATAGTTCATTGGATCTACCTCTCCTTTGATTGACTATCCTCCACGTAACCCGGTAAAGTTGCCGTAAACCCAAAAGTTAGGGTCAGTAAACTAATTAGAATCATAAAAGCAAACGAAAAATTATAATTGCCAGTCCAATCTTTTAGCCATCCAAACACCAACGGACCCAGAGTTGCCAACATATAGCCGACAAATTGAGCAATCGATGATAGAAATGCCGCACCTCCAGCCGTTTTACTTCGTAGGTTAAATAACTGAAACGCGGCGGGTACCGTCAATAATCCTGGTGCTGCAATGACCACCCACGCCCATGATAACCCAGGCACGAGCCAAAATCCAATAAATGTTAGCGTTTGCAAGAAGACCGCCAACACAATTAAGTAGTATGGATGCTTCATCCTACCAATCACTAGTGGAACAATAATTGAATGTCCAATGCCCAGAATATTATATAAGAACATCATTGTCCCAATATTGTGACCGCTGAATCCAACCGTTGCAAGATAACTCGGCAGCCAGTTGATCATCGTGTACATTGGTAACATGCCGCCAACTCCAAATAGCAGAGCAATTGAAATCGTCATTTTCATTTGATAATGCGGGTGACTACTATTCCTCGTTTTGTCCGATATCTTAACAGTAACTTCTTGTCGATTCAAAACTGTTTGCATCAACCACGGTAATGCTGCTACCAGGCCCACAATTGCCCAAATTCCTAGAGAAAATCTCCATCCCAACGTGTTAACAGTATCTGATGAAATTATCGAAGGTGTCCCCGCTGATACAGCCAGTAAAACTGCATAAATGGCAGTTACCATACCAATATGATCTGGAAAATATTTCTTAAACAGTGGTGGCAATAACGTGTTGCCAAACGCCATTCCGGCTAATGCAACGATTGTACTGGTCGCAAAGCCAATGAAAGTTGGCGCTAGAATCCTTAACCCCAGTCCTAAAGTCACAAAGATCATTGAAATTAATAGCGATATTTCATAACCAAAACGACGAGCCAATAATGGCGCTAATAAACCAAATATGGCAAACGAGATTAAGGGCAACGTTCCAATCATCGATATATCAAAACCGTGAACACTTGATGCCACTGAATTAAAGATGTCGGATAATGACGTGACAGCTGCTCTCAGGTTGAGTGAGCTCAAAATTACACCCACAAAAACAATGGCCGTGCCACGGAGACGGTTTCTTTGAATCATGCTAATACTTCTTTCAATCACTTAATTGTTAGCAGTTTAACGAGAATTTACGTGCGGTTCAATTATAAGATGAGGTATCCAAGAATCCTTGTTATACCAGCTAGTCCAGCGTCCAGTAATTTTTAAAGTTAAGGTATTAATGATTTACATGTGTGTTTATTATAGTTAAACTAAATATTATATATAGGTATTAACTATGAGGTGAGTCAAGTGAATCTAAACCAGTTAAGGTACTTCAAATCAATCGTTGAAACAGGCAGCTTTCAGCGAGCTGCCAATATTTTAAAAGTGTCACAGCCATCCGTGAGCAATGCCATTATTAAGCTTGAAGCAGAGCTAAACACTCAATTATTTGATCGAACTAACCGTGATCTGCAAGTAACACCACAGGGTATGGATTTTTATTACTACGTTAACGAATCACTCGCTACATTAGATAGCGGCGCTAAGCAAATTCACGTTCACAGCACTAAGAACACTAAATTAAATCTTGGATTTTTCTTCTCAATTGGTTCCCAGTTCATCCCCCAAATGATCAGTGAATACTGGAAACATTATCCAGATGATCAATTTAAGTTCATTCAAAAAAGCTCATATAATTTACAGAACGCATTAATTAATCGCGATTGTGATGCCGTGGTTTGCTCATTACCGGCCAAACAAAATCCACACTATATTTACACACCAATCCTAAGACAGAACTTTGTGGTTGCTGTCAGTACACAACATCGATTGGCGCGAAGACATCGAATTTCACTCAATGAATTAGATGGTGAAACGTTACTGACTTTTCCACTGCAAAGCATCGCACGACAGTATATCAATAACTTGTTGATCGCAGAACACATTTCACCAAAACAAACGATCGATTTTGAAGAAGACCGCACCATTTTAGGATTTGTTGCCAAAAATATTGGCTACGCAATACTCCCTAAGACTGAAGTGACTACCTTTCCAGGAATTAAAGCATTAACCTTATCGGAAATTATTCCATTTCAAAATATTTACCTCGGCTATCCTAACGAAACCGATCATAATCCGGGATTAAGGCGCTTTGTTGAATTTACTAAACAGTATTGTCAGAAACACTACGATGAATTTAGTTAGTGCAATATGATTTCTTGACACTTAATCCTAATTTCTGTAAATTAGATCTATAGTTAATCGGAGCGTCTTAAAATAGACGGATAAGATATATTTCGGACGGCAAAATGCCAGACAAGATTATACACATCTTGCCTGGTATTTTTTCGTTCTTAGGAGGAAAGCGGACATCATGACAACTTCAAAATCTCTATGGACAAAAAATTTCATTATTCTTTTTATTTGTAACGCTCTGTTGTTTATGTCTTATAACATGCAAGTCCCTGTGCTACCACTTTATGGCAAAAAGCTCGGTATGGATGCAGCTCAAATCGGCTTGTTCGTTGGAGCATTGATGTTTGCTGGTCTCATTGTCCGTTTCTTTTCTGGTAGACTACTCAAATACTTTTCAAAGAAATTATTATTGATCGTAGGCGTTAGTCTGTATTTGCTCACATCAATCGGTTATCCTCTACTGACACCATTCGCATTTTTAATTGTGTTACGAGTCATTAATGGGTTAGGACACGGACTCGCAACCACCTACTTTGCGACAGCGGCGGCAGATGAATTACCGATGAACCACCTTGGTCAAGGCATGGGCATGTTCGGCGTCAGCAGTATGTTGACTGCGTCACTTGCACCATTAATTGCAATTCCACTCGTTGAACATTTCTCATTTAATGCATTTTTTATTTTTTGTGTCATTATTTTGGCCATTGCAACAATGCTATTAATCTTTTTTTCACCAAGTTCGACTCAAGTAAATGTTCATCAAGCTCAATCATTGTGGGCCGGTTTTGATAGAAACTTTATTCCGCATGACATTCTCATGATGTTTCTTGGCATCATCACGAGTGGTGTTTTATCTTACATCACATTGTTTACACAAAAAGTAGGCATTGCTGGTGTTGCTTGGTTTTTCTTTGCTTCTTCAGTAGTGGGTGTTTTAATGCGCCCGTCCATGGGCCGTTTGCTGGATCAGCGAGGACCATTTTTCACGATGATTCCCAGCATTATCTGTATGATCATTAGTCTAATTCTAATTATTTTGGTCAATAGTACCGTAATGTTAATTATTGCGGGCATCTTTTTTGGCGCTGCTGATGGTGCTATTTTTCCAACACTCCAATCATGGGTATTGAAGGATGCACCCATCGACAGACGTGAATCAATTACCGGTGTATTTTTGAACTGTTACGATTTAGGAATGGGGCTAGGATCGTATTTAATGGGGATCATTATTGATTGGACTTCTTACACAGTGATGTTTTCTGTTTTAACAGGTTTAACCGTTATTTACCTACTTATCTCAGTTACTTTTAAGTACCGGTTAAAGACTTTTTCAAATTTATAATCGTATTGCGCAAATTTAATTTTAAGAGGACAATATCGGAAGTAAAGGAATTACTTATTTTACTCTGGAGGGATTATTTGTTTAGTCTAGTTACAAAGGGTTCCCAACGCAACAAAATTGCCATGATTTTGATTGGTTTGATTATTTTGTTTGGTAGTGATTATCTGCTTCAAATGATGCACTTAGGTCATTCATCCATTCAATATTTCGGACTACGAATTTTTATCATTCTCATTGCGATTATTAACTTATTTACTCTTGGGACAAATAAAATCACTAGCCAGCGCATTGGCTATCGTCGTCCAGTCAGAACAGCATGGATCTTAACAATTATTTGTTTAGTCATTGTTTTCATGATGAGTGGTTTTATTATTAACGTTGCTCAAGTTATTGAACAACCCAACCACATATTACAGGTTATTATAATGGCACTTTCAGCCGGAATGTTTGAAGAAACCGTCTGCCGTGGCTTAATGTTTTCCGTGTTTGCAAACATGGCTAAGAATGGTAAGCATCCGTTATTATGGGCCGGCATCCTAAACAGCGCAATTTTTGGTCTGTTGCATTTAAACAATTACTTTAGTAATGGCCAGGGACTTAACATCACCGTTCAACAAGTGTTCTACGCTTTTGCGATTGGATTAACATTTTCAGTCGTTCATATTGCTACTAATGGTTTATGGGTTGGAATTATCCTGCATACATTATTTGATTTTCAACCAACGATTAGTTCTGCAATTACGCAGGCTAATAATTGGATTGTTTTATTGATAATATTTGTACCAATTATTATTATTGCTATCTTTTACTTGGTAAAGGCTGATAGCCTTGTTAAGCCTGGGATGGATATTCGGTTTAATATTCAATACTAAAAATGGCAAGTTCAGTTTTTATATCTGAACTTGCTATTTTTTTGGTTGGTTTTCAAATGTGTGCTTGAATGCTTTTTTGTCGAAACGTGCTTATCAAGCACTGAGGCCCAATAAATTAAGACGTCCACGTAAATCAATCGCAAAACTCGCGATTAATCTACGTGGACGTCTTAATTTACAAGCCTCAACCCGTGCTTGAACGCACTCTAGTTGAAATGTGCTTATCTGTCGCAGACGCCTAACGTGTAAAGCAACTATGGCCATCAATTGTCAAAAAACGACAATCGATGGCCATAGTCACTTTACACACCGGCATCTAAACGCGACATAACGCACTCTAGTTTATTTTTCTCTTCGGGTTCAACAATCCCATTGGATCAAACAATGCCTTGATTTGGTGCTGGATTTGATCCACATCCTCACCAAGCTCTTCATTGTTCCACTGATTCTTTAACATCCCGACGGCGTGTTCGCCTGAAATAGTGCCACCTAAATCTAGTGTCTTATGGAACATTAATTGTAATGCTTCAACGACAGCTTGTGGCGTGTCAGTCTCTTCCTTTGACCATACAATCGTTGGATGCACATTACCATCACCGGCGTGACCAGCTACATAAATCTTCAAATTGAGTTTTTGACCAAGTTCAGCAATATAATCCATCATTGGTGCTAACTTGGACAACGGCATTGCCATATCTTCCATGATATGATTTTGACCGGCAAAAATCGCTGGTAACATATCACGACGCAACTTTTCCAGATCGGCCTGTTCCTGCTCATCGCTGGTAATTTGAATATGGTTGGCCTCGTATTTACTCATTAGTTCATTCAGTACTTTTTCGGTTTCAGGCGTGCTGCTGTCAATCTTAAATATTAACATTGCCCCACTGTTATCACTGTAGTGAGTATGTTCATAACGATCAAGAGCTACAATTGTTGCATTATCAAGAGCCTCCAGCATGCTTGGATAAACACCTGAAATTCTGATAGCAGTGACAGCCTTGGCTAGTTTAGTCATATCGTCAAAGAATGCAATTCCCATTGTGGGTGTTCCTAATGGAATTGGCATTAACTTAACTGTAACTTCCGTAATAACACCAAGTGTGCCTTCCGATCCGACAAACAATTGAGTTAAATTATAACCAAACGCCTGCTTCAATGTCCGACCGCCGAGTTTAATTTCTCGACCATCAGCAAGCACAGCTTTTAGCCCAAGTACGTTATCCTTGGTAGCCCCATACTTAACAGTGCTCATTCCACCGGCATTCGTTGAAGCGTTACCGCCGACGCTTGAGATTGGTTTTGAACCAGGATCTGGAGCGTAAAACATCCCCTGTTTACGAGCCTCCGCATCCAAGTCACCATTAATCACCCCTGGCTGTACAACTGCGACAGAATCTTCCTTGCTGATTTCGATGATCTTGTTCATCTTATCCGTTGAAAGAATAAAGCTACCTTCAACGCCATCCGCACCGATAACTGTACTGGTAAAACGTCCTTGTGGTACAACTGGAATATGATACTTACGGGCTGTCTTCATGACGCCCTTAATATCTGCAGATGAACCGGCCTCAACAAATGCCAAAGCTAATCCACTATCGTCTCCCGTTAAATTAGGACTGTAAGATTGTTTTTGCAGAATTTCATGATCTGTTAAAACATCACCATCTTTAACCTGATCCTTCAAGAAAGTAATAATTTCATCGTCCGAATATGCTTTAAAAACAGTCATTTTCCACGTTCCTTTCTATACTTCATCGTTAAATTTACCTTGCTCCTGGTTAATCTTACGCTTAAACAGTGGAATAAATCGACCATTTGCTTTATTATTGTTTCCAAGAGAAACAATAACGCAATCTTCAAAATGAGTCAATAAAGAAGGAAGATTAAAATGACTAAATTTGATTATTTTAAACAGTCAATTGAACCCAGCATTCAAACAATTGCAATGCAGAGATCAACCGGTGATGAATTTGAAAAACAGTGGATTAGGGACAGACTTCGGGACCCGCACTTATGTGACATTATCGATCAGTTATCAATCATTAATATGCACACGTTGAAAGCAATTGCGACAAACCATTTGATCAACGGAGTCGAACTATCTTCTAAATTAGGTGTCACACGTAGCACCATCTCCAAATCAACCAAACGTTTAGTTGATTTCGGGTTAATTAGGTATGAGCAAACGGAAGACAACCAAAAAGAACGACATTATTGCATCACAGATACTGGTAAGATAATTAACATTCAACACGAAGCATTGGAAACATATATTGAAAAACAAATCCACGGACTAATTAACGATTTTCCTGAAGATTCGTTGGAAACAGTAGCCAAATTTTTACGTGGTATAGCGGAAATTCATCCGTAAAATGTACAAACAGAAACTTTTAATAAGGCATTTATAAAAAGCAGGAAGCTACCAGTGAATCATCGGCGGCTTCCTCATTTTAATTTAGGCATTAAAGTTTCAATCAAAAATACTATCACTAATAATTTGTTTCAGATACCGTTGAGCTTCTTCAAGTGGCACCACTTTTTTTGAGAAAAAGCATTTTTTCAGCACTAGTAAGCATGTACTACTCAAGTATTCAGATAGCATGTCAGCAGGTAATTTACTTTCAGTCACTTGCTCACACTGAAGAAAAATTGCATTCAAAGTATTATTGATCGAGCTTCTAAAGCTAGTCCATAATTGATCGTTAATGTCATTATGTTGCATGATCAATTGAATATCATCACGATTCTCTTGCACTAACTCATACGAACGACTAAAAAATAATTCAATAATTTGACTTGCTAATACCCGCTTACCGTCATCAAAGTTTAGCTTAACTATTTGTTCATTCCAGCATTGGTTCATTAGATCAAATTTGTCATTAAAGTAATTATAAAACGTTGAGCGTGGATAATGACTTTCAGTGCAAATCTCTTGCACAGTTATCTTTTCAAAAGACTGATGTTCCAGTAACTTAAACATTGCGCTAGAAAAATCGCGGACCGTTCGTTGCTTATTACTACTTTGGTTAATTTTAAGATCTCGCTGCATTTTGTACGCCTCACAAATAGACAATTCTGCTTAATTGTCCATATTTGGACACTTCACTTAGATTGTCACTCGAAATATTTATTAAGAAATTCTATCATTGATTACGTGCTTGGACAAGTGTCCATAATTTAATTAATGAAAGGAATATCATGTTTAAAAAGCGCAAAAGGTATGTAGCAATTTTAGTTTTCATGGCCTTGTTGATTGGACTAGTAGCATATGTGCATCACTTTGTCACATCAATTTCATCAACAGCTCAGACAGCCCTGAAAAGTAATTCACTAGTAAAAGTAACCAATGGCAGTCAAAAAACCGTTTTTAAACCTAAAAATGGTATTAAGCGTGCCCTAATTTACTATCCGGGTGCGACAGTGACCGAAAAAGGATTTAGTTATGTAGCGCAAAAATTAGCCAAAAATAAAACTGAAGTGTTCGTGGTTCACGCCCCATACTATATTCCATTAATCAAAATGAAGTCATTAAAGTACGGTGATCAAATTAGAAAGCAGCATCCTCAAATTAAGCACTGGTTTATGATGGGTTATTCTCAGGGTGGCCGAGCCGCCTCATTTTATTTGCTAAAAACAAAATATAAGTATGACGGATTTATTTTAAACGACAGCATTGTTAGTTCAGGCAAAGGTAAATCACTTTATCAACAGAGAAACAATTTTACCGAACCCGTGTTGGCCATCAGAGGTACTAAGGATGGAATGTTTCCTAAAAATACTTTAAAGCCCAACCACACCTACTATCCAAAAAACACTCAGTTTGTCGCAATTAAGGGTGCCAATCACTCGAATATGACAATGTGGAATGGTGCATCAAAAATTCCAGGTGATGAGAAGGCCAACATTACTAAGCGCCAACAAAATAATGAACTTAGCAATATTATTACCAAATTCATGAACCAAAATATGTAGTTTAAAACAGACTACTTCAATATTTAGTTTTACGTGGCTTTCACGTTAAATTAAAAAAACAAGGTCTGAGAAATTTGCATTTTCTCAGGCCTTGTTTAGTTTCTCATTACTTATCCAAACTATGCTTAAACACTGGCATCACAACGTCATCAACGATATCAACCAGATCCTTTTTAGTTAGCATTCCTTGTGACAACACGGTGCTAATCAGTAACACTGCTGGTAAGCTCGTCACCCGCGCATCCATGTTATCCATTTTAACCTCACCACGCTCATCGGCACGGTGCAAAATAGGCGTAATTATTTTAGTAATCGGCGCTTCATCACCAGAGATATGCTCAAATAAACCGTAGATTTGATCCCCAACCTGATCAGCAATTAGTCCCTGAACAGCTTCCTTACCAAGTACTTCAAATAATTGAATTGGTGGTTCCATCATTGTAACTAGATCATCGCGTAAATTACCAGTATCTACCGGATCCATATTAACTTTGGGGCCAAACTCTTTAAATGAATTAATTAAGATAATTGCCTTGTTCGGCCACCGACGGTAAAGTACCGTCTTGGTTGTTTCAGCACGTGCGGCAATACCTTCCATGGTTAATTTATCATAACCCTTATCTTGAAACTCGTTCCAAGCGGCTTCCAGCAAGTCATGTTCTAGTTCTTTGCCACGTCTTCTTTTTGAATGTTCATTTTTTGTCATAATTTTTCACCTAATTAGCTTGCATTTTTATCTAAACAAGTTTAAGATCTTGAATTATAGATACGATCGTACCTTATTCAAGCTTGATAATTTAACGATAGTATACCATAAATTCAATTTTAGATGACTATAGTATCTAAAATAATAAGAGGTCTTAAACATGACAAAGAAAAATAGTTTGGGCAGTATTGCCTTTGTTTTAATTATTGGTGCAATTGCACCAATGCTTGACACCACCATGACCAACATTGCCATCAGTACCATCATGAATGATCTTAATACATCTGTGGGTACCGCACAATGGGTCACTACCGGTTATGTTTTAACATTAGGAATTGTTATTTTGTTCACCGGATGGGCCGTTGACAAATTTGATGGTAAAAAGCTCTACATCAGTGGCTTATTAATATTCTTGGTTGGCTCAATTATTTCTGGAATGGCTAACAATATTACTATTCTGATGGTTGGCCGCCTAATTCAAGGTGCCGGATCAGGGATCATTATTCCATTACTAACAACACTTATTATAAGAGCAGCCAACGGTGTTGGACTTGGTAAGTTAGCGGCCACCATTGGTTTGCCAATGGTTGTCATTCCAATTCTCGGCCCAACAGTTGGCGGGTACATTATCGATCAGTTAAATTGGCACTGGATTTTTTACATCAACATTCCAATTGTTGCCATTGCTCTAGTCCTCATACTTATCTTTATGCCACATTTCGAACCATTAAAGAAGGATTCTAAGCTCGATTGGATTGGATTTATCATTCTTAGTGGTATGTTCAGTGGATTGCTGGTCGGTATTGTTAACTTTAGCAGTCACAATACGTTTTCGAGTTTAGATGTTTTACTACCCATTTTTCTTGGCTTAGATTTACTAGTTGCTTATGTTTTTTACGCTCACAAATATCCGCAGCGGGCATTGGTAAACCTTAACATGTTCAAAGTTCCTAACTTTTCCGGCTCTACCGTAATCTTACTAATGTCAGGTGTAGCAGTCAATGGCGCCATGTTTATCTTACCGTTATATTTGCAAAACGTCCGTGGCCTAAGTGTGATCTGGTCAGGAACCTATTTAATTGCACAAGGTCTTGGTTTACTAGTTACCAGAACTCAGGTCGGCAAATTAACGGATAGTATTGGCGCTCGCTGGGTTGTACTTGGTTCCATTGCTATTGCCGTTATTAGCACTATCCCATTTGTGTACTTCGATGCCAACACCAGTAAATATCTAATTTTGATTGCACTATTTGTGCGTGGTATGGCACAAGGTGGATTAACAATTCCCGTCATGGCTGATTCCTATATCAATATTCCAAAGGAACAAATCGCCCAAGCTACCACTGCTACCCGGATGTTGCAAAACGTTGGTGGTGCCTTTGGTTCAGCCGTTTTAGCGACGGTCATTCAAAACCAAACCAACGGACTTGTACCAACCGTTAGTAACTTAACTAGTGCCTACCACACTGCGTTTGTTTGGTCGATTGTGATTACCCTAGCTGCAGCAATTCCTGCCTGGTTCCTCACTCATCACACTGCAATCGCTAAAAATTCTGAATTGGCGGGTGAAAAATAATGTTAATTGCACTCAGTATCATTGCCGTTTTTATACTAGTGATTTTGATTGTAAATTCTAAAATTAAACATCGCTTAATTGGTATTGTAATCACGTTGATCCTACTACTTTGCTTGCAAGCGTTATTGTTGGCGGACGTGCACGAACATTGGGGCACCACTCTTGAAACTAGCAAAACTACTCAATCAATTAATTCAATCGCTGAATTACCAGGTAATCGCAACTTATTAGTTTACAAGAATGTCGGTAAAGGTCAGAATCAAAATCAAATTTATATCTATTCAGTTCTTAGTGATCGCCATATGACTTACTCAGACGGTGTCCAGATTAAACTTCACAGCACTATAAGTACTTCAGCAACTAGGACTAAAGCCATCACACGTTATCATTACACCAATAATTTTAGTCAGATTATGTTTGCAGGAATTGCTAACAATAATCAAGTTAAAAAAACAGTTGTGACGTTTAACCTGCCCAACAATTGGTCGGTTGTATCGAGTACTAATGCTACTAAAATTGGTAATTCTCTTAAGAAGAATCAAGTAGCAATGCAATCCACAATTAAAGACCAATTGACAACGGATATTAGTAATCAGCCTAAATTAGCTCAAAACAACAAAGCTCTCAGCAATGAAAAAGAAAAGCTAATTGGCAACTATGTTCAGCGGATCATTAATCAGCATCATAAAGTCAAAATTAATTAACAAAAGGATCTTCAGCGTGCTGAAGATCCTTTTGTTAATTACCAGCCAACATTACCATCTATGTTAGAGAAGGTGGCAGTAATTGTGCTATCTGAATCCGTTGCCAGTTCAACCGTTCTAGCAACTCCTTCACTCACTGGCAGACCACCGTGAGCCTTTGATACTTCTGGTGAAACCCCACCAAATTCGGTGGCCACCATGCCCGGATCAATTGCATTCACCGTAATTGGAACACCCGCATTGATGAATTCCTTAGCCAATTGAACAGTATACATGTTAGCTGCCGCTTTAGCTGACTGGTACCCAACAGCAACCGCACGATACACAGTGGAACTAGGATCTAACGCCGCAGTTTTAGAGCCCATCATACTCGAAATATTAATGATTTTAGCCCGAGAACTCTTTTTTAATAACGGCACCATTTTTTCAGTAACGTCAATTAAGCCAAAATAATTAATTTCAAAATCTTGGCGCACATCGTCAAGATTAATCGTGGAAGCCGCTTGGCGAAAATCAAATACTGCTCCTGCATTATTAATTAAAATAGATAGATAGCCATAATTAGTCTCAATTGTTTGAGCTGCCTGTTTAACAGAACTTGGATTGGTCACATCCAGTTGAACAACATCTGCTTTAATTCCTAAATGGGTTAATTGCTCGATGGCATCCTGACCCTTTCCAAGGTTTCGTGCGCCAATAATTACATGTTGACCCTTTTGTCCCAATTCCTTAGCAATTTCGAAACCCATACCACGGTTTGCACCGGTTACAAGCGTAATATTTTCATCCGCGCTCATCATTAATTACCTTCCTTTCAATTGATTAATAGCTAATGTAACACGCTGTTGTTACACCAGCGCAAGAAAAAGTATTTTTAGCTAAAAAAGTACGTATCGTGAATGTTAGTAGTGACATACCTTCTAAATCATCACTTACTTGATTGTTGATTTTAGTTGAATTAAGTTTTCTAAGATTTGATCCCGTACTTGACGAAACGCCATTAAAATTTCATCTTCAGTGCCTGTCGCTTGTGCTGGATCCATTAACGGCCAATGCAATTTGGCAACTGAATCTGGTGTGATTGGACATCTATCCCGTGCATCCCCACATAAAGTCACAACTAACTGACAACTGTTCAAATAAACGGGATCAATTAATTTTGAGCGCTGTTCACTGATGTCTATACCAGCCTCACGCATAACTCTCACCGCATTGATATCGACGCCATGTGCTTCAATTCCTGCGCTCTCTATATGCCACTGATCACCTAAAATATGCTTTGCAAATCCTTCTGCCATCTGACTACGACAGGAATTGCCTGTACAAATAAAATATATGTTTTTCAAATTCATCCTCCACAATGAATTATTTACCTATTCATAGTATTACAAACAACTTGAAATTGGTAAACATAATCTTTGGTAACACGTCACAATTATCATCTGCAAATCATTGAATTGTATTATATAATTAAGATAGTAAAATCAAACTGAGTACGCCGATAGATATAAAATCAATGGGTGCTGTCTGAGCGGCCATTAATTCAGAAAGGAAATCTAATCGATGAATGATGAACTGCAAAAATGGCAAGAACAATTTGAAGAACGAAACGAACGTAAACCAACTGAAGAAGAATTAGAAACTGCCAAAAAACATATTTCAAGAAACAGTAATGCCCAACATCACGTGAGAAGTACACATGTTGAAGAAAATTGGGTCAACGATGAGGATCCAAACAATCCTTTTCCACGCAGTCAGCAACAGCAAACAAGTAATAGCGATGCTCCTGCAAATGGACGATTTGCATGGGTGTTTGTTGTCGGGTTAGCTGCCTTAATCATAGTTGGTGGCATTATCGCCTTTAAGATTGGAACTGCTCACGGAACATCCTTGTGGTAAAAAATTGAATCAAGATAAGATACTAGAACAAAAGTACCTATTGATCTATAAACAGTACTAAAATACTAGTTTAATTCTTTTAATTATCTTAGTATAAACGTGCAACAAACGGCTGCTCCCGGCCACATAAGGCTCCTAAGACCAAAATCCAAAAATTCAGGATTCTAGTCTTAGGAGCCTTATTTTGTGGGAGCGAAACGCCTTTTTTTCACTCTTTTTCACTTTGCACGAATCTGCCTAATATCATGAAGCATACTAACAAATTTAGCTAAATCATCCCTTGAGTACTTTTGCATCACTTCTTGAGCCTGCTTTAATAATGCTTGATCTAATTTGGTGTGAACAACCGCCAATTCACGTCCTTTATCCGTCAATCGCACTAAAACTTCTTTATTATTTTTGGTATCTCGATATTTATATGCAACATCGTATTTTTCCAACTTAGTCAGCACCCGTGAGACCGTCGCCTGAGAAACACCCGTCAACGATGGCAACTGTTTGGCGTGGTATGAGTCATCCCATGCTAGTTGAACCATGACTTTGATATCTGTAGTACTCAAGTGGGCAATAATTTCTTTTAGTTGCGGATCATCGACATGATTTGCAGCCCATATTTTTTCATCATCTTGAATGCCATCCTGGCTAATAAACATACTGAGTTCATCAAAAATATCATTAACGTATTGATCAGCCATTGTAATCTCCTTGCTATATTTATTCATGTGAATAAATAATTGAATTTTTGTTATTAATGCCTATAATACAATATGTATTCACATGAATCAATAATATGAAGGGAAGTATTATCATGGCAAAAATTGCTGTAATCCTTGGCAGCGTTCGTCAACACGGCGTTGGCATTAACTTATTTAACTACTTAAAAAATCAAAAATCAGATATTGAAACATCATTGAATGTAGAACTGACATTTCTGAATCTAGGACAATACAACTTACCGGTCTTCGATGAGGACGTACCCCCAATGGCTAATCAAAATCGTCAACTGCCAGCCAATCAGCAACAATGGCTTGACGACATTCAGGATGCTGATGGCTATATTCTCATGTCACCAGAGTACAATCATTCGTTACCAGGTGGTCTCAAGAATGCGCTCGACTACCTCGCATTTCAGGCTCAGGGTAAACCAGTTAAAACACTGGGTTATTCTGATAATTCGCGCGGTGGTCAGTTTGGGGTGGCCGCACTTATTCCGGTATTGCAGCGGTTAGAGATGATTGTTTTACCAAAACCCGCTTTAATCGGCAATATTCCCGCTATTCTTGATGCAAAAGGCACCATCATAGATGATCAAGCTAGTACCAAATTACACAGCGGTGTGGTAAAAATGTTTAAGGAAATTAGTTTCTATACAACATTGCTAACTGCCAATCCATTTCCAAGAAATTAAAAAGAACTCTATTAACTAACTACACGTGGTAGGATTAGTTAATAGAGTTCTCTTTGTCACATGTATTTTATGGGCACGGACGAACTTGGACTAAGCGATTGGAGTTGGCGAAATGAACTACAATGTTTCATATAATGACTACATTATGACTGTCAAAAATGACTTGAACACGTATCAAAAAATATTATTATCAAAGGGATTATCTGAAGACGACCTAGAAACAATTAGAAATACTAGTGATATTTATAAACTCCCATGGCGCATCATTAGGCCAATGACAAAAGCTTACATGGAACTCCAAATTGCCACCATGAGTCAGGATGATCAATTTGTTTTGCTAAAAAGTAAAATTATCCGCCTATTAAGTGACGAGACCGATGGATCAGAAGAAGGAAAAATGATGGAGGATTTGTTTCTATTACTTTCTGACGATATGGCTGCTAATGTGCGGCTGTACAATAATTACAAAGTCCTAAAGCACGACCAAAAAGAAAACTAGGTAACCTACCGCGCCGATGTTCGGTGCTTGCTCAGGTATGATATTATCAAATCTTCTAACAAATCGGCAACACTTGTATCGTTTTCAACAGCGATAATCTTCATACGCTTGATTAATTCAGGATCAAGTGTCGTCGTAAATTTCTTCTTTTGCATTTCATCAACCCCTTAACCATTATTTGCCTACACTGTACAGGACTACTTCATAATAATAAACACGTATACAAGACTTTTTTTATTTAATTATTAACAAAATTTTATGAATGTTTGCTAAAAAATGTTTGACCATATTAATGCATTCGGCTATCAAGTATGCACGCATGCCCGACAATTGGGCCATTCGAGTGACCAAAAAAACTAAGAGGCTGATAGCCATCTTAGTTCTTTTTTCATTCGTTACTAATTTTATTTTTCTGTACACATACCGTTATCACTTGGACGATGAAACATCAATTCAGCGTGTTCTAAATTTAATACCCGCCGCGTTATTAAAGAAAATGCTCCCCAGATACTCGAAAACTCGGCACGTCTCATTTGAATAATTGGAATTGGTAGTAGTTGCTCCGATAGTCGGTCTCGGTACTGACGATTAATGTCCGATAACAATGAAGGAATTGTATCGATCAAGCACGAACTGATAAATATTTGGTCCGGATCATAATACTTACTTGAATTGATTATTAATTGAGCTAAATGCGCCGTGAATTCATTTAACACTTTCACTGTCTTTGTGTCGTGTTGTTGATACAAACTCGCAATTTTATCACGGTTTAATTGTGACACAATTCGTCTACCAAGCACTTTTTTGACAACAGCCTCCTCAGAACAAAAGTCTTCCGCTTTATAAGACATTTGCTGATTATCTTTGCTGGTCGCAATCACGTGTCCAATTTCTCCTGCACCACCACCATCCCCATGGTACAGTTGATGATTGGCAATCGTACCTGCTCCAAGACCTCGGTGGATACTAATCGCTAGTAAATTACGTGTTTGGCCGGGGTTTGAGTGAAAATCTCTTGCACAAATTGCAACTAAGTTAGCTTCATTTTCTTGGATTACCTGAACATGGTAGCGCTCTTCAAAGTAGGCGGCCAAATCAAGATCATGCATATCTAGAAATGGTGAATTAATTACTTGATTATCTACCACTGGTCCATGAATAACAAAGCTCAACCCCAGCAAACCATGGTCAGTCTGATCTTGGCTTTTTAGCATCTTTAACTGATTCTCGATCATATCCAGAATGCTTTCAATCGATTTGCCGTCAGTGTTAGATTTATGAAATGTCAACACGTGGCCAGATAGATCATTACTGACAATTAACATTTCATGGATGCCAAAATCAATTGAAACACTATAACCATAATCGTCATTGATCGCTACCATCACTGGTTTACGTCCACCATTTTCACCCACGGAACCTTCGCCGAGCTCCACAACGTACCCAGCACTCTCTAATTCACGGAATAATACGGTAATACTAGACCTAGTTGTGTTCATCTGTTGTGCTAATGATGCGCGAGAAACCGGCTGTTCATTCAGAATTCGTGCCAGCACTGCATGGAGATTATGTTCATGCAATAATCGTGGGTTGATAATTTGGCTGTCAATCGGTATTTCATCTAAGAACGCCATTGGTTTCTCCTTTGAGTTGAAAAGTTTAAATTAGTCACCGTTAATATTACAATTTCCTAGTTTCAAATCAAACCCCCATTTTAAATTAAGTCACAAAAGTCCGATGTTCTAAAAAATTATAAAACTATAATCAATGCGGCAATTTGATTTATCAACCAGTAACATCCTGTGCTATAATCTGGGCATGCAAATTAAATATGATCAAATTCAAATAGAAAAATTTTTAAATAAATATTGGCCCAATGATTTATTCACATTAGACTGGAACAATGTTCTGTCTAATAGTAAAGATCCACAATTGTTTGCTGCGTTTGATGGTGACAAACTCATTGGCATTGTTGCATACAACGAGGGAATTGACAAAACCTACGCAAATTTAATCAACATGGAAGTAATAAATTCATATTGGTGCAACGATGTCCGTGAAGCGTTACTGGCAAGAGTGATCCAAAAGTCGTCGGACATATGCTCTGAAACATATATCCAAGTTAACGTTAAAAATGGTGATTCACAATTCTACGAAGACAACGGTGGTGTTCTGTTCGGCAATCGGGTGATCTTTTTCCCCAGTGTCAGTCAGGAAGTTATTAAAAAATATTTATCGAGGTAAATGAAATTGGACTCAATTAATAAAGCAGTTGACCCAACCGATATTAGTGAAGTTGAGCAACAATTAAATATTTTTAAGCAAGTTTATGCTACTAGTGCTACCGGTTCCGCAGATTTTATTCAGGCAACACAACAAGATAATGAACTAACCTATTCTAATGTCCCTTTTAGACTATTTTTGTTGATTGCATATAACTTAGATCACGAAATCACGGTCCACGATACCGCTAAGTTAATTGTTGCTGGAGCACGTCATGAAGATTTAAGCACGGTTTTGCCTCTTGATCCGGAAACAAAAGTTGCAATTAGGTTCCAAGAAGCACGGGTAAAGTCCGGCTTAACGGAAAAAGAAATTGCGGCAAAGTCTGTAGAGCTAGACGAATATAAATTAATTAAGGCCGAATATGCGAGAATTCCACTTTCAATTAGCACCTGGGCGGAACTATTCAAAATTATTGGTACTAAAATCACGATTGATTTGTTTTAAACGCAAAAAGATCAGCAGCTACGCAATTAGTTGTTGATCTTTTTTTCTGGTGTATTACATTAATATTTCTTTTAATTATTGACTAACAGTAGCGTCAGCAGTTTGCGCTTCCGTGTAACTACCACCTTGTCGGCTTCCTGATGATACATGGATATTATATTGAGCATTTGAGGTTGGTGAAACGGTAAAGATGTCTTCACCCCAACCGTTACCAACAGCTTCAACTGAATAGCCACCGTCAGATGTAGCGTGACTATTATCTGGATCTGGAGTGTCTGATACGAGGAATGCACTGACGTTATCTGGTGCTTTGTGAATTAACGCAACGGCTTGATCGTACGTTAATGCTTGTACGGCGGAACTAGAAGAACTTGACGAACTGCTAGAACTGCTTTGTGATGAAGCAGTATCTGAGCTAGTTTGCACGGATGAATCTGAACTAGAGGTCTTCTTAGCAGATTTGTGTGAACTAGACTTCTTAGACACACTGGTTTTACTACTTGATGAACTGGATTTTTTATTACTCGAGTTACCGCAGGCCGCCAGTGATAATCCCATAATTAGGGTGGCAGATACAACTAAAGCTTTTTTCATATGATGTTATCTCCAAATTATTTATTTACGGTTTTAATTATATAACTATAAATTCAGTATTGTGAGAGCATCGTTATTTTTTTATTTTGCCTCTCTCTAGATTTGTATTTGGCATTTCAGTCTAAAAACAACTGACATCAAAGTTCAAAATACTCATTTTTATTATTTTCTTGCCGAAACGTAAAAAAAAGGCCAGATGCCTGCCATGTAAGCCAAAAAATCATCGTATCCACAATTCAGAATACTTATTTTTACTATTTTCTAGTCGAAACGTGAAAAAAAGGCCAGATGCCTGCCATGTAAGCAGAAAAAATCATCGCATTCACAATTCAGAATACTTATTTTTACTATTTTCTAGTCGAAACGTGAAAAAAAGGCCAGATGCCTGCCATGTAAGCAGAAAAAATCATCGTATCCACAATTCAGAATACTTATTTTTACTATTTTCTAGTCGAAACGTGAAAAAAAGGCCAGATGCCTGCCATGTAAGCAGAAAAAATCATCGCATTCACAATTCAGAATACTTATTTTTACTATTTTCTAGTCGAAACGTGAAAAAAAGGCCAGATGCCTGCCATGTAAGCAGAAAAATCATCGCATTCACAATTCAGAATGCAATGATTTTTCTGCTTACATTACGGCATCTTAACGGCCTTTTTTTCACTCTTTATTTTGCTGTACCATACTTCGCCTGAATATCTTGTGCTTTTTGCAGCAACTTAGTCATTTGACCATTCTTTTGAAGTTTAGTGATTGTCTTATTAACTTGTTTCATCAACTTCTTATCACCCTTACGTCCAGCAACACTTAAGTGTTGATCCGTCTTTGGTGTCGTTAACTTGATCTTTGCCTTAGCATACTTGTCTGGATAATTCTTAACGTAGTTGTCAGCAATTTCACTTTCAACAACAACACCGTTTAACTTGCCGGACTGCAATTCAGTCGTCAAGCTTGTGACCAATCCTTCAGTGACGACGTTGCCACTTGTTTGAGCCTTAGCGATATCTTCTTGAGTTGAGGCTTGCTGTGCACCGATTTGTGCGTTCTTAGTATCCGCCTTGGTGTTGTACTTGTTAGCATCTGCTTTCCGAACTAACAAATAGTTGTTAACGGTATAGTAGCTCTTAGAAAAGGCTACTTGCTTTTCACGGGCCGGTGTATCGGTCATACCTGAGATAACAAGATCAACTTTGTTACCCTTCAAATCAGAAATCAATGATGAAAATTCGGTATTTTGAACCTTCAACTTAACACCCATATCTTTGGCAATTTGTTGAGCAATTAAAATATCATAACCGGTAATTTGCTTCTTACCATTCTTAACAATTGGAAATTCAAATGGTGCATAGTCGGCAGATGTTCCCACAACCAATGTGCCGCTATCCTTAATCTTTTTCAAACTAGTATCGTTGTTCTTGCCACAACCAGCTAGTCCAATTGACAATACCATGACGAGCCCCATCGCCACTAACCAACTTTTTTTAATCCACTTCTTCATAAACTATCCCTCCAAATATCTTTCATCTATTTTTGAATATATATCCATATAATTGTTCAAACCGTCGACAAATCAACAATACACGCACGTTTTACAAAATATGTTATGTATAATGTTTCTTTATGATGAGAACATTATAATGCTATTTATGAATAAAATCAAGATAAATTTTGATTTTATTGTATAATAATTCTTAAAATGTGAAATTAATTCGAATTATATTGAAGTCAAAACAGCTAAATCTCATATATATACATAATCATTCAACCTATTCTGATCAAATTATTTATGCCGATTTCTAGATGTAATCGATTCAAGGTAACAGCTAATCGTTGATAAGTAACAGATTGGCAAGAAAAAAGTCTTACCCCAGTGTTGGGTAAGACTTTTTTGTCTGTTTTTTAAGCAAAGTGAGAATTATTATTGAAGACCAGGTGCGAAGTGGTACTTCAATGTTGTTATTATACAAAATTTGTACCTACAAGTCATTTAAACTATCAGCTTAGTTTAGTAAAATTCCTTCACTAACTTGTTGAATTGCTTTTCGAGTGACCTGTATTGGTTTCATTTTTAATTGTGACTTACGCGAAACTAGATAAATATGACGTTGCTGTGCCGGAACTAACGACACTGTTTTTGTATCCGTCAGCTGTTTAGGAATCGCAATTTCGGGTAGTACACCGATTGCTAAGCCATGACGAACCACAGCTCTGATGGCCGCATAATCTTGAAACGTTGCAATTTGGTGTGGTTGATAACCTGCCATGTGACACAAAGACCAAATTTTTTCTCTCAAATAAGCACCAGTCGGCTCCATTGCCCAATTTTCATGGCGTAAATCGTTAATCGAAACAACAGATTGTTGTGCCAAGGTATTATGACGATTAATCAGCACTTTTAGTTGGTCGGTTCCTAACTCTACGGCTGTTAACTCATCTGGAATGGTCACCATTTCACCAATATATGCAATAATTGCTAAATCAATTTGATGTGAACTCAGAGCGGTCAGGCTCTCTGGTGGCTCCATCTCTGCTAACACAAACTCGATGGCACTATGTTTGTCAGTAACACTTTTTACTGCTGGAACAACCAACGCCTGTAGCGAACTTGAAAAGGCACCAATTCGAACGATTCCTTGATAGTCATTCGCAGATGCATTTAAATTGCTCTCCACCGTTTCTAGTTGGTCAAGAATTGGTCGGACTTGTTTAACTAGTTCCTTACCAGTGGATGTCAGTTCAACATTTCTTCCCACTTTTTCAAACAGCGTCACATTGGTCTGTTCCTCTAGCATTTTCAACTGTGCTGAAACAGTGGCCGTTGTTACCGACATGACTTCAGCCACCCTACGCATTGTCTTCAAAGTATCAAATTGAACTAACAATTTTAACCGCCATAAATCAAGCATCGAACTTCTCCTTTGTATGACTTCACTAAAGTAATCATCAAATAATATTTGATTTTTTTACTATTTTCGTTAGGTTATTATGAAGTATATCTTGATGGATGGGGATCGTCAATCTATCTAAAAATGTATTCCGGAGGATTACCAATGACAGAAAAAGTTGAACAATTGATACAACAATATCCATTACTAAATAAAATGCGAGAGTATCAGCCAATTGATTGGCACAACCCTGAATTTGAAGAAGCCACAAAATTATCATTAACTCAGGCGGACGTATTCGATGCAAGCGCTCGATTCAACAGATTTGCACCTTACTTTGTCAAAGCATTTCCAGAAACTGAAGCAACCAACGGTATATTACGTTCTCCACTGATTAAAATTGATCAAATGCAACAAAAACTAGAGCAAGTGAATGGAGCGGATATTCCTGGTAGTGTCTATTTAAAGGCCGACAGTATGCTGCCGATCTCTGGTTCAATTAAATCCCGAGGTGGCATCTATGAAGTCCTAAAATTCGCCGAACAGGTTGCCATGAAGGAAACCAACCTGACTTATTCAGATAACTATTCAATTCTAGCATCCCCCAAATATCACGAAATATTTTCCCACTATGGTATTATGGTGGGTTCAACTGGTAACTTAGGGCTTAGTATTGGTATGGCAGCGGCCAGTTTTGGTTTTAAAACCACCGTCCATATGTCTGTTGATGCCCGCCAATGGAAAAAGGACCTACTTCGCAAAAACGGAGTGACGGTTGTTGAACATGATGATAGTGTCTCAGTGGCCATCGCCGATGGTCGTGCGCAAGCTGCTAAAGATCCTCAAACTTACTTCATTGACGATGAAGGCTCAAAGGACCTTTTCCTTGGGTATTCCGTTGCTGGTATTGAAGTTCAAAAACAACTTGAAGATCTTGGTATTTTCCCCAGCAAAGAATCACCAGTTTTCGTTTACTTACCTGCCGGTGTTGGTGGTAGTCCAAGTGGTGTCAGCTTTGGCCTGCAAATGATGATGCCGGAGGGCATTTATCCCGTATTTGTTGAACCAACCCATGTTCCATCTGTCACGATGGGCATGATGACTCATCTGTATGATCAAATCGCTGTGACCGACCTTGGACTGGATGGTAAAACTCTGGCAGATGGATTAGCCGTCCCAAGGTCTTCTAAAATTGCTGGTAGAATTATGCGTTCTCTTCTTTATGGTTCACATACCTTTGATGATGATGACATTTATCGCTATTTGACCATGTTGATAGATACCCAAGATATCCGTGTGGAACCGTCAGCAGCGGCCGGATTTAGTGCAATTAAATCCACCGTGGCACAGTTTGAACATCCTGAAAAGTTAAAAAATGCTACCCACATTGTTTGGGCTACTGGCGGTAAACTGGTTCCAAGCGACGAGATGAAACGTTACTACGATAAGGGTGAAGGGTTAATGCGTGAACTTCAACAATCGGTTAGTCGTTAAGCCTGGGACAAAAATTCCCGTTAATTTATAATCTATACAAAATGGACTAATTTAATTGCTTAATTTATCTAGTCTAAACGTGCAATAAAAGGCTGCTTTCGGCCACATAATCCCCCAAAGACAAAAAATCCAAAATTCAGGATTTTAGTCTTTGGGGGATTATGTTCTGGAATCAAAATATTTTTTTACCACTTTTATTTTTCGGTAGGCTTCTTGACCACGTGAACAACCATTACTTCGCCATCCTCATTAGGTGCCTCCAACCAGTGAAATTCCAGTGGTTCCATCAACACTGCTTGGCCTGGCACTAACGTGGTTTCTTGATCGTCAGTGTGAAAGACAATTTCACCTTTAATTGCGACGACTGTCACGGTCATCATCGAACGGTGTCGTTTAATTTGGGTCCCCTTAGGGATGGCCAACCGTACCAAACTATAATATTTTTTGGAAAAGAGCCGGTCTGGTCCTTCTGTCACTTCTGGATTACTTGAGAATACTTGCATCATTAACCTCCGTCACTTCAAATATGTATTTCGGATCAATTCGTAATAATACGATTTTATATAATCCGTTATGACGATTATAGGCCTTTTAGTTAGATTACCAAGGTTATTTATTAATTAGTCTTTAGTAAATATTCCAATTATATATCCAAGTTAGATTGATTTTCTAATATTAATCTGCGATCTGATTACCTTCAGATTAGGTTCATCATTCGTATGACTAATTCGATCAATCAATGTCTTCATTGCTTCCGTGCCAACCGATAAGGTATCCTGTTCAATACTGGTTAATGGTGGATTAGTTAGCGATGTCCAGTTCCAATCATCGTAACCACTTAAACCAATATCGGTCGGAATCTCAGCACCAACCTCTTCAATAATTTGTAGCATTAACATCAATAGTCGGCTGTTGCTGGTAAACACCGCCGCACGGGTGCCAGTTGCTTTCTTAATTTTGTTAACTAGTTGACCTCGAGTAGATTCATGCTGCAATTCATCTACCTCAACTAATTCAAAGTTGATTGAGTTCGCATCAGCAACCGCTTTTAAACCATTAACACGATTTAGTCGTGCCTGGGAGACTGAAACGGGCTCACTAACCATAATTACATTTTTGTAGTGATGACTGGCAATTAACTCACCAATCTGGTGAGTCGCATCAAAGTTGTCAACAACGACACCTGGCCACTGTTTGTTATCAGTAACTCGATCGACAAAAACCGTAGGAATAGTACTGGCTAATTCTTCATACACTTGGCTATTCCTGCTCATCGGCTGAATAATTAGTCCCTCCAATGCCTGATCACGTAATTTAAGTAGCGAGTCATGTTCCAGCTCAATGTCGTTAACAGAGTCCATCGTCAGTACTTGATAATTATGTTCACGTGCTACTTTGCTTGCACCACTGATTAGCCTTGAAGAGTACATGTTGGCCATATCCGCAACAACAAAACCGATCAACCCGCTCTTTTTGGTTTTCAAAGTTTGTGCCTGCCGGTTAGGATGATAATCTAATTCTTTGATCGTCTTTTCAATCTTTTGACGCGTTACTGGTGACATTTTTTTGAAATTACCGTTCAGATAGCGAGAAATTGTGGATTTCGACACTCCAGCCTGTTTAGCCACTTCACCAATCGTTAACTTAGTCATTTTGCCAGCGCCTCCGTTCAAACATACTATCCACATTGTACCCGTTAACAATAGTCTTTCACAGACTGATTTAACCGAACATGCTCCACGCGATCAATTCATTAATAATCGCAACAACCCAAACGACTGGCAGTCCTGTTTTAATAAATTGTCGACTATCTAGCTTAGTATAGGTTAGCGCCCAAATGTTCCACGACTGAGTTACATCAATCGCCACTGCCAAGAGTGTTGGCACATACAGCACTGGTAATAAAAACCATTGTGAGAACAAATGAGTAGCAGTTAAAACAGCCGCAGTGGCCGCACCGGCACCCCACACGTGTAAAGGTCCTCTAAATAAGGCTAGCGGAGCTAAAATACCCAATCCTAGCGCTAACCACAATGTGTTATGTGGTAAAATTGCCGAAAAAATAGTTCTAAATCTACCAGTATTCAATGCGGCCGCCGCAGTGAATGTCGATAGTGCCAGTAAGAAGAATATTAAATCGGCAATATCAGCAACCGCCCTTTTCATTGTACTGTTCATAAATGCCAGCCCATGGTCTTTACTAGTCAACTGGCCCGTCAGTAACATGACTAGAACGGTAGAAATAACCAACGCCGGTACCGCATCCCACCCAAATAACATGTTTAGAAGAACTGGCACAATTGGAATAATATAGGTTACGTATTGCCAGCGATGATGTATCTGTAAAATTGCAGTCTTCGACGTTGCCGCAGTATCACTCATCTTTTTACCACGTAAATTAAACTTTTTCCTATTCAATAATAGAAAAATAATTACTGCAATCATTTGAATCGTCGCCCCAATCCAACCAAACCTCAAGTAACGGGTGCCATATGTGACATCGGGGAAGAAGGTCTTCACCTGATTAAACAGCACCACATTAACGTACATAGCTGCGCCAATTGACATTGTAAATGCAGTTACCGAAATCTTTTTGGGCATACCTAACGAAAATAAGATGGGTAATAATATGACTCCGATCGCAATAACTGAGCCCACACCGTAAGCGCTAACAAAAATAAACATCGTCACTAAACAAACTAAGATTGCGGCAATAATGGGGCTTTTTTTACCAACCTTTTGAGTTTGATAACTAATACTCCCAGCAATCCCGCTATCGACTAGTACTCGGCCAAACCAAGAACCGAAAACAATGTAAATAATGGTCGGTGCATAATTCAATACCGGCTTCGCAAATACCTCACTGATAGCTTGATTGAACGGGATCATCCCAATCACGGACCAAATTATCGCCATGCCAATAAAGCCAACCGTCAAATTACCACCTTTGATGATGTATACAATAAAAAGTACAAACGATATCAATAATAAACTCCCAATAACTGTATTAACCATAATTTCATCTCCTGGTAATTCTTTTTTGGGAAACCGGTTTCCTAAAAACTTTAAACTGAGTATAATCAGTTATCCGTCACTTGTCAACAATCAAAAAAATGTAAGAATAAAGAATTTTGTTTACATAAAATAAGGTCTTCAAGACTAAATCAAAAATAATTTAGTCTTGAAGACCTCTGTTATGGAACTTTTTTTGTGCACGTTTAGGTAAAACAAATTGAAATAATAAATTAGTAGTTTTAATAGATAATAGGAGCTTTTATCCCAACTTTTAAACTTTAATATTCAATTTCTATTTAATTTCACCCTTCCGAAAGGCTTGAATCATTGTCCAGGTTAAGCTAAGGGTATTGTCGTCATTTGGTATGTCTTGCCGTCTAAACCACTTCGTGACTGCTAGCTCTTCGCGATCATCCTTGTACTCATCATTTTCGTATGTTTCGTTATCGGCTAAATCAGCAAAAAAGCCGACTAATACCGACTGTGAAAATCCCCACGGCTGACTATGATAATACTCAATGTTTTTAACTTCTAAACCAGTTTCCTCATAGACTTCTCGCCGCACAGTTTCTTCCAGTGTCTCACCAATTTCAACAAAGCCAGCAATCAACGCATAGTGATTATAACCTGTCGAATACTTAGTTAGTAACAACTTATCATGGTTTCGAACACCCACAATAATTGCGGGCGAAATCCGTGGAAAAACTTCATTACCACAATTTGGACACACCATTTTGCGTTCACCATCGCCTAGCTGCATGTGGGCACCACAATGTCCACAGAATCGCGTTTTGGTGTACCACACAGCTAAATGAACCGCAGTCACTGTTGCGAATGCTTGCCATTTCGGCCTACTAGCTCGCACCACATTAAGTGAATCATATGCCAAGTTATCCCGTTCTGGTAATTCGCGATCAATAAAAAAGAAATCACGACCATGAATCGATAGTAAATGGATTGGAGTAAAGGACTGAGTCGGATAGTTTTTTTTGATATCCGCCATTACCGGCAGATGGTCATCGATAAACAGCGCTTGTTGCCCCTTAACGATGACCACATTATCAGTCAGCTTAATTTGCCGATGTACATATTGAGTGTTCATAATTTTTGGTTTAATATCCTGAAACATTATTAATTAACCTCTTTGTTTCTTACATTTAGTTAGAATACTATCACAGTCAGAGCCCTTTGACCGCAAAAAAAGTCCTGCTCTACAGCCAAGCAGGACTTTTACCGTTAATTTCTTTGAATAATACCTTGGAGAAATTGAAGTAATCGTGCGCACAAATGCTTCAATGCCTAAAATATACCAAACTAATTCCATCTTTTCATCTAAACTAAGTTAATAGTTTAATAAACTAACAACGAACGATGAATTTAAAGTCGCTGACTTAAGGACGCTGAAAATTGTTCAATCAATATCCGTTCAATGTCCGTTCGAAATGTTTGATAAATGAACGTTACATTGCTTATGATGATTGCGAGGCCATCAACCTTCACAGAAAGGATATGATTAAAGTGACAGAAAAAGATGAAAAAGAGTTTATTGAACCACTGATTGATTGTAGCTATGAAGATTTTCCTGAAGACAAAACCATCCCCGATGGCATTAAAAATTTAGATATTCCATTAACACCTATTAATCCCACAGTTCAGTTAAACGTACCATACGCTGTAAAGAGTGGTATTACTTTGCACCTTCACATCATCACACCACCCGTTAATCAAGATGATACGCGCCAATTTCCTTTAATCATGTGGGTGCAAGGATCTGCATTTCATAAACAAGATACAGCTGGTCAACTACCGGCCATGATTGAAGCAGCACGACGCGGTTTCGTTGTCGCCATGGTCGAATATCGTTGGGCACCAGATAATCCATTTCCAGCTCAAATTAAAGATTTGAAAACTGCAACTAGGTTCATGCTAAGCCACGCAAACCAGTATCACGTAGACCCACAACGATATCTTGCGTGGGGGAATTCTTCCGGCGGTCACACCGTTTCAATGGCAGTTGTAACCGCCAATATGCCTGAATTTGATGATGAGGATCCTACCGTGATGCCACTGAATTACCGGTGTTGCATCGACTACTACGGTCCGACAGACATTAGTAGAATGAACAAAGTTCCTTCAACACAAGATCACGTTACCGCACACAGCCTCGAAGGTGAGTTTTTTGGTACCAATAACGTGTACGAGGTCCCGAAGATGGTTCAAAAAGGTAATCCCATCACCTACGTCACAGATAAAAAACTACCACCATTTCTAATCATGCACGGTAATCACGATCGATTCGTTCCATTCAATCAAAGCGTGTTATTCTACAAGGCACTCAAGCAACATAATCAAAATGTGACTTTCTATCGATTGAATCATAGTGATCACACTAGCGACACTTTTTATTCAAAAGAGTCATTTGATATCACGTTTGATTTTATTAACAAGTATATTTAACCAGTAGCGGCTGAGAAATCTCTCGGCTGTTTTTTTTGCTCTAAGCACCGTAACAACAGCATCTACAATGATAATTTTTTGTTAATGAAAAATAATTATGTTTTTTTATTGACAATAACTGATCGATCAGTTATATTGTTCTCATGCGAAAAAAGAACCCACAAAACTTAATTTCAATTAAGCAAGCCGTGTACGATATCACCATTAACGATGGCTATCAAAACTTGAGCATGTCCAAAATTGCCAAGAAAGCCGGTGTCCCCCAAGCAACTATCTATCTTTATTACGAGAGTAAAGAGAAAATGCTGACTTCAATTTACGTTGAAGCTAGAGACATGCTGGATAACCAAACTAAAGTGAATTCCGAACCCGGTGATCATGTTGAAACAGAAGTTAAACGCCTATTTACCAGTTACTCAAAAACTCTTTTACTGCACCCTCAGCAAGCATTATTCATGAACATTGTTAATAACACACCTGAATTAATTGAAACAAACGTATACAAAGAAATGATGAATCGTAATCGCGACATTAGAGAACTAATTGACTACGGTCAAAAGACAAATCAAATTGCTGATTTACCATTTAACGTTATCGTTGCTTTCACATTTGATTCACTAAATTCACTACTCGAATATAGTTATAGTAGTGACGTTGAGTTAACAGACAGTCAAATTAAACAAGCAGTTAATTTATGTTGGAAAGTTATGGAAGCCTAACTAGATAGGCTTTATTTTTTAAAACAATTATAACTGATCGGTCGGTTATAAAAACAAAAAGGAGAAAACAATTATGAACAACAAAACAGCAATCGTTACAGGTGCATCAGCAGGAATCGGCAAGGCAACAGCAATCTATTTACACAAGCAAGGATACAAGGTATTTGCTGGCGCACGGCGGATTGATCACATGCAAGATCTAGTTCAACAGGGTATTGAAGCCCACGCTTTAGACGTAACCAGTCCTGAATCAAACCAAGCATTCGTAGATTTCGTTTTAGCAAATAGTAATTCAATCGACGTTATTGTTAACTCAGCTGGTTTCAGTATGCAGGGTGCATTGGAAGATGTAGCTCCTAAAGATGCTAAGAGTCAATTCGATGTTAACGTCTTTGGCCTAATGAATATCACTCAATTAGTACTACCAACGATGAGAGCACAACACTCTGGTAAAATCGTCAACATTTCCTCGATTGGTGGGCAAATGTACTCACCACTCGCTGGCTGGCACTATGCTTCAAAGCACGCTTTGGAAGCTGTCAGTGACACACTGCGAATGGAAGTAAAAAGATTCGGCATTGATGTAATTATCATTGAACCAAGTGGCACCAAAACTGAATGGGCTGGTATCGCGATGAAGACACTACTGGAACAGACACCGAAAGATTCGGCATATCGCGATATTGTGGAGGCCTACGCAGATGGAAGCTTCGATGGATTTTCAGACACTCCCGAACAAATTGGCGAATTAATTTACAAAGCAATTAATGCTCCTAAACCAAAGACCAGATACCAACCAAGTTTTTCAGCCAAAATGATGGTCATTGCGGCAAGAAAGCTATCTTACAAGGCATTTGATCGACGCTTATTTAAGCAATTTAGGGCAATGATTTCAAAATAGAGTGCGTAGAATCACGGTTTGAGACCGTGGGATAAGGAATATAAGGTAAATTAATTGCGTCCCTTGCAATTGGTTTGCCTTATGTTCTTTATCCGTTAGGTCTCAGTGATTCGGAGCACGTTTCAATAGAGTGCTGGAGGCCACGGGTTGAAGCTGTGGGATAAGAAGAAATATGTGAATTGATTGCGAGTTTGGCAATTGATTTGCATATTTTTTCTTATCCGTTAAGCTTCAGTGGTCTGGAAGCACGTTTCAAATACAGCCAAAGACAAAATTCTACAACACATCATTCCACTAAAAAAAGAAGAGTCAAAAGTTGACTCTCCATACATAAACCTTATTCAACAACTTGTTTAGTCTCAATAACTTTTCCCATTGTCTCTTTACCAAGAACCAGGATAGCAACGACAGCAACCATAATTGCCACAAAAAAAATGGTAAAAATCAACGTAAATGAGACATGAATCGCAATTAATTGTCCAACCATCAGAGGCCCAATCACCCCACCTAAACGTCCAACGCCAGCTGCAATTCCTGTTCCAGTTCCTCTAACAACCATCGGATATTGCTCGGGTGAATAAGCATATAGGGTCCCCCAGGCGCCTAGATTAAAGAATGAAAGTAGAATACCGGAAGTCAATAACATTGGTAGCCCTGTAGCATTACCAAATAAAAGTGCACTCACCGCAGTCCCCGTTAAAAAGACCGCCAACACAGACTTACGTCCCCATCTTTCAATTAACCACGCAGCTGAAAAATACCCTGGTAATTGCGCCAGTGTCATAATTAGAACATACCCAAAACTATCCACAATACTATAGCCTTTCATTACCATGACACTTGGTAACCACAAAAACATACCATAATAGGAAAAGACGACCATAAACCAAACTATCCACAGCATAATCGTTGATTTAGCGTACTGTCTTTGCCAGAGCGTTGCCATCCCCTTTATCGGTGACGAATGGCGCCTTGAATTTTGTTTCACCTCATTAAATGAATCATGAATACTATATCTCAGATAAATTCCATATAAAGCAGTTAGTGACGCCCCCAAAAGAGCCACTCGCCATCCCCAAACAGGAATCACAAAGTATGAAATTATGGCAGCTAACAGCCAACCACCAGCCCAAAAACTTTCAAGCAGTACAACTGTGCGTCCACGTTTCGCTACCGAAACACTTTCAGACACAAGTGTCGATGCAACGGGTAATTCTCCACCCAGTCCAGTTCCAACAAAAAATCGAATGATGATAAACATCGTGTACCCAGTTGCAAATGCTGATATTCCGCTACCAATCGAAAAAATTAATAGCGTTAAAATCAGTACATCTTTACGTCCGAATCTATCGGACATTGCGCCAAAAAAGATAGCACCGATCGCCATACCAATTGAGCCAACACTTCCTATCCACCCCATTGAAACACTGTCCAGTTGCCACTCTTTACCAAGTGCAGCGATCACAAATGAAATCATGCCTACATCCATTGCATCAAATAACCATGCAATCCCGGCAGATGATAATAACCGTTTACTTGTTTGTTCCCCGTTCACAACAATCAACCCCAATTTCTCTTTTTAGTTTATATGGTGTCAAGGCACCATAAACCACGACATAATGCTAATGTAGATAGGGTGTCTTGTCAACCAAAAATCGAAATATGTGCACAAAAGTAGCCACCAATCTACATCGGTGGCTACTTAAATTCATCTTCATGATCCGACAGATCGTTCATAAACCTAGCAACTAACCGTAATTCATCTGCCGAATATTCATTAGTTATTTGATCTATCATTCTTTGTTGAATGACCTGATGCATTTGATCATGTTGACGTGCAATTTCGATTCCTGCAACGGTCAGGTGGTAAAAAATTTTCTTTTTATCATCGGAATGTTTAACTGTTTCTACTAATTTAAACTGTCCTAACTTGCGTGCTGCTCTGGTAATGCCACCCTTTGTCACATTCTGTTGCTGAGCCAGCTCAACGCCAGTTCTTTCTCCATGCTCAAGTGCCGAAAGTATGTGTAACGCAACGATTGAAAGATGTGGCACGATCTGTTTGAGTTCTGACGATGCTAAATGGTTAATAATCCAGTTCTGTTCTCTAGTAACTTGGTCATTGCCATGTGAAGTACGCAATCTTCGCAAAGCCACTACCACATCATTTATTGTGTCGTCCATTAGATTCACCAGCCTGATCGTAATTTGCTTCAAGTATACTCTACCTAGAAATTGATTGCCTTAGTCGATGCCTCCACCAACGCCCGGTCCAAAATCACTTGTAGTTGATCACGATGGGCATCAGCACCCTCGATAAATAATTTATCGATTTCATCAATACCATAAAACTTCATCATGTTGGTTAAATACATATCACCCAGATCCATCAAAGATGAGCCACCCGTACTTTTAACACCAAAGGCTCGTTTAATTAAAAATTTGATCGTTGCCCATTTTCCACCAGCGTGATAAACATCACCGGATGCCTGAATATGAATCACTTTCTTATTTTTCAGTAACCCAACAGACCCATGATCCGTATACTTAAATGTCTTATGTGCGATTGCCGTTAAGTCTAAATACTGTTTCAATTCGGCAGGAAGAAAATGATTGTACATTGGGTTAATAAAAACATACTTGTCAGCGTTAATGAACTCATTTAACCACTCATCATGACGCTGCAACAACGTTCTTTCATCATCCGTCAACGGTTCTTCCATGTGTTGTTTCCTCCACGCATTCATCGTGAGGTCATTCATGGCAGGAACCCCGTCTGCTGCGTAAAGATCACGGGTAATGATTTCATCGTTTGGATGAGTTTGGCGATACTTATCGATGAATGCCTCACCGACCGTTAGTGAAAGACTATTTTCAATATGTGGATGTGCTTGAATTACTAATACTTGTGTCATAATACATCTTCCTTTCAAAGTTCACCATATAGTTGCTTGTCAACTAAATTTACTAATTATTATATCTATTTTTAGTTGCTTGTCAACTAAAAATAAGCAAAAAAACAAGGAACCACCATTTTAGTTGGTGTTCCCCTTGTTTCCGTTGTTATTCATCTCGCGCCTAAGTATCTCCACACCGTCAAATATCGATTCGACAATGTCCGTTATGTACACCTGTCGAACGTCCTCGCTAATCCTCAGTTTTGTGATCATGTCCATCTGCTCAGCATACTCTGAGTGGTGAGCATATCTCGTCGCCGCGTTAATTACCTCATGCATTGCTGGAGTCATGCTAAGGTGACCCGGTGCCACAAACTTCGGATTGGTGACCTCGACATAGTGCACAATTGCCTTAATCAGCACCCCATACATATCCATTTCGCTTTTCAGATCTCCCATTTACTGAATGCTTACATTTTGTACATGTATATATCATACATCAGTCCGCCGTCTAAACATACACGTATGATGATATATTTTTACTTTTTTGATATTTTTAATGGTTAAATACGTTAGCACGTGTTAAATAAAAGTATCACCATAAATTTACTTGTTCTTAACTATAAAATACCTAATATCGGCGGAAAAATCACTCGACTGAATCGGCTGATCATACAATCCGACATTCATTAGTTCATCCCCACCAAACTGCATCTGAGATTCAGTATCTGTGTACTGCTTATTAGCATCTAGTCCAATTAATTTAGTCAGATGAAAATCATTTTGGATCTGACTCAGCACGACAAAATTAAATAACAAAACTTCATTTTGATCAGGACTAACAAACATCCAAGCTACATGGTTCGATTCAAACGGACTCTCTAGTCGATAAAAATTTCCATACTGAATTAAGTGACGATGTTGCTTATAAAATGATACCTGTTCACGAATTTTATCTGTATCTTCTTTTGCTAATTTTGATGTATCAAGCTCGTAGCCTAACGTGCCACTGGCAGCGACCGCTCCACGCATATCCATGGAGGTATACCGGCCCAACAATTCATCCGGACTGGTGCCAACATGGGCGGTAATCGCCGAGATTGGATAAGCCAGCGATGTGCCGTACTGAATCTTCAATCTCTCGATTGGATCATTATTATCTGACGGCCAGCTCTGCGGCATATAGTACATAATTCCAGCATCAAAGCGACCGCCTCCGCCAGAACAACCCTCAAACAAAATATCGGGATAGCGTTTGGTTAATTTTTCCATCAAACTATAAAGGCCCAGCACATACCGATGTGTTGTCTCCCCCTCGTGTTCAGGAGTCACGGTATTTGAAAACACCTCAGTCAAATTACGATTAAAATCCCATTTGATATAGTCGACTGATACATGATCCAAAATCTTAGTCATTTGTTGATAAATATTATCAACAACCTCTGGCCTCGAAAAATCCAGCACGTATTCATCACGTGAAATAGTTCGCCCTCTATTTGGCACGCCAAGCACATAGTCTGGATGCTGACGATATAGATCAGAATCCTCCGAAATACACTCCGGTTCAAACCACAAGCCGAATTGCATTCCCTTATCATGTGTGTAGTCAGCGACTTCTTCTAACCCACCAGGTAATTTCTTAGTGTTAACAAACCAGTCACCTAAGGATGTCTTATCATTATCACGATGGCCGAACCAACCATCATCCAGCACAAACATTTCAATATTGCAGGACGCCGCCGAATCAATAATCTGTTTTAATTTAGCGGTATTAAAATCAAAATATGTGGCCTCCCAATTATTAATGACGATCGGTCGATCCGTCAGTTTATGCTTACTTGTCGCCACTCGTTCACGCAACAGGCTATGAAACGCTTGTGACATGCCATTTAATCCATGATCTGTATAGGTCATTAACACTTCTGGAGCCGCAAAAGTTGCCCCTTCTGCCAGCTGCCAGTCAAAATTATAGTCACTAATTCCAGCCATCAGTCTCGTTTGGTGAACTTGGTCGCTTTCCAAACTCATTTGATGATTGCCGGAATACACCAGCATCACCCCTAATGCCTCCCCGTCAAATTCATTGGTATTCGGTGCAACTAAGGCCACAAAAGGATTCATATGATGTGAACTAGATCCACGTTGACTTTCAAATTGGGTTAACCCACGCCTTAATGGCTGACGTTCAATTTGGCGCTCACGAGCGTAGCTTCCCGGCAGTGAAATTACATCAAGGTTTTGCTTGGGTAAATCCATTTGCATTGAAGCAATCTTTTCAATTGAAAATGAAGACGATGATTCATTTTTTAATTCAACATGTCGTGTAATGACCGGTCTGTCGCGATAAATTGTGTAGTACAACACTAATTTTGCATCAATGGTGGCATCTCGCATCGTGACCACCAAAGTCTGAGCCTCTTGATCGTTTTCTACATATGCGTGCGGCAGGCCACTAATATTCGGTTTGCCATTGATAATTTGATATCCCACATATCTGAAGTCAACCGTTCTCGCCCCATTGGCGGTTCTAATCACGCATGCTGGCAACCGATTATCGCCAGTATTATTACCAGAATATTCCTGCAACAATGTGTCCTTTGAAAATAAACGGTCGGTTGCCCCCGGTAAATTACCGGAATGACTGCGATCCATGCGCGGATAATGACGTTCTCCATGATACTGATTAACATACTTACCAAAGTAGAGGTGTGCCAGTAATCCACCATTCTCCACTGACAAGATGTACGAAATCAGACCATTGTGTAAGTGAAACACGTTTTCTTTTACTTCAATTAAATTCATCGTCATCCTCCAATTAAAGAATATTATCTAATTATCATTGTAACCGCTTCAATACCATTTTCAACGACTTCTACGTTGTCTTACAAAGAACATGAACATGGTATAATCGTCTCAAATAACTACTGGAGATAACATATGAGTCTAGTCGATCAAATTTTTAAAAATAAAATAGCCAATCAATCTAAGCTAATCGCCTACGGTTTCGAGCGTTCAAATTCTGGATTAAAATTTGTCACAATTTTGCCTGATAGCAAATTTAAAATGACGATTGTTATTGGTAAAAACAATCTAATTACCACATTAGTCGTTGATCCGGTCACGAATACTCCGTATACGTTGCACCTCAGCAACAGTAACGTCGGCGGTTTTGTCGAGGGCGTGCGTCATGATTATCAAACCGTCCTCAAAAGCATTGCTGAGCATTGCTTTGATACTGAAATTTTCAAGAATCCACAAACTAAACAATTAATTGAGTATGTTCGCAAACGGTATGGGGATGAACTAGAGTTCTTGTGGCAAAAGTCCCCGAATAATGCAATATGGCGAAGACCCGACACGCAGAAATGGTACGCAACTATTTTAACGATGGACACCCACAAACTAGGGGTAAAAAATGGTCATGTTGATGAAATTATTGACCTGCGAATCCAGCCGGGAAAAATGGCCGATCTTGTTGATAATTATCAATATTTTCCCGGGTGGCATATGAATAAAAAAAACTGGTATACGATTGTGCTAGACGGATCAGTACCGTTTTCTGAATTGGTCGAGAGAGTCGATAACAGTCGAAACATGAATCTAACAAAATAGCACAAAAAACTACGGTGCGTTATTTATTCAACGCACCGCAGTTTTTTCGAATTATCTATTTTTCTTGGCACCCAATTTTGAAAGGCCAAATAATCCTGTAAATGCTAGAGCTAGAAGTCCCCAAACTGAAGATTGTTTTTGATCGCTTGTCTGTGGTAATTCTTCACCGCTTCCAGTCTTCTTAGCTGTGGCCTTGGTACTTTCCTTATTTGTTGTCTTGGCCAATGAAACAGTCTTCACAACTGGCTTAACTTAAGAATAATTTTCCTGTTCAGGAGCATCAGATTCCATCGGAGATTCCGGATCCACTGGTTCTTCTGGATCCACTGGTT
>NZ_AZGF01000013.1 GCF_001434475.1 Paucilactobacillus suebicus DSM 5007 = KCTC 3549 | reverse complement strand
GTGAAAATCTATCAGTACCAAATATTGTAGAGCCAAAAAAATTCTGTTGCTCCTGATTTTTTATATTTTGACAAACTATTTAACGAATTGTTCGTAGGAAACACCAAGTCGATCAGCGATTCCTTCTACTTCGGCTAAAGTTTTGTCATCAATCTCAATCCCATTATTTGAGCGATCTTTGTAAGCTGTTGCTTCCTTATCACCGGCAACGATGACTGGCTTACCAGGAACGGATGGCAAGTCACGAATTTCTTGCAGGTAATTGGAAAACTTATTGATGATTGCATCTTTGTCGCCAAAAATAGATGGATCAATGGCGGTAAAACTTTGACAAGGACCGACCGATAGATCATCTGGGGTGATTTCACTAGAGGTGTTACCCATTGAAAGAATCGAAGTAAAGACCTCAACGATGACACCAAGTCCAAACCCTTTGTGACTGCCAGTGTCTTCTGTGACTCCACCTAATGGTGCCAATCCAACATTAGCGTTTGGATCACGAAGTAAGTCCAGATCGACAGAATCATTATGATCATTAACTGGTGTTTCACCATCTTTTGCGACCCATAATGCAGGTAAATCTTTACCTAATTTACGGTAGACTTCAATTTTACCCTGAGGAACAGTAGTCGTGGCGGCGTCGAAAATAAAAGTATTTGGCTTGGCCGGCATAGCAAATGCAATCGGGTTAGTGCCGACAAGAGCCTTGGTTGCGTGTGTTGGCAACATAGCCGGACGTGAATTACACGACGACATCCCGATTAGTCCTTCTTCGGCTGCCATATTAGCGTAGTATCCTGCGATACCATAGTGACCTGATCGTCTTGTTGTCACCATACCGATACCATGTTCTTTCGCTTTTTTGATTGCTAGTTTCATGCTATAGATACCATTTAGTTGACCTAAACCAAAGTGGGCGTCAACAACTGCACTAACATCTGTTTCTTTAACGATTTCTGGTTTGTTATGTACTCGAATCTTACCATTCCGAATGAAATCATCATACATAATCATTCGTTGGACACCGTGGGATTCAATTCCGATTAAGTCGGTGTAGATTAACATGTGAGCTACTTCTTGGCTTTCCTCTTCAGTAAACCCGTATGCCTTGTATATGTTATAAATCAGTTCTTGAATTTTTTCACTGTCGTACCTTTTTACCACTATAATCACCACATTATTTAGATTGATTATGAGACTAAGAATCTCAAGCACTGCTATAAATGTTAATAATTTAGTGATACATTGTCAATGGATTTTTTAATGAAATATTAATGATTCGTTAATAAATAACATGAGTATGTCAGTTATGAAGCTAAAATATATATTCTGACAAAATCTCATTTTCGACTCATCTGATACTACTTTCTCATATGACATAACTAATTTACGATTAGTTCAATGAATTTGATCAATTGTGGGGATGGCGTAATGGATAATCAAAGTAGATTTACCTTAAAGAAATATCGTGGCCTGTTATTGGCAAAAATAGCTGATACAATGACAACTCACGACGAAACGTTTCATAATCATGTTGCTGGTACATTACCACAAACATGTACTATGTGTGACGATTTACTAGAGCTTCAAGACGAACTAAAATCAATTAATCAACAGTTACAATTAATAAAAAATGGTGTTCCCCCTCTGACTGTTAGAATGTGTCATTACTATTTGGCAGTTGATATTAAGAACCAGCAATTTATTATTCGAGCTCAAAATCAAGATAATGTAGCTGAAATTGTCAAATACAATCGGATGAAACTTCACGGACGACCACAACAAATTGAAGATTTAACAGCATACAAAATGGTGAAACAATTTGAACCTAATGCGGGCCGAGATAAGGTTGCTTTTTTAAGACAACATCCTGAATTTATTGGTATCGTGGTTAGTCAGAATGGTTAACTTTGCGGTCTTCAACAAAATTAACTATAATCTAACTAACGAATATATTTCGATTAATTTTGGATGAGTAGTAGTCACAAAGGAGCATACGATGAAGCAAATCAAGAAGCGTACGCCAATTTATTTTCGGGTTCATTTGATTTTGGGGATTATCGTGATTGCAACGATGGTTCGTCAATTTTTTTTAGAGAACTTGGAAGGTGTGTTGATGTGCTTATTAACGTTGCTTTTGTTTATGATTCCGCAGACCATTGAAAAACGATCATCTATTATTCTACCAACCACATTAGAAGTCATTATATTGTTGTTTATTTTTTCAGCTGAAATTCTAGGCGAGATTCATAATTTTTATGGGACCTTTAAATATTGGGATCTCATATTGCATGTGTTGAATGGATTTCTAGCGACCGCAATTGGTTTTTCACTGATAGATATTTTAAATCGTGAGGACCGTTTTTATATCAAAATGTCACCAGTGTTTGTCACGTTATTTGCGTTTTGTTTCTCGATGACGATTGGAGTACTGTGGGAATTCTTTGAGTTTGGCGTTGATGTGTTTTTTAACATGGACATGCAAAAAGATACGATAATTCATAAAATTGTCTCGGTTAAGCTAAATCCCGAGCATGTTAATAACCCGGTTATTTGGGATCATATTAAGTCGGTGAAAGTTATGATGGCTGGATCACACCATTATCACGAAATTAATGGATATCTTGATATTGGGTTATTAGATACTATGAAAGATTTAATGGTAAATTTTGTTGGCGCAGTGATTTTTGGAATTTTATATTTAAAAAATCGGGACAAATATCATTTTGCTGGTCGTTTTATTCCTAAATTCAACGAACCAGAAGAGAAACACAGGAAGATTGATGAGTAAGTGAACGTTAGGTGCTATCATTATGTTAAAACTACAATTTATGAGGCATGGTATGAAAAATATTTGCTTAGTTGTTGATTCATTTAAGGGTAGTGCGTCATCTATCCAAATAGAAAATTACCTTGAAACTGGTATTCATAAGGCTGACCGGAATTTTAAAGTAACTAAAATTCCAATTACCGACGGTGGAGAGGGTTTTACTCGAATTCTCACCGATTACCTGGGTGGAGAAATGCACAAAACTGAGATCACGGGTGCATATGGACGTAAACAGATTGCTCAGTGGGGGATAGCAGATAGTAAGGCCATTATAGAAGTTGCAGAGGCTGCGGGGTTATCCCAACGTCAAGCAGGTGATGATCCACAAAATGCAACATCTTACGGATTGGGAAAATTAATTTTAAAAATTGTGAAACAGGAAAAGCCAAGCGAAATTTTAATTGGGTTAGGTGGTAGTGCTACTAATGACGCTGGGTTGGGAATGGCGGAGGCAATTGGTTATCAATTTAATGACGAAAATGGTTTCTCTGTGCCAGCACTGCTTAAAAATTTTGACCAAATTAAGAGTATTGATAATAGCAAAGTTGATCAAGATTTAAAAAAGATAAAATTCACGGGATTTGCTGACGTAGTCAATCCACTTTTGGGTGAAAATGGAGCAACATATGTATATGGCAGACAAAAGGGCATTGAAATTGACAAGATGTCAAAAATTGACCATCAGATAAGCCGTGTTGCAGGCATTGTTGTCAATGCAAGTGGACATGACCATCGCAATGACGTGGGCAGCGGTGCGGCAGGAGGATTAGGATTTGGTATTCTATCTTTTTTGAATGGCCAAATTGTACAATCAATGCCCGAAATGATCAAAATGTTGAAAATTGAGGAGACCGTTTCAAAAAACGACATTGTTGTTACCGGTGAGGGCAATCTTGATGCGCAGTCACTTGATGGCAAAGTTTCGTGTCAAATTGCTGGAATTGGTAAACAACTTGGAGTTCCCGTGATCGGAATAGTTGGAAACACAAATGTTGAGATGAGTAAGTTACTAGACATTGGGTTTAGCGCAGTGTTTACAACTACTGTTGGGCCTAAGACGTTAGAGCAGGCAGTTGATTCAATCGAATTAGATGCAGTTACAACGGCGGAACAAATATTTAGGGTTGTCGGTATTGGTAAATAGAAAATGGTGAAGCAAGACTCATAATGTCTTGCTTCACCATTTTTAATATGTCTCTACGGTTCATCACTTTCAAAGCTTCGATAAACATCGTTTTCGGGATCTTCGTTGTAGGTGACAAAATTTTCCGAGAAGAGCTTTTTATCTAAGAAGTAATTCGAACTCTTATTTCTAAATTGTTTTGGTGAGTAACCCGTCCAGATTTTAAATTGTCTACTAAAATTACCGGAATTTTTATAGCCCATAATGTAACTAATATCATTGATGCTGTATTGAGGCTTTAACAACAGATTCTGGGCAATTTGTTGTTTCACACTTGATAGGTAAAGCCTTTGGAGACAATCCATAAGACTCACGGAATACCCTTGAAGCATATCCGACACTGAGATTTAGTTGGTCGCAAACTTTTTTAATGATATCAGTGTTTTCAATTTGTTCGGGGTCATTATCGTCATAAACTAAACGTTGCATTTCATTTTTAATCGCAATTCTAATTCGTTTTGCATATTGAACATTATAGAGATTAACGTTCACATTAACTTTTTTAATGCTTTCGTACAGTGTACTAATTACTTGTGAAAGTTGGATTTGAATCATGATTCTGTCACCAAAATCATAATCACCATCGCTGTTCTCAGATAACACGTTTAACATACTGTCGAATTTTTCTGTGATACTTGCAGTAGTTTCGTTATTTTTTCTGTATACCAGCTTGGGGTTACCAATCAGTGTTTCCTCTAATGATGGGTCGTCTAAGTCAAAATGAAAGGTGAAATAAGTGAGATCTTCAGCTGCCTTACATCGGTGAGCCGTATTGGGAACGATAACTGTAAATTCGCCTGCATTGATTGAATAAGAGATTGTGTCGTATTCTATTTCTTCGACACCTTTCAATACATATATAACCTCGAATGCCGTATGAGTCTCTTTAGGATAATTCCATCCCTTATTTACAGTTTGAAGATGTGATCCAAAAAACGTGTAGTTCCAGTTGAAGGCTGGAAGACGTTTAGCGTTTTTTAGGAGCTCTGTCAAATTAATCACCCACTTATCGATTTTATACTTTAAGCTAATTATACAGCGCTTTCAAACGAATACATATCTATACGATCATTGAAATGACACTCATATCAGGTGATGATATTTTTTGCTCACATGCTGATATGGATTCAATTGTAATCGTTTTCACCGGGTGATACGATTGTTTATGAAATCAACTAACATGTTGTGGGGCCCTACAAAAATAGGTGATTTCTAGATACCTGGGAGGTATAAAACTTATGGAAACTCAAACAGAAGCGACAAAGTTACCCAAACTATCCTTCTTTAAAATGTTTGGTTATGGTACCGGTGATTTTGCACAAAACTTAATTTATAATACAGTTTCAACTTATCTGCTATTCTTCTACACCAATGTTTTTGGTTTACCACCGGCAGATGCAGCAACCATGTTCTTGGTGGTTCGTGTCATTGATGCGATCAACGATCCAATCGTTGGTACTCTGATCGACAAGCATACTAACCGTTTTGGTAAGTATCGTGGATTCCTACTTTACATGGCTGTACCCTTTGCAGTAATGGCAATTCTTTGTTTCTACACGCCTGGATTTGGCCAAATGGGTAAATTAATTTACGCCTATGTCACATACGTTGGCCTTTCATTAATTTATACGACGGTGAATATTCCTTATGGTTCACTGAACGCTGCGATGACTCGTGATAACGATGAAATTGTTAAGATGAGTTCAGTTCGTATGTTCCTGGCAAACCTTGGTGGAATGTGTGTTTCTTATGGTATTCCAATTTTTGTTAAATTATTTTCAGGTGGTTCATACTCAGGACCCAGCGCACGAATGGGTTGGTTCTTCACTTTAAGTATGTACGGCATCGTTGGTGCTCTTGTGCTTGTATTCTGTTTCTCACAAACTAAGGAACGGATTACGTTACCTGCTGACAAGCAAGCCAATGTTCACGTTAAGGATTTATTCCATCAATTGGTTATTAACCGACCACTCCGAGTATTAGCAATCTTCTTCATCATTACTTTCGGTTTGATGTCAGTTGTTAACTCAGTTAGTTCATACTACGTTTCATACAACATGAACCGACCTGATTTACTACCTTTATTTAACCTTTTACCTGGATTGCCAGCATTCATCTTAGTTCCATTAACACCATGGATGAATAAGACATTTGGTAAGAAACGTTTAGTGATGGGAAGCTTAATTCTTGCAGCAGTATGTTTAACCGCAATGTATTTTGTTCCAGCGACTAATGTTACTGCCTTATTTGCTCTTAGAATTGTCGGACAAATGGGGATTACTGAAGCAACCACCTTCATGTGGGCTTTAGTACCTGAAACGATCACATATGGTGAATGGAAGACCGGTAAGCGTGAAAATGGAATTGTGAATGCGATTGTTGGTTTCTTCTTCAAATTTGGGATGGCACTTGGTGGGGTTGTTCCCGGCTATGTTTTAGCCGCATTTGCATTTAATGCTAACCATGCCACTCAATCTGCACACTCAATGCAAGGTATTTTACTTGTTCAGACATTAATCCCAGTTGCTTTTCTAATCTTAGCCATCATTGATTTCGCATTCTATAACTTAACTGATGATCAGGTTAAGAAGATGAATGACGAAATTGAAGCAAAAGGTGTAACTGAGCAGTCTGCAGAAGGTATTTAGTGTAGCTTTAGGAGGAATTATATATGAAGATAGTTAATCCAGTTATTAGGGGCTTTAACCCTGACCCAAGTTTATTGAGGGTGGGCGATGACTATTACATTGCTAATTCGACTTTTCACTGGTTTCCAGGTGTTCAGATTCACCATTCCAAGGATCTGATTAACTGGGAGTTAGTTGAAAAGCCACTAGATAGCAAACGGTTGCTTGATATGACTGGGGTACCGGATTCTGGCGGTGTTTGGGCACCTGATCTAACGTATTCGGGCGGCAAATTTTGGCTCGTTTATTCTAATGTTAAATCGATGCGTGGAGCTTTCAAAGATACACCTAATTTCTTAACGACTGCCGAGAGTATTCATGGGCCTTGGTCTGATCCAATATATTTGAACAGCAACGGATTTGATGCATCATTGTTTCATGCGCCAGATGGGAAAAAATATTTAATTAATATGGTGTGGGATCAAAGAAATTATCTCCATCAATTCCATGGTATTCAGTTACGAGAATATTCGGTTGAAGACCAGAAGCTGATTGGTGAACCAAAGATTATTTGGAATGGTACAGCTGATCGTATTACTGAGGGACCACATTTATACTTTATTAATGATTTCTATTACCTATTTTGTGCTCAAGGTGGAACGAATTGGCCTCATCAAGAAGTAGTTGCTCGTTCTAAGAATTTACTAGGGCCATATGATGCAGAGCCTGGAGAACCATTGCTAACAGCCATGGACGACTCACACAATTACTTGCAAAAATGTGGTCATGGTTCATTAATTGAGACTCCTGACCACGAGTGGTATATGGCTCATTTAATGGCAAGAACATTGCATCATGCTAATGAGTCAGTGATTGAACCCCGTGGATGGGCACCATTAGGACGTGAGACATCAATTGAAAAGATTGAATGGGATAATGATGGCTGGCCACATGTCGTAGGCGGTAAGGCCGGATCAAGAGAGGTAGATGCGCCGTCATTTGTCACATCCACAGAAGCTAAGGCAACTTATCCAGTTAAGGATGATTTTAGTGGTGATCAGTTAAATATTAACTTCAACACGCTTAGGCTACCATCTGAAGAGGTTGGTGTATCACTAGTAGATCGACCAGGTTACCTACGCCTCTATGGGCATGAATCACTGAGCTCGTTATTCAATCTGTCGCTCGTGGTTCGTCGTTGGCAGGCATTCTCGTTCGACTCAGAGACAAAAGTTGATTATCAACCAGAGAACTATCAACAAATGGCTGGTATGGTAAACTATTATGACTCCGTTGATTACACAGCTGCTTACATTACGTACAACGAGAAGCAAGGCCGTTGTATTGAAGTGTTAAGTTGTGATGCAGAAAACTTTACTTTCTACTTAAAAGATAATGCGATTAGTATTCCAGATGATGTTACAAGCGTATATTTCAAAACAAAGGTGCGCCATGAAAACTATTCGTATGCATACTCGTTTGATGGTCAGGAATGGCAGGACATTCCCGTAACCTTTGATTCGTTAAAATTATCCGATGATTACATTTTGATGAATTACGGCGGATATGCTTTCTTTACAGGTGCGTTCACAGGCGTATTCAGTTCTGATTTGACGGGTTCAAAATTACCAGCAGATTTTGATTATTTTAAGTATCAAGAATTAGAATAATTTTCCTCTTACAAACGTAAATAAACAGACTAACCATAATAATAGAGATAAAAACGATAACCGATTTGGGCCGGTTATCGTTTTTTTACATAACTTGTATTCAAGAAAATAAGATCTGCTTGATTAATTTCACTAATAAATTAATTAAAAACAAAATGATAATTGGCATGATGATAAGCAAGAAAGCAATTACATAGATGATGCTTGGAATACACACAAACGTTTGAGTATTGATAAAACATTTCATTTTAAGTATAAACAGGCCTAAAATTGAATAACTAATATATTAGTTATGGGAAAAACATTTCATTTGTCAATTTGTTTTGAGTATCGTGTACCATCATACATTAATTTGTAATATATCAAGCTACATAAGGATTCATCAATTGTTATTTAGAAAGCGTTTTCTTAAAATTGAAACCGATTTCGATAAAAAGTACACTTTGTGAATTATATCTTTATATCAGTTAATTGTTTGAAACAACAAACCACAAACTCTTAATTAATAGGAATTATCACTAATAACATCACTGAACTTGTGAAAAAAGTTTTCAAAAACTTGTATACAAGGATCAAGAATGGTGCTATAGTATTCATCCGTAAGAGAGCGATAGCTTTGAACCAGTAATTGAGATGATCTTCGCCATCATCCTAGGCAAGGTGATGATCACAAAAAACCACAAATTCTTAGTTTGCTCGGATGTTTGTTGTTTTCTGGTTTGATAAATTAAAAAATGTGATTGGTATAAGGAGAATTAAAAAATGAATGTAAAGAATGTTTTGTTAACAACTGCTGCTGTAAGTTTTGGAATTTTGGGATTGGCCGGAACAGCTAATGCGTCATCATTTAGTGATGCAGCTGCATCTGTTCAGACTGAAACTGCTGCCGGTGTTACTGCACAAGCAAGTAACACTAAGAAGATTACATTCAAGAAGATTGCTGACAATGCTGCACAGGCACAATTGGCAAATGCCCAAGTTGCTACAGCACAAGCAGTTAAGACGAACTCAAAGTTTGCTTCAGCATTTACCGATGTTGAAACTTCAAGTGCTCGTGTTGACACTAGTGAAGCAGCCGCATCAAAGTCAAAGACTAGTTTCCTCACAGCATATGCTGATGCACAAACAGCAACTGCCCGTGTTGCAGGTGCCGAAGCTAAGACTTCCGCATCAAATCATGGTGAAGGTTTCTTAAAGGCATTCGCTGACGTTGAGACTTCAAGTGCACGTGTTGCTACACAACAAGCAAGCGGCAAGTCATCATTGCATGATGTATTGACAGCATATGCTTCAGCATCAACTGGAACACAAGCTGCTGAATAATATAGAGTGAAAAAGGAGTCGTTAAGGCTCAGTTATGTAAGGCAAAAGGACAGTTATCCGGGGTTGGGATAGCTGTCCTTTTGCCTTACATTGCAGAGTCTGACTCCTTTTTCACGTTTCCGCTAGAATGCAGATGAGGTTAAAGTTATCAGGGTTTGGGATAGCTGTCCTTTTGTCTTACATTGCAGAGCCTGACTCCTTTTTTGAGTTTTAAGAACGAAAATAATTAGATAAGTAAAATCATTGTTACGCAACTATTATTTTCAAATCCGTGTACGACTGCAACAAATTTAGGTAGAATAGATTTAGATATAATCGAGCAGTTCTACGGGAGGACAATCATGACAAAATTATTTTTCGTACGTCACGGCGAAACATTGTTTAACATAATGAAAAAAATGCAGGGCTGGGCGGATTCACCTCTGACTGAAAAGGGTTGGGCGGATGCTAAAAGTGCTGGTAAGTTATTAGCTGATGTTCAGTTTGACGCAGTTTATTCATCAGATCTTCTACGCGCAATGAATACGGCTAAAGAAATTATTCGAGAAAATCATTATCTGGGTGATGAATCAGTTATTACGGATTCAAATTTTAGAGAAGTATTTTTTGGTTCATTTGAAGGACTTGGTCGTAAAGAAAGCTGGGAAAAGACTGGTGCTCCTCACGGTTATCATAACAAAATTGAAATTCTCAGAGCAACTGATGCAAAAACTGCTCGTAATTGGATGAAAGATGCTGATCCAATGGGAATGGCCGAGAATAATGATGAAGTTTGGCGACGAATTAACGACGGACTTGAGCCGTTTGAAACTACGGAAAATCAAAATATTTTGATTGTATCTCATGGAACATTAATCAGAACAATGGCAACAAAGTTTGAAAATTGGGATCCATTAGATGTAGACGCACCAGACAACGGCAGTTATACGACATTTGTATTTCGTGACGGACAGTGGCGTGTGGACGAATACAATATAAGATAACGGAGTAGATGGAATAGTTTTTGTGCATTAACGGAATAAATATGGTAATCCCTGGTTTGGGGGTTACCATATTTATTTGGTTAAGCACAGAAACCTCGTCTACGGACCTGTACTAGACAAGATTGTCAGACAAAGAATTCAAAATAAATGAAAACTAAGATTTGACAAATCACTAAAAAAAGAATTTAACGGAAAAAGTCCACTACTTTTAAATATACAAGAGAAAAGAGAAAACTTGATGACTACATATCGATTTGATCAACGTATTGCTGAAATTTATCGTCATTCGAAGGAATACCAAAAGCGTCAAATTGCGGGGTTCGATATTCGTGCAGCACAAAGTGACGTTCTGTTGTTTATAAATGACCATCCACGATTAACACAGCTAAAGATTGCCAAAGCAATGGCTCTTGATCCAAGCTTACTGGCTAAGGATTTAAAAATGCTAGCCAATAAAGGTTGGATAAAACGAGAGGTTTTGCCATCTGACCGACGGGCACGTGTTATTACAATGACTGCGAGTGGAACTGAATTAGTTGTTAAATTGCACGAAAATATGGATGAGTGGTGGGATCGGTTATTTAAAAATAACCCAGAAATCGATCAAGCTGTTTTGGCTAGGGAGCTTGATAAAGTCTATCAAGGATTGGAGGAATCAAATTGATGTTAAAAAAATTGGGGATACTAGGCGTAATTAAACACTACGCTTGCCTTATATTTGGTATTGCTCTAATGGGCGCCAGCGTTGCATTGGCTAAGATTGCGTTACTGGGAACTTCACCAATTTCAAGTGTGCCAAATGTATTGAGTGAGGTTAGTAATTTAACGATTGGCCAGTGGACAATTATTTTTAACTTTTTACTTGTTGTGCTGGAATGGATTGTTTTGAGACATAATTTTACTTTTTTGAATGTTGTTCAGTTATTACCGTCAATGTTGTTTGGAGCACTGATCGATTGGTTCGTTAAACTATTTAGTTTTATAAAGTTGCCAAATTATGGTGTTCAGATTGGTTTAACTTTATTAAGTATAGTTTTACTAGCAACTGGCGTATTTTTCGAAGTTAACTCTCGTACAATTATGATGGCAGGTGAAGGGATCTCATTTGCTTTTGCTTATGTTTTGCGGATCGCATTTTCTAGAATGAAAGTGCGTAGTGATATTACGATGGTAATTGGAGCAGTGATTATTGGTCTATTGTTCAGTCATCAGTTAATAGGTGTACGTGAGGGAACTGTGTTATCGGCACTATTATCGGGACGAATAGTTGGATTCATTGAATTACACATGCCCAGACTGACACATTGGGTTCGCGATGACCAGGATAATACACCTAATCAACCCGCAATGGCGGACCGTTAATCTCAATCCGGCATATACTAGATGGTGAATCGGACACTGGTTTGCAATTAAATAATCGTTTTATGATTGTAAGCTTGCTACTAAGAAATTTTCCCCACATACCAGTCGAATTTATGAAATTAATTTAACTGATTAGTGGAATTACAGTGAAATGATAGAAAGTCACCAATACTTGTCGAAGATAGTTTATAATTGATACTTATATAATCAAAAAACGTGAATGACAGTCGTCGTCCACGTTTTTGATTAATAAATTTAGCTATAGATATGAGAAAGAGTGTTTAAAGTGACCAAGCAAAAGAAGACAACAATTGGGTTATTATTAGCGGTAATTGCAACAGGTGCATTAATGCGAGCACCAATTACTACATTGCCACTAGTCTTGAAACAACTGGCAGATAGTCTGCATGTGTCACAAGGCAGTCTTGGCATTTTAACCACACTACCGTTAGTAATGTTTCTAATTTTCTCAAATTTTGCCTCAATTCCGTTGGCTAGAATTGGTATTAAAAAATCAATGGGAATTTCTATCTTGCTACTACTACTCGGTTCGATTATCCGTGCAATTGTCACAATGCCAACGATGCTAATTGGGACAATTCTCATCGGTATCGGAATTGCCCATTTGAATGTATATATGCCATCATTTATTAAAGCATACTTTCCCGATCGAATTGATGTATATACCACACTTTATTCGTTTTCGATGAACCTCGGCAGCGGTGCATTTAACCTGATCACTGCTCCTGTTGTAAACGGTTTTGGCTGGCGCTCAATTCTTATGATTTTAGCAGTTGCTCCTGCACTAGTGATGGCAATTTGGTTGTTTGCTAGCAGTGGACTTCAGGAGAAACTAAAGATCAGTCGAAATAAGCAAATTAACCGTTCCAAAAAGGGTCAAAGTATTTGGACCAATACTAAGGCGTGGCCTTTTTTAATAACATTTGGTTGTCAGTCATTATTAAACTATACGCTAGCCGCCTGGTTTCCTGTACTGATGGCGTACCATCATTTAAATCCAGGTAGTATTGGCATTATCGTGGCCGTTTATTCTTTGATGGGAATACCCGTCTACCTAGTTATGCCAAGGCTGTTAATTCAATTAGGTAGAATGGGTACTTCAGTCATTATTTTTCTTGGTGGCCTTTGTGGCCTTATTGCCGGTGGTATGTTGTTTTTCCAAGGAACGTCATCGTTTGTGTTTTGGATGACCGAAAGTGTATTGATTGGATTGTCGATTAGTTTCTTTTTTATTTACGCAACGACCATGTTTGGCGTAAAAACTAACGATCCAATGACGACTGCCAGGCTGTCTGGGATGGCTCAATCCGGTGGCTACTTTTTGGCAGCCCTTGGTCCATCTGCATATGGACTTGCATTTAAAATAAATCCGATTGGCATTACACAAAACGTTGCTTATTTAATGATTATTATAGTTGCCGTTATCGCAGCTTTGTTGGTGGCTCGAACGGACAAAGTTTAGGGATTTTGATGATTTTGGGGCGGTTCCGCACTCTGTCTTTTGAAACGTGCTGCAGTCCACTGAGACTTAAAGAATAAGGGACTTATACAAATCAATCGCCCAACCCGCGATTAATCCGCATAAGTCCCTTATTCTACAGTCTCAACCCGTGGACTTCCGCACTCTGATTTCTGAAACGTGCTACAGTCCCACTGAGACCTAACATGTAAGGACACTATGCAAATCAATCGCAAGCCCGCGATCAATTCACATAGTGCCCTTACATATCGGTCTCAACCCGTGGGACTTCCGCACTCTGTCTTAGTGTTTGCCCCAACTGATCTCACCCTGTCCTGCAAGAATTTGATCTATTTGATCTAGTTCTTCATTTGTGAAATTTAAGTTGTTTAATGCGTGTACGTTATCTACTAACTGCTCTGGCCTGCTGGCACCTACCAGTACCGTTGCAATTGCCGGTTGTCTTAGATTCCATGCCAGCGCCATTTCTGCAAGAGTTTGGCCTCGTTTGGTTGCTAGATCATTTAGTTTGGCTACCGTTTTCAGTGTTTGATCAACTTGGGTTTCTTGCAGAAACGGACTAGTTGATTTGTTGGCCCTTGAGTTTTCTGGAATGCCATGGAGATATTTATTGGTTAACAATCCTTGAGATAATGAACTAAATCCAACTGCTGCTTTACCATTTTTTGTTAACACTGGAAATAGGTCACTTTCAACATCACGATTAAACATGTTGTAGCGCGGTTGGTGAATTAAAAATGGGGTTCCTAACTTATTGAATTCGTTCGTAATTGCTTGCGTTTGCTTGCCATTATAATTTGAAATCCCGACATAGAGAGTTTTGCCTTCACGAACAAGCTGGTCAAGAGCTGCTGCGGTTTCTTGAACAGGCGTGTCTGGATCTGGGCGGTGGGTATAAAATACATCTACATAGTCTAGTCCTAATCTTTTCAAGCTTTGATTTGCACTAGCGATGATACTCTTTCGAGATCCCCAATCTCCATACGGTCCCGGCCACATTTCGTATCCAGCCTTGGTTGCAATAAACATTTCATCACGATATGATTTCATGTCGCCAGCCATAATTCTGCCAAAATTAATCTCGGCACTACCAGGCTCAGGGCCGTAATTATTTGCTAAATCGTAGTAGGTGATACCAAGGTCAAAGGCCTGATGAATAATTGCCTTTTGGTTTTCGTAGGCGTCTACACTACCAAAATTGTGCCATAATCCTAGGCCAATGGCTGACAGTTGAATACCACTGTTACCAACACGGTTATAGACCATCTGATCATACCGTTCTTGTTTTGCTTGATACATAAATAGTTACTCCTCTCAAAATGGAATCGCTTCAAAGCTTATGATTCTAATGTACCACTTTGCTTATACCGTTGGTTAGGACAAATTAAAATGATGTTGATTAATGAAAGCAGGGCAGTCTAGTTGTAATCCGAATTTCTGAAAATTCTTGATCGTCCTAACGTGCCAAACCACTTTAGATAAGACCATTCTGAAAATTGTCCCCAGATATAACACAGAAGGATACTGCCAACCATATCAAATGAATAATTTTCAAACATTTTGATTCGTGCCACCATGACAATTAGACAAATGAGGATCATGAGAAACATGATTAACCACTTCTGCCAATTTTTTGTGATCCAAGGAAAAACGGCAACCCAGATGATAAAGCAAATCAACATGATGGCAAACAGATGATGGCTCGGGAAACCACTACTTACTAATTTAGAAGAGTGTCCGGCTGGTCGAGTTCTCGAAACCCACTTAGCGATGATCGTAAATACCAATTGACCAACAAAATAAGTTGCAAGTGCCCAGGTTGCAATTAGTTTATGTTTAAATCCCCATAGCAAAAACCAAATAATTACTGCGTAAATTCCACATACAACGGGATTACTAAGGGCTGAAAAAACATGACTGAAGACGCCAGCGTGACTGGCGGTCAACTTTGATTGGATCGAAGTATCAATTAAAGCTAAGAGGTAAGAGTTGTACTTGATAAGTGCGATTACAATTAGAAACAGTAGTCCAGCAATCGTGATGTTAAGCCAACGATCACGGTTAAACGAAACATACATGTCGAATACCTCCTAAGTATGTATTACTGATTTTTATTTTACCGCTGTTGTACGTCAAAATCATAACAATTGGAAAGACCAATTAGATTTCGAGACATTTATGATGAAAAATTGGATTATTTTGTTTTGTTGAAGGAATGGTTAAGATTGCGTCATGATTGGGTCTAAATAGATGACCGTTACTACTATTTTGGTTAAAATGCAGGATATAAAGGCGAGGAAAAATGTATGAGACATAAATCTTGGATAATTTGGATATTGTTTGGACTTGTGATTGGTGGAATGTACTCTAATACTGACTTAGAGGCCGTACCAACCAATATTTATGCTAAAGTTCAAAAATATGTTTCTGAGTTCAAAAGCGCTACTGATGGTAATTCAAGCAAAAAGGCATCGGAGTCTAGTAGTAGTGAAAGTGCCACTAGCTCATCGACGTCTAGTTCAAACTCTACTAGTACTAGTTCAAGTGAGAATGCGACGCCAATTGAATCAAACGTAGCCGGTAAAACATTAAGCAATACTTATTACTACCATTTTGATAAGAACGTGCCTCAATCAGTTAGAGAGGTATTTAAAAAGGCAATTGCCACCTATAACGCGACTGGCCTAGTTCATCTGGTTGCAGGACAGGGTACTGCCAAACAAAATCAAATTAAAATTTTTGTGTACCATAAGCAAATCGATCAGTCTCAAACTAATGAGGTCGAATTAGGCCATGGTGGGCCAACGGTGATTGAACAGACTGGTTGGGGCGCCTATACTGCAAACCATGCTGAAGCCGGATTAAACATTACTTATACAGAATCAATTAAACAATCCGTTGCAACTCATGAGTTGGGCCACGCATTGGGACTTGCCCATAGCACTTTGACTAGTTCAGTTATGTATCCAATTGATCAAGGGCACACGGTATTAACAACGGAAGATATTAACGCATTGCGTCAGATATATGGATAAATGAGAAAGGGAGCACTGACAATGAGTTCACTATTACTGCCAATTGCTATGACCCAAGGAGCTAAACTTGGAATCGGCGTCGGCGTTTTAATTTTTGTTTTACTATTCATCAAACTAATTATTGGTTTTATCAAATTTTGTTTTCGTCACCCAATTATTTTTATTTTGTTATTAGTTTGCGGTGGCTTGGGATTGGCATTTAACGTGATGTTAGCGGGTGTAATTATAGTTGCTGTTTTGGGTGGCGGAATTGTTGCGTTTATTTTCGGTAATTTTAATTAAAAAAATTATGCGTACGTATTTACCAAATCGATGAAAGCTATTACAATTATGTACAAAGGTGGTGAACTCTGGTGAAAAAGAAGTTTACAACAACGCTAGATGATAAGCTGATCAAACGTCTTAAAATCGATGCCGTTGAAAATAACACCACGGTAGCTGATATTTTAGAACATCTAATCAGACAATATCTATTAGAAGAAAATGCTAAATAAGGAAATCAGGCTATTTGGTTTTATTTTTGACGATATCTTAAACAGAAAATTGAATTGAAATACCAATTAATGGGACCTTGATACTAAACAGGGTCCTTTTTTGGACCAGAAGGCACAAAAAATCTGTAAGACACTATATTGGTCGTTACAGATTAACTTGCACATTTAATTTGTAAATTTAGATAACTTTTGAATCTGTTTGCTTGATTCGGATTGGTGATCCTGGTATTTCACAGTCTCCCTCGACTGCAGCTTCGGTTCCCGCTTTGCAAGCGGCAGTGAAATAACGAACCTTGAAGTCCAATTTTTCCAGTCGCTTGTTTGCAGCAGCAATTTGCCTTTTTACCGCTGCTTTTTGTTGTTTAAATAATTCCAAGCGTTGGTCAAGTGTGGCATCACCTTCCACTGTCATTTCAACAAAATCTTTGATTTCACTTAGTGTCATGCCAGTGTCTTTGAGACACGAAATTAATCCGATAAAATCCATATCATCTTGACTAAACATCCTTCTGCCTGATGATGATCGTTGAACGAATGGCATTAATCCTTGTTTATCATAAAAACGTAGTGTGTATTCTGAAATGCCAGTTTGATCAGCAACTTCACCGATTGAGTATGCCATGATTTTCCTCCTCGATCTAAAACTTATCTCAAATAATACCACACATTAACGGGTATAAGTTGACTTAGACAGTGGTCTAAGTTTTATAATTGACCTATGTTGTAAAGGCTATCATTTTACGACCTAAATTAATTAGAAATGGGGAGTATGTTATGAAGACAATTAAGCTTGGTAATAGTGAGTTAACGGCTTCAAATGTTGCATTGGGAATTATGCGCATGGATCAGTTAACAGTGAAGCAGGCTGCTGAGGTATTAACAACTGCAAAAGAAGCTGGTATTACTTATATTGATTCAGCTGATATCTACGGTGAGGGAGAATCTGAAAAACGGTTTAGTGCTGCGATGAAAGAAGCAGGATTTACACGGGATGACTTTTTGATTCAGTCAAAAGGTGGCATTATTGTTGATCCAACCAGGAGTGAAGGTGGCGTGGTATTTGGCAGTCGTTATGATTTTTCAAAGCAACACTTGCTGGAGGCCGTTGATGGCATTTTGACGCGACTAAACATTGATTATTTGGATTCATTCTTGCTCCATCGTCCAGATCCGTTAATGGAAGTTGATGAAATTGCCGAAGCTTTTGATGAGTTGCAAACTAGCGGCAAGGTACGCCATTTTGGGGTATCAAACTTTAATCCTCAACAAATTGAATTGGTCCAAAGTGCTGTCCATCAACGTTTGATGTTTGATCAGTTACAATTTGGATTAATGCATACTGGAATGATTGATCTTGGCATGCACACTAACATGGCTGATGACGACAGTGTCGATCATAATGGTGGACTACTAGAATATGCTCAGCGTAAGGGGATGACCGTCCAGGCATGGTCACCATACCAATACGGAATGTTTGAAGGACCATTCATTGATAATCCAAAATTCCCTGAATTGAACGAAGAATTACAAAAAGTTGCTGATGCGAAGGGTGTTACCAAAAACGCAATTGCAACAGCTTGGATTCTTCGTCACCCTGCCAAAATTCAAGTAATTTTAGGTAGCATGAATCCACAGCACATTAAAGAAAGTGCTGCAGGATCTGGTGTAGAGTTAACCAAGCAGGAATGGTACGACCTGTACTTTAAGGCGGGACATATCCTACCATAATCGAAGCTAGTAAGATGTACATGGAGACACCGTGATGATTGAATGTCTGTTTGAGGCAGTTGATCAGCATAGTGTCTCTTTTTACAGTTATAATGAAAAAGGTAAAACCAATTCTGTTATACTAGCCACAAATTCACTTAAAACGGTCAAAAAAGTAGGGAGATAGTTTCAATGAAGGCAATTGTTGTTAGCCATCCAGGTGGCCCTGAAGTTCTCGAATATCGTGAAGTGCCAACCCCAACAGTTAAAGAGGGTTGGACGCTAATGAAGGTTCACGGGTTTGGCATTAATCATTCAGAGATATTTACTAGGCGTGGAGATTCACCATCGGTTCATTTTCCGAGAATTTTAGGCATTGAGGCTGTGGGCGAAGTTGCAGAAACTTCAGCGCCATCTTTGTTCCACCAGGGTCAAAAGATTATTTCAATTATGGGTGAAATGGGACGTGATTTTGATGGTGGATATGCTGAATATGCATTGCTACCAAATACTCAGATATATCCTGTCACGACAAATTTATCTTGGGAAGAACTAGCAGCTGTTCCAGAAACCTATCAGACGGCTTATGGTATCGTGACTGCATTACAGTTGAAAAAAGATGATAAAGTACTTATTAGAGCCGCCACCAGCGGTGTTGGTCAGGCCTGCTTAAAATTAATCAAGGCAATTGAACCAGCCTCATTTGTCACTGGCACGACCAGATCAGACAAAAAGAGACATCAGCTCATCGACGCCGGCTTTGATGATGCTTTAGTTGCGAATGAAGTTCTACCCGGCGACCGCAAGTTTGATAAAATTGTGGAACTGGTTGGTCCAGCAACCTTACGTGATTCGTTAAAACATGTGGCTCCCTTTGGAATTGTTAACATGACTGGAGAGCTTGGTGATAAATGGACGGTCGATGATTTTGATCCAGTTTACGATGTCCCCAATTACGCTTACCTGACAGGATTTCAATCGGGACTAACTAGTACTGAAGAGTTACAAGAAATGATTGATTTGATTGAAAAAAATCATATTGATGTCAAACCAGAAAAGGTATTTAAATTAGCAGAAACCGCCAAAGCCCACGAATATTTGGAAGGGCAACAAAGTTTTGGCAAAGTGGTCGTAATGAATAGTGAAGAATAAGATTTGAACGAAGGTTAATATTATTTGGCTTTTGTTTCAGTTTATCTAGCCTAAATGTGCCTTATATCCTGGGAGCAGAGCGTCATTTGTTGCACTCTAAATAACTTTTAATGGCTCCTTGTGGTTTGGGGCAGGAAAGGCAGTATCAATAATAGACAATTCGTCGGGAGACCATTCAATATTCATTGCATCAATATTATTTTGAATGTGATCAACGGAGCTTGCTTTTGGAATCGCCAAAATATTGTTTTGTCTTAAAATCCATGACAAAATAAGTTGGTGAATTGTCACTTTTTTATCATGGGCAAGTTGAGAGATTATGGATGGAATTTGAATCTCGTTACCGTTGCCTGAACCAAAAGGAGAATAAGCAATGGTGGCAATGTTGTGGGTACGATGGTATGGTAACAAGTCATATTCAGTGCCACGAGTGGCCACGTTGTACAATATTTCGTTAGCTGATATGTCCTCAAAATAGTGATTTGCGGACGCAGCATTCAAATCTCGAACATCAAAATTAGATACACCAAATTGTTTTATTAATCCATCTTGTTGAAGACCATGAAGAGCTGATAGTGTTTCTTCAATTGGTGTGTCTCCGGGCCAATGCAGAAGATAGAGATCTAAATAGTCGGTACCTAAGCGTTGCAGACTCGCAGTGAGTGATGCCTTCATATTGTCCTTATCAGCGTGCCAAGGGTAGAACTTGGAAATCAAAAAAAGACTTGAACGATCATATTGTGTAATAGCCCGACCAACTAATTGTTCAGCTGCACCATCGCCGTACATTTCGGCGGTATCAATCACGTTAATTCCGCGATTAATGCCATATTGAAGGGCGTTAATTTCTTGATCACTTCTAATATTGTTACCCTCGCCAAGGTACCAAGTGCCCATACCCAAATTTTTAACTATATCTTGTCCAATTTTCATTTAAAACAGCCTCCCATTTCAAATTTCGTATTACTAATTGGTTCAATTCTAGCAGTATCGATAAATCAATGTTAGTAAAAACATTTAATAATTTAATTGAATTCTAATCTTATATAACTAAAGATAGATAAAAATCATATAGTTAACTGATTTATGTCTATAATCTTCCACAAAGGTTGACTTTATCCAACATTATGAGTAAATTATTAGCGACTTATTATAATATTTTAATTGGTCATTACTTTAGGAGGTATGATGATGAAATTTGCTGTGATTGGTTCCGGCGCAATGGGATTACGCTATGGAATTTTACTTCAAGACGCAGGTAATCAGGTTGATTTTATTGATGGTTGGGAAGATAACGTTGAAAAAATCCGTGAACAAGGCGGTGCAATGGTATCACGCGATCACGAGAATACACACCTGGTACCAATCAATATATATTACCCTGAAGAGTATCAGGGAGATCCAGATTGCTACATATTCTTCACTAAGCAAATGCAATTGGCAGATATGCTTGATCGTTGTTCACATTTCTTTAAGCCAAATCAGTATGCCTTTACTTGCATGAATGGAATGGGACATATTGAAAAATTAGCCCAGTATTTTAAGCCAGACAAGCTGATTGCTGGTACTGCGCTGGTTGCAACTGTACTCAACGGGCCTGGGGATGTCGATTTTATTGGCAAACGTGGTGCAGGTTCAATGAACCTTGCTAACTATACTGAGAAACCTGACGAGTTCACTCACCAGTTAGTTGATGAACTCGAAAAGGCACAGTTTCATCCAACACTGACAACCAATTTCATGGGAACTCTGTTGGCGAAGGTAGTTTTTAACTCAGTTGTTAATACAATTTGCACAATGTTTGAAATGACAATGGGTGAGTACGCCGCATACGATGGTGCGGAAGACATGGCTCGTCAACTAATTGATGAAGCTTACGATGTTTGTGAACGTGATGGAGTAAAGCTTATCAATACTCGTCAAGACGAAGTGGCTAGTATTATGCACGTCAGCAAAGGAGCCATGCCTCTTCACTATCCGTCTATGTACCAGGATATGCATAACTATCGACCAACAGAAGTTGACTTTATCAATGGATACTTAGTTAAAATTGGTCGTCAGCATCACTATAATGCCAGTACGCATGCTTTCTTAACGCATGAGGTCCACTTGGCAGAACTAGGTAAACAACGCGAATTAAAGCAAAAACAAGCTTAATGACATAGTTCAATGAAAACTGGGGTTGAAAATCGATCCCAGTTTTTTTGTTGTTAATTTAGAACTGTTAGTTATATAAAATTAATGAAAAAAGATCACAAAAAGAGCTAAAAGTGAATTAATTTTGGTAATTGGTAACTTCCTGAGATACTATTAAAACACCAATTCGGCTAATTATTGGGTGATTGGAATAGTTGTGAATTTAAAAATTAATAAATAACTCATTGCAAATGAAACCGTTTACAGATATAATTACTTATGCAAAATGCTTTTATTAAATGTCTTTACAAAATTGCTTTCAATTTTAAATCTATGAGTGGGGTGTGCAAGATGAGGAAATATTTGGCATATGCGTTTGGGACGTTTGGTCATGATGCGTTCTACAACACAATGAGTATTTATTTTATGATGTTTATTACTAGCCAACTGTTTACCAGCGGTGCTAGTGCAAAGATGGTAGGTATGGTTACTGCTATTATTGTTATCATTCGTGTCGGTGAAATCATGTTTGACCCAATGATCGGTGGGGTTGTTGATAACACCAATACTAGATGGGGGAAGTTCAGGCCCTGGATCTTAATTGGATCTGTGGTTGCCTCGATCGGATTATTGTTCCTGTTTTCTGACTACTTTGGTTTGGCATTAAACAACCCAACAATGTATTTGGTTGCTTTAGCCGTTTCATTCTTAGTCATTGATGTTTTCTATTCATTTAGTGATATTGCCATCTGGTCACTACTACCAGCTGTTAGTCTTGATAGTAAAGTTAGAACTAGATTTGGTACCGCTTCCAGAATTGGGTCTACTTTAGGAGCACAAATTGTAATCGTTATCATTTCTCCAGCAATCATGTTTTTCTCACATCTGATTTCTAAAGTACCATTCGGACAAGAGACTCGTGCTGGTTGGACTGGATATGTCGCAATTGTTGCTATTTTATGTACGGGTGGTGCAATTATTGCCTGCATGAATTTGAAGGAACAACATAACTTAATTCGTTCAAACGTTAAGCATACGACAGTTACTGACATTTTCCGTGCTATTGGTCGTAACAGCCAACTTCTCTGGATTGCGGCATCTTACTTCTTGTTTGCATTTAGTTATGTTGTTACTAACTCTCTGTTACTTTACTACTTCACTTACCGTCTGGGTAATGCCGGTGCATATACTTGGGTTGGTGTGATCACTTGTATCTTAGGTGTTATTTCTGTTTCATTGTTCCCAGCTCTTGAAATGTTGATCAAGCGCAAGGCTATCTACATTGGCGGAATTGCCTTCATGCTGATTGGCTACGTTATCTTCTTATTTGCTGGTCAAAGTTTGCCAATGGTTCTAGTGGCCGTTGCATTCTACTTCTTCCCATACCCATTGATCTTCTTAGCAACATTAATGACTATCACTGATAGTGTTGAGTATGGTCAATTGATTAATGGAACACGTAATGAATCGGTTACTTTATCTGTTCGTCCTTTGATTGATAAATTAGCTGGTGCAGCTTCAAATGGGATCGTCGGTATTGTTGCGGTTGCTGCTGGTATGACTGGTAGTGCCAAGCCATCAGATATCACTGCACACGGAATTTTTGAATTCAACACGTTTATGTTCTACATTCCCATTGTGCTCCTGGTGATCGCCGCATTTATCTTCTTTGCCAAGGTTAACTTAACTGAAAAGCGTCATGCTGAAATTGTTAAGGAACTGGAAGCACGTTTGGAAAAAAAAGAAGTGAACGTTGATGAAACTGGTTCAGTTGAACAAAGTGAAAACAACGATTCAAACTACAATACGAATGATTTAGGTATGAACGAAACTCGATAGATCTATAAAAAAAGTCTCTGGAACTCACAGAGGCTTTTTATATTGGGATATGTTTAACAAAAAAACACTTAGCAATTATTGGTGAAACCAATTAATTGCTAAGTTTTTTTGGAATTCTTTAAATCACGAGTTAATGTGTTAGATTTCTTCGATTCTTGCTTCAATTCCGGGAATAGCAGCGCCAATTGCCACCGCATGATCAACGACATGACCTAGTCTGAGATATTCTTCATCTTCAGGAAATACTGAGTAATCCTTCAGATATTTTTTAATCACGTTCATTGTCTCCACGTTCATGTATTTAGTGAGTTGACCAGCAATTACAATTGGGATGTCCACAAACATATGCAGGTTGTAAATTGATTCTGCTAATAATTTTAAATATTTATGGAAACGATCAACGATTTCAGTTTTGCTGTGCTGTAATTCGGTAAAGAAACTAGATAACGTTTCGTTTGGCTTCAGTAACGAGCTGAGCGAACAGTACGTTTCAATGCATCCTTTGCGACCACAGTAACAAACTCTGCCGTTAACAGAATCAAGTGTGATATGTTCCATTGTGCCATCCCGACCACTGGGGCTCTTTAAAATACTCCCATTAATGATAATCGCGGTCCCAAGGTGCTCGCCAATTGACATGAAGATTCCATCCATTGCATGGTAAGCATTTTCTGCAACTGCGACACAGTCGGCGTCATGGAAGAATGTCACTGGAAACGGTAAAAACTGACTAAAATTAGAAGCTTTCATACCAGTGCTATCTAAAATCTTGCCATATAAGATGGTTGTGCCATCATTTGAAATTAATCCTTGGATGCCAATTCCCACACCAATAAATTGTTCTGATTTGTATCCCTTATTCTGAATTAAAATCAGTAATTGCTGGCTTAGTGATTGGGAGTAGTGAAGATCATTTGAAAAAGGTAAATTCACCGTGTGAACAGCCAAAACTTCATGACGCAGATTAAGAATAGTGACTGTTGAGTAATTTCTAAAAATCTCAACCCCCAAGCTTAGTGAAACATTGGGTTCAATTGAGTAGGCGGTTGCCCGTCTACCAATTGTTGATTTAAGCTGACCATTTTTGATTATTAAGCCTCGATCGAGCAACTTCTGCAGGTTAGAGCTGACAGTCGGTAAGCTAAGATCAAGGGAATCAGCGATATCTTGCTTTGATAATTTTTCGTTCTTATAAAGCAAATGGTAGATGTTGGAATAGTTAGAATGCTGAATTGATTGCATATTACTAGAGCTCATCGATGTCCCTCCTTAAGGTTTTGATAAGGCTAGTTTATCACAGTTGACTTCTGTAAAGTAGTTTTTAAAAAAGAAAAAACAGAAAAAATGAAAACGTATTCAAAAAAGTGTTGACATTCTGAAACGGTGGCGTTATGCTTATATCGAATTAAAGAAAGTCGTTTTATAAAACATCATTATAAATTAATAAAGCGGCCTTAATATAACTTTTTAGGAGGAACATATCATGGGTGTTTTAGATCGTATGCGCTTAGACGGTAAGGCCATTTACGTTACCGGTGGTGCTCAAGGTTTAGGTAAAGCAATGGCAACAGGGTTGGCTGAAGCAGGTGCCGATATTGCTATCGTTGATATTAATGGAGATAAGGCACAAGCAACTGCTGAAGAAATTGCCAAGGCTACTGGTCAAAAAGTAATTTCAGTTGCTACCGATGTTACTGATCCAGATGCTGTTGAAAACATGGTCAGCACAGTTGTTGATCAATTAGGTGGTTTGGATGCTGCCTTTAACAACGCCGGCATGTGCTTGAACATTCCTGCAGAAGAGATGTCATACAAAGACTGGCTGAAGGTTGTTAACTTAAACTTGAACTCAGTATTCCTTTGCTCAACCGCTGCTGGACGTTACATGTTAAAGCAAGGTCACGGTTCAATTATCAACACCGCTTCAATGTCAGCACACATTGTTAACCGTCCACAACCACAATGTTCATACAATGCTACTAAGAATGGTGTTATTCAACTTTCGAAGTCATTAGCCATTGAATGGGCAAAGCGTGGCGTTCGTGTTAACACTATGAGTCCTGGTTACATGGGTACTGATTTGACTCTCAGTTCACCAGATCTGAAGCCATTGATCAAGACTTGGAACGACTGGGCTCCACTTGGTCGTTTAGGCAAGCCAGAAGAATTACAGGGTATGGCTGTTTACTTGGCCGGTGATACCAGCAGCTTCTCAACTGGTGACGATTACCTTGTTGATGGTGCCTTCACTGCATGGTAGACACAATCTAACCATTAAATGTTTGTAGAAGAGGAGAAACGATCATGAACTATTTAATCGGAACTGATATTGGAACGTCAGGTACAAAAAGTATTCTGATGGATACAAACGGCAAGTTGATTGCCCAAGATTTGGAAGAATATGATGTACTTACACCAAAGCCTCTATGGGCTGAACAATGGCCTGAGGTGTGGCTCAAGGGCGCTAAAGAATCGATTAGAAGCGTGGTTCAAAAGAGCGGCGTTAACCCTGATGATATCAAGGGTGTCGGTATTAGCGGTCTGTATGGTGGTTCTGGCATTCCAGTTGACAAAGATATGAATCCTGTCCGTCCTGACTTGATCTGGATGGACCGTCGGGCAGCTGAAGAAACCGAGTGGGTTAAGGAAAATGTCGATTTAGATCGACTTTCTGAAATCACCGGTAACGACGTTGTTGATCCGTACTATGGCTACACAAAGGTGCTCTGGGTTAAAAACCATGAACCAGAAAACTGGAAGAAGACAAAGCTGTTCTTACCACCGAACAACTATGTTATCTACAAGTTGACTGGTGAAGTGTCAATTGACTATTCTGCTGCTGGTAACATTGGTGGATTCTACGATATCAATACTGGAACATGGTCTAAAGAAATGATGGACGCGATGGGCGTTCCAGTTGATAAGATGCCACAAAAATTTGTTGATGCAACAGAAATTGCCGGTCGAATTTCTAGTGAAGCTGCTAGTGATCTTGGCCTTAAAGAAGGAACACCCGTTATTGCCGGAGGTGTTGATGTTGGTGCTGCTAACATTGGCATGGGCGTTTTGGAACCTGGTCGTTATGTTGCAGCCATTGGTTCATCGATGAATGCCGCTTTGGTTAGTGAAAAGCCAATTAAAGGCAAGGGATTGATCGTTTGGCCATATCCTTATAAGTCACGTGACTTAGTCTATAACTTTAGTGGTTCTGCCACTGCTGGTGCTATTACTAAGTGGTTTAGAGATAACTTTGGTGATGCTGAAGTTGCCGTACAAAACCATGGTGGCAAAGATGCCTATGTAACACTCGGTGAAGAATCTAAAGATGTGCCGGCCGGAAGTCGTGGATTGGTTGTCTTACCATACTTCATGGGCGAACGTGCTCCAGTTTGGAATTCAGATGCAAAGGGAATGATATTTGGGCTGTCCCTTGTACACACTAAAGCTGATATTTTCCACGCATTTGAAGAAGCTGTCTGCTACGCATTGCGTCATAGTATCGAAAGCACTGGTCGCGATCTTGGAGATTACATCGTCATTGCTGGTGGTGTAACTCATTCGGCACAATGGGTTCAAATGTTCGCTGATGTCACTGGTTATGCAGTTCGCACACCAGTTGACGATGCCGAAGCTAATTTAGGTGACGTTATGTTAGCTGGATTAGCAACTGACACACTTTCAATTGATGAAGTTCAGAAGTGGCAAGTACTTGGTGACAAGGTTGAACCACGTGCTGAACAACATGAAACTTACAACAAGTATTACAAACTTTACCGGAACCTGTATAATGACTTAGGTGACGACATGCATAACCTGTCATTGATTTCTGGTATTGAAGAATCTTAAAATAACAAATGTAGTTAATAGATTTACAATGCAGAAGCGGGACAGCACAGGGCTGTCTCGCTTTTAATGTTAATAGGAGGATCTATTCAATGTACAAAATGATTACTTGTGATTTGGATGAAACCCTGCTTCGTAAAGATGGTAGTGTTTCCCAAGAAAATATTGATGCAATTGCTCGTGCTGGGCGGCAAGGAGTGAAGTTCGTACCAAACACAGGCAGAAGTTTTTGGTCAATTCAGCCGTTGCTCGAAACACTCAAACTAGCCAATCTGGCCAACGAATATGTGATTTCGTACAATGGAGGAGCAGTTGTTGAAAATAAAGATCACAAGGTAATCATCAGCAACGAAATGCCATTTGAAGAAGCAACCAAGGTCTTCTCCATCTTCCAAACATTTGATGACATTGATGTGCACATCTATTTGATGAATGATCTTTATATTTATCATCCGCGTCATGACGATGAGAAATATTTAAAGACACGTGGTGTAAGCTTTAAAGAGTTAACTGCGGACAATTTGTCACAATTTCGACAAGATAAAATAATGAAGATTATTGCAATGCATCCCGATGAGACTGTGCAGCACAGAATGTACGATCGGGTGAAGAAAGCCTTTGATGATAACATTAATTGCACTTATTCTTCAGGACAGTACCTGGAGGTTAACCACGCAGGGAGTAGACAAGGGAACGGCAACTATTGAATTAGGTCGTAAACTAGGCATTGATGCACGCGAGATTATTGCAATCGGTGACAATGGGAACGACCTACCGATGCTGATGAAAGTTGGTATGCCAGTGGTAGTGAATAATGGCATTGAAGATGTTAAAAAAGTGGCAAAACTCGTGACGGATCAAGACTATGAATCTGGGGTGGCAGAAGCCATCAATAAACTTATCCCTTAATAATTACTTGTTGTTTTGTGGTAGAATGACTGGTGATTACGACATGATGACAAATATTTAAGGGGTAATTTTGATGAAAGATAAACCAGAAAGTCCTAAAGATCCAGAAGCATTGTCCAAAGTTGATATCTTTGAACGCGTTAAGCGTGGGGATTGGTACCAGTACAGCCATGAACCCAAAATGCAAAAGATCGTTCGTCATAGCGCCCAAATGGTCCAGTCAATTAACGATGTTGCTAAAACGAATATTGATGAAGCTGACGAGATGGTCGATGAATTTCTACCACACGCTGATTCAAGTGTGCAACTATACTATCCAATTGGCACAATTGAGCACCCTGAAACGCTATTTATCGACGAAGGAACATTCTTTAACTACAACCTACAAGTTTTAAGTGCGGGAAAAGTCACGATTGGCAAGCACTGTTTATTTGGCCCGAATTGCCAGATATATACTCCAAACCATGATCCCTATAATGTCGATTTAAGGAGAGTGGGTTGGCAGTATGATCGGCCAATAACGATTGGCAACGATTGCTGGTTTGGCGGTTCAGTGATTGTATTACCTAATGTTACGATTGGTGACAATGTGGTAGTAGGTGCTGGTAGCGTTGTAACTAAGGATTTACCTAGTAATGTAATTGCGGCTGGAAATCCGGCTCGAATTATTAGGAGAACTCAAAAATAGAGTGCGGAGCCAAGTGCTTAGGCATTGTAAAATAACGAGGAAAATGACAAACCGTTCAAAGATCAAACGATTTATCATTTTCCTCGTTATTTTATGGATGCCTGCTTGGCGTAGCACATTTCGGCAAAATTGCAGTAAAGAGACAATTTTTTAAGTGATCTTTCTATTTTTATAGACTAAACGTGCAAATTAGCACCCCATCACAATGATCCACCTCATGTTGAATAATCTGTGCAATAAAATCCGTAAACTGTTGCGTGTGTGGTTTAAACTGCTGATCTAAGTATTTAACTGTGATTGAGTGGTATCTGGTGACGGTCCGTTGTCCATCAAGTGAGAGACAGCCTTCACTTTTGGGTGAAGGTCCAATTTTCTTAGTGATTTTTGGATTGATCATTGCAACCGGCATAATGCCCATTTGAACGACGATAATTCGTTTGGTTTGGCCAATCATGTTAGCGGCCATTCCAACGCATTCTTCTTGATGTGCCTTCAGTGTATCTAACAGATCTGTCACAATTTGCAGATCCATTGGTGTGGCGTCAACTGATTTAGTAGATAAAATAGCCTGGTCACGGTTAATTGGTTGAATCATGACAATGCTCCTTTGAAATTAATAGTGGTCATAGTATAGCATTAATTGGGCTGTTAATCTGTTATGATGATAGATGAAACGGGGGATAACGATGAAACTTCAACCAAAAGATTATGTTAACGGGACAACTACGGGAATTGCAATTGCTGTAGTATGCGGATTAGCCTTTAAAAATTGGCCGTTAGGAGTTGGTTTAGGGATAGCTGCTGCAGTAATTGAACTTGTGATTTCAACGTATGCTCACAGAGAAAAGTAGTAAGATAGAGGTATTAATTTCTGGTGAGTGGGGGCGTTTCGAGTGGGTTATTTATATTTGGGATTAGCCGTTGGCGGTGAAATCGCCGGGACCAGTTTTCTTAAGTATTCGAATGGATTTAGTAAAGTTTTGCCAAGCATTGGTGTGGTGATTGGTTACATTCTGTGTTTTTATTTTCTATCATTAGCGTTTCGTAGTATTGATTTAAGTATTGCGTATGCGATGTGGTCAGGAGTTGGCACGGTAGCCATTACTCTAATTTCAGTGTTTGCATTGCATGAATCAATCAATCTTCCCAGTATTATTGGTATTACATTAATCTTGCTGGGCAGTGTTATTCTTAACCTTTTTGGTTCAGCCCATTAATAATTTTGATTTTGTTATTACTATTTTGAAATCTAGATGAAATGTTGTTAAACGGTATATGTTGATACTTTAATGATAAATAAATAGGGTAGTACATTAATCATCGATAATGTACTACCCTATTTTTATTATTAGCCAACCGACTACCAGCTAGCTTTTTTAACACCAGGAATTTGACCTGCATGTGCATACTTTCTAAAATTCAAACGAGACATTTTAAATTTACGCATGTACCCGCGTGGACGACCATCTAACATATCACGATGGTGACTACGAACGGGGGATGCGTTCCGAGGCAACTTACTTAATGCTTCATAGTCGTGATTCTTTTTCAATTCGCGACGTAAGCTAGCATATTTTGCAATGGTTGCGTCGATCTTTTTTTCTTTAGCAATTTTTGATTTCTTAGCCATCTAATGACTCCTTTTCTGATTTATTCTTCAACTGACAAGTGTAGCAGACAATCTGGTCAGCGACCATTAATTTGTCTTATTATTTATAAGCGACTAAGTTCCGACTAGAACATTATATGCCCTTTTAGCATTAATGTAAATAGTAATTGTTACTATTTATTGGCAAAAATCACATGATCATTCGAATAACAGCCAAGGAGACAATCCCGATGATGACAATCGCCAGCAGACTTTTGGTGAGGATGGCCCCAATGATTGTCGGAATTGAGGCAAATAGGTTTTCATAGTCGATACCAGGTAAATGCCCCATTCGTTGGGTGAATAAATTTTCAAACCAGAGCGCTGCCATAATAACAATTGGCACAAATGAGAGAAATTCAATTAAAGTTGGGGAGAGTCGATATTTTTTGAGGATCACAAATGGTGAAATTCTGGATAGCCAGGTAATAATGCCGCAACCGATAATGGTAAGTAAAACAAAGTTAAAAGAAGGCATGTTTAATCACCATCCCTAATGTGCATCCGACCAATGTGACAACTAAAATTAGGATATTGCTGGGAATGAATATTAGGCCCAGGTAAACAAGTGCGCAAGTCAAAACGATTACGATTAACTGTAACAAGCGCGATAAAGATTTATCTGAAATGACTTGCAAGTACAGCAGACCCATAAACATGGCAATTAATGCAAAGTCTAGGCCGAATTTATCTGGGTTAGTAATTAAGTTACCAAGTACCGCTCCGACAACACTAGAGATGATCCATGTTCCATAGGCGATTAAATTGGCGGTATTCATCCAGGCAAATCCAAGTTGATTATCTGTGTAGTTGCGTTTGTTCATGCTTAGCGCAAAGGTCTCGTCAGTTAAAAGACTACCTATAATGACGTTTTTTAGCATCGACGACTTATTGAAATATCTCGCAACGGTGGTACTCATCAAGATCATTCTTGAATTAACCAAAAAAATTGCGAAAACAATCGATAAGATTGGACTGTGGGCTGCGAGCATACTAACGGCAACAAACTGAGCTGATCCAGCATATGTAATCACAGACATTAAAAACACTAATAGAGGGCTCATTCCTGATGCCTTAGCAACAATGCCAAATGCGATACCAATGCCAATGTATCCAAACACTGTGGGTAGTGTATCTTTAACTGCTGTTCTTGAATCCAAACGATTATCCATATTGGATTCCTCCTCATTAAAATCTCATTATGTATTCTGTCCGAAAAGACAATAAATTAATTCTATGAGCTCGGTGAATAATTGTCAATTACTACTTTGAGCTGATTACAAATCAACTTTTATATCTGATTTAATTAAGATATAATATTAAAGATTAATTAGAAAGGAGACATATTTTTGTACATAATCGGGACAGGAACTTTCGTGAACACGGGGGCTATTATTCTTGGTGGATTGATTGGCTACATCTTTCAAAGACTATTAAATCAAAAGCTGCAAACATCAATTATGCAGGCAATTGGTGTCTCCGTGATGTTTATTGGTATTGCGGGAGCATTACAGCATATTTTAGTAATTCATAACGGTCAAATTACCACGCAAGGAACTTTAATGGCCACAATCTCACTAGCACTGGGAACCTTAATTGGAGAACTGATTAATATTGATGAAAAATTTATTCGGTTGGGTAAGTGGCTACGTCTCAAAGTTGGTTCAAAGAACGATTCTCAATTTGTGGATGGATTTGTCAGTGCCACGCTAACTGTGTGTGTTGGAGCGATGGCAATTATTGGACCACTTCAGGATGCTTTATTGCATGATCCCAACATGCTTTTTACCAAAGCGGTTTTAGATGGAGTCATTGTGGCCATCTACGCTGCCGCCTTTGGCTTAGGTGCAGTTTTTAGTGCATTGCCTGTATTTGTTTTTCAGATGACAGTTACGTTACTGGCGGTTTTAATTCATCAATTTTTATCAACGTCAATGACTAACGGAATTGCATTAGTTGGATCAATGATGATTTTTTGCATTGGCGTTAATTTACTGTTTAGTACTAAAATTCGAGTGGCAAACATGTTGCCGGGGTTAGTGATTGTGGTGCTATATGTGGCGGTTGCTTGAATTTTTATCTACGCGTTGTACGCGTGCAATATAGGTGAAATGTGCTCCTCACATAAATATAGCAGGGTCACCCCAATCGGACTAAATTTAGTTCAATTGGGGTGACCCTGTTATATTTTATGGGCTAGGCGTGGTGATGAGCACTTTTGCCGAAATGAGCTTCGCAATACTGAGACTCGAATGTATAAGGAGCTCTCTTACAAATTAATCGCAAAACCACAATTAATCCGTTGGAGTTCACGTCTTACTTTTTTATATTTGAAACGTGTTCCGCAACACTGAGGCTCAATATATAAGGGACATCAACGAATCAATTGTAAAAACCACAATTAATCCGTTGGAGTTCGCTCTTACTTTTTTATATTCGAAACGTGTTCCACAACACTGAGGCCCAATATATAAGGGACATCAACGAATTAATTGTAAAAGCCACAATTAATCCGTTGATGTCCCTTATATATCAGCCTCAACCCGTGTTGCTCCACACTCTAGTTCCTAGTTCTAACTGTTTTGGTGCGCAACCTTTCCCGAGACCGCTGCTGCTACTGCACCGACTAGGTCATCCACAAACGTGTTGACCGTACTTTTATCCTTATCTAGCTTGCCAATAATACCTGGCTTGATGTTATCAACGTAGCCATAACTAGTTGTTCCAATTTGACCATAAACAGTGGCAATTTGGTTACCAAGTGTTTCATCAACACCAAAGACACCAAGGTCATGACCAACAATAGTTTGCAATGGCTCATCTAGTTGTCCTTTATTAGCCATCTTATCAAGTTGCAGTCCGACCATGATGTTGTTGAGAACCTCTCGTTTGTGCAAGACGTCAATTACTGCATCTGTAACTTCATCCATCTTGATGTCAGGAATATGTTTCTTTTGCAGATCAAAGGCCACCTTAGCAATTTCGTCGATTGTAATTCCACGTTTTTCAAATTCACTGATCACGTATTCGTACGCTGCAGTATCCGGATATTTAACATTTTTATCCATCATATTAATCACTTCGATTCTTTTTAATTTCAACGATTATAGCATAACTCACTCAAGCGACAACGTAAAACAAAACCAATCTCTTTGGTTGCCGGTCACACTAAAATCAGATACAATATAACTATTCTAATGAAATTATCTGCCGCCGGGCAGCAAATACCGTTACGACTCCTTTAGGTCATGTAGGAGCCGCAACGGTATTTTTCGATTAAAGGGGATGTAAAATATGGCATGGATTTATTTAGTAATCGCGGGGTTGTTTGAAACATTTTGGGCAACAATGTTGAAATTCAGTATGGGTTTTACCAAGATTAATTTTTCTATTTACACTGTGATCGGCATGATCCTTAGTTTTTGGTTTCTCGCAAAGGCGGTGAAGACCTTGCCTTTAGGAATTGCCTATCCAGTATGGACAGGTATTGGCGCAGTTGGAACAATTATTCTGGGAGTGATTCTATTTGGAGATCGTATTCCAGCAGTTACTTGGATATTTGTAGTTCTCTTAGTGGTTAGCATCGTCGGAATCAAATTGACGGTCTAATCATTCCGCAAAGTCATCGCATTAAGAGCAACAATCACGGTACTTAGGGACATAACAACCGCACCAACCACAGGATTAAGAACAAAGCCAATCGGGGCTAATACTCCAGCTGCTAGTGGAATGGTGATGATATTATAACCAGCTCCCCACCATAGGTTTTGGGTCATTTTGCGAGTCGTCTTCTTGGCTAAATCGATAAATTCAGTGATACTTGCCGGATCACTTTTGACTAAAATAATATCGGCAGAACTGATGGCGACTTGAGTTCCTGAACCGATCGCAACACCAATATCAGCACGAGCTAAACTTGGCGCGTCATTGACACCGTCGCCGACCATCATGACCTTGGCACCAGTATCCTGATACTTACGGATAATCTGTTCCTTATCCTCAGGCAATAGTTGGGCATGAACCTCGTTAATGCCAAGATGATCGGCAACGATGGTTGCACTTTGCTGATTATCACCGGTTAACATTACGGGAATAATGTTTTGGTTCTTTAAATCTTTAATCAGCTTTTCAGCGCTTGGCTTGATGGTATCGCCTTGACCTACGTAACCTAGTATTTCATTTCCATTAATTAGGAAACTGATGGAATCACCGGAAGATAATAAGTTTGAAAGGTCCAATTTTTGAGTATCAATCTGTTGCTTTTCAATATAACCAGCAGAAACAATTGAATACGTTGTACCATCAATTGATCCAGAGATACCGACACCAGTTTGTTGAGAGACATCTTGTGCATCAGCGGGTGTTATTTGTGCATCCTTAGCGGCTTGCAGAATTCCCACCGCAAGGGGATGACTGGAACTGTTTTCCAGTCCCGCCATTAGCCCAAGAACTTGATCATCTGTCAGGTTATCGTTGACACTTTTGAATTGATGAACTTTGAAATTGCCTTCAGTTAAGGTGCCAGTTTTATCCATTAAAACGTATTTGATTTGGTTAACTGTTTCCATTGCTTCACGGTGTTGAATCAGGAGACCGTGGCTAGCGGCAATCGCAGTACTGCGAGCGACTACCAATGGAATTGCTAATCCTAGGGCGTGAGGGCAGGCAATGACTAAAACAGTAACGGCAATGGATAAGGCAATTGCTAAATTATCGATCAACAGCCAACTGATGAATGCCACAATTGCAACAGTCAATGCCGCGTAGAACAACAAACCAGCAACACGATCTGCCATGTTTTCTTTTGAAGATTTTGAATCCTGAGCATTTTGCACAAGTTCCATTACTTGAGCCAGGTAGCCCGATTTGCCAGTCCCGGTTATTTTAACCTCAAAGGTACCTTCACTATTGACTGAACCACCGATGACTGTATCATCAACCTTTTTAGTAACGAGGGCTGCTTCACCTGTTAACATGGATTCGTTAACGCTCGAACTGCCATTGATGACTATTCCGTCAGCTGGAATTTTTTCACCGGCCCGGACTTCGACAATATCGTCTATGTTAAGTTCACTAATGTTAACGTCTTTAGGCTGATCATCGATGATTTTGTGAGCTTTGCTAGGCAATAGTTTAGCTAACTTATCAACGGCTGAGCCCGCATTCATAACGGTATCCATTTCAATCCAGTGGCCTAGCAGCATGATATCAATCAATGTTGCTAGTTCCCAGAAGAAATCCATTACGTGAGTGGAAGAATTAAATACTTGATTAGCAAGAACGGCATAGATACTGTAAACAAAAGCTACGGTGATACCCATGGCGATCAAAGTCATCATCGCCGGCTTTTTGCTGGCTAGTTCTCCTCTTGCACCACTGAAGAACGGCTGTCCACCGTAAATAAAAGTAATTGTTCCAATAATAGCAACTATATAATCGGTCCACGGGTGAATCATAATTTGAAATGGTAATGATACCCCCATCATTGGACTCATGAAAATGATGGGAATAGTTAAGATTAATGACACCCAAAACTTACGTTTAAGGTTGCCCATGTGCATCATGTGACCACCATGGTTCATCATGTCCATGTTGTGACCGTTCATATTCATATCGCCCATGTCCATATCGGACATATCTTCGCTCATGTCCATGTCTTTCATTTGATTGTTCATTTAGAATGCCTCCTTGGTTACACTTGTAATCTATAAAATGAGTTTACAAGTGTAAACATAAAAAGTCAACAGTTTCACTTAAATTTGGTTCAAAATGGTTGATTACGATTGCCATCAGCCTAATAATTGGGTGGAATTAAACTTGTCAGAAATATCAGATTCGAAAGGAGAATGTTTTATGAGACAATTAGTTACAATTGGCAACACAGACGTTAAAACGACAGCTTTAGGATTAGGTGCTAACGCCGTTGGTGGACGCAACCTATTCCCTAACTTAGTGGATCAAACAGGTATTCAAATCGTTAAGGCTGCATTGGACAGTGGCATTACATTAATTGATACAGCCTATGCTTATGGACTGGGCCATTCTGAGGAGTTAATTGGTCAGGCGATTAAGGATTACGATCGTCATGATTTTGCGATTGCATCGAAAGGTGCACAAGATGGTGATGCCATTAATAACGATCCAGACTTTTTAACATTTCAAGTGGAAAAAAGTTTAAAACGTTTAGGTACGGATTATCTTGATATTTTCTATATTCATTTTCCTGATGAACAAACACCAAAAGCTGAAGCGGTAGGTGCATTACAGCGTCTCAAGGAGAAAGGCGAGATTCGAGCAATTGGCATTTCTAATTTTAGTCTTGATCAAATAAAAGAGGCTAACGCAGACGGTTACGTGGATATTGTTGAAGATCAGTACAGCTTGTTACATCAAGACAATGCCCAAGAAATGATGCCATATTTGCAGGAAAACAATATCAGTTTTGTGCCATATTTTCCACTTGCTTCAGGACTGTTGACTGGTAAATATCATGGTGTCGCAGAATTTGATAATGGCGATATTCGTAAAGGCAACCCAGACTTTACTGGCCAGAGATATGCTGAAATTATTAAAGCTGTTGATCAAGTAAAGCCAATTGCAAATGATCATAACGCCACAATTGCTCAAACATTGTTGGCCTGGTATATGCAAAATCCATTGATTTCAGTTGTTATTCCGGGAGCCAAAAAACCTGAACAGGTTGAAAGTAACGCTAAATCACTCGATGTTGAATTAACTGAACAGGAGTATCAAACAGTCGAACAGTTATTTGCACAATTTAAATAGGATTTTGAAAAGACAGTGTCATATCTGATTTTAGGTACGATATTGTCTTTTTTGTTCCTAATTTTGGACGATTAACGACATGAATTGTTACAGAAATTACCGTATCAATTGAAAATGAATACCTATGTACGTTATGCTGAATAAGAAATGTAATTTTTAAGGAGGCCCTCTTTGCTAATATCATTACAACATTTACGAAAAGAATATGCCGGTGGCAAGGTGGCTGTGGAAGATGTCTCGCTCGACATTGATGCGGGCGATTTTGTCTGCTTTATCGGGACTTCAGGTTCTGGAAAAACAACAACTTTGCGAATGATTAACAGAATGATTAATCCAACCTCGGGTAAAATTTTGTTGAATGATCAGGATGTTACCAAGATGGATCCGGATAAATTGCGACGTCAGTTAGGCTATGTAATTCAAAACGTTGGCTTAATGCCCCACATGACAATTCGGGACAACATTACGCTAGTGCCCAAACTATTGAAATGGTCTAAAGATAAGCGTGATGAGCGTGCTAACCAACTAATCAAGCTTGCCCAACTACCAGCGGAATTTTTGGATCGTTATCCATCTGAATTGTCTGGTGGACAGCAGCAGAGAATTGGAGTTGTGCGTGCATTTGCTGCTAATCAAGATATTATATTAATGGATGAACCATTTGGCGCCCTTGATCCAATTACTCGTGAGTCATTACAGGATTTGGTTCTAGATTTGCAGAAACGATTGGGCAAAACATTTATTTTTGTTACCCATGATATGGATGAAGCATTACGGTTTGCAACTAAGATAGTCATTATGTCCCATGGCCAAGTAGTTCAGGTTGATACTCCCGATAATATATTGAAGCATCCTAAAAATGATTTCGTGAAACATTTAATTGGAGAGGATCGCTTAATTCAGGCCAGACCAAGTGTTACAACTGTTGGTCAAATTATGTTGAAGTCGCCAATCAGCATTAATGAAAATGAATCGCTACATACAGCTCTGGAAACAATGCACCAAAAGCGTGTTGATACATTGTTAGTCACTGATGATGACGGTCATTTAGTTGGTGTTCTAGATATTCAACAGTTGGATCTTGGCTACCAGCGCAAACGACCTGTAAGCGAAGTTATGAACCGTGATGTTTATTTTGTTCATGAAAGTTCAGTTATCCGCGACTCGGTCAACCGGATCTTGAAGTTGGGTTATCGAAACATTCCAGTTATTAATGCCGAGGGTAAGCTAGTAGGTATCGTGACCCGTGCAACGCTTGTTGATATGGTTTACGATGCTTTATGGGGCCAAGATGAAGGCGAAGAAGATACACACGCTGCCAGTGCTGTTCAGGCACAACAGAAACGTGATATTTCTGTACCGAAGAAGGGGGCATTAGATGATTAGCTTTTTACAGGCTAATGGTGTGCAGCTATTAGTTAAAACGTGGCAGCAAATCTATATCTCCTTTATTTCACTCGGGCTAGGAATCATTGTTGCGGTACCTTTGGCAGTTGTTTTGACTCGGTTACCGAAGGTTGCAGGTTTTGTGATTGGACTCGCTAGTGTCTTGCAGACGATCCCTGCTATGGCATTGTTAGCAATGATGATTCCAATCTTTGGCATTGGTAATCTACCGGCGATTGTTGCTCTGTTTATTTATTCACTTTTGCCAATTCTCCGCAACTCGTACCTGGGTATTAAAAATGTGGATCCGGCCGTGTTAGATGCTGCTAAGGGGATTGGCATGAACAATATGCAGTCAATTTTCCAGGTTGAGATACGTTTAGCTGCACCGGTGATTATGTCAGGGGTTCGTCTATCAGCAACCTATGTCATTGCTTGGGCTACTCTAGCCTCCTATATTGGCGCTGGTGGATTAGGGGATTTTATTTTCAATGGTTTGAATTTGTACCGTAGCGATTTAATCCTGGCTGGGTCAATTCCTGTAATCTTACTAGCATTGATTACCGATTATTTACTTGGTAAGGTTGAGCTCCTTGTTACGCCGAAAACGGCGCAAGCTTAGGGGGTGGCCAAATGATGAAAAGGAAAAAATGGCTACTGACAGCTGGATTGATGGCAGGATTAGCACTAGTCTTAAGTGGATGTGGGTTTCCTGGTCTTAGTAGCTCATCCAAAGATACGATCACGATCGCTGCTCAAAGTACAACCGAACAGCAAATTGTGGCTGCCATTGATCAACAGATGATTGAACACTATACGCCCTTAAAAGTAACTGTCATTCAGAACTTAGGCTCTGCTACTGTCAGCATGGCTGCCTTGAAAAAAGGTGAAGTTGATATGTCAGCAGCCCGGTATAACGGAACTGATTTAACTGATATCTTGGGGAAAACGTCCAGCCATAACCCAACAAAAGATACTGAGTATGTTATCAAGACATTCAAAAAGAAGTACGGGTTGATTTATTTGAAACCTTATGGATTTGCAGATACCTATTCATGGATGGTCACACAAAAAACGGCCAAAAAGTATCATCTTAATGATGTTTCGGATATGAAGAAGTATGCATCGACAATGAAAGTTGGGATTGACCAACAATGGCGTGATCGTCGAGGCGATGGCTATGCTGATTTTGAGAAACTTTATGGTTTTGGATTTAAGAATATGTATTCTATGCAGATTGGCTTAGTTTATGATGCGCTGGATGCAGGTAAAATGGATGCTATTTTGGGCTATTCAACTGATGGACGAATTAACAGCTATCATCTGAAAATGTTGAAAGATAACAAACACTTTTTCCCACCATACGAAGCTTCACCTGTAGTGCGCGAATCGGTTTTGAAGAAGCATCCGGAACTAAAACCAGTGTTGAATAAATTGGCTGGTAAAATTTCTGTTAAAACGATGCAGAAGTTAAATTATCAAGTGGACAATGACCTCGAAGAACCAAGCACGGTGGCAGAAAAATATCTCAAGGCTCATAACTACTTCGAAGGGGGGAACTAACTGATGGCAAATATGAATATATGGCAACAGCTGGTCACCTACTTCAGTCAAAATGGTATGTATGTGCTACAACAATTTACCCGACATTTTTTAATTTCTATATATGGAGTGTTGTTAGCCGCAATTGTTGGTATTCCCCTGGGAATTTTTATTTCGAGATATCGTAAACTGAGTGGAACGGTGATTGGAATTGCTAATGTGATTCAAACAATTCCTTCGCTAGCGATGCTGTCAATCCTAATGTTAGGACTAGGGTTAGGCGTGAACACCGTGATTGTGACGGTATTTCTGTATTCGATTTTACCAATTCTAAAGAATACCTATACTGGCATGCAAAATGTTAGTCCTGACATTATCGATGCAGGTCGTGGTATTGGAATGACATCATGGCAGCGACTGATTTATGTAGAACTGCCCCTATCATTATCCGTCATTATGGCGGGTTTAAGAAATGCCCTGGTATTAGCAATTGGAATTACGGCGATAGGGTCCTTCGTCGGTGCGGGTGGATTAGGCGATATCATCATTCGCGGAACCAATGCAACCAATGGTGGCGCCATTATCTTAGCTGGTGCTTTACCAACTGCATTGATGGCCATTATTGCTGATGCAATTTTGGGGATGTTGGAACATCGACTAGATCCGTCCAGCAGAAAAGCAAAAAATTAATTGTTTTTCATTATTGCAAATTAAATTAAAAAAATAAAAAGTGTGATAACCGTTTACATCATTGGGTTATCACACTTTTTGTTTAATGGGGTTTTTCAATATTATCATCTAAAGAAAATTAAAAATGCAAAATACTGATAATTTGTTTAATTTCATAAACTAATATACAAGTATTGCTCTTTACATTATATTTCATAACAATTAAAATACTATTTAATGTTTAACGACTATAAAAACAGAACGTACATAAAATTGATGGCAGGGGGAATTGTTGTGGATGTGGTAAAGAGTTATCAGGCGTATTTTGCGGGTCAATGGCAAAACAGTGAATCAAAAGAGACACTAGATATTAGGTCTCCATGGCGTCATGAGGTGATTGGATCAGTTCAATCAGTTACTAAAAATGAGGTTGATAAAGCAATTGAATCAGCACATGAAGTACAGGAAGACTGGGCCAATTTATCTTTAACTCAGCGAGGACAATATTTGGATCGTTGGGCTGATGAAATTAATAAAGACGTGAATAACTTGGCGATGGCGGTGATGGATGAAGTAGGTAAAAATTTCGATGATGCCAAAAAAGAAGTATTACGAACAGTTGACTTAATTCACTACACAGTTCAAGAAGCGCTACATATGAATGGGCAAAGTATGCGTGGCGATGGCTTTCCAGGTGGATCAAAAGATAAAGTTGGCATCATTACACGCGTACCACTGGGTACCGTGCTTGCAATTTCTCCATTCAATTATCCGATCAATTTGTCAGCCGCTAAAATCGCGCCAGCTTTAATGGCAGGCAACACCGTGATTTTTAAGCCAGCAACGCAAGGCTCAATTTGTGGAATTAAGATGATTGAAGCATTTGATCGTGCTGGTTTTCCAGCTGGTGTGTTGAGTCTTTTAACAGGTCGTGGATCGATTATTGGAGATTATCTCACGGAACATCAGGGAATTAACATGATTAGCTTCACTGGCAGTACGAAAACTGGTCAGCATTTGTCTGAAAAGTCGATTATGATTCCGTTAGTGCTTGAGTTAGGCGGGAAGGATCCGGCCATTGTCTGTGAGAATGCAGATTTGGACCGAACAGCTAAGAATATTGTTTCCGGTGCCTATGCTTATTCTGGCCAGCGTTGTACTGCCGTTAAGCGAGTACTTGTTAATGATAAAGTGGCTGATCAATTAGTCGAAAAATTAGAGCCATTAGTCGAATCTTTGAAGGTTGGGTCACCAGCTGAAGGAAACGATATTGTACCCTTAATTGACGACAAAGCTGCCGACTTTGTTCAAGGCTTAATCGATGATGCGGTCACAAAGGGAGCCACTTTGATCACCGGTAGCACAAGAAATGGTAACTTGTTGGCACCAACTTTACTTGATAATGTAACTCCGGATATGGACATTGCATGGGTAGAGCCATTTGGACCGGTCTTACCAATTATTCGAGTTCATTCAAATGAAGAAGCGGTTAAGATTGCCAATGAGTCGGATTTTGGTTTGCAGGCGAGTGTGTTTACTCAAGACATTGACGAAGCACTTGAGATTTCAAGAGGAGTAGAAGCCGGGACGGTTCAAGTCAACGGTCGGCCATCAAGAGGACCGGACAATTTCCCATTCTTGGGTGTGAAAGCGTCTGGATTAGGTACACAAGGAGTTCATAATAGTATTTTGTCAATGTCCAGAGAAAAATTGACGGTTTTGAATTTAAAGTAGAGCGATAAAAAGAACGTTTAGATGCGTCAATATAATAAGGCCACCGGCAATCACCGCGTAGTTCAGCGGTGGTTGCCGGTGGCCTTATTATATTGTGTGCATCTGTTCTTTTTATCGCGTTTCATCAAATAAAATGCAAAGTGATCAAAAAGTGTAATGAAATAAAAATTATTAATTTCAACTGTTAACCCAATATTATTAAAAAAATAAATCAAACTAAAATCCACAAAGTACAAAATCAGTCAGTAATTCGAACCAAATAATCCAAAATATTATCAAGTAATTCTTCGTTCTGCCGTTCAATTTGATGACTTAAAATAATCTCAGGACTAGTATCGAAAATTGATTTTTTGATGAATGCTGTGTCTGCATTAACGAGAGGTGGTAGGGACTGATCTGTGGTTTCAAGGTGAAACTGTAGCCCAATGGCACGTAAAAATTGAAATCCTTGATTTTGCCAGTTGTTTGACGTGAAAAGAGAAACCGATTGTACGGGTAAATTAAAGCCTTCACCATGCCAATGCAAAACATCATTAGACATTGGTGCATTAAACAATTGTTTAGCTGTCAGTGTGGAGGCAACTGGAGCCCAACCAACTTCTACAGGAGAAGAGCTGACTTTTGCCCCGAAGGAGACTGCTAATTGCTGCGCACCTAGACAAATTCCTAACATTGGCTTATTGCTGGTGACAACTTTGTTAATTAGTTGTCGTTCCTCTTTGATCCATTGGTCTGAATCGTTAACACTCATTGGACCGCCTAAAACAATTAGAAATTCAATGCCTGCCGGCTTCGGTAATGGTTGGTTAGCAAAAAGCTTAATTATTTCCGATGTGAATCCGCGCTTGGCTATCCAGCGGCTAATTAGTCCAGGTGTTTCAAATGGAACGTGCTGAATGATTGTAACTTTCATGGGGCTTGCCTCCTTTATGTATCCACTTAATTATATTGTTTAGTCGGTTAAAGATAAAGATGAAACATTAATAATTGTTTAAGGCGGAAAAATATTTCATATTTAACTTTATTTATTTGCAAAAACATGTCATAATGTATTCATCAAATATGAAAAACAATTCACAAAGGAGATTGATTAGCATGGCAGAAAAAGTAGCCTTAATTACTGGTGCCGGCCAAGGAATTGGTGAAGGTATTGCACTACAACTTGCAAAAGACGGTTTTCAAGTTGCCCTTGCAGGGCGTCATTTAGACAAAGTTCAACGTGTTGCAGATAACATTAATAAAGATGGTGGCAAGGCAATTGCTATTAAAGCGGACGTTCAAATTAAGAAGGATGTTTTTGCCGCAGTTGATGAAACAGTTTCACAATTGGGTCACCTTGATGTATTTGTTAACAATGCTGGGATTGCACATGTTGCTCAAGTATTGGATACAAAGGAAGAAGATCTTGATCGTTTATTAGATATTAACGTTAAGGGAACTGTCTTTGGTATCCAAGCTGCTGCAACACAATTTAAGAAGCAAGGAACTCCAGGTAAGATTATCAACGCTTCATCAATTGCCGGACATGAAGGCTTTGAATTGCTTGGTGCGTACTCAGCAACTAAGTTTGCTATTCGTGGTATCACCCAAGCAGCTGCCAAAGAATTGGCACAAGATAAGATCACAGTTAACGCATATTGCCCAGGTATCGTTTTGACTCCAATGTGGGATCAAATTGACGCCGAAATGGGTGAATTACACAACGTGCCAGCTGGTGAATCAATTAAAGCATACTTGAAGGGCATCGCATTAGGTCGTGGTGAACAACCTGCCGATGTTGCTAACTTGGTATCATTCCTTGCAAGTGATAAGGCTGACTATATTACTGGTCAAGCAATCATGGTTGATGGCGGGATCAAGTACGTTTAAAGTTAAGCACCCTCAATAAAACTGACTGAATACACATATAAGAGATTGCACAAGAAGACTTGTGCAATCCCTTTTTTTATAAAGTGCAAACCAGTTGATAATGTAAGCGGTTTTAGTTATCATTTTATTAACGGAATAGTTAATATGTTTTCGAGAGGGGTTCTTATAATGGCAGAAGCAAAGTATCCGAAAACGATGGCGCAATTAAATCAGTTGATTGCTGACATTAGTCAACTTCAAACAAACGTGCAACAGACTCACTGGTACATGCGCGGATCGGAATTCTTCAGATTGCATCCACAAATGGACGACTACAATGAAGAGCTGGATGAGCATTTAGATGAAATTGCAGAAAGATTAATTGCACTGGGTGGCTCACCATATTCAACCACCCACGAATTTATTGAACATACAGGATTACCTGATGAAAAAGTTACATGGAATCAGCATACTTTACCTGAGTACATGCAAAGATTGGATGATCAGTTTAAATATTTAGCCAACCAGTATCAGATTGGCATGGAAGCTTCAGATGAAGAAAAAGATTTTCCTACTCAGGATATGTTGAACGGATTCAAAGAGACAATTGATAAATATATCTGGATGATTAGTGCATACCTTGGTAAGGGACCATTAGAGTAGATATTAACAGACGGCGTTAGCCGTCTGTTTTTTTATGATCATGATTGCATCTAAAAAAATGCTGTGATATATTAATAATGTTAGCTAGCTAACATTATGGAGGATAGACATGGCTCAAGATAGTGGAAGATTGTTAAAAAAGGCAGCAAATCAGTTAATGCGTAATTTTGATCAATTTGCTCAAAAATATGATTTGACCAGCATGCAAATGTCGATTATTGATTTCGTGGGGCGCAACGAAGGTCAAGCAATTACACAAAGAGATATTGAACACGAATTTAATATTCAGCGGTCAACGGCCACAACGATGTTACAACGGATGGAAAAGAAAGAATTGGTAAGGCGTACCGTTTTTGGCGGGGATGCACGGCAAAAACAGGTGACATTGTTGCCAAAGGCACATGATTTAAAAGAAGTGGTATCACAATATATGTTACGGCAAAACGAGCGTCTAGCGATGAAATTTTCACACGATGACATTGCTGTGTTCCAGCGATTATTAACTTATTACATTAACGACGATCAAAGATGAGGAGGATTAGATGGCAGAAAAAAGTTCCAATAGTATTTCGACAAAGGTGATAGGTGCCATTGTGGCCGCTGGCTTAATGTCATTTTGTGGCGTGATTGTTGAAACGGCGATGAACATTACATTTCCAACCTTAATGCGTGAATTTAATGTTTCGACGGCAACGGTTCAGTGGCTGACAACGGGGTATTTGTTGGTGGTAGCAATTATGGTGCCACTATCAGCAACCTTTAAACGCAAATTTAAAATGAAAAGTTTATTTCTAACGGCAATCAGTCTGTTTACTGCCGGGGTCATTTTATGTGCACTAGCTCCTAATTTCATTGTTTTATTTTTAGGTAGAATCGTGCAAGGATTCGGTACGGGAATTGCGCTACCATTGATGTTCAATATTATTTTGGAGCAGGTACCCCTTAGTAAAATTGGGATGATGATGGGCGTTGGTACTTTAATTACGGCGATTGATCCAGCAATTGGACCAACATTTGGTGGAATCGTTGTTGCTACGCTTGGGTGGCGTTACATTTTTGCATTTTTAATTCCCATACTGATAATTTCACTTATTTTGGGAATCCGCTGTATTGAACAGAAAGTGCCTACTGTGGACACCAAAATCGATTTGATCAGTGTGTTACTTATTGTCATTATGTTTACCGGCTTGATTTTGGGCTTTAATCACCTTAGTAGCAATGCAATTATTAGCCTAGCAGTCGGCGGATGTTGGATAATTGGATTGGTGGGATTGGCAGGTTTGATTGTCAGATCTAACCATGTTAAAGACCCAATTATTAATTTACATATGTTTGGTAACTGGCATTTTTCCGGCCACGTGCTGAGCTTTGTTCTATTTCAGACCACTGCACTAGGGTTGTCATTTGTAATTCCTAACTATATTCAATTGGTTAATCAAAGTTCATCAACGTTGGCAGGCCTGATTGTTTTACCGGGTGCCGCGTTTGGTGCCGCACTGGCACCGTTTAGTGGCAGAATCTTGGATCGGTTTGGGGCATCAATTCCCCTTATAGCAGGGTCTTTGATTGCATTGATCGCGATGATTGTTTTTTGTATCTATAGCTTGGATATGTCTAATATTTTAGTGATGGTCGTTTATATGTTGTATATGCTGGGCATTGGTATTTCATTTGGAAATATCATGACCAGTGGACTAAAACAATTAAATGGTGATCAGCAATCTGATGGTAATGCGGTTATGAACACATTACAGCAGTTTGCGGGTGCAATGGGAACGGCGATTGTGTCAGCAATTATTGCTTTAAGCCAGTCTGGCAACCATGTTAAGTTGGCGGCCGCTACTGCCATAGGATCACAGCACGCGTATACAGTTCTGGCAAGTTTTCTAGCGATTGAATTAGTGGTGATTGTGATTTCTCTACGAGGTGCTAAAAAGTAAATATAGAAAATGAGAGTGGAAATAAGGGTGTTTTTGCTTCCAGAAGGTAAGGCCTCCAAAACTAAAATTCTTAATTTTAGTTTTGGAGGCCTTATTAACCACGGAACGGCTACTTAATATAAATGAGAAACGATTTTCTAATCACATTTTGTACTAAATTTCATTTTCAATAAATCGATATTGGTCAAAATCAAACAGACCTTGATCAGTTAGCTTGATTGATGGTATGACTGGCAAAGTTAAGAATGAGAGGGTAATAAATGGATTAAATTCACGGTTGCTGCTAATTTTATCGTATGCTTCGGTAATCTTTTTTAAATCTTTAGCAGCATCCTGATAACTCTTGTCAGACATTAGGCCGGCTACGGCTAATGGCATGGTTGCCAATACATGGTTATCGTCGACTACCGTGATACCACCGCCAACATTGGTTAATTCTTGGACTGCTCGATACATTGCTTCGTCATTAGTACCAACAACCACTAGATTGTGTGAGTCATGAGCGATAGTGGTAGCAACTGCACCACACTGTAATTTGAACCCGTGAACTATACCTAAACCAACGGTCCCTAAATCATGATGACGCTCAATAACGGCCATTTTTAAAATATCACTGTCGGTATCTGCCACGAATTGGCCATCTTTAAGATTAACATGCTCTTTCAAATGATCAGTGACAATATGATTAGGTTGAATCCCAATCACGTGACAATAGTCAGATTTTAACGGTAGCGCCAGGTCTTCTAATTTTAAGTGATGATGAACGGTCGATGCGCCAGCAGGTAGAGGATTGGTTTGTTGATCTTCAATCCATGCTCCGTCTTTCATCACAGAATCAATAGCAACTTTGTGTGGATCATCTAAAAAGACTAGGTCAGCGTGATAACCAGCGGCTAGTGCACCCGTATGTGGCAAGTTGTGAGCCATCGCAGCATTATAACTGGCCATAGTGTATGCGAGCTCCGGTCTTAAGCCAAGTTGAATGGCTAACTTAATGCAGTAGTCAATTGATCCTTCGTCCATTAGGTCATCGATTAATTTATCGTCGGTACAAAATGAAAAGTCTTGGGCGTTACTTTCATTGACTGCCTGAATGGTATTAGCAATGTCTCGTTCAACAGTTCCTTCTCGGAGAAACACTGAAAACCCGGTTGCTAGGCGATCGTTGATTTCTTGAACGTTACCAGCTTCATGGTCGGTATGAATGCCTGCTTGTCTGTACACATCTAACTGGTCAACCGTTAGTCCAGCGGCGTGGCCGTCAGCATGATAGCCGGCTTCAATTGCGTCATTGATTTTAGCCATTGTTTCGCTATCACCAGCGGCAACGGCTGGATAATCCATAACTTCAGCTAGCCCTTTAACCTCTGGGTATTGGTATAACGGTTTTAAGTCAGCAGCGTTTAAGATTGCACCAGCGTGTTCAAAAGGTGTACAAGGAACCGATGATGGCAACATAAAAAATACATCCAAGGCGGTTTGACGAGCATCTTGAATCATATATTCAATGCCGGCTGTCCCTTTAACATTAGCAATTTCATGGGGGTCAGTAAAAATGGCTGTGACACCGTGCTTTAGTAGAACTTTACCAACTTCACTCGGGGTAACCATTGAACTTTCAATATGCACATGTGCATCGATAAATCCAGGGACAATGTATTTATCACGGGCATCAATCACATTTTTAGCGGCGAAATCAGTGCTACCGACCGCAATAATTATTCCCTCGTCAATCCATAAATCTCTTTGTTCAAATTGACGTTTAAAAACGTTTAAAACTTGTCCGTTTTTAATACATGTATCTACAGTGCGCATTCTTTCATCCTCCAAGTGTTTGATCAGAACTTTTTAATGTTACATTATTTGACATCATCGATAATATGTCAATTAAACTTACAGTTATACAGAGAAAACGTTAAACATTAAGAGCGCAAAATCAATAAAAAAGAACCACCATCAGGTGATTCTTTTTTAAATTTTATTCATTAACTGTGACGCCGTGGTTATTTAAAAACTTAACGATTCGATCATAAGCTTCAAGTAGATTTTCCTTGCTGTTGGCATAACTGAAACGAATATTGTCGGGCTGACTGAATGCTTTACCACTGACAACTGCCACGTGGGCCTCTTCTAACAGTGCGTTGACAAATTCTTCAGTATTGTTAAATCCGCAAAGTGACACAGCCTTCTTAACATTAGGAAAAAGGTAGAAGGCACCTTGAGGTTTGGTTGGCAGGTCAAAGCCTGGTAGATTGGCGATCTTTGGGTAGAAAATGTTTAAACGATCTTCAAAAGCCTGACGCATTTTTTTAGCATCAGATTGATCGTTAGTCAAAGCCTCAATTGCCGCGTATTGACTAACGGCCGCCGGATTACCGGTAGCGTGGCTCGCAACGGTATTCATGATTTTAATGATTTTTTCATCACCCAGCACGTAGCCAATTCTCCAGCCAGTCATGGAATATGTTTTAGATACACCGGACACAAGCAAAGTATGTTTTTTAATTTCATCACCCAGCGTCACAATTGATGTGAACTTATGACCATTAAAAATCAGGTTACTGTATATATCATCTGCGATAATTAATATGTCATGTTTTACCGCCCAGTTACCGATTGCCTCAAGTTCATCCGCTTCATAAACGAGACCTGATGGGTTTTGTGGTGAGTTGATCACTAGTGCTTGAGTACTTGGCGTAATCGAGCGATCTAGATCGGCTACGGTGACTTTATGGTCCTTGCCGGTTGTTTTGACAGCAATTGCGTTGCCACCAGCAAGGTGAACTTGTTCTGCATAGCTAACCCAAAATGGCTCAGGCAACAAAACATCTTCACCTTCATTTAGAATTACTTGAAAAATTAAAAATAGTGAGAATTTGGCGCCGTCAGTCACGATCACTTGATTTGGATTGTATTCAACACCATCTTCAAGTTTAATTCGATCACATACCGCCTGTTTCAGTTCTGGCAATCCACCTGCTGGAGTGTAGAAGCTGGCTTTTCCAGATTTGATTGCGTCGATGGCCGCTTGTTTAATTTGCTCCGGAGTGGTGAAATCTGGTTCCCCGATTGACAAGTTGATTACGTCAACACCTTTTTTGATCATCGCCTTGGTTTTTGACGACATCGCTAGGGTTGCGGATGGTTGAACTTTTGCAACATCTTTTGAAATTGACACGTTAACTACTCCTTACTATTCAAAATTTTTAAGGCAACATTGTTCAACTATAAATATATCCTTAAACAGATCAGAATTACAGGATTAATCGTTAAAATCTAAATTTTAGTTATCTGTCCGTTGATGACCATACTTCATTTCAGCATAAATCACCGAGCATAGGACAAGAATACCTAAAATAGAGACAGCCAAAAATGCCATATGGCTACCGTTCATCGTATTGATAACAGTGCTGCGGTCGGCGTGCATGACGATGGTAGCAGAAATCACTACTGACAAGACATTAGTTCCTAACGAACCAGCGTATTGTTGCATCATGCTGAAGAGTGAGTTTTGATCAGCTTTATTTTTAAATGACACTTGAAGGCTTCCATCAGATATTGCGGTGCCAAATCCGGTGTTAAAGCCAATTCTCATGACTACATAAATGAAAGTAGTGCTCATGACTGTTAACGATTTTGTCATGAAGAAAAAACCAAGTGTCCCGACAAGCATCAGTATTGAACTAGTTAACAACGGACTAAACGCACCATGTTGATCATAAAACCGACCAGCGATTGGCCCAGTAATTGCGCCAATTAACGAGCCCGGCAGCATCATTAGGCCGGCCTGCATTGCCGAACAGTGCAGAACGGTTTGTGCAAATAATGGTAACACGAACGACATACCGATATTGATTAGTTGCAGGCTAAAGTAGTTAAACAGTCTTAACCGTAGCAATGGTAATTTAAGAATGCGATAGTCGAGCAACTTGCGACGACCTTTATTTGCATACAAGAGGAAGATACCTAAAAATAGTACTGATAAGATGACGCCAATCCAGAACCTGATTGAGTACCAACCGTAATTACCGGCTTGATCGAATGTCAGCAAAATTGAAGTAAACACGATAGCTAGTGCGATCGCACCAATATAATCAAAGGTACCCTTTTGAATGCCAATTGCCTTTTCGTTAATGGTTGAGATACCAAAGAATCCCACGATGATAATGATTGGAATAACACCAATAAAAATTGCGCGCCAAGACCAAATACTAGTTAAAATCCCACCATAAGTGGGGCCAAGTGCAGGGGCTAATGAAATTACCACACTTGCCATACCGGAGTAGACCCCTAATTTTTGCTTTGGCACTTTTGCAAAGATTAAATTAAACATTAACGGTGTTGATAATCCAGTGGCAATGGCCTGAATTAGTCTTCCGACTAGTAGGATCCAGAAATTGGGTGCTACTAATGCTAAGATTCCACCTATTAAACTAAAACTTGCCGCAAAAATGAAGATATTTTTAGCATCGAATCTTTTCATAACATAAGCTGTAGTGCTCATTACAATTGTGACGAGTAATAAGTAGCCGGTTGTTAGCCATTGAACTGTGCTCAGACTGACGTGCAATTCCTTAATTAGCGTGGGAAATGTCACGTTCATTGAAGTTTCAACTAATATGCCGACAAATGATAACAGCCCAGCAGACAAAATTGCGAGTTTTACTCGCAAAGGTATACGTGAATCCATATTACTCCCTCTCTCTTGAATAAAAATTAACCTTACTAAGAATAGCAAAACATTTAATTAATATCCAAGCAAGGATATTAATAATTTTAAATTTGAGCGTTTAAAGGCCTTACTTATTTCATAAATAAGTCATGATTATTGGTTAGAGTGTAATTCGTAAATCAAGAAAAAATTTAAAAAGGAGGGCCATTATGAATTTTATTAGACGTGCATGGCTAAGTCTCACGGCCAAAAAGGGAAGATCAATTCTTTTAATTTTAGTTACATCAGCAATTATGTTATTTGTGCTGGCAGGTTTACTAATTCGTAATGCCGCTGATACGGCAACGGCTAACGCTAAAGCAAGCGTGGGTGCATCGTTAACGTTATCAGCAAACAGGAGTCAAGCTTTCAAAGAAATGAAGAAATCGTCATCGTCATCATCCAGGCCAACTTTGAAAATGTCATCAGTTAAACTCAGCGACGTAAAAAAGATTGCCAAGTTGGCCAATGTTTCGAGTTATGATGTTACATCTTCAACAACCGTTAATGCAAAGAGCTTTGATGCCATTTCTACATCGAGTTCATCAAACATGCCAGGGGGTTCATCAAGCAACAGTTCTGGTGATATTACTGTCACTGGTGTAACCAGTACTAGTGAATCGTCAAGCTTCGATGATGGAACATATAAGATTACCAAAGGACGCGGTATTACTTCTGCTGATGAAAACACCAATCACGTAGTTATTGAAAGTGAACTCGCTAAGGAAGATAACTTGAGTGTTGGTGACACGATTACCGTTAAGAAATCATCTGGTAGCGGGACTTATAAACTGAAGATCGTGGGTATCTATAAGGCCTCATCAAGTTCTGAAGCAAGTTCAGCAATGCCTGGCCAGTCTGATCCGTCAAATACGATTTATACGTCGTATACATTTGCTAATACCATCAAGGGTAGCAAGTATGCAAACACGGCCGATTCAGCGACTTTCACAGTCTCAAATCCTTCAAAGATTAAGTCGGTTAAGAGTGCGGGGAATAAGTTGATTAATACTAAAAAGTATTCACTTTCAACTGATGATAGCAACTACGAAACTGTCAAAGCTTCAATGAAAAACATTAAATCATTTGCTGATAAGATAGTTTGGCTGGTGGCAATTGCTGGAACAATTATTTTGGCACTGATTGTGATTTTAATGGTTCGTGAACGACGTCATGAAATCGGTATTTTGTTATCACTCGGCGAATCTCGCTGGAAGATTGTTGCTCAATTCTTTACAGAATTAGTGGCAATTCTGATAGTTTCACTCGCTGTTGCCGGAATTGGTGGCAAATTTGTAGGTAACAAACTGGCACAAGAACTACAGAGTCAAGAAACGACTACTTCAACATCAATGTCTGCTCCTGGAGGACAAGGTGGCTCCATGAGTGGCGGCAGACCGAGTGGTGGAGCAACCGTGACTGCTGGTAAATCTGGTGGCACACCAGGAATGATGGGCGGTAGACAATCATCATCGCAAGAACAACTTGATGTTAGTGTTACGGCTCTAACGATGGTCGAGTTGGGTGGATTTGGACTAGCAATTATTTTCCTATCAACAATGATCGCATCGTTTGGAATACTACGATTAGAACCTAAAAAAGTATTGATTGAATAAGGAGGAATGTTAAATGCTTGAAGTTAAAGATGTCGGGTATTGGTATACGCATCAAGATGATAGCTTGTTTGAACACGTTAATCTATCCTTTGAGGCCGGCCAATCATACGCAATTGTTGGGCAAAGTGGAGCTGGCAAAACTACTTTTTTATCTTTACTAGCTGGACTGGATAAGCCAAAAGCAGGTCAAATTTTGTATGATGATCGTAATATTAGCGAAATTGGATTAACCAATTATCGAAAGAATGATGTGTCGATCGTTTTTCAATCTTACAATCTCTTTACCTATATGTCGGCGATTGATAATTTATTGACGGCAATGGCGATTACAGGTTCTAAACATACTGGAGATAAGAAATACGCAATTGATATGTTGCATAAGCTCGGATTAGCACATGTACAAATGCAAAAAAATGTTCAGAAACTTTCTGGTGGTCAGCAACAAAGAGTTGCCATTGCCAGGACAATGGCGTGTGACGCCAACTTGGTAGTAGCAGATGAACCAACTGGCAATCTTGATGAGGATAATACGATTGAGGTAGTGGATCTATTTCAAAAAATTGCTCATGAACAAGGTAAGTGTGTTATCATCGTGACCCATGAAGCGGCAGTGGCACAGATGTGTGATCACACTTATAAGTTGGAAAAACATGTATTTAGTGAGAGTGTATAGCAAACCGCTCTGACACCGTAATATAAACATAAAATGCACTATCGATCATGGTTTTAGATCGGTAGTGCATTTTATGTTTATATTTTGTGTGTCAGGCTTGCTACACACGTTTAGTCAATATTGAAATTGAGGATGAGTGTGTGAGCGTTCGGGCAATATAGTCGAAACGTGCTGCATACCCACTGAGACCTAACGTGTAAAAGAACTATGCAAATCAATCGCCCAACCCACGATTAATTAACATAGTACTCTTACACACCGGTCTCAACCCGTGGGTATTCCGCACTCTGGTCGAAACGTGCTGCATACCCACTGAGACCTAACGTGTAAAAGAACTATGCAAATCAATCGCCCAACCCACGATTAATTAACATAGTACTCTTACACACCGGTCTCAACCCGTGGGCCTCCGCACTCTGACTTGTTAATATTCCTTTTAATGTCTCCGTTGCACTGAAGAATGGGATGCCATTACTTAATGCAAAGTAATTTAATTTTGTTGTGGTTGTTTGTTCTGTCTCACTGTTAATCACCAGCCAAACGTTGCTTGGATTAATGGTTGGGGTTTCATTTGCGGCAATCACCTGGATATCGATATTTATTTGATTTAGTAAATTCATTAAGGACGTGTCTTGAGCACTGGCTTCGTCAACTAGAGCGGTTTGTTCGCCGATTGGTGCGGTTAAGTGGTAGCTATCACTGAGCGCATTATGCATTGCTTCTTCATAGGAATCACCCAAGCCAATCGTTTCACCAGTTGATTTCATTTCAGGAGATAGAGAGCAGTCCATGCCAGGTAATTTTTTGTGAATGAGAAGACTGGTGCCTTGATTGACACATGGGCTGGTTCTTTAGCACAACCAGCTTCTAAGCCCAGATCCGCCAAACTATTTCCCATGATTAAACTGGTGGCAATTTTTGCCAAGTGCTGACCAGTGATTTTACTCATGAAGGGAACTGTCCGACTAGCTCGAGGGTTGACTTCAATTACATAAACCTGGTCTGCAACGATAAATTGAATGTTCATCATGCCAACGCAGTGTACCTGCTTACCAATTTTAATAGCAATTGATTCGATTGCTTGTTTTTGCTGATCAGTAAGACGCTGCGATGGGTACATAGCAATTGAATCTCCGGAGTGAATACCTGATCCTTCCAGGTGTTCCATGATGCCGGGGATGAAGACATCGTGGCCATCGCTAAGAATGTCCGCTTCACATTCGATGCCTGCCACATAGTGATCAATTAAAATTGGCTGGTGAGGCGCTGCTTTCATTGCTTTATCGACATAGTTGGCGAGCTCATCTTCATTATGCACCACCGCCATTGCTCGACCACCAAGAACAAAACTTGGTCGAACCATGACTGGATAACCAATGTGAGGTGCAATTGCCGCAGCCTCTTCAAGGTTCATTGTGGTTGCTCCTTTTGGTTGAGCAATATGCTGACCAATTAGTAGCTCTTCAAATTGGTGCCGATCTTCTGTTTGGTCAATACCGGCTAACGATGTGCCTAAAATTTTAACACCGTGTTGAACTAAGGATGCGGTTAAATTAATTGCTGTTTGCCCACCAAATTGAACAATGACTCCCAGTGGCTGTTCCAGATTGACGATGTTCATAACACTTTCCGTAGTCAGTGGTTCAAAGTATAACTTATCTGAGATTGAAAAATCTGTTGAGACGGTTTCGGGATTATTGTTCACGATAATAGCGTGATAACCAGCTTGTTGAATGGCTTGCACACAATGAACCGTTGTGTAATCAAATTCAACTCCCTGACCAATTCTGATTGGGCCTGAACCCAGGACAATAATGCTTTTACCGAGTGGTTTGCTTTCATTTTCGCCGGGGAAAAAGCTGCTATAAAAATATGGAGTTGCACTAGCAAATTCACCGGCACAGGTATCAACCATTTTATAAACTGGTGCGATATTTGACTGAACAATCAGTTCTTCAATCTGTAATTCTGATTTGCCGGAAGCGGCAGCAATCATTGCGTTACTGAAACCATATTGCTTAGCATCAGCTAACAGTGATGATGTGAGTTGACCACCAAGACTGTTCTTTAACTGCCAGATATGAGCTAATTTGTGTAAAAAAATAGGCGTAATTTTTGTTAAGTCAGCGATTTTTTTGACACTCCAGTAACGATCCAGTGCTGAAAATATTTCAAATAGTCGTTGATCAGTTGGATGGGTTAGGGCGAATGATAGTTCTTCATCAGTCTGCTTTGTTAAGGGCAAAAGAGACGTCTCAATTTGTGGCTCAATTTCTAGAGAAGCAACTGCCTTAAGTAAGGCTTCCTCAATTGTTAAACCAATTCCCATTACCTCCCCAGTTGCTTTCATTTGAGTGCCGAGTTGACGATCTGCACCTGTGAACTTATCAAATGGGAACCGCGGAATCTTGGCAACGACATAATCTAAAGCCGGTTCGAAAGCTGCATAGGTTGTCTGAGTTACAGGATTCGTAATTTCATTTAAATCGAGACCGACGGCAATTTTGGCTGCAATTTTTGCGATTGGATATCCGGTCGCTTTGGAAGCAAGGGCCGAAGAACGGCTAACTCGTGGATTTACTTCAATAATGTAGTACTGATCACTATTTGGATCTTGTGCGAGTTGAACGTTACAACCACCTTTGATTTTTAATGCTTCGACAATTGAAAGTGACGCATACCTTAACTGTTGAAACTGGTGATCATTCAAGGACTGACTTGGGGCTACTACAATGGAATCACCAGTGTGGATACCAACAGGATCAAAATTTTCCATACAGCAAACGCTAATCTTATCTCCATTGGCATCTCGCATGACTTCAAATTCAATTTCTTTGAATCCGGCAATACTTTTTTCGATTAAGCATTCAGTCACCGGGGACATTGAGAGCCCCCGAGTGCCAATCTTGACTAGTTCATCCTGATTTAAGGCAATTCCACCACCAGTACCGCCAAGAGTGTAGGCCGGACGGACAATTACTGGGTAACCAATTTTTTTGGCAAAGTTTAACGCATCATCTAAGTTATGGACGGTTAAACTTGCTGGCACCGGTTGGTTGATATCTTGCATTAGCTGTTTGAACTGTTGCCGATCTTCAGCTTGTTCAATGGTTTTAAGCCCGGTACCTAGTAATTCAATGTGATACTTATCTAAAACTCCGGCGTCGTTAAGCTCAACGGCTAAATTAAGTCCTGTTTGACCACCGAGGGTTGGTAAGAGTGCATCTGGTTGCTCCTTTGCCAAAATTTTACTGACAGAATCTAAGGTAAGTGGTTCTAAGTACACTTTATCGGCAATTTCGTCATCGGTCATAATGGTTGACGGGTTGGAGTTGATCAGAATTACTTCGTAGCCCTCTTCACGCAAACTAATGCACGCCTGACTACCCGCGTAATCAAACTCGGCGGCCTGACCGATAATAATCGGTCCAGAACCGATTACCGCGATTTTATGAATCGAATTATTTTTAGGCATGAACTTTTACCTCCTTATGCATTAATTCTTTAAATTCATGGAAAAAATTAGTGGCATCTAGTGGACCAGGGTTAGCCTCTGGATGAAATTGAACACTAATGGCAGGCAATTGCTGTAAAGCCAAGCCTTCAATTGTCTGGTCGTTGCCTTCAACGGCAGTAACTACTAAATCGGTATCGGTAAGTGAATCAGGATCAACAGCAAAGCCATGATTTTGACTAGTCATAATCGTCTGATTAGTATTAAGCAGTTTAACTGGATGATTGAGGCCGCGGTGACCAAAAGGTAGTTGATATGTTTTTGCCCCGTTTGCAAGTGCTAACAGCTGATGACCTAAGCAGATGCCTGCAATTGGATACGACTGTTCTAGTTCCTGAATCAGTGGGAGCGTATCAACGTAAACATTGGGGTCATCGGGACCGTTGGATAACAAAATTCCATCTGGATTTAAAACTTCAATATCCTTAAAATTTGTGGTGTAAGGCACGACTGTGACACTGCAACCAACGTTCATTAATTCTTCAATAATGGCTTGCTTGATCCCATAGTCGATAACCACCACGTGAAATTCGGCGTCATCAACTTGATATGATTCATGCTGAAGGGTCGGTTGTTTGCTAATACTATTACCTAAGACTCCATACATATGTAGAAATTCATCGTGATCAACTGGTTGGTTTGAGAGAATCGCCTTCAAGGTACCATGTTTGCGGATATGTTTAGTCAGTGCCCTAGTATCTAGGTCGCACATGCCTGGAACATACTGCTGCTTTAACCATTCATTCAGTGTTAGATTAGCGTTGTCGACTTCTGTTTCCAAATGTCGAACTAATACAGCTTGACAAGTGGAACTGCCACTTTGATTTTGATCCTTAACGATGCCATACGTTCCGATTAATGGATACGTAAATGTCAGTAACTGGTTAGTGTAAGAAGGATCAGTAATTGCCTCTTGATAGCCAGTCATACCTGTGTTAAAAACTATTTCTCCTGCAGCAGTTATTTGTGTTGCACCAAATGCGGTACCGCTAAAAATTGTGCCATCTTCTAAAGTAAGGTATTTTTTCATTTTTATAGACCTCCGTATTATTATTCAATTTATTTGTCACTATATTAACGATATTTGAATGTAATAGTCAAGTATAAAATTCATAAAATATGGAAAAATGCGGTATTTTATGAATAAAAAATAGAATACAGCAAATTATAATGAATAAAAATTAAATAAAGCTTGCAATTTATATTTAGTCATTGTAATCTAGTATCAATTAATAAAGATCCATTAAATGCATGTAAGAGAGATGGTTAAAATGAAAATTGCTTTAGTCGGTATTACGGGATATGGCGGCATGGTGCTATATCAAATGCTTCAAGGACATTCACACGTTGAACAGATTGACCTTTACGGCCATGATCAAGATGAGACGCTTTCACTGAGCGAAGTTGTTCCATTATTAGGTGATAGTGAGCATCAAGTTTTTCCTTACAATAGTGAGACGATTATGAAACAAGATGATGCCATTTTTTTTGCAACATCAGCGGGGGTCACAGCCAAACTTGCCGGACCTTTTATTAAACACCATTTTCCAGTAATTGATTTATCTGGAGACTATCGGTTGAAACAATCAGATCTGTATGAAAAGTGGTACCACAAACCGGCTGCTAGACAGGAAGATTTGACCGGCGCACATTACGGGTTAACAGATTTTAATAGTGCTAAAGAACAAACATATGTTGCTAATCCCGGATGTTACGCAACAGCAACATTATTGGGATTGGCACCGTTAATTCAGGAACATTTGGTGGACGTTGACAGCATAATTGTTGACGCAAAATCTGGCACCTCTGGAGCAGGCAAAAAATTGAGTGAAATGACGCACTTCACGCAGGTCAACGATAATTTGCAACTATATAACGTCAACCACCATAAACACATTCCGGAAATTGTGCAGCAGTTAAAACAGTGGGATCGAAACGTTAAAGCAATTCAATTCAGTACCACGCTGTTGCCAATTACACGAGGAATTTTATCAACGATTTACGTAAAGGCATTACCTGGTATTAACGCGCAACAAGTTGATGATGCCTTTCATAAGATATATGACGATGATACTTTTGTCCGATACACTGGCGAAAAATTGCCAACAATCAAACAAGTTGTCGGTACGAACTACTGTGATTTAGGTGTTCTGTATAATGACACGACACACACAATCATGGTTGCAAGTGTCATCGATAACCTGGTTAAGGGTGCCGGTGGACAGGCTATTCAAAATTTCAATCAAATGTTTGATTTTAACGATCAAGACGGACTACCAACTGCAGTGATTTTGCCATAATAAAAAAGGGGTTTTATATATGAAAGCAACATTAACAAACGAAATAAAAAAATTAGATACTTACACGTGGCCAACAGGATTTTATAGTGACGGACTGCATGCTGGCTTAAAAGAAGAAAAAAAGGATATGGGTTGGCTCTACTCAGAAGTTCCTGCATCAGCGGCAGGTGTATACACAACTAACCAATTTCAGGCCGCACCAACTAAGCTGACCAAACTCACCATTAATGTAAATCATCAACTTCAAGCGATGATTATGAATAGTGCTAATGCGAATTCATGCACTGGGCCCCAAGGAACAAAAGATGCACATATGATGCAACAGTTAACTGCGCAAAAGCTAAACATTAACAATGATTTGGTTGGTGTTGCATCAACAGGCATCATTGGCGAACAAATGCCAATGGATAAGATTACTGAAGGAATTGAACAATTGGAGTTAACTAAAAATGCCAATGTGACGGAAGCAATTTTGACAACTGATAAACACCCAAAGACAATCAGCGTGCAATTTAAAATTAATGATCAGACAGTGACGATGAGTGGATTTGCAAAAGGCTCGGGAATGATTCATCCGAATATGGCCACGATGTTGGGCTTTGTCACTACTGATGCAAACGTTGATGGCATTGAACTGCAACAACTACTAAGTTCCCAGGTTGATGAAACCTTTAACCAAATTACCGTGGATGGTGATACATCAACCAATGACATGGTGGTGGTGATGGCTAATGGTATGGCATCTAATCAACAGTTGACTAGCGAGCATGCAGATTATCCAGTTTTTGTAGCAGCATTTCATCAGGTACTTGGTTTTCTAGCAAAATCGATTGCTGAAGGTGGTGAGGGTGCTACAAAGCTGGTTGAGGCTAACGTGATGGGAGCATTAAATCATGAAGAAGCTCAGACCGTTGCTAAAGCGATTGTGGGATCAAACCTTGTTAAGGCGGCCATTTTTGGTGAGGATCCTAACTGGGGGCGCCTGATGGGAGCAATTGGACAAACTAATGCTCATGTGGATGTGGAACATGTATCAGTGTGGTTTAACGATCAAATTATTGTTAAAAATAGCCAGGCGGCAATTTTTGACGAAGGTGTGATGAAAGACAGTCTTAAATCAAATGTTGTGACGATTAAAGTTGATCTGAATAATGGGGATGCAAACGGACAAGCTTGGGGTTGCGATTTGACGTATCAATACGTCAAGATTAATGCCGCTTATCACAGTTAATTAGGAGCGTGAAAGATGATGGCAGAAACAATAGTAATTAAAGTTGGCGGTCACGCGAGCGATCAGCTGCCAGAACAATTTTATAGTCAGTTAGGTAAATGGCAGACACAGGGTAAACATATTTTAATTATTCATGGTGGTGGTCCGCAGATTAATCAATGGTCAAACCAAATGGGACTAGCTGTTCACAAACAAAATGGTATTCGAGTTACTGATCAGCAAACCCTTGCCCTGACACAAGCAGTATTACTGGGCGTAGTTCAACCGGCAATTTGTCAACAGATAAGCCGACATCATCTTTCCGTTGTTGGTCTAAATACAAGTGACAACCAATTATTGTCTGGTGAGTACCTTGATCAGGCACAGTATGGAAGGGTCGGCAAAATTACTTCCGTTAACGATCTGTGGCTTAACGATGTGCTGGATAAAGAAATCGGTGTGTTGGCACCACTGGCACAAACCACTGATGGTCAGCTACTGAATGTTAATGCTGATACAGCTGCAGCAGCGATTGCAGCAAAAATGGGGGCTAACAAACTAGTATTGTTAACAGATGTACCAGGTGTTTTAAATGCTGGTAAAGTTGTGCCCTTACTTGACCAAAACGCAGCCGACAAATTATTTCAACAACAGCAAATTAAAGCCGGAATGATGCCAAAAATTAAAGCTGCATTTCATGCATTACACTCAGGCGTTCATCAAGTGCTCATTACTAATGATCTTTCAAACTCAGGCACGGTTCTGCATAAGAGCTCTGCTAATAGCATTATTGGGTAGATAAAAAAGGAGACAAACATTATGGAACATATTTTTCCAACATATCAACAGTATCCAATTGATATTGTTGCTGGGCATGACTGGCACTTAACAGACAGTAATGGTCATACATACCTAGATTTAACAAGCGGGATCGGAGTATGCAACTTTGGTTATAGTAATGAGATCATCCAAAAAAATGTTGCAGAACAAGCTACTAAAATTTGGCATACTTCCAATCTTTACGAGAGCCAATTAGTAGACGATGTTGCGGGTGCATTGTGTGAACCGGACATGCTGGCGTTCTTTTGTAATTCAGGGACCGAAGCCAATGAAGCAGCGTTGAAGTTAGCTCGTAAAGCAACTGGAAAAACAACTGTTTTAGCATTTAACAATAGTTTTCATGGTCGAACATACGGATCCATGTCGTTAACCGGCAATCCAGATATTCAAAATGGCTTCGCTCCTCTAGTTCCTGACATCAAGTTTGCAAATTTCAACGATGAATCGGCGCTGACGCAGATCAACGATCAGATTGCTGCGGTCATATTGGAAGTAATTCAAGGAGAAGGTGGCGTCATTAATGGAGATTCAAAATGGCTTCAACAAATTCAAGATGCTTGCAAAAAAAATGGGGCGCTGTTAATCATTGATGAAGTTCAAACTGGCATTGGTAGGACGGGTAAAAAATTTGCCTACCAGCATTACAATCTAGATCCGGATATTGTGACCGTTGCTAAAGGAATTGCTAACGGGTTACCACTCGGTGCGATGATTGGCAAACAAGCATTGGCGCCTGCCTTTGGTCCAGGTACTCATGGCACGACATTTGGTGGCAATAAGTTAGCATTAGCATCAGCAAAAGGTGTCTTACAGCAGTTGACGCCCGCATTTTTATCTCAAGTTCAAGATAAGACGAATCAAGTTTGGCAGTACTTGAATGATAAAATTGTTTCATTGGTGGGAGTTGAATCGGTTTCGGGTAAAGGCCTCATGATTGGAATCCATTTAAATGATGCGTTAGACGTCAATAAAATCATTGATACACTTCATGACCAGGGTGTTTTAACTTTGTCTGCTAAGCACAATACGTTGCGTTTACTACCACCACTGATAATGACGACTGAAGACTTATTGACCGGATTATCACAGATCGGTGCAGTGTTGAAAAAGGAAGGAGCTCAATTAGCATGAATCATTTCCAAAACAAATCATTTTTAAAAGAAATTGATTTTTCGTCCGCAGAGCTTAATTATTTAATTGATTTTGCGGCACATCTAAAGTATTTAAAAAAGAACAATATTCCTCACCCCTATTTACAAGGAAAGAATATTGCCCTTTTATTTGAAAAAACTTCTACTCGGACACGCTCCTCATTTACGGTCGCATCAGTGGATTTAGGAGCTCATCCTGAATTTTTAGGCAAGAACGATATACAATTTGGGAAAAAAGAATCTACTATTGATACTGCTAAAGTCCTGGGTAGTATGTTTGATGGCATCGAATATCGTGGATTTGCTCAAAAAACTGTCGAGCAACTAGCACAGTTTAGTGGGGTCCCGGTTTGGAACGGATTAACCGATGAATGGCATCCAACTCAGATGATCGCCGACTTTTTAACTTTGAAGGAACATTTTGGTCATTTAGAGGGATTAACGTTGACGTACTTGGGGGATGGCCGTAACAATATGGGGAACTCTTTGCTAGTGACGGCAGCTAAATTGGGAGTTAATATTCACATTGGTGCCCCTAAAGCCTTGTGGCCAGCTAATGATATTATTGAGTTAGCACAAACTGCTGCAGACCAAACTGGTAGTAAGATACTACTTACTGAGGATCCAGTCGAGGCAGTTAATGGTGCTGACGCCTTATACACCGATGTTTGGATTTCAATGGGTGAAGATGTGGATCCGAAAACTAGAATTGATCTTTTAAAACCTTACCAAATTAATCAAGAGTTACTTGCTCAAGCTGGTTCAAGTGCAATTGTGATGCATTGTTTACCGGCATATCATAACCACGACACCGTGGTTGGCAAACAATTAGGTGAACAATTCAGTATGGATGCAATCGAGATTACTGACGATGTTTTCAACGGAAAACAGTCAGTTGTCTTTCAAGAAGCTGAGAACCGAATGCATGCAATTAAGGCAATCATGGCAGCTACTTTAGGAGATTTATTTATTCCAGATTCATTGTTTTAACATTGATTTTATGATGTTTTGAAACGTGGTAAATAGGCAATGTTCATTAATATAAGCGTCAGTATCCGAAATTCGTTAAAACGGAATTTCGCTATGACAAACCTTGTATAATTGAATTGAGATCGCCTGTTTACCGCGTTATTTAATTGTTGAATTTATGATTTTCTTATGGATTAGAACAATATTTGATTAAAAGTTAACGAATTTTTGAATTATTTGCGTTAATTACCAGTTGAAAAGTAGTTTATGATACAATCAGTGTTGCAGTAATTTTTTTACGTTATTAAATACAGGGTAGACCCTGGGATAGGTGGAGAAATGGAGAAACAGACTAATTTATCGATTAAGCAATTTTACGCTGCTATCAGAAAGGCACTCAAGCGTAACTACTCAAGCGCATTGGGGGCCATTATTGGTTTATTCGTTGTTGCCGCAATACTGATTGGTATTCTGGGCTTTGCAGCCTACATGCTGCTTCGTGAACTTTCGTTACAATATATGATGATGATGTATGGTATGAGTTCAATATCATCAATGTTAATTTACGGGCTTGGCATGGTGTTAGTATTGATTTTATACATCATTTTGTTGTTCTTTATTCAATTCTTTAAGGTTGCAATCCAATTTAATCTTCAAGATGGAGTTCGGGATGCCTCTGTGAAAGTTAAATTTCGTGCAATCTATAGTCAGTTCAAGCGTTTAAAGAAATGGCAATTAGTTCGTTTAAGCCTCTGGACTTGGTTGTTCATGACACTTTGGCAATTACCGTTTGAGATTCTGAACACATTCTTTGGTAGCAATTCGATTATTGCCGCAATACTTAAAGCACTTTTAGCAGTTGTTACAATTTGGAAGACTGTTGAATATTCTCAAAGCATTTTCTTATATCGTGAAAAGCAACCGAAATTTTTAGGACAATCTATGCGTCATGCACTGACTGTCAGTCGTCGTTTCATGGGTGGTCGTAAAGTTAACTATATCATCTTGATGATTGCAGGATACGTACCTGTTATTGTCTGGGGATTACTATGGGCGGCCATTATATATATGTCCAACAACTTTGGTAGCTTTGCAATGCCATCCTTTATTACTTGGTTGTTTGCAATTATTTTAGTAGTTGGTGTGTGTGCGTACTTACCAGTGCTTTTAATAATGGAACCTGTATTTTACGAGGCAAACAAGCTACATCTCAATCTTGACGAAGAATATGATGATACTTTCTTACCTCAAGAAAAATTGGTTGATCCGCTCCCAGATATAAAAGAAGCAACATCCATTGTTCCTGATGAGAGTGAAATCAAAGCTGCCAAAGAAGCCGCACAGGCTGCTAAATCAGCGAAGAGTTCAACTAGTGAACAAAAGGATGAAAGTGAAAAGAAACCAGATACAAAAGAAACAGAATCAGATGATGTTAAGACTGATGATTCTGAAGATAGTAAAGATTAAAAAAACGATCTAGTTTTTTGTCAAAATAAAGGACTGAGAAATTAAATTCTCAGCCCTTTTTATTGTGCGTTTTTTAGAATACTTTCATATCGGTCCAGACAGTAGGTAACGTGTTGAAATTATATTCTTTTAGTCCGTCGTTAATTTTGTCACCAGTAAACATCGCAGTGTGGGAGCGGGCGAGCATCAGGTTAAGTTCATTTTCAGGATTGAACTGGACCATGACGATAGGAATATGCCATGCCCATGCAGCCCCGATTTCAAATACTGTACCGGCATCAGGTTCTAAATTATGTTCTTCATACTTGTAGTCCAAGATTGACACGATAACATCCGCCTTTTTTACCTGTCTCATATCCGTGGCAAACACGGAATCTTGCCATTCGTGCGAGCCGAAAGGTAACTTATCTTCTTGGTGTTCTTGTGGATTATAGATTTCATCTGCGTCAATAGACGAATTATGTTTTAAAGCATTCATAACGATGTTGATCCGGCTTTTTTGTTGATCTGAGAAAAAAGGACTGGCTAAATATACCTTGTTTTTATACATAGTACACCTCAATCTTATTTAATTACCCTATTGTACGCAAAATAAGATGATAAGTTAAGGCTTGAAAACGAAAAGAGATTGTAGATTTGATCACTGTTTTTGAGATTGTGTAAAACTGATCAATATTTTTAATTTTTCCTTATAAAATTCACAAAATATTCATAATTTAAGTTTATTATAATTCTTATAGATAACATAAGAATTTAAAAATTAATGGGGTGAAGGGTATGTGGAAAAATGATGATTGTAAGTACCAACGTTTCATGGTTGAAAGTTCTGGTTGTCCGATGATTAAGCATGGCTTTGTTGGTAAAGTAACAAAAGAGTATCAGAATACCTATTTGATTGAATTGGATATGAAGTCTATACAGCATGCTGATCGATTAAGCTTAATGCATATAAATGAATTTAATGGGCGCGTAATTATAGCAAAAAAATATGTTAACGAAATTATTGAAAATTCTAAGCAGGAATATGCTTAAATAAACTTGATTGACAATTCGGTGTGGGCACGCTAGAATTTAAACATTAAAGATGCAATGAAGTAATATAGTAGAGAATGATTTGGACAACAGAAATTTGACGGGTAATGTAAGTCAAACAAAGGTCGTTTTTGAATTACAGTTATGGAGCATTAGATACGGATCGTCGCGTTACTGACGAAGAGTGGAGAGATAGTATCTTTCAATTCAAGGTGGTACCGCGGTATATTCGTCCCTGATTTCAATTATGAAATCAGGGACTTTTTTGATTCGACCATTATATAGGAGGAACAACATGAATATTATTGATGAATTACGTTGGCGTGGTGCGATTAATCAGACAACGGATGAAGAGGATTTACGTAAATTAACCGATGAAAAGAAAATTGGCTTGTACTGTGGTGTTGATCCCACGGGAGATAGCCTGCATATTGGGCACTTAATTCCCTTTATGATGTTGAAGAGGTTTCAACTAAAAGGTCATCATCCAGTGATTGTGATTGGTGGCGGTACAGGAGCGATTGGTGATCCGTCAGGCAAAAATTCTGAACGTAAACTACAAACTATGGACCAAGTTCAGCACAATAAAGAAGTTCTTACTTCTCAGATGGAACATTTATTTGGTACAGATAATTTCACGATAGTGGACAACTATGATTGGCTTTCACAGTTTTCGTTGTTGGACTTCTTACGTGATTACGGAAAACTATTTAACGTTAATACGATGCTAAATAAGGAAGTAGTTGCAAAGCGTTTGGAAGTTGGTATTTCGTTTACAGAGTTTACTTACCAAATTTTACAATCGGTGGACTTCTTACACCTATTCCAGCACGAAAATGTTCAATTACAAATTGGTGGTGCTGATCAATGGGGTAATATTACGGCTGGTATTGATTTAATTCATAAAATAGAGGGTGCAGATGCTAGAGCACATGCGCTGACGATTCCTCTAATGCTAAAGGCTGATGGTACTAAGTTTGGTAAGACTGCGGGTGGAGCTGTTTGGCTTGACCCTGAGAAGACAACACCATATGAGTTTTATCAATTTTGGATTAATCAGGATGATCGTGATGTTATCAAATACTTGAAGTACTTTACGTTCCTGAACCAAAATGAAATTGAAAGTCTTGCACATGATGTTGAGACGGAACCAGAAAAAAGACAGGCTCAGAAACGTCTGGCTGAAGAAGTCACCGAGTTTGTTCACGGTAAAAAGGCTGTTGAAGAAGCACAACACATCACTGCAGCACTCTTCTCTGGAAACGTTGCAGATTTGACTACTGACGAAATTGAACAGGGCTTTAAGAATATGCCTTCTGTTGAAGTAACAAATGAAAAGAAAAATATCATTTTATGGTTAGTGGATGATACAAAAATTGAATCGTCGCGTCGCCAGGCAAGAGAAGATGTTTCCAATGGGGCAATTCGCATTAACGGAGAAAAGGTAACTGATCTCGATGCAGAAATTGATCCTAATGGACATTTTGATGGCAAATTTGTCATTGTTAGACGTGGAAAAAAGAAGTATTTTTTGGCAAAAGTACAATAAAATAGGACAAATTACTGATGAAATCAAAAAACTTAATGTTTTTTGATTTTTTATTTTACAATATTTTGTTCAATTATGGTGCATTACATCAATATATTTAGGGTAAACATGAACATTAATGTTAAACTATTACATTAATTAGCTTAAAACACGAACTATGCTATGAATATCACATGAACTTCTACGAAAAATAATGTTGACGTAAATTGATTTCATGTGTATAATTTATATCTGTTGTCACAGCATGTTAGTTCAGCTTA
>NZ_AZGF01000012.1 GCF_001434475.1 Paucilactobacillus suebicus DSM 5007 = KCTC 3549 | reverse complement strand
GCTCAACTAGGTCTTCAAGACGAAATAAAAACATTCTAATCAGAAAAATTTCTGATAGAATGTTTTAGTCTGTTAGTAATTTTAACTTATTTTTACGTACTTTAAATATTAAATCTGACAATCGTTTCAAATTATTCTTACTGGGAAATAACGGTAACGTAATTTGTGGAATCCCACGAATACTTTCATTGCATACATCTGATAAATAAATATCAGACTTTTTATTAAGTTTAGTAGAAATATCCACGTTTTTATCGAAGTAATGATTTAGTGCATGCACAATATAGTCTCTGGTTGATCGATTACCAGAAAAGTCCACGCACAAAGACACGCGATCTTCTACGCTACCATCTGGTAATTCGCTCACTAGTTCAAGTAAATAATTATTAGCAATTCTAGCTCGTTCTTGGTCTGTTGCATCCAATTTAAAAACCTGAATTAATGAATCAGTTAACTCAAACGCAATTGACTGTAACCCAGGAAAATCCCTTGCAACTTGAGATTCATAACTTGTCGCATCCATAAAACCAATCTGAAAATCAAAAATTAACAACTTGTGGTTTAATGTGCTCAATTTTTCAGCAGCTTTCCGCAAATCATCATCAGAAACGAGATCATGTTTTAGCATTTTAGTGTTTAACAAAATTTTTTCAAACTGTAGTAATGCAGTATTAAAACTACCATTGATCCCTGTAGAAAATTCAACTTTGTCATTGCTAATATAATCTTGACTAACCAAAAAAGACATTAAATATGCCATTTCTGAACAAACATCTGACTTATCAAAGTATGCAACATGATTACTATAAAATCTTTGAATAATGTCGACATTATCATTCTTAACGGGCTTAACAATATCCCTAATATTAACGAAGTTACGATGTTGAATTCTCTGTGCTTGAATCTGAAAGAATAACCGTAATTCTGCCTTTTCGCTAGGTGTTAAAGAAAGCTTATACGTCATTACTAAGGTGTTTACAAACTTGGTCGTAATTTCACTTAACTCTGGAAAAGGATCCTCGATACCATGGAAATAGTGATAATATATTTTTGTAATTTGCATTCGTCTGGTAAATTCTTGGTGCACATTCAAAATTGCTGACCTTGTAAACATGTTAGTCTGGTTAAATTCATTATCAATCTTAGATCTAAGATTATAATACTTGGCCTGGCTGATGAAGTGATCACTTGTAAACATTTGACGAGTTTCTTTTTGATCATCAATGTATTCGAAATTAAAAACGTCAAATAACATTGATTGTTTTAATAAATATAATTGTGCATGACGATAAAAAACAAAATCCACATTTTGACTTACCACATCACCATCTTCAACAGCGATTTTCACATCATCGCCAATTGAATTAATTGAATGCGTGATTTCATCCAGCGTTTTATTTAATTTATAACGAGAAATTTGCAACATGTTAATAATGTACCTAATTGAGACGACACCATCACTGGTTGCCGCAATCTCAGATATCAGACGAAGTTTAAGTTGATCGTCATTTGTTAAAAAAATCCAATAGTCCAAGCTATCTCCCCCTCACTTGGAACGAGTAAAACAACTACTCGAAAAAATGTGTTTGTTAGTTCTTACCCCAAAAATAAATCAGATTTAAAGCTACAAATACCTTTTAATATCGGCTGCGGTCTCATAACTTGTACTATTAGAAAACGACTTGGCATCTTTAGCCTGACGACATAAGTAGACATACGTTCTAACTCGTAATTCCAAATCTTCCAACTTTACATATTCATGGCCTGGTCCGGCGTTAACCTCCATGACCCATGGATGACCGTCTTTATCAATTGCAACGTCAATTCCTAAGGCAGAAATTGAATAGCTGTAATGATCCTGAAACGCCTGCGGTAATGTAGTGCTCATTTCGTTCAATTCATGAAGTAGTTTTTGAGGTTTTTCAGGATAAAGTCCATCTATTAACGTATCAAGCCACACTAGCCCACCGCCAACGTGCATATTAGAAACGACTTTATTTAGCACGCCTATCTCAACGTAACTCTTAACTAACTCAAACCGACCCATCTCGTTTTTACGCACTAGCATTCTGACATGAAATGGATTACCGTCATCCGTTGTAGTGTCAATCAAAGGCTGGCAAACATAACTTGATAGAGAGAGATTATTTAGGAATGAGTCAAATTGAGTGTTATCTAGGTGATTATCTTGCTCACTATTATCAATGACGGTACTTGTTTTAAATCCTTCATCCTCCTTATATATCTTAACAATGCCACGTGCCAAACGACCATTACCAGGTTTAATGATGACGGATCCGTACTCATTAAGCATTTCAAGAATTTGTTGTTTGCTTGTAACATTCACGGTCGGAATAAAATATGGTTTAAACGCTGGGTCGTTTTTAAGAAAAGGATACATACTGCTTTTTGATCCAATCCTGTGATTCATCACCAATGTATATTTCGATAATTTATTAAGAATTTCAGCATTATTTTTATTAACCAAAATATTGTCAATGACGGATGGAAAGCTGAATTCTCTATTGATCCACTCTCCGTTGTCAAAAAAACTACCGTCAACTTTATTTTTTTCAAAATTAAAATCATCAAATGTGCATAAGTAAGCATTAATTCCATGTGCACGCGCAACGATAACAAGATTGCGCAGATAAACATCAGGATGAGTAACCTGATACTGTCCACGGATAATTGCGACTTCCATCTCCTTTTGTCCCCCTATCATTTTTCCCAAGGATATTTTCCATTCTCATCTCTGGGCGTATTCTTCATCATTTTTTTTGTTCGACGATCCATGCGTTTTTCATTGCGCTTGCGATGTCTATGTCTAACAACTAATACCGCAGTTCCAATTACCACGTAGATCACCAACCGCATAAACATCTGAATTGTATGCAAATACGTTGCCCCCAAAACAAAAAACATAGTCATCCTCCCTATCACTTGTAAACATAGTAATCATAATTAACCAGACCTGATAGAAAATGTTCACAGTCGTCAATCCGCGTCCTAAAATTATCGTGCCGTGCAAAGAAACCTCCCAGATATTTTTCAGGCCATCTGAAATACATAGCAACTTCTGGTAGAAAACAACCCGTATTAATTTCATGACGTGTTCTAAAAGTCTGCATTTTACGTAATCGATCAACGTCATATTGTTCAAGTAATTGATCATTGCCACTTTCATTAACTTTATCCACCATTTTGTTAGCAGCATTCAATAGTTCTAGAAGAGTTGGGTACGATGTGTCTCGTTTTTCAATAAAATCCAGATAAGTAAATACATTTTTTATTGCCAACTTCATATAATCGACATTGTTTCCAAAAATGGTCAACGACTCATTAACAGCGTATGAAATCCAGTGATCATGATACCGACCATAATCGTGTGCAACCATGTAATCTAACGATTCTTTCAGGTATTTTTTTGCTAATTTATTTTTAGTTAGTTGGTAGTAACGTGCCAGTGCAAATGTAATTTCACCATCATAATAAATAACTCTAAACTTATCTTTCAAGGTTAGATCGGTATTTAGAACATGCAGGTATCCATGATCTTTTCGTTGAAAATACTTTAATGCTTCTAATACCTGATTGATTTGTTCTTCATAAGAACGATCTCCAGTGATTTCCTCGTATTTGCAAAGCGCTAAAATAATCATGGCCTGCGAACCCAGTTTTAATTCATCCTGTCTCTTTTTGTAATGGTCTACAGAAAATAACGCATTATCTTTAGTAATTGTTAAATTTTCAAGACCATAATCAAGCGCTCTTTTAATGTTTGAGAAAGCATCAGTGTCATGCACATACTGACTGGCTTCCAAAAGTGCATAAATTGAAGAAAAATGCCGGACGGTGTTGTAATTTGTTAGAACCATCTGTAGGGCCGGGTAATATCCGTAAGCAAATTTCCCACTTTCCTTAATCTGAGCTTTCAAATATTTTTGACCTTGATTGATTACTTGCGTTAGCTCGCCATGCAAATCGGGGGTTATACGACTACCGATATTCAATCCTTCATCATTCAGAACATAGATATTGTCACCGTCGTAAAAGACCGACTTAGTGTTAAACACCCAAACCATATCAACTGATTTGGTATTCAGTTTATCCTTAATATTCCTTGACTGGCTAAAATAATTTTCTATTGACTTGTAGTCCGCTGTCATTTGAGCACCATTTACACCAACGACATGATTTTTGCTTGGCTTAAATAGTGCATTAGCATTAATTTCACTTTCCAACAATGCGTACTTAAAACTATCATCAAAGGAAATTCCCTTACGCCAATAATTATTTCGTTCAATCGATTTTAATTCAGACTCAAAAGTAATTTTTTGTTTGCCTTGTGTATTTATCACTAGATCAATTTTTATCCAGAAATTAGATTGTATTCCTTTCAATTTGCTTTCAATGTTGCCCCACACAGCATTAAAACTTTTCCCTTGAAAAAATTTAACCGACGCCTGATGTTCATGGTCAGAAATGGAAACTGCCATCGTAACTTTACCGTTTTGGAGCTGATTAGTATATCCTTGTTGTTTTATTAAATCTCGTATTTCGGCTAACTTAGAAGCCTTCATTGTGTCACATCCCAAATTTAAAGATTTCCAGAATTCCTATTACAATTATAATTCAAAGATTTGTTTCGTGATACGCCTTAACGTGTTTAATAAAGAATTATAGGGTGAAAACCTTATTCATTTTTTTGCTTTTTCTTAAAAAAAAAGAAGACTTGCTTTAACAAGTCTTCCTTTCTAACCCATGGGAGGAATTCGGGTAAAAATATTATTTGTCTTCACGACGCTTACGAGTACCTGCAAGTCCAAAGAGTGAAAGGGCAAATCCAATCAATCCAAGTTCTGCAAGACCACTCTTGGCATCTGAAGTCTGTGGTAACTTGCCGTTCTTGTTAGCTGCTGTGTTGGTGTCAGCTTTAACAGAAAGGTTAGTAGTATTAGTACTTGAGGAATTATTGTTACTTGAATTACCGTTGCTATTGGCTTTTGAAGCAGCACCATTTGCAGATGATCCTTCTGAACCTGATCCATTGATTGATCCGTTATCACTGGTTACGGTAACGGTAGCTGGTTCACTAGAAACACCATTTGTCGTTTGAACAACAGTTAAGATGTCACCGGGTTTTACAGTTCCGGCTGGAATGGTTACCTTAAAGTGACCATCATCACCAACAACTGTTGCAACAATTGGCTTGCCATTCTTAGAAATCGTAATTGTTGATCCTGGTGTTCCATCACCACTTACAGTTACATTACCATTACCATCAGTTGTTGCAGTTACATTAGTTGGTGTCTTAGCTGGTACGGTAACTTCAACTGGTTCACTAGTTTGACCATTAGTAGTCTGAGTAACATACAATGGATCACCAGCTTTTGCCTCGTTAGAAGGTACGGTAATATCAAACTTACCATCATCACCAACTGTTCCGGTACCAACAACATTACCATTGTCATCTTTGATGGTAATTGTTGATCCTGGTGTACCTTCGCCAGTGATTGTAACGTTACCATTATTATCAACAGTTGCAGTAACGTTAGTTGGTGTCTGAGCTGGAATAGTTGTTTCAACTGGAGTGCTGGAACCGCCGTTAGTAATTTGCGTTACATAGAGAGGATCTCCAGACTTAGCGTTTTCATCGGTGATGGTGATGTCAAATGTACCGTCACCTGTAACAACACCTGTCCCTACTGGATCACCACTTGCATTACGAACAATGATTCCTGAAACTGGTTCACCATGTCCAGTAACATGCACTCCGTCACCTGGATCATTCGTTGTCTGAACATCAGTTGGAGTGTCTGAAGGAATAGTTACAACGATTGGATCACTGCTACCATTCTTATCAGTTTGTTCAACATAAACTGCATCACCAGCACCGGCCTTATCCTTAGGTACAGTGACTGTAAACGTGCCATTACCATCGACTGTGCCAGTAGCAATTGGATCACCATTTTGATCCCTTACCAAAATACCGTCGCCTGGAACTCCTTCACCAGTGATAGTTGTGTCTCCATTTGGATCTTTGTTGGCATCAACGTCTGAAGGTTGTGGCGTTTTATCAGTGTCACCAGTGTTTTCAGCTGGAGTATCTATTTCGACTGGATCGCTAGTTTTACCATTAGTAGTTTGGGTAATATACAGTGGATCACCGGTGTTAACCTTGTCCTTTGGAATTTCAACTGTAAATGTGCCATTACCATCAACTGTTGCTGTGCCTAATGGGTCACCATTAGCATCTTTAACAATGATTCCTGAACCTGGCACACCTTTACCTGTTACATCAACATTATTGTCGTCATCACGTTGAGCATTGACATCGGTTGGCTTTGGAACAGTTGTATTAACTGTTGGTTCACCACTCTTGCCATTTTCTGTCGTATTGTCATAGTAATTTTGTTGAGAAACATAAATTGGTGATGCACTGTGTGCAATGTAGTTTGTATCTGAATCTGAGTCGGCATCTGAATCTGAGTCAGCATCTGAGTCGGCATCAGCGTCTGAATCGGCATCAGCATCAGCGTCTGAGTCAGCATCGGCATCCGAGTCGGCATCAGCATCTGAATCGTCATCAGCGTCTGAGTCGGTATCAGCGTCTGAGTCGGTATCAGCGTCTGAGTCAGCATCAGCATCCGAGTCGGCATCAGCATCCGAGTCGGCATCAGCATCTGAGTCGGCATCAGCATCTGAGTCGGCATCTGAGTCTGAGTCAGCATCAGCATCAGCATCTGAATCGGCATCAGCATCTGAATCGGCATCAGCATCTGAGTCAGCATCAGCATCTGAGTCAGCATCAGCATCCGAGTCGGCATCAGCATCTGAGTCGGCATCAGCGTCTGAGTCAGCATCAGCATCTGAGTCAGCATCAGCATCAGCTTCACTTACAGTTTCTACAAGCGTTGCAGAAACCTCTGGGCTGGTGTTTGTCTTTGAACCATCCTTACTATCCTTCTTAGATGCTTGGGCTTTAACAGTATCCCCACTCTTCGCATTATCATCAGTAGACGTAAAGGTAGTAGAATATGTTCCATCATCTTTTGCTGTAACTGTAGCTGAAGCACCAGTAGTTTCGTCAGTAATAACAACTGTTGATCCTGGTGTTGCTGTACCAGAAACAGTCCAACCTGTTGCATCGCTACCTGACACTTGAATTCCATCTGTTTCAGGGTCGGAATCGTTGATTGTCACAGTGACTTCTTCAGTTGTCGGATCTGCTGGTGTAGTGACTGTCTTTGGATCTCCAGTTTGATCTCCATCACTTGGTGTAACAGTTAACTGGGTGTTTGCCCCCACTGAACCTGGCACATCAACGGTGTAGTTACCATTTGAATCAGTTGTACCAGTATAGGTTCCACCGTCTGGGTCAGTTACCGTAATGGTTGATCCTGGTGTTGCTGTACCAGTTACTTCGTATCCGTCAGTCGTATTACCACTAACTGTTGGGTCATTCGTTAATTCTGGTGTGGTTTCAGATGCTGGAACATCAATAGTATTATTCAATCCCTCTGAGTCATTAACTGTATAAGTTGTATCTGCTTTTTCTCCTAAGGCTTCAACTAATGAGGCCACATCAGTATTGCCTTGATCACTTAACTTATAAGTAGTCGTGGTTGAACCATCATCATTTGTTACCGTATCATCGTTCGGTGTAAAATCATCACTTGTCAAGGAACTTAAATCAAGACCGTCAACATCGGTACTGATAACCGTACCTGCCGTGACTGCATCAGATAATGCGTCTGCTGGCGTTTGTCCTGCCGTTCCAGTAACTGGTGATAGTGTGATTGAGCCAACTACATCTTGTGTTGGGGTTGTCACGGTAATTGTTACTTTTTGTGCAACAACGTCCTTGTCTACATCTTCTTGTGACGCATTGACATTATCAATGTATGCACTACTTGGATCAACTTCTTTGAGTTGCGTCTTATCAACATTTTGATAAGCAATTGTTGTATCTGCACGAGTAACTGTGTTGTACAGCTTGGTTGCTTCATTAAATTGTTCGCCAATGAAATCACCAGTTGCTACACCAGCCTCGTCTAAGTTAGGATCAGTCCATTGAATTGGAATAATTGTTGTAGTGCTTGCCCCAAGGCCACCATCAATTGCTTGGGTAACCATATCATCAATACCTGATGCGAAGAGATTAGTAACGGTAGCAGTACCATCTGTAATTGCCGAAGCAATTGAATCTGAAACTACTTGAACTGCTGTTTTAAGAGCTGTAGCAGCAGGTGCACCAACTAAAGGAACTGCATTTAAATTATCAATAATTTTTGAAACAGCTGATTCATTATCTGCGGTGCCTTCTGTGCTAACACCTAGAGCCGCCTGAACACCTTGTGTTAATGAATCTACCCATCCATCAATGTAGAACTTGACCATTTTGGTAACAGCGTCAGCAACCGATGAATTACTGTACGCACTAATGGTTGTATTACCGTCAGCATCAGTTGTCGTTGTGGCATCAACCAATTCAGTGATCGCCACACCATCTTTCATCAGGTTGGCACCGTATGCATTCATATTTTCAGCATCTGTAGTTGCTTGATCAACAGATTGTTGATATGCGGCCGTCGAATCGCTTAATCCTGGGATTAAGCCTGCAGCACCAACTGCAGTACTAAAAATTTTAAGAGCGGCTTCAATTGGTTGAGCAATGTCTTGACTTAATCCATTAACAATGTCATTGGTCACAAAACTAGTGATTGCTTCCATACCAGCGCCATTAAAACTTGTCTTAACAATGGCTTTGTTCTGAATAACATCTCCAACCGCATATTCTGCAGCCAAATCAGTATCAGTAATTTGGAAGAGCTCACCGGTTGCTTCATCTTCCAATGTAATCCCGACACCAGAATTGTCAGTAACTTTAAAGTTACCAACCAATGTAGTTTGTGAAATTAAATCAGGAATTCCGACAGTTGTACCATGGGCGTTATCACCGGCAACTGATAAATTAATGCCAGACTGTTGTGCGTTAGCATATAGTACAGTGCCACGCGTTTGCAAATTATCACTGTCAGAGCTAATAGCGCCTTGATCATTAAAAATATCATTTGCTGGGGTATCGGTATTAGCCTGAGTGGAACTGTAATTAATACCATCAGTTGAAATAGAGATATCGTCATCTAAATCATCATTATTGGTATCGTTTTGTGCCTGACCATCTGCTGTGGTAACATCCCCATACTGTCCAGCAGCACGATCTGTATCGGCATTTGCTTTTTCAATCGTTGCGCTCGCAGTTGAACCTGTGCCTAAATCAGTGGTAGCACTGTTTTCTGCAGATGCTTGGTTTTCGCCACCGATAGTTCCTTTAAATAATGCATCACCAGTACTAGGGTTTGTTGCAGCACTTGCAGGATCTGATTGAGTAGTTCCGTTTTCTGTAGATCCATCATCCATAGTGATGGTAGGGTTTACACTTTCATCAGTAGTAACTGATCCACTCTTTACAACATCGCCTGCTTTAAGTTCTGTTGTATCAGATGAACTATTGCTTGCTGAGCTATCACTTGTTGCGGCGACTGCTTCAACTTTATTTGTGCCATTTGCTACGGCAGCATCTTTAGCCTGTGCTACTTCTGCGCTTGTTGGGTTAACCAGCACGCTACTTGAAGCACTAGCCGCCGTGCTAGTACTACCAGATGTACTTGCCTGACTGGTAGGTGCTGATGATGTAACAGTAGTCCCATTATTTGTTGTATCGGCATTAGCTGTTGTGGTAAATGTTAATCCAGCTGCTAGTGAAAATGTAGCAACTCCAGCAAATAACCACAATTTGCCTGCCTTATACATACGATAATGCAGCTTTTCTGTTTCCTTCTGCGTGACTAACGAACGATTATTCTTCGATAGATTTTTTGAACCTCTACTCATTATAGTTCCTCCTCCAATACTACTAACATATAAGTATTTCAGGATAGATCTCCCAAGCAATCCTGAACAAAGCTACAACAGTTAAGCATGTTCAGCTTTTTCTGTCATGGTTATAATGTACCAAACCAGGATTTTATTAACATTTGCTTAAGAAGATTTTATTCCATGATATTTCACCCTTATACTCAAAAAATTAATAGAAGAATAATGTAAGCAGTATGTTAGACGGCTTTTATCATGTGATAATCTTAATTAAATTATTTGAACTTATTTTCTCTAAAACAGGATTTTGAAATGTTTTCGTAACATTTGTTGAGTCAAAATCATTATAATTTTTAAAATTCATACAATTTTAAATAGGTATGTAAAAAGAGGATTGGAAATTACATTTCCAATCCTCTTTGATCGTCTATTTAAGTCTATTTACTTAATATCTTCCGAAATCTCAATCGTCCCATCCTTAACGTCAGCCTTCAATTGCTTAACATCAAGGTGATCCAAGTAGAAATCAGTAACCTTGTCACGAATTTGTTGTTCGATTACCCGACGTAACGGACGAGCACCCATTGCTTCATCGTAACCTTGTTCAATCAACCAATTCTTGGCATCATCAGTAACTTTTAATGTGATGTCTTTCTTAGCTAATGTGTCATTAACTTCACTGATCATCAAATCAACAATTTGTGATAAATCATCTTTAGTTAGATGACTGAATTCCACAATTCCGTTGAAACGGTTTAAGAATTCTGGTCTGAAGTAGGCTTCCAGCTTCTTCATTAATGATTCGTCTTTATCATCACTTGCACTTTCAGCACCGAAGCCGGCGTTAGAAGTAGCAATGACAACCGTGTTCTTAAAGTTAACCACGTTACCTTGTCCATCAGTCAAACGACCATCATCCATTAACTGGAGTAACAGTGTCAACACTTGTGGATGAGCTTTTTCAATTTCATCTAGTAAGACAATTGAGTATGGGTTACGACGAACCTTTTCGGTTAAGGTGTTGCTGTTGTCCTCGTAACCTACATAGCCGGCACTCGTACCAATCAACTTGGAAACGGCCGTTAAGTCAGAGTATTCGGACATATCCAACCGGATAATGTTTTCTTTACTACCGAACATATCTAAAGCTAACTGCTTTGCTAATTCGGTCTTACCAACACCAGTCGGTCCGACGAATAGGAAACTGCCAATTGGACGGTTACCTTCATCAAAACCAGCCCGGTTACGACGGATCGCACGAGCAACCATTTCAACTGCTTCATCTTGACCAATTACCTTGCCACGAAGCCTATCACCGATACCCTTCAAACGTTCAATATCAGAGGCGCCCATTTGTGAAACCGGAATGCCAGTTAATCTTTCCACAGACGCAGCCACATCGTTAACGGTAGCCACAACTTTTTGATCTGGTTGATCATCATCAGCGTTCTTCAATTGACCTTCCAATTTTTCAACAGTTTGCTTTGCTTTTTGTGCTGTCTCGTAATCTTCCTTATCAACGGCACTCTTTTGATCAGCTTTAGCCTGTTTCAATTGAGCCTCTAGTGAAACCTTGTCGGTAACGGGATGCTTTGCTGAAAGATGAGCGGCTGTCATATCAAGTAAATCAATCGCCTTATCTGGTAATGTGCGTTGTGGCAAGTATTGAACTGAGTAGTCCACTGCTGCCTTAATCACATCATCTGGTAACGTTACATGGTGATGTTTCTCGTATAATCCGCGAACACCGTTTAAAATCTCAACAGTGTCTTCTGGAGTTGGTTCGTTGACCGTGACTTCGTTGAAACGACGAGCCAACGCGGCGTTCTTCATAATCGTGTTGCGATACTCATCTTGAGTAGTAGCACCAATCACGGTAATCTCGCCACGGCTCAAAGCTGGCTTGATCATATCAGCCATGCCCTTTGATCCAGCTTCTTCACCAGTTGAACCGGCGCCTAAGATTTGGTGAATTTCATCAAAGAACAAGATAACGTTACCCTTTTCCTTAACTTCTTTCACTAAATCCTGAATGTTTTGTTCAAAACTGCCACGGTACTGAGTTCCTGCTTCAAGGTTGGAAAGGTCAATACTAATAATTTCTTGATCTTTAATAGCAGCCGGTACGTTGCCCTTCACAATTGCTTGAGCCAAGCCTTCCACAATTGCTGTCTTACCAACGCCAGCATCCCCAACCAAAACAGGATTATTCTTAATCCGCCGACTTAAAATTTCAGCGGTTTCTTGAATTTCTTTGCTACGACCGATCACAGGATCAAGCTTACCTTCGCGAGCTTCTTGGGTTAGGTTACGACCTAGCTTTTCAAGAATTCCTGTTTTTTGCTTAGGTTGGTCTGCAACGGCAATGCCGCCACCGTTTGCTTGTCTCTGTGCTGCTTGTTGCCGTAATTGTTCAAATTGTTCTGGAGTTACTTCCTTGCCGTTCACAATATAGCGACGGTTTGCATCTTGTTCACCGTTTTCTGGCATCATGCCATTAAAAATGTCATCAAAATCGTTGTTACCAAAGAACGGATCGTTTCCAAAAAATGAGTTTGCCATAAACAAATTCCTCCTTCATTCGAGCGGAAGTCCTGATTAACTTCTTCAACTGAGAAATATTAGGCTCCCGCCCATCTATTTAAGATAGTTAGTTTCTAATTCGCGCAGAACCTCCCACATACTTTGATGCATTGTTTGAGCCAGTGCATCGAGGTCTCGCAAGTTCAACGAGGTGGCGTCGGACTGTGTCTTATTAAATGACTTATGAATCGTTGAGTATCCATACCCAGCTGACTTGGCGACGTGGTAAATCGTCAGATCATTATCATCCAAGTAAGCTTTAACATCAATTTCCATTTTCCTTTCCTCCTCAGTTAATACTATAACACATTTGTGGAATATGGTCAAGGTTGGTCAAACATTTTAGAGAGTGTGGAGGAACCTGGGTTGAAGCTGTCAGATAAGGAATCTTTGACCATTAAGTGCGTTTTTTGCACTTAATGGTCAAAGATTTTTTATCTGGTAGGCTTCAGGGTTCTGGAACACGTTTAGTCTAGCTTAAGTATCCAGTATTAATCACAAATATAAGCCACCTACCTTAAAACAGAACCATTAAATTCGCAATTAACTATTCAGTTGTCATTAAAACTATTAGAAACATATCTAACACCATTTTAAATAACTACATCTGCCAACTTACCAAACTCCTCATGGAAACCAACCGCCAAAAAGCGTACACTGAAATATTCTATCCACGGAGGTCTAGATCGTGCACGCAACATTGATTTTTATTTACTTATTATTCGCAGGAACAGCAGCTGGGTTAATCAGTTCAATGGCTGGGTTAGCTTCGTTAATATCTTACCCGGCACTGTTAAGTCTTGGACTACCGCCAGTTAGTGCCAATGTAACAAACACAGCCGCACTCGTGTTTACTGGTATTGGTTCTGGTATTTCTTCCACCAAGGAACTGAAATCGCACAAATCAGATACGATTAGGGTTACCATTCTGTCATTACTGGGTGCGATCATCGGCAGCCTATTATTAACCTTAGCTCCGGCCAAAACTTTCCAAAAAGTGGTACCATTTTTTATTCTAATGGCTGGTATTCTGATGCTATTTTCTATTCGCCGAAAACCTACGACTGATTTATCGATGAATCAAAGTACACAATCATTATTAAAAAGACTCTTTATCGACCTAGCAATCCTTTCGGTCGGTGTCTACGGCGGCTATTTTGGCGCTGCGGCAGGTGTCATTCTGCTGTCCATTCTAAGTATTTCATTAACGGTGCCACTACCGGTCAGCAACGCCATCAAGAATTTTACTTCTTTGATATCTAATTTAATTGCGATTTTAATCTATGCGTTTACTACCAAAGTTTATTGGCTAATGGTTATTCCAATGGGTATTGGTATGTTCATTGGTGGATACATTGGTCCAATTATTGTTCGTCATGTGCCAACCAAACCTTTGAGAGTTTGTATTTCGGTTGCCGCCTTTGGTTTAGCTAGTTATTTGTTTTATGGGGCTTATTTGAAATAATCATTACCATATTTTGTATACATGTTATGCATGTACATGTAAACCATGTATAATAAGAGATATAAAATGTTAGGAGGTAGCTAAACATGAATAATATTCCAATACCAAAAATAAGTGAAATTCTCAGTGAAGAATTTTTGAAACCTTTAGATATTTCAGCCTATGCTTTATCAAAACAAATTAATGTACCAACTTCTAGAATTCAAGACTTGCTCCATGATCGCAGACAGGTCACAGTGGATACATCAATTCGGCTTGGCCGATTTTTTGGTGTCTCTGACCAGTACTTTTTAAAACTTCAAAACGATATTGACGTCCGCAACGCAGAACTTAACCATGGTGAAGAGTATTCAAAGATTGTTAAGTTTGAAAAGATTTAATGAGTTTATTAATAGATCACTTGCTATTTTTTGCCGAAACGTGAAATAAAAGACTGAACCACATCATATAACAAGCAAAGCACGCACCATTTTTTTTTGATTTGATCACTTGCTATTTTTTTCGCCGAAACGTGAAATAAAAGACTGAACCACATCATATAACAGACAAAGCACGCACCACCCATAGTTCGGGTGATACGTGCTTTGTCTGTTATATGAGACGGTTCAACCCGTCTTTTATTTCACTCTACTTTGTTAATAGTCCTTCCTTAACCAAGAACTGCCGTGCCACAACTGAGGCTTTTTTATGCTTGACCGTGACCTGATAATTCATCTCACGCATTTGCTTTGTCGTAATTTTACCGCTGAGCTTATTTAAGCTCTTCACGATTCCCTTATGACTCCTTGCAAATTGATTTGTCATCAGCGGAGCACCTTGATACGTTGGGAAGAATGACTTATTGTCCTTTAACGTAACCAAATGATATTCACGCACCTGCGGATCTGTTGTGTAAGCGTCCGTTACATTGACCTTCTTATTAGCCAGTGCCGCATAACGTAGCGTTGGTTCCATAATTTTAACTGACTTAAAATCAAGACCGTAGTCCTTCTTCAATCCTGGATACCCATCTTTTTGTTGCGCAAAATCTGTATCGAAAGCAGCTGTGAATTCAGTTGAAACTCGGCTGAGATCGGTTAAGTTATGCAAATCATACTTTTTTGCGTCTGACTTACGGACAGCCAACGCATAATCATTTTGATACTTCATCGGTTTCAAATAATCTAACCCATATTGCTTGTTAAGCAACTTCTTAGCTAGCTTGTACGATGTCTTCGGATTATGACTGACATTCTTCGGCGTTTTGACCAAGGATTGTAGTACTGTTCCTGTAAATTCTGGATAAATATCAATCTTGCCACTTTGTAGCCCCTTAAATAGGAAACTCGTCCCACCAAAATTGGGCTTTAAAACTACATTAACCTTGCTATTATCGGCCTCAATCAGGTCCTTATACATATTAATCAGAACCTCGGGCTCACCACCCATTTTTCCGGCGATGGTGATCGTTTCCTTAGGTTGAGTAGCTTCATGATAAATTGTGCCACCGGCCACTAGTGCGGCCAGAATTGCGACACCAACCGCCAGTTTTTTAAACGAAACTTTTGCCAGTACCTTAATTAACCAGCTGGCCAAAATTGCCAGTAATGCCGACAATACGGCGCCGGCAATCAATGCATTATTATTATTGGTCTGGATACCAGTAATGATGTAAGTACCAAGTCCCCCACCACCAATCAAGGCTGCTAGGGTAGCAGTACCAATAATCATGACCACCGCAATTCGAATACCGGATAGAATCATCGGCATTGCCAATGGTATTTGAACCCTAAACAGCTTAAATCGCCTCGACATACCGAACGCATCCGCTGCTTCAATTAACAATGGATCAATATTAGTTAATCCTGCATAGGTATTTTGAAAAATCGGCATAACCGCATACAAAACAAGTGCAATGATCGCTGGCACTGTTCCAATGCCGACTAACGGTATCAACAGTCCCAAGACAGCCAAACTCGGAATGGTCTGAATCACACTTGTTACTTGCAAGACAAATTCGCCCCAACGACGGTGATTAATCAACGCAATCGCCAGTGGTACCGCAATGATAATCGCAATGATTGCCGCAATCAACGAAATGAAAATATGTTGTCCAAGCGAATCGATCAGTGCTGAACCATTTTTGGCAATATAACTAGTAAAAGAATTCATCCTAGTCCACCTGCCCAATCTGTGCCATATAAGCCACTAAATCCTGCGGTTCTAAGATCAAATCGTCGACGATAATCATTTGCCGAGGGTGTTGATTTAGCAAGTCTGCCCAGTCAAAAATTGTTTTACTATCATCGAGAGTGACCGGTTCATCCCCGTCCTCTTGCAATCGACCAAATCCAGTCTTAGTAACCTGGCTTAAGAACAAGCTACGTGTTGTACTATCATCAAAAAATTCGGCAACGAAATCATTGGCCGGATTAGCCAAGATTTCACGGGGCCGGCCCAACTGCAACAAGTCGCCATTGTGAATAACCGCGAGTCGATCAGCCAACTTAATTGCTTCTTGCATATCATGCGTCACAAACACAATTGTCGTCGACAGTTCTTTATGCAGTTTAACCACTAATTCCTGTAATTGACGCCGTGATAGAGGATCTAACGCGCTAAACGGTTCATCCATCAAAATGAACTTTGGCTGTGAAGCTAAAGCACGGACAATGCCCACGCGCTGAGCCTCCCCTCCAGATAATTCACTGGGCATTCGATTCAAAAATGTTTTTGAATCCAGTCCCACTTTATCAAGCAATTCGCAAATGCGATCATGCTTTTCACGAACATCCCAATTAAATTGTTCGAGTTGAATACCCGCATTTTGTTCAACTGTCATATTGGGAAACAGCGCACCAGCCTGTAATACATAGCCTATTTGATGTCGCAGCTCCATGATATCCACTTTAGTAACGTCTTGATCATCGATTTTAATTGTGCCAGTGGTTTGCTTTACAAGCTGATTGATCATTCTTAGTAAAGTCGTTTTGCCACTGCCAGATGGACCCACAAGAACGAATAATTCGCCATCGTGGATTGTCAGGTTCAGATTGTTAAGTGCCGTCTGACCATCATATTTTTTAGTAACATCTTTAAATTCAATCAAAGTGTTCTCCTTCCGACCCGTTACTAAATGATAGTAAACTACACGAATTTTCACAAGCAGAATGCCCTTTTTAGTTGATGATTTATCAACATATTTGATCGTCCGATTTGCGAGCCATTAATGAAAGCGGTACCATTAAGCTGTAAATAAAATTCCGAAGGGAGTAGAACAATTTATGGCAGACTACGAGGAACGGTTTAAGCATATCAATGCTAACTACAAGCAACTGACGATGGCTTCAGGTGATACAGGCAAAGACTTTTTGGCAATGCACGGTGCAGCATTGAAGGACGGTGCACTGTCACACAAGGAAAAGGAATTAATGTGCCTGTGCGTTGCCATTTCTATTCGTTGCGAAGGTTGCATTATTGATCATATGAACCATGCGATCGAAGAAGGCGCAACTCGCGAAGAAATCGTGGAAACTGTGAACACCGCCATTTTGATGAGCGGTGGTCCAGCATATGTTTATGGTGGAACTGCAATTGAAGTTATGAATGAAATTTTTAGTAAGAAATAAACGTAATCATTATTGCATTTATCAATTTGTACAAAATAAAACAATCTTTGCCATTATGTGGCAGAGATTGTTTTATTATAGTAACAAGATCTAAGGATCAATATTAGTTAACATGATATAATCTATATCTGTAAAGGTATAGAAAAAAGGACGTGATAAATCATGGATCAACCAGATAACCGTGCATTGGCTCGTTTGATTGTTTCAATTGGTAGTATGAATGACTACGGTAGTTCCTTATTACAAACTAAGCAAGCCCTCGATGAAAAATCAGATTCACCACTAAATGATAATAGAGATGACAAAGCTATTTTTAACGATGCAATAGCAGGAATTAAAGCCATCAAAAAAATTGGTTTTTCAACTGACGGCATTATTGCAATCAATAAAGAATTCAAAAGTGATTCAATTGAAGAACCTGATTGGCCTGGACATCTTCGCAATGCTTACTACAATGAAGATGATAGAATCACTGTTCAAACTAGAAGAACGCAGGACCCAGAAAGAATGTATCATCCAAAAGATGTTATAAGTAGAAACGACATTGATAATATCGTTGACACTTACAATAACTCCAGCAAACAGGAATATGATGATTGGAAAATATTTGCCAGTCTGTCAAAACTTCAACCATTTCAAGATGGTAACAAGCGTACAGCTCTGATTGCGGCAAACGCTGCTGGAAATCGTTTTGAAAACAGCGATTTTCTAGTTCTACCCTTCAATGACTTTGACAGAGAAAAATTCATGGCAGATCTAATGCGGTATTATGATTCAAATTCAGATGTCGAAGAGGATACTGCATTAAAACTTATGATTGAGGATCTACCATCTCCAAGCCTTAGACGCAGCGAGCTCCATAAAAGTATTGCTGATGAAACTGAAGAAAAGGATAATGCAGTTGATAATTTAAAAACAGTTAATGTAAAATCTATCTTTCATCGGAATGATGACTGATTATTTCGTTAGTTTTATCTCTTTCCTGCCGAAACGTGTGAAATACCCCAGCTCACCATAATATAACAAGCCCGAGGGCATCAGGAAAACCCATCCTAATGTCCTCGGGCTTGTTATATTACATGAGCTAAACGGGGTATTTCACACTCTATTTACTAAACGTGTTCCGAAAACCAGATTGTTCCGCTTAACAACATAATGGCAACCATTCCAAAACCAGGAATGATTGCCATTATCCTGTTAATGCTCACAATCTAACCGGTTTTCTCCACACTCTATTTTACTCGTTCGACTTCAACGCCTCCACCATATCTACATGTTTCAATCTTCTATGCGTTACTAACATGACAATGACCGTGAATAGTACCATCAGTGCAGTTGCCACCACGTATCCTACCCAGTGAATGGTTAGTGGGAAAATAATTTGGTCCGTTGCTGCTTGTCTCAGAATATAGGCCGTTAACGCATTGCCCACTCCGTACCCAACGATTATGCCAATTACCGTCAGCATAATATTTTCACGAACAATATACATCGTCACTTCTTTATCATAAAAACCAAGGACCTTAATCGTCGATAATTCTCTAATTCGTTCCGAAACATTGATGTTCGTCAGGTTATAGAGAACTACGAACGATAACACCCCTGACAACAGGATAAAGATCAACACCACCGTACTCAAACTGCTGGACATTGTCGTAATTGTCTGTTGCTGATCAACCGTGTAGCTAGTGCCCATCGTGTCACCATGCTTCATTAACTGATTAGCCAGCTTTTCTCTTTGGTGCTGATTTTGATGGCTCAATCTAACTAATAAAGTATTAGTTTTTGCTCTGGTACCAAACATTTTTTGATATGCAGATTGGCTTAAATACATATAATGGCCGACAAAGTTTTCTGTGATCCCAGTGACTTTGGCAGTACCAGTATGGTTATCAGTTGTTTTAACTCTAATTGTGTCACCAACTTTAACCTTTAACTGTGAGGCCATCTTTTCAGAAAGCACCACACCAGACTTTTTCAAGCTCAGATTTTTACCATTATCAGTCGAAATTAACTTAACAAAATTCTTTAATTGATTCTTGGAACTCGGCGCATAAATATTAATGTCGTCGACTTTGTGCCCGTGCGCTGAAACATTACCCACGTTAGCATCTATCGCCGTTTGACTCTTATACTGTTTATCTTGCTTCAAAACTTTAACCGCTTGACTGCTATTACTACCATTTAATCTTACAACAGCCTGATACTTAGCGATTTCACTATACTGTCGTGACCCACTAGCTCCAATCGAGTTTTGAATACCGAAGCCCGTTAGGATCAGTGCCGTCCCACCAGCAATTCCAAGAATCGTCATAAACATCCGTGATTTATAACGGAATAGGTTTCGATAACTCACCTTTTGATTAAAGTTCATTCGTCGCCATAGCGGTTTAATCCGTTCCATTAAAATCCGTTTAGCCGACTTAGGCGATCGTGGTCGCATTAGCTCAGAAGGCTTTTCTTTCAACTCACTTCTAACAACAATGGCCGCCGCGCCAACCGTCGTGATTAACGCAATAATGATTGAAATAACAAACAGACTCCACTGAAATTTATCAACAGCAATTAGCGGAATGCAGTTTTGATATAACGACAACACTAACCTTGGTAGGCTAATATTGCCGACAAATGCCCCAATGATCGTCCCAATCATCCCCGCAATAAATGCATAACTGAGATAATTGCGTGCAATGGCCATCTTTGAATACCCAAGCGCCTTGAACGTCCCGATCTGGGCTCGAGCCTCTTCCACCATTCTAGTAATCGTTGTAAATGTGATTAAGGCCGCCACTAGGAAGAAGAACACCGGAAAGACGTTAGCGATGGCCGCAATTCGATCAGCACTCTGACCGAGAGCGGTAAATCCTGGTAAATCGGATCTAGTTTGCCAAGTATAGGTTGTCTTGGTGGCCTTCTTAATTTTGGCTTTCGCGGTATCTAGCTGGCTTTGTTCTGACTTAAGCTGTGCCGTAGCCTGCTTGCTAGTCATTCCCATCGCCATTAATTGGTTCTTAGCAGCCGTTAGTTTATCTTGTGAGGCCGTCAGCTCACCAGCGTTTTTGTTATAAAGTGTCTTGCTCCGTTCAGCACCACGTGTCTTAAATACTTTTTTTAACGACTTAACTTTTGCACTGACCGCTTCCTTATAGCTGTGGCTATAGGTATCTCGTGACTGTAATTTACTGAATCGCACGTTCAACAAGGTTGCGGCAGATAAATTCATCTGACTGGCCGGTACTTCCGCGAAGAACTTAACGGACCCGTCGCCAACGTTAGCTGATCCACGTTCCGTGTTATCAACATAACTGGGTGAGTCTACAAAACCAACGACTGTATAGGTACGATGTTTTAGCTCAGCCGACTTATCAAACTTAATTTTTTGCCCCAGTTTGTAGCTATACTTAGAATGAGCACGATAATCTAACACAATTTGATGATTATTCTTTGGTAAGTGACCTGATCGCAATGATAGTTTATTTTCTGTCAGATTATGCTGATAGCCGTACAATGCGATGGCATAGCTATCCTTGCCACCAGTAACGTACTTAAATTTAACGGCCTCAGCTTTTGCTCCAGCAACTTTTTCTGCCGTTTTAACATCTTGCTTAGTAAAACCGGTTGTCGACATAATCTGCACATCAGATAAATGTAAATTAGTGACTGTTTGATTGACCGAATCCTTTAGAGCAGGTCCAGTTGCCTTCACACCTACATAAGTGAGCACGCCCAACATGATGATTAAAATAATCGCGATAAAGCGACCCATGGACCCGCGAATTCCGCGCCAAAGATTTTTGGTTAATGGCTTCATTTTCTGTCACCTACCATTCGATCTCTTCGACAGGTGTCGGATTAGGATTATCTTCAATTGAACGTACTTTAGCATCGTTAATGCGAATTACCCGGTCTGCCATTTTGGCTAACGCAGAGTTATGAGTAATAATCAGTACAGTCTTGTGATCCTTGCGACTGGCATCCTCTAGTAATGTCAACACTTGTTTACCAGTCTCATAATCCAGCGCACCGGTTGGCTCATCACACAATAGTAATTTAGGATTTTTTGCTAATGCACGCGCAATCGCTACCCTTTGTTGCTCACCACCAGATAATTGTGATGGAAAGTTGTCGAGACGATCACCAAGGCCAACATCTTTTAATACCTGATCAGCATCGAGGGCATCTGGCACAATCGATGAGGCCAGTTCCACGTTTTCTCTAGTCGTTAAATTAGGAATTAAATTATAAAATTGAAACACAAAGCCGATATCTGTCCGCCGAAATTGGGTTAATTGCTTGTCACTATACTTCGCAATATCCGTTCCATCGATAATGACCTCACCATCGCTAGGTGAATCCATCCCTCCTAAAATATTCAAAACCGTTGATTTCCCTGCACCACTGGGTCCCAAAATCACGGTCAGGTCACCTTGGTTAGCCTCAAATGATAGTTTATCGTTTGCAACAATTGTTGTTTCTCCCATTTGATAACGTTTGGACTCATTAATCACTTCAATATACGCCATGCAATTCCCTCCATTAACCGTACAAGTTGTTCAATACATACCATTATGATAGATTATAGTTGTAATGACAACATCCAATCACCAGCAAAATGTTATTAAATAGACAGTTAGACTTAAATTTGTTTAGAGGAGAACATGATGGTCGGAATAAAAAATAATCGCCGCACGCTGTATACCAAACAGCAACTTAAAGAATCGCTAATTGAACTTCTACACGACCATGACTTAGATAAAATTACCGTGACCGAAATCTGCAACCTAGCCAACATTAACCGAGGTACATTCTACGCCCACTACGCAAATCCAAGTGAGTTATTTGCAGAAATTGAAACGGATTTAATCACTAAAATTGAACCATTACTGGGTTCATTCAATGAGCCACTGGAAACCTGGTTGCCACCAATCCTCCAAGTCATCAAAGATCAGGATGCTGCCACCAAAATCATGATTGGTAATATTCGGGAATACAAAGTCTTCCAAGTAATGCTGGCACCGATTAGAGAAAAAACACTGCAGAACTTTCAGCAGCGATTTCATGAAGATGATGAGCACATTCTGGGCTACTACTACGAATTCTTCTTCAGTGGCGCCATTCACGTAATCATCAATTGGTTAAGTTCAGGCGCAAAAGAATCAACTCAATCAATCACCAAAATCATCAGTAATATCACTCAACAATAAAAATAACCGTTATGCTAAAACCTCTCACAGAGGAGCTTTAGTATAACGGTTATTTGTTGTCGATTGCCGGACTCGAACCGACACCCATAAGACCGTGGCTTAGTTGTGCTTCCGATTACACCAAACCGACTCGCACATATTACAACCATTTACAGGCATGCGCAAGGCTGCTTAGAAAATCTTAATATTTCTGTAAAAGCGCTGTCATTTTCTTAACAAACGTGGTCACTGTTGGCCATCATGTTTACTTTTTGAGGTTGCAATCCTCTTTTTCAATTCCGTCAAATACTCATCTTCGTCAATTGGTAGGTCAACCCACTGCTGCTGCCAAGTTGATAAATACATCGCGTTAGAAATGCTCAACCCCAGGATCCCATCTGCGGCTGGAGAAACCAACTTTTCACCGTCAACAATGTGGTTAACAAAGTTTTGAACAGTTTTGGCATGCCCCGTTTGATCGTCCCAAACTGCTGGTACATCAATTTTCCAAACTTCTGGTTCGCCAAAGCCCCCCTTGTACTCTTGATTCCATTGCTGTTCATCCACGACACTTTGCCAAAAACTCAACTGATTGTTTTCGATAACAATTTTGCCACGCGACCCAACAATTTCAAACCGATTAGTCCCTGGTGTTTCAGTTACCGACGTCACAAACACCCCCGTAGCACCATTTTCGTACTCGGCATATGCGGTTACTTCGGTTTCTACTTCAATCTGACGCAGCTTACCAAAGGAAACAAAACTCATGATTCGCTTAGGCATACCACAAATCCACTGCCACAAGTCTAACTGGTGTGGATCTTGATTCAACAACACTCCGCCACCTTCACCAGCCCAGGTTGCTCGCCAGCTACTTGAATCATAATAACTCTGTGATCTATACCAGTTGGTGATAATCCAGTTAGTTCGCCTCAGTTCACCAATTGCACCACTTTGCACTAATTGACGAGCCTTTTGATATACCGGATTCATCCGCTGATTGTACATAATGCCATACGTCAATTCTGGATGTTCATGCGAGACGTTAATGGCCTCACGTACATTTTTGGTATAAACTCCTGCTGGTTTCTCGGTCAACACATGCTTACCCGCGTTTAAGCCAGCAATTGATAGTTCCGGATGAGAGTAATGCGGCGTGGCAATAATAATTGCGTCAATGTCTGGATCTTTCATCACTTCATCAGTATCAGAATAGAATTTGTACTGACTACCGAATTTTTCTTTGGCCGTCGCTAAGTGTTTAACGTTATGATCGCAAAAGGCGACTAATTCGGCATTTTTAATTTGATGTTGTGCCAAATAGGTCGCATGTACTGTCCCAATATTATTAACGCCGATAATTGCTATTCTAACCTTATCCATCGTTTTATCCCCCTGCTGAAGTCAGTCTACAAAACATTATTACAAATGAAAACTGAATGTTTACCTAATAAGAAAATTGTATCGCTTAGACCATTGTCTAAGTCAATGTTCTATTAATAATTAAAATTTGATTGATAGTAAAAGTCGCCCAATAGAAAAAAATTATTAAGAAAAGTAAAACATCTTTGACAATTTATGTAAAACATGTTTTACTATAAATGTAAAATATATTTGACATATTAGGAGGCCGTGCCGGTGAAAAACAATATTCACGAACAACGTAAACAAATGAAGCTATCACAGGCCGAACTGGCTGATTTAACTCAAGTAACGCGGCAAACAATTAACGCGATTGAAAACAATAAGTATGATCCATCACTTGACCTGGCTTTTAGCATCGCACATATTCTTAAAACACCAATTGAAAAACTATTTATCTGGGAGGAACCTCAAAATGATTAATACAAGAAAAAATATCGTTATCAATACCATTCTCATGACCATTATTTTAATCTTTTTCACAATCACGACAGTCTCTGCACAAAAAATTATCAAACTAACACCCTTACTCAATACTGTGATAATGATTATATACATTGCGGCATTAATCTGGGTTATTCGTCGTCAACGAATTCATCGCCACCGAGTCAAAATATTAGATTTTAAAGAAAATGGTTATCCAATGGCCATGAACCATAATGATGAACGAGAATGGCGGATGATGCTAACTGCAGCATACATTAGCCAGCGAGTTCAGACAGTGATTATGTTAATCTTCCTTGTAATCCCATTTTTCTTCCCAAGCAATGTCAACTTACTTTCTAAGGATAATTTATTATTGTACGGATTATCATCCCCATTAATCACCCTGCTAGTAGGAGAATGGGCTTATGCATTGGTTTATTTGCATTTAGACAAGTAGAGTGCAAAAAACGGCGTTATGCTCCCAGAATATAAGACAACTCCAACTAAAATCCCGAATTTGGATTTTGGTTGGAGTTGTCTTATATGGCCGGGAGCAGCCGTTTTTTGCACGTTTAGTCTAAATAAATTGTGAGAAAATCATTCCCAAATCACTGCCAAGTTCACTTATTCTGCGAATACTCATGCGCCGCACTACTAACGCTACGCCAAATCCAAACAGTCAAAATGACTGCCACAGCAATAATCCCTGTGGGCGCCCACAAATAAGTAATCAAGCAACAAATAAAATTCAATAACAGGGTTAATTTCAATAGACGAGAACTTTTCAGAACAGTTTCAGGAATTGCCTGATGAACATGAATTAAATCTTGTTTAATTGTATGTTCGAACCACAGCGTAGTTGCCGTAATCAACAAAAAGTTAACCGAGTACGTTAATTCTGCCGGTACTGCCCATAAAAAGCGACCGACCCACGACGTCGTGAACGGCAAGAACGACAACGTCAGTAGGTAAATTGCATTAATCCACGCACTGTTAATTGGGATCTTATCAAATGACTTAAACAGATCATGATGGACCGTCCAAAAATAATAAGTTGCAGTGAAACTAATTACATAGCTGATTAAAACAAACTTATCATCTAGTAGCGCATTCCAGCCGCCACTGATCGGTGTTTTTAGTTCCAACACCATGATCGTCATGATAATTGCAATCACACCATCCGATAGTGCCACCACTCGGTTCTTATCCATTTGATTAACCTCTTTTTTAGACTAAGTTTTATATTCATGCTTGATTATCGTCTTGATATCATAAATTGGTCAATAACTACGTAGTTATTTGAACACACCGTCCAGCCATTCAAAGACGCGCTGATTGTAGTAAGTAATTCCACCCATCTGGCAGTGCTCCTCAGCTCCATCATCTGGGCCAAATTTAATCAATGTTTTAGGGACGTTCACAGCGTCATACAGCATTTGTGGTTGCCCTTTGAAAAAACCATCGTTAGCAGCCTCACCAATTAGAATTGGACATTCAATCTTATCTGCCACCTGATCTAACTTAAAGGCTGCTGTTTTATCAAACAAGTCACTGACCGAGCTGGCGCCAAAGGTAAACATGCCATTTTCGATCACCCACCGAACATTGGTGCTAACTTTCATCAATTCCTTCATCTTACTTTCGATGGATGCTTGATCGGGGTGATCATGCCCCCGCGCTGCGAATGCATCAGTAAAACTAAACGAATAAACGCCATCATCAGCAATCACAGCAGCAATTCGTTTGTCAAAAGCCGCGGCTCTCGGTGCCAGCAAGCCACCAAAACTAATGCCCATCAATGCAATTTTACTTTGATCAACGTCATTTCTTGTTGCTAAGTAATCAATCACTGGTCCAACCACATTTTCCCAATCTACACGAAATGGAAGATGTTGTTCGCGAATCACTGCTCCCTGTCCTGGCCCTTCAAAAGTTAAGACGTTATATCCATGCTTCAACGCATCACTGGCAACTTGAAAGAATAGTTCCTCACCAGTCGAATCGTATCCCCCGTGCACAATTAATGTTGGTCGAGCCTGATCGTCAACCTTATAAAAATAACCAGGCATGGACGTTTCTCCAAACGGAATATCAATAAATTCAACATTGACTGAGGCCATCTTGATCCCAGTTCTGAACGTATCACGGCTCTTTTTCCAAGTTGTCAGCATTCTTGAATCGGTTGGATCGCCATGCAAAAAGAACTCTGCTGAACGGTAATAGTTAGAGGCCTTTAAGTAATTTTCACTGGCACTAATTTTTTGCCCATGCTTTTTAAATTCATCTGCTTTCAATTCGACACGTTGAGCTAAAGCATTCCATTCACTAAACCAGCTTTCAAAATTGCCTTCTTCAATTCTGTATGCAGTATTCACAACCGCACCAATATCAGCTCCGCCGTTGACTGAATAGCCGATGGTTCTCAATGTTTCATAAGAAAAAGTTGGATCATCAAAAATAAATTTCATTATTAATTACCTCATGTTTTAATATTATTAGGTCGCCTAATTATTGTATATAATAAGGGGACCTATTTAAAATGTCAACAATAAATTTAGGCCCCCTAATAAAAATGTGATATACTATTGTCACTACAAAAGCAGGTGAATAACAATGACCGAAGAATTAACTAAGCATCGTCTAACAGAAAAGTTTTTTGATTTAACAATGCTATTTTATTTGGAAATGCAGCAAAAAGATGCCCCGTCCATGCTGTTTCAAGGACAGGGTAATATTTTAATGTCACTGGGCAAAAACGATCATCAGTCGCAGAAAGAATTAGCCCAAAATTTACACATCAGTGCACCATCCGTTAATGAATTTGTAAATAAGTTAGTTAAAAAAGGATTGGTAAACAAAGTAAAGTCCTCCACTGATAAACGAGTATCGATTGTTAGTCTCACGGATGAAGGCCATCGTAGTCTTAACAATATTAATCAGTCAGAATTATCTGGCTGGGATTACCTTGATAACCACGAACAAGCTGAATTCGCCCAACTAATGGATAAAATGACTAATCAATTATCTCAAAAATATGATAACCAAATCGATAAACGTAAACTCAGCAACTTGAAACAAAAAATGCTCAAAATCACTGGTGCCTAACTAGTGCACTCAAGCGCAAAACAGCTTCTATACTCACAATCTTCGTCCCATGAGTATAGAAGCTGTTTTAATGAAAACCATTATATTTATGCTACCTTATTTAATCCAAGATTCATCCATCTGTTCATTTCGTCTAAAGGCCTTACCATGTTCATCAATGACAGCGTGCCATTCTCGACATACCTGATCGTCATGACCAGGTATGATATCGGCAAAATCTAGTTGCATCTGATGATAGGTTTTATACGGGCCAAAACCTAGGCGATTAAATAAACGTCTGGCGTAAGTGTCAGCAATAAACACTGGTCGGTGAAAAATATATAGTAGCATATCATCAGCGGTTTCCTCACCTACACCTTTAATATCCAATAATTCTCTTCTCAGGTCACTAGTGGAGATATTTTCGAATACCTTAAAATCCCCACCGCGTGCCATAAACCAATTCATCAGTTCTTTGATATACTGACTTTTTTGTCGGTAGAATCCGGCTGGTCGGATTAATTCCTGTAACTGGTCCATTGGCATTTCGATCAATTGTTGTGGCGTTAAATAAGGCTGTAAATTGGCGACTGCTTTTTCAGCATTAATCCCAGTTGTCTGCTGTACTAAAATCATCGAAACCCAGTCTTCAATCGGATTGTCGTGTTCCCACCAGCGCTGTGTGCCATAATGATTCATTAATGCGGTTAAAACCGCCAATTTTCGTTTATCTGTCTGTTTCAAAATTATCTCCAATGTTCCACGTGAAACTATATTTTAATGATAAAAATCAAATCTCCCCTTCGACATGGTTTCCTTAACCCCACCAGTCTCAAGCAAAGATTTATCCATGATGGCTTTTTTAACAAACGAAGCCGGATAACCCTTAATTGGTGTTGTGCCCACCAACCCAAAGGCGTGTGTGTTGCCAATTGAAGCTACTGATCCTAGTGACTTAAACGAAAATGGTTCAGTCGATTGACCAGCAATTTGACGAATAATGTTTTTAGCAGCATGATGACCCATTTTTAATGAAATTTGGGCAGTCGTTGGATAAGGACGCTGAGTAGACGTATCCATTACCGCTGCAACATCCCCCACAATATATACATTGTCATGGTCAGGAGCACTCAAGTCATCCTTAACCATCACTCGGCCACGTTTTTCAGAAAACCCAGAAGCCGCAATAACTTTACTGCCACGAACACCGGTCGTCCAGATAATTGTTCTGGCACTGATTTCTTTCATTGGGTCATCGTCACCAGCTCGATACATAACCAAATTAGGTTTAATTTCTTTGACCCGCATTCCAGTATAAAGTTTGACACCCCATTCTTTCAAATGATCGATGCCATAACTTGCCAATTTTTCATTAAACATTGGCAATAGACGAGTCGATGCCTCAACACAGTAGATTTCAATTTGTGCTGGATTAACATCAGCAATTTTAGCATATTCAGGCTTGGCTTCAACCAGTGCCCCCATGAGCTCAACCCCGGTAAAGCCGGCACCACAGACCACAATTTTTAGGAAGTCTTCGTCTTGAGTTTGCTTGTAGAGTTGCATTTGTTCACAGATATGATGATATATTTTTTCAGCATCATCGACGTTAGTCATCGAAAGGGCATACTCATCAACGCCTGGTGTGCCAAACGTTTCCGACTCAAATCCGAGTGCCACAATCAAATAGTCGTAAGTTACTTCCTTACCATTAGTGCAGATTACCTTTTGGTTTTCACAATCAACTTTATCAACCGTTTCCTGAACAAAAGTTGTTCGTTCGCGATCAACCACATCGTTAATATCATAACTGATTCGACTACGATGTTGCATACCAGTGGCAACTTCATGCAGATCTGTCGCCTCGTAGTGATAATCGTGTTTATCAATTAACGTCACATGACAATCAGTACGATGGCGTTGCAATTCCTTCAGTGCACGCAATCCTGCGTAACCAGCACCTAAAATGACAACCTCTTTCATGATGGCCCTCCTCTATCTAAAGCGAAATAGCTAATCCAATGAGATACGTAATCACTTGACTAAAAGTTCCAACCGCCAAAATTCTAACGGCACAGATAAACGTCTCTTTTTTAACTTGTCGATGCCAAAATAATCGGACTTGTTTAATAACAAACGGTAACGAAACTAAAGCGAATAGTGTGAACCACGGTGCAATGCCAACAAAGACTGCGAGAATTAATGAAAGATATGCCAGCACATTTAAGACTACAAAGAACACCACGCTCCGTTGTTGTCCTAAATAATAAACAATTGTGTGACGGTGGTTTTTAACATCTTCGTCCAAATCACAGATATTGTTAGCCAACATTAGATTGGCAATCCATAGAACGGATGGCAGCGAGACTAGTAAAATGCTGCTTAACATTAATGAGTTCCACATAAATATCTGGTAGGTATTGATATACACACAAATCAGCAAAATCATAAATCCCATTGTAAAGCCGGAGAAAAATTCGCCAACTGGCAAACTTGATAATGGGCGCGGACCTGATGAATACAAAATACCAACCGCATAGCACCAGAGTCCCATCCATAGGATTGACCAACCAACCTTGGTGGCTAGATAAATTCCCATCAGAGCAGAAATCGTGATCATGCTCATCATGATGGTAAATACTAGCCTAACGGATAAATGTTCACGACCAATAATATTTGTTTTTTGCTTGTAATCGTACCCCTTAACCGCATGATGATAGTCATTATAGTTATCAAGAATATCAACTGCCATATTAAAAATGAACATGGCAACAAAGAAAAGTAATACATACCATATGTGGATCGACTGATAATTATACCAACTAAAACAAACACCTAACAAAAATGGTAATACACTCGCAGTTTTAGCCTTAATCTCTACCAGTTCGAAAAAAACTGGTAAGCTCAATTGAATCACCTCATTTCAGTATGTTTGAATATGTCTTACCTACATTTTAAGGTAGAATGGTATTAGAAACTAGTAATAAGGGAGTGATCAGCAATGTTAGAATTTTGGAATACATATCCGCCCGTCAAAAAGCAGCTTGATCAGGTATTAGAACTATTAGAAAATCGGTTAACGATCGACATTCCTGACGTTCAAGAAGCACTCGATAACTTTCTACACTCAGGCGGCAAGATGCTTCGGCCTGCGCTCTTTTTGCTATTTGCTGATCTGAATGATAGAGACGCTAACAAACAAACCAATTACATTAATGTCGCTGCATCGTTAGAAATGCTCCATATGGCCACCTTAATTCATGATGACATTATTGATGATTCACCCCTGCGTCGTGGAACGATCACTGTTCAATCCAAATGTGGCAAGGACACTGCTGTTTATGCTGGTGACTTCTTATTTACTCAATTTTTTGAGCTACTAATTGAAACCCTTAACGGCACTAGTCTAATGGCAGAAAATGCGCTAACCATGAAGCAATTACTCCTTGGTGAGCTTGGTCAAAAAGCAGATCGTTTTAACCTAAACCAAACAGTTGAAAATTACCTGCATAATATTACTGGTAAAACAGCGCGACTATTTGAACTCGCTTGCTATGAAGGCGTTCATCTGAGCAATGGTGGGTCGGAATTAGAAAAGGCAGCTGGCACGATTGGGCGTAATATCGGCATCGCATTTCAAATTTACGATGACATTCTCGACTACTCATCCGATGCTAAAACGTTAAAAAAGCCAATTACTGAAGATTTAGCTCAAGGAATCTACACACTACCTCTAATTCTAGCTCGTCAAAATCATGAGGATGAATTCGATCAGTATTTACAAAAAAAACAATTGATTACAGAAGACGAAGTTCGAATAGTTGCCAAAATGGTTAACCAATACGGTGGCATTCAGCAGTCCAAACAATATGCTAAACAGTATTACGATGAGACGATCACGTTAATTAATCACATTCCCGCCAGCAATGCCAAAAAGACGATCCAGACACTATCAAAAAAATTGCTTGATCGGCAATACTAAATACCCTGATCAATGGCTCTTAATTGACGATAGTGCTCATTTCCCTGTTCCAACTCTGCCGGTGATCCGCTCATTTCAATTTGACCATCCTCAATAAAAACAACCTGATCCATCAGATCAATACCTTGTAGATGATGAGTAATCCAGATAATTGTCTTACCGGTTAACTGTGTAAAAAACGTGTCCAACAGATGTTGTTCAGTAATCGGGTCAAGTCCCACAGTTGGTTCGTCCAATAGAATAATTGGTACTTCCTTGAGTAAAATTCTGGCTAAAGCCAGTCTATGACGTTCACCACCTGAGAATCTCAGGCCCGCTTCATCTACCAAAGTGTTTAATCCATCTGGCATTGATTGAATCAATGACTTTAGCCCCACTCGTTCAAGCACATGCCAAACTTCGTCTTCTGTTGCACTTTCTCTCCCCAGCCGAACGTTATTTAAAATACTAGTATTAAACAGATAAGGATTTTGATGAATCACGCCAATGTAATTGCTGATATCATCTCCAAATTCTGCAACATCAATGCTATTAATCTTCACCGACCCATCCGTGGGGGTTAAATCCCCTCGCAATAAGTGAGCTAAAGTACTTTTACCGGACCCACTGCGGCCTAAGATGGCAAGTTTATCACCTGGATTGATTTGTAGATCAACGTTAGAAAGAACTCCTTTGTTACTTTCCGGGTACGTAAACGATACATGTGACACCGATAATGAAACTGGTCCGGTTATCTGTTGATGATCGTCAGTTTTTTTATTTGCCGCTGGTAAGTCGTTAAATCGGTTGACAGAATCTTGATAGACATTTGTCTCCTGTGCCGCTGCAGGAAGCGGGGCAAAAGCATCAATTAATGGAAAAACTGATAGCACAAATGCCGCAATCCAGTTGGCAGAGCCACCATGATTTCCCGGGAAATAGTTACCTGCCCAGATCAATAAAGCAAGCGTAATTACACCAAACATTAGCTGAACCATCAAATCACGAAAATTATTCACGCTTTGCAGTTTAGCATTTACTTTGTGGAGTTTGGCTTGTGATTTTTCATGATGTTGCACATATTCGTCAGCTTGTTGACTAAAGATCCAATCTGACACGCCCATCACGTTGTCCGTAAGTTCACCATAGAGCACGTTTTTGATCTGCTTTTGTTGTTCTTGACGGGCACCACTGACAATTACTGACCACAGTGGGACACCGAAGACAACAATTGCCATCAGCAGCAACATCGCTAGTGCAAAAAAAATTGAAAAATAACCAAGTCCAATTATCACGATCGCATACAGCACCCAGGCAATGATAGTTGGGAAAATAGTTCTCAAGTACAAATTTTGAATGTGATTAATATCTTCTGAAAGCAAGCCGAGAATATCGCCAGTTCGGTAGTCTTGCTTAATAAATAAAGCTCTCGTTTCTAGCGATTGATATAATTTCAGGCGTAACCCGGAAGTCATTTTCAGGACCCAGTTATGGCTGACAAGTCTTTCAACATAACGAAAAACTGGCCTACCAATTCCGAAAGCTCTGGTCAAAACAATCGGTACATAAATCAACAAAATATTCTCTGGCAGAGAAGCCGCACGACTAATCAAATAACCAGAGTTAAACATTAACGCACCACCGCAGATAAAGGTGATCACCCCGAGAGTCAAAGCCAAGATCAACGCCTTCTTATACTTCTGTAGAAATGGTTTTACCCATTGGTCATTTTTTAAAGAGTTGAAAAAACCAATTTTATTCATCGTGGGCCTCCTTTCCCCGCATTGCTGCTGTTAATTTAGCAAAAGCGCCATTATTTGCCTGTAACTCATCCAATGTTCCCTGCTCAACGACCTGGCCATGATCCATGACCAGAATGTAATCCATCTCTTTCATCCAGTGCAATCTGTGTGTCGCAAAGAATACTAGATGGTTCTTCATGATTGGAATCATCCGTTCACGCAGTTCCACTTCTGTTTCAATATCAAGGTGAGCAGTCGGCTCGTCGAAAAGAAGTACCCGGCGATTTTGGTCTAAGAAAGCCCTCGCTAGTGCCACCCGTTGCGATTGACCACCGCTCAAACTGCGTGCACCTTCACCAATCACCGTATCTAAACCCTCAGGCAAATCATCGACAAGTTGTTGTAGACCCACAACCTCGATCGCCTGCCTAACCTCATCATCAGTGGCGTTTGGATGATAGAAGGCAATATTGTCACGGACCGTCATTTGAAATATATAGGGGTTTTGTGGAATATAAATTAACTGTTTCTGCCAATCAGGCTGGTTAAAGCTAGTCAATTCTGCATTACCAACCTTAATATTGCCATCACGCGGCGTTAAAAAGCCACTTAAAACGTTAATTAGTGTTGATTTGCCCGAACCACTAACACCAATGATGCCAACCTTTTCATAACCACTAAAATTCAAATTAAGATCTTTTAGACCAGCGCCGGTCACATAATCAAAATTTAGGTGTGAAACATTTAATGGTTGATTTTCATCCCAATGCTGTAGTTTAACTGGCTCGGTTTGATCTTCAGGTTGATCCAAAATTTCGTAAATTGCATGCATTGAATTTTTACCATTTAGCGTGGCGTGATAGTCACCTGAAAAATCTCGAATTGGTAAGAAATATTCTGGTACCAAAATCAGCACTGTCAGTGCCGGAAACAACAAAATGTGTGCATCGATTAAGCGTAATCCCAAAAATACAGCCACAATGGCGATTGAAAGTGTTGTAAAGAAATCGAGAGCGAACGTTGATAGTATAGCAATTTTAAGTGTATTCATTGTTGCCTTGCGGAATCGCTCACTTGTATTAAAAATGCTGTTGGCATACTTCTTACTCAAACCAAAATACTTGAGCGTGTCGATGCCTCGCAGTGAATCAATAAAGTGATTCGACAGCATTTGAAAGACCGCAAATTGTTTGTCCGCCTTTCCTTGTGCTGCATAGCCAAGAATGATCATAAAGATAATAATTAACGGAAAAACAAGTGTCAAAATGATCCCTGATTCAACGTCGAGTAGGTACACAGCCACTAAAATAATCCAAGGGATCACCATCATGTTAATCATTTTGGAGAGAATCAAATGAAAGTAATCTTCAACCTGATCAACACCATCTAACGCCATTGTCACCATGCTGCCAGTTCCTTGGTGTTGAACAACTTGTGGGCCAAGTTTAAAGACTTTTTCCAGTAGCTGGTTGCGAATGTCATTGGCTTGTTGATAGGCATACCGATCAAGCAACCGGTTGCGAAAATAAATTGATAAATGGCGGCCAAGGTAAACGACCGCAAATAAAATCATCAAATTAATTTGTTCTTTCACCGACTGTCCGTCCCAGAGATTTGTGATCGACCGGCCAAGTGCATATGCCTGACCGATAATAAAGAATGCTTGCAGAACCGATAGTCCCACAAGCACTCCCATCACTCTCTTAATCCCAGGGAGCTTCATTAATTGCTTATCAATCATGATCTTGCCCCGAGCGAAGTCGAGATTCGTTTTCTAAAGATATAGTAAGTCCAGACTGTGTATGCCAAGACAAACGGTAACACAGTAAACGCAATGATCGTCATGATATGCAATGTGTACGGACTAGACGATGCATTCTTGATAAGTAAATCATATTGATGTCCGAGTGAACTAACCATCACACGAGGGAAAAGGCCTGCAAACAGCAGTCCAACTAAAGCAACAAGCGACAATCCACTGGTAATAAACGCCCATCCTTCTCGGTTTTTAACCACGGCCACGTTAGCAATCAGCGTTAGCACCACAATCACAACCAATAGTGACAAAGTAGAAATCGGATGGACTGTGAAGAAGTCTGTCTTGAAGAACAACAAGATTGCAAAGACAACCAGACCTGCATACAACACCCAATACAGTGCTTCGGCGTAGTTACGAGCTCGATCACGAATCGGTCCTAACGTCTTCAAGCCAATATAATTCAGGCCATGTAGGTAACACAATAAGGTTAGTGCAACTCCTCCAACAACTGAAAACAGATTAATGTAATCCGTAAAGTGAGCATTCATATTACCCTGGGCATCGAGTGGCATCCCCTGTACCATACTGATAAACAGTACACCGAAAAAGAACGGCACAATAAAGCTACCTAAACTAAGTGTCCAGTTCCAAATAAACTTTTTATCCGTCGGCATGCGATGTCGAAACTCAAATGACACCCCGCGGATAATCAGGCCAACCAAAATGATTAACAGTATCAGATAGTACCCGCTAAATAGTGACGCATACCAGTACGGAAACGATGCAAAGATTGCACCACCAGCAGTGATTAACCACACTTCGTTACCATCCCAAACTGGCCCAATTGTTTCCACAACTTGATCTTTTTCGTGTTCATTATGCGCTAGCGTTTGAACCGACATGCCGACGCCGAAATCAAATCCTTCCAGAAAGAAGAATCCCGCGAACAAAATGCCGATTAAAACGAACCATAAAATCTGTGTAATACTCATTCGTTAAACGCCCCCTTGTCAAACGGATCAACCGACATTGAAGCATCCTTTTCTAACTGACGTTCTTCGTAATCTGGGCCCTTCTTTAACTCACGAATCACTAAGAAAATCATCGTCAGAGCTAACCCTGAGAAGAGCAGAAAGTAGACTGTATTGGAAATTAGCAACGACGTCACTGAAACATTCGGCGAGACACTTTGCTTAATTGTATAGAGACCGTAGACCGTCCACGGATAGCGACCAAGCTCGGTGATAAACCAACCAGCGGTGTTTGCCATAAATGGGGTAAAGGTGCACAGCCCCATAATCCACAGCATCCACCGATGTTTGTACAGGATTGGTTTTTTCTTTCTAGTGAGAATTAATCCCAAGGCCCCCATGAGAAACATTAGTACGCCGAACCCAGCCATGATTCTGAAACTCCAGAATAAAGTGTTAACTGGCGGGTAGTAGCTCTTATCTGAACCGTACTCTGCTTCCAATTCTTTATTAATAGTATCCATCCCTTTTAATGATCCAGTTGGCTTATCATATGCCAAAATACTGAGCATATAAGGGATTTCGATACCAAATACTTGCTTGTGTTCCCGAGTGTTATCCCACGCAACCAGCGTCCATGCTGCTGGATCACCGGTATCCTTGTAGTTACCTTCAGTTGCAGCAAATTTCATTGGCTGTTCTTTGATTAAGTACTTCATCTGAACATCACCAGCCGCCATCACCGCCACTGACCCGAGAAGAGTGATCAACAGGCCAATGCGCATTGATTTTTGATAAAAGGATTTAATATCAACTTTTTTGCGAAGTAACTGAAATGCCGAGAGACCTGCTACTATGACGCCACCCATTGTGATGGCAGCGGCGATCACGTGGCTAAATTCCATCCACACCTGGGGATTCGTTAACAATGCACCAAAGTCGTTCATTTGCGCACGGCCATTCTTGATGGTGTAGCCAACTGGATGTTGCATAAAGCTGTTCGCAGCCAAAATCCAAAATGCCGAAGTCATCGAGGCCAGCACAACTAGCCAAATAAACAGAGCATGAATTTTCGGCTTCATTTTATCCCAAGTAAATATCCATAACCCCAAGAACGTCGATTCAGCAAAGAATGCAAGTAACGCTTCCACTGCTAATGGTGCACCGAAAATATCACCGACGAATCTCGAGTAATCAGACCAATTCATGCCAAACTGAAATTCCTGAATAATACCGGTAACAACCCCAACGGCAAAGCTAAGTAAAAAAATGTTTCCCCAAAATTTGGTCATTTTCTTGTACATTTCGTTTTTAGTCGTCACGTACAATGTTTCCATGATGGCAACTGCCAACGCTGTTCCAATTGAAAATGGCACAAAGAAAAAATGAAATACAGTGGTCATTGCAAATTGAAAACGCGCTAACGACACGATCGTCATCCTAACCCCTCCATTCATTAGCAATCGATAAACAAAATATAAATCAAACAAATATTAATCATAGCTAATACAAAAATAACTCAGAATCCTACACCCTAAATATACCTAGAAAGCGCTTTAATTTCAACTGATATGTGCTGTACAGTACGATTTATTTAGCAGTTTGCCTCTGATTCGATTAAAATTCGCTTTTATATATCGGTAGATAAGTGTAATTCAAACTAAAAATAATAGTTCATTCGTCATTACCGATATTCTAACTTTATATGAATGCGAAGATTAACGAATAACTGATAGACTAACGTTTCTACGGCCGCCATAGTTGTTAACTTTCGTCTCTCAAGGCCTGGTTTTATACAAAGATTAATATATAATTGATTCTATACGTGTATATACATTTAACGTACTAAACAAGTGTAGTGAGTACAAAGGGGGGATATTCATGAAAATGAACATGCAGTTAGTTTCGCTTGGCCCATGGATCACCCAATTAATTGTTGCTACATTTTTTATTGCAGGATTCGTTTCATACTACTCGTCACTGTGGCGCAAGGCCTTCAAGGATCGCACCACCGCCCATAATATGCAGATATTTTACCGTATTGCGTTAATTGTGCTGGGCATTGGCATTGGACTAATTCTTCATATTACTGGGTACATCGCTAATTCGAACGCAATGATGTACCACAACGTAGGACTATTTGTTTTATTCTTCATGCTTTTCGATGACCAAATCAATAATTTTGAATTTGCAATCAGAGGACTTGGTGTTTTTGTTATTTGGACCATGCACCATATGGGAGATTTAACCCAATTCACTTTTTGGGGATCAGTCATAATATTGGTGGTAATGCTGTTGCTAATTCGGCGTTACCATAATAAAATCCGTTACAATTTACTGCTTAATAGTATTACGAGTGCCATCTTATCGTTTGATTTTTGGTTAACATTACCTCATATTTCCGCTGGTTTAACTTTGAACTATGGCATCGCATTCGAAGCTATTTTGATGTTCATGGTCATGTCTGTGTTCACTTCCGAGTACTATATTCGTCAGCACAAACAGGAACTGCATAACGACGAAATGGAAAAGCTAGCCAGCTATGATACCTTAACCAACGCTAAAAGTTACTCACTCTACCAGCAAGACAGTGTTGCCATGTTTAACAATGCACGCGATGATGATCAGCCTCTAACACTAGTTGCCCTCGATGTAGATCATTTCAAATTAGTTAATGATCGCTATGGGCACTTAGCCGGTAACCGTGTTTTAGTCGGAATTGCGACAATGCTACGCGACACATTGCGACAATATGGATACAGTCACCAAATCTATCGAACAGGTGGAGAGGAATTCAACATCGCTTTTCCAAACCAAACGCCAGAAAAAGTCATGCCGATCATCACTCAATGCTGGCAATCAATTCGAGAAAATGTCTTTGATTATAATGGACAAAGTATTAAAGCTACAATTTCTGTTGGAATGACAAGCCTGAGAATTGGCGATAAAACTGTCGATGAAACTTACAAGCGTGCTGATGATAATTTGTACACGAGTAAAAGAAACGGCCGTGACATTATTACGATTGATGGCAAAGTTCAACATGTTCGTGATAACGATGATCAAGACAAGACTTATGCATACTTCTCTCAGGGAATTTATGACATTTCAAAGCCTGACCAGCCCTTAATCAATAACGCTTTGTCAATCAGGCAGTACGACCATGTAAGGGAAAAATGGATTAAGCCCCAAGCACCTTCTCTGTCGATTACTCAACGGATCGACTTATTGCGGGACTGCCTAGTAAACAGTCATAAATTGTGTGCCACGCTCTACTTATCGGTTCCTCAATTTAACGATGTTCGTGTGGCTGCTCAACTGATCGCATTTTGCAACAGCGTTGATGGCCCCGAATCATTAGCGATAGCGTTAGACAGCATGCCAAGCATTGACAGCATGAAACATATGAGTGAAATTTACCGTGCCGCTAATATTAAAATTGTCATCGACAAAATCACAGTAGACACGGATCGAGGCAGGCTGATACCAGCGATGCACTACATCAATGGTATTAAGTTTGACCTAGCAGAAAATGAAGATCACTCTGAAACGGAGTTACGCCGCAGCATCAGCAACTGGGCCAAAATGGCACTCGAACAAAACGTAGATTTCATTCTAAGTGGAGTGACCAATCAACAACAGGTAAATTGGGCTCGTAAGATAGGCAATATTTTCTACATGCAAGGTGATTACTTTATGAAGGCGGAATTGCCAATCATCGCATAGAGTGGAAAAAGACGCGAACAGGCGCCGTTATACAACAAGGTGAAATGTATTAACCGCGAATTGTGCGGTTGATGCATTTCACCTTGTTGTATAGTGGGCGCCTGCGTCTTTTTCCACGTTTCAGCTAGGTAGCATTACAAGTAGCAAATCAATAACCGTCTCCAAATTCGCACAGCCTAAACAAGTTTCACAAGGCAGCCCGACATGATATCAGAGTAGCCCACAACCATTCCAGCAACGCGCTGGTCTAATCGTGGGCTACTCTGATAACACCACTGGCTATTCTCCTTGTTCCACTCTCTGTGGTTTTCCCATCAGGTACCCCTGCACCACAAAACATGGGTATTTTTCTTTAACCGTTTCGAGTTCCTTTTGGTCTTCCAGACCTTCAATCGCTAATAATTTTCCTTTTTCTTGTGCTAAGTTGTACCAAAAATCTAGTTTCTGTTTGATTTCATTAATGTCATTAAATGGTCTAAAATTTTGGAACGCAAACTTATACTCATTAATATAATCATTCATACCCAACACCAGCCCCGGTGTATTCTGCCCCGTGCCGACGTCATCAATGCATACATATAATCCGGCCTCATGAAAGCGACGACCTGCGTCAATAAGCTCCTGATTTGTCACTCCCGGAGCAATTCGTTCTGTCAATTCCGTAAAAATCTTGATATCCGTTCGACTTTGAACGTCGGCCACCATTTGTAAAAATTTAGGGTCGATAAATTGGCTTTGTTCCAAATTAAACGACAGCATAATCACATTATTAGGCATACTTTCGATGGTTTCGTACAACAAATCTCTTAATGTTTGACTTGTAATCGCATTAAAATCTTTCGGTAACTGCCAACCGTTGTTATTCCACTGACGAATAAACAGTTCATACCCAATTGGCGGATTATCAAGACCACTTACAGCGTATTTTGGTTGTTCATAAAATGTATACATCAGTTATCTCGCCCCCATGACACTGGATCCCGAAAAATAAAAAAAAAAAACGACCCGCAACATGACTTTCTCATGGACGGGTCGTATGCTTGACGATTAATCAAGCTTGAGCAAATTGCTTTTATTAAATAATAAATCTATTCAATTCGTATTATAATTCCACTATCGGTTAGGATGCAACCGTCTACAGCAAAAAAATAAAATTTTTTTATGGACACATGGCTGACCAAAAACCTAACCATTAACTAGTATCCTAGCGCGTGTAAAATCGGGATGATAATCGCTGGCATTACTAGTGCTGGCAGTAGATTTAATGTGTGAATTTCAGCGATTTTCAAAATGTTAATTCCTGATGCCAAAATTAGGACACCTCCCACAACCGATAATTCCGTAATCAAATCACCACTAATGGCCCCTTGCATCAGGATTGAAAGAGCATAAATTCCTCCCTGCCAGCAAAACAAAACCAAACTGGCCACAATTATGCCAATTCCGAACGTGGATGCGAGCACCATCGAGGTAATGCCGTCTAACATTCCGTTAGTAAATAAATAGGTGTAGTTGTGTTTCAACGCCGCCTCGATGGGGCCAATAATCGACAGTGTACCAATGCAAAATAACAAGATTGCAGTGGATAATCCTTGGGCTAAATTGCTACTATTTGGACTTGAAAAATGACCAAGTAACCGATCAAACCGTTCCTCCAGGTTTAGTAACTGACCAATCACCCCACCTAGTGCCAAACTAACGATAAATAACACTGGATACTTGCTGTCGCCCATATGACTGACAGTTGTATTAATTCCTAATAAAACAACCGCTAACCCTAGTGCCTGCATCAAGATCTGGTGATACTTCTCATTCAGTCCGCGCTTAAATAGGCTGCCAATGATACTGCCACAGATGATCATGCCCGTATTAAAAAATGTTCCAATCATCGCCATACTCCTCACTTGTTGATAGTACTAATATAAACCATCCTGTAAGTGAAAGGTCAATTTATAATTAATAGTTTCATTATACGTCTAACTTTGCAGAAGCTGGCTTGACAAACTGGTCAAACTGCACTAAATTTTCTATGTGTATATATTAAATGTTGATGAGAAGATTAACTAACAACGGCTGTCAGAGAGTGCTTGAATTGCTGAAAAAGCATCTACCGAAGTTAGTGAAGATGAGCTCTGAATATGGACGGGTTAGCGCCACGTCTGCGATTGGCATCCGATATCGTGCCCAAGCTGATTGGCTAGTCCAATGAGTTAAGGCAGCTTAATAGCTGTAAAAATAGGTGGTACCACGGTCTAATCGTCATCGTCCTAGTGCATTTTTGTGCTAGGACGATTTTATTTTGTCATTAATTGAGGAGGAAAAATTATGAGAATTAACTATCAAGACGAACAATCATTTTTGGAAAATGTTTTTGCTGCGTATGATTTTACGAAGGAAGATAGTAAGTTACTGGCTGATACCTTAGTTGACGCCGACTTACGTGGTATCTCATCACACGGTATTCAACGGTTGAAGTGGTATTTGAACATGATCAAGGAACACATCATTGAATCAAAAAACCAACCAATCATTTTAAAGGAAACACCAACTAGTTTGCTAATTGATGCTAACCAAAACATGGGCCAAATTGCATCTAATTTGGCAATGAAAAAATTAATTGAAAAAACCAAGAAATCAGTAATTTTGGTTGCTGTTATTCGTAATTCTAACCATTTTGGCACTGCCGGCTATTACTCACGAATGGCTGCTGAAGCTGGACTAATCGGTATTTCTAATACTAATACCCGTCCACTGGTTGTTCCAACCAATGCCAAAGATGCCTTTTTAGGTTCCAATGCGTTTGCCTTTACCTTCCCGGCTGAACCACACCCATTTGTATTCGATGGTGCAACATCAGTTGTGTCAGGTGGTAAAATTCAAGTTCTGGCTAAAAAAGGCGAGCAAATTCCTGGTGAATGGGCAATTAACGGTGAACGTGAAGTTGTTAAAGATGCCAATGTAGCAGAAGATATTTTGTCAGCTGTTGCCTTCACTGAAAAGCAACCAGGTGGTGGTGTCCTAACGCTTGGTGGTAATTCGGAAGAAAATTCCAACTATAAAGGATTTGGTAATTCACTGGTTGTCGAAATTCTAACCGGTATTTTGGCCCAGGGTTCCATTTCGGCTGATACTAACACCGGCAAGCATGACTTCAGTCAGTTCTTCTTAACGATTGATCCATCATTCTTTGGTGACTTGGATGTGCTCAAGGGTAACGTTGAAAGCATGTTTGATCGCATCCGTAACTTGGATCACACACCTGGCACTCAAATCATGGTTCCTGGTGATCGTGAATACAAGCGTTTCGATGATAACAAAGTCGCTGGTGTGGCAATTGATGATACAACTGCAGGTCAACTAGACGATATTGCCAAGGATCTTGGTTTGAAAGCCCCAAAAGCCATTTAATAAAATACAAGATTTAGGTGTTCCGGTTAAAAATGCACAAAATTAGTTCGTTTAAGCACCTAGCAAACATCCCCCACAAAAGTGTATCCTAAAAGATATTACATATGCGGAGGATTTTTTGTTATGGAAGAATTATTTGAGCGGGCACCAATTCCGCAGGCCTACTTCAAGTTAGCTATGCCGGTCGTCATTGGTATGTTGGCCAGCATGGTATACAACGTGACGGATACTTTGTTTGTATCAATGACTCAGAATACCGCCTTAGTCGCAGGAGTGTCGCTATGCATGCCGCTGTTCAATTTAATGATCGCAATCGGTGATATTTTTGGACTCGGCGGCAGTGCATACATGTCACGCCTGTTGGGATCACATAACGACACCCTTGGTGAACACGTGAGCAGTTTTTGTCACTATGCTGGCATCTTTACCAGCATAGTTGTGGCAGCATTACTATTGATCTTTGAACATCCCATTTTGATGGCTTTGGGAGCTACAAGTGCCACTTATAATTATGCGGCCCAATTCTATCGAGTATTTAATGTCGGTGCGGTTCTGGTGACCATCTCAATCATCCCTGGTAATCTAATGCGAACTGAGGGTAAAGCTAAGGAAAATATGATTGGAATGATTGCTGGCCTGCTCCTGAATATCGTCCTTGATCCAATTCTTATTTTAGCGCTACACATGGGAGCAACTGGTGCAGCACTGGCTAACCTAATTGGTTACCTCGTCACCGATATTGTGTTAGTTCAATACGTTCGGCGGCGGTGCAAAATCGTGAACGTGCATTGGAAGAACATCACCTTAAGCTGGCCTGACATCTGGAAGGTGCTAGTAATTGGTCTCCCTGCATCAGTGACCAACTTAATGGTTAGCTATCAGACCGCTCTGTTTGATAACTTCCTATCACGCTACGGAGCAGATCGTGTGGCCGCCCTTGGCATTGCCACCAAAGTTTCACAAATCGTTAATCTTGTAATGGTTGGATTTGCTTTTGGAGCTCAACCTCTAATCGGTTACAGTTATGGTGCAAAAAATCATAAGCGCCTTCAAGGAATTATTCGTTTCGATATCATCGTTCAAGTCGTGTGGTCATTGGTAGCTGCAGCAATCATGATCTTAATCGCACCATGGATCGTGAGCCTGTTCTTGAACAACCCGGCCGTCATTCATTACGGTACACAATTGTTAAGAATCCTACTATTAACGACCCCATTTGCCGGAGCAATTTTGGTTTACACGACGGTCTTCCAATCAACTGCCAAAGCTGGCAGCGCCCTGATCATGTCTGTTTCACGCCAAGGTGTCATCTTTACGATTGCGATCATTATTGCCAATATGGTCTTTGGTTACAATGGTATTATCTGGGCTCAGGCAGTTGCTGATGTGCTGACCACAGTCATCGGGTGGGCTCTTTACCATCATCAGGTTAAACTAGCAAACATCTGACCTTAAATTGGTCAATCTGAGAATGTGAGATACAAGATTTCACATTCTTTTTATTTTATTGTTGCACTAGAGTTAACTCTATAGTTTAAGATGACCTCAACATCAAAAATATGGAGGAAATCAAAATGAATAATAACGTACTTGTAACAGGTGGAAATGGATTTTTAGGATTGCATATCATCGCTCAACTACTTCAACAAAATTATCAAGTCACAACCACCCTGCGAAATTTATCAAAAAAACAGGATGTGATTGACACGCTAACTAACAATGAGATCGATAATTTAGACCAACTTGATTTTGTTGAAGCCGATCTTGCTCAAGATAAAGGCTGGCAAGAAGCGATGACAAACATTGACTATGTATTAAGTGTGGCATCTCCACTATTTGACTCTAACGCTAGCAACCTTGATCAGGTATTCGATAATGCCAAAGATGGTGTTTTAAGAATTCTGAAAGCTGCCTACAACGCTCAAGTAAAACGAGTGGTGATGACTGCTAATTTTGGTGCAGTTGGATTTAGCAACTTAGATCGCAATTCAATCACAACTGAAGATGACTGGACAAATCCCGATCAACCAGGCCTGTCACCTTACGAAAAATCAAAATTACTAGCAGAAAAGGCTGCCTGGGATTTTATCAATCAGTCAGACGGCCACATGGAGTTTGCAACGGTTAATCCTGTTGCCATTCTGGGTGCTCCACTTAACGACCACATTTCTGGCAGTTTCGGGATTGTCAAAAATATTGTTGACGGCTCGATGACCAGAATTCCTAACATTGAGTTAAACGTGGTTGATGTTCGAGACGTCGCCGCTATCCACATTAAGACAATGATCACGCCAGCAGCCGACGGACAAAGATTCATTGCATCAGAAGACGGTAAAATTTCAATGAAAGAAATTGCATCATTAGTGCGCGCCAAGCGGCCACAATTAGCGTCAAAGATAACCACTAAATCGATGCCAGACTGGATCCTATCAGTTGGAGCACCATTCAATTCAGAAGCCAAAGAAGGTAAATTATTGCATGATATGAGTCGCAACGTTAGTAACGATAAAGCTAAGAAAATTCTCGGGTGGCAACCAATCAGCAATAATGAGGACACAGTCTTAGCAACCGTTGATACGATTGCTAAACAAATGAAATAATTAATCTGTTTCACGTGAAACACTAGCAGACAATCAAGCACTTAAATTGACACAAGTATTCCTGAGGTGTACAACATTATTGTAAAATTATGTCACTGTTAGGTACACGTACATGGAGGTGCATAGAATGATTAAAGTTGGTATTAATGGTTTTGGACGTATTGGTAGATTAGCACTACGAAGAATTCTAGAATTAAACGACGATAATATTCAAGTTACTGCAATTAACGATTTGACTACCCCGTCAATGTTAGCCTACTTGTTTAAGTATGATTCAACACATGGTGCCGTTTCATACGACGTTTCCGCAACTGATGATTCATTGGTAATCGACGGGCACAAGTATCGTGTGTACGCTGAACGTGATGCAAAGAATATTCCTTGGGTAAAAAACGATGGCGTTGATTTAGTCATGGAATGTACTGGTTTCTACACTTCAAAAGAAAAATCTCAAGCCCATTTGGATGCAGGCGTAAAGAAAGTATTAATCTCGGCACCGGCTGGTCCAATCAAGACCATTGTTTACGGTGTTAACGACGACACTATCACTGCAGATGATCAAATTATTTCTGCTGGTTCTTGCACAACCAATGCCCTCGCACCAATGGCATACTGGCTGAACAAGGAATTAGGAATTAACGTTGGGACAATGACTGTTATCCATGCCTTCACTAGTTCTCAAATGATTTTGGATGGTCCAAAGAGCAAGAAGTTCCGTCCTAACCGGACTGCTTCTGCTAACACAATTCCTCATTCAACTGGTGCTGCTCGTGCCATTGGCTTAGTAATTCCAGAACTTGATGGTCATCTGCAAGGCCACGCACAACGTGTTGCCGTTGTTGATGGATCAGTTTGCGAATTAGTATCAGTATTAAAGACTAAGAACGTCACAGCTGATCAAGTTAACGATGCAATCAAGCCACACACAGCTAACAACGATTCATTCGGCTGGACAGATGATGAGATTGTTTCATCAGATATTATCAACGACACTCATGGTGGTGTATTTGATCCATCACTGACTGAAGTTACAACTAGTGGTGATTTCCAAGTTGTTAAGACCGCTACTTGGTTTGATAATGAGTATGGTTTTGTTTCAAACATGATCCGGACAGCTGATGCTTTGGCAAATGCTTAAGGGTTAAAATTAAAGGATTAACCGTTGCTGGTGTGGCGGTTGATCCTTTTTTTGTTTGGCCTTGTGATTGTTAAACTTGGTTGTTTTGAGACGTAAACTGTGATTTAACCTACCTTTATATCTGAAACGTGTAAAATGACACAGATGTCCCACACATAAGGGGCACCAAACATCAACTACAAAGAACGTAGTCAATGCTTGGTGCCCCTTATGTGCAGACATCTAATCGTGTCATTTTACACTCTGTTTTTACCTCGGCATTGCAATAATCGCCAATATAATAATTACCACAATTGCGATAATGCCAATCGTTAGTCTTGTCTTACTCATGTTAAACTCCCCCTCCGTATCCGTAACCTATAATTTTTTAATTAATTCTAGTGATTTTTGAATATCATCATTTGAATCTGATTGCAGGTTTCTATTTATATTTTCTTCAACGATCAAGCCCATTACTCGCTTAACACTGGATTCAACGGCTGATAGTTGTGTGATAATTTCGCCACAGTCTCTACCCTCATCCATCATTCCCTGAATGCCACGTAATTGACCTTCCGCCCGTTTTAAACGGTTAATCAGTTTTGGATCACAAGCCATAATTGTTACCTCCTACAATCCAAATAAATCTTGCTTACCTTTGCAAAGTATACCCTATAATGGATGTTCTATCAATTCAACTTTATTACGGTTTGAATTATATACCCCTATAGGGTATAATCAAAACAAATTTAACTAAAATATTCACAAAGGGTGGGATTGGTATGACAGATAGAATTGTGATCATTGGTGGTGTTGCCGGCGGTGCATCCGTCGCGACTCGCTTACGTCGTTTGAATGAAGATGCCGAAATCGTAATTTATGAAGCTGGGCCGTACATTTCTTTTGCAAACTGTGGATTACCTTATTACGTTGGTAAAAAAATTAAAGAGCGTGATCAACTACTAGTGGAATCAGTGGACGACATGGAGAAGGATTTCAATATTGAAGTTCATGTTAGTAGTAAGGTTACTAAAATTGATTCAGACAACAAACAACTAACAATTCAAACTGAAGACGGTGAAAAACAGGATCAGTATTCCAAGCTTGTACTTTCTACAGGAGCGCAACCTGTGATACCTAATTTTCCAGAAATGAACACGGCCGATAATATTTTTACTGTTCGTAACGTCCCCGATGTAGACCAGATCACTAAATTTATTGATGAAAATCAAGCAAAAACTGCTACTGTGATCGGCGGCGGATTTATTGGCCTTGAAATGGTAGAAAATCTAAAAGAACGCGGACTATCGGTGAACCTTGTAGAAGCGACCAATCAAGTCATGCCAAACTTTGATTTTGAAATGGCACAATATTTGCATGAACACCTTCAAATTAATGGCATTAATCTGTTGCTTAATACTAAATTAGTTGGTTTCCACAATAATGGCCACCAAGTACTACTCAACAATGGTGCGGTACTACAAACTGATTTAACAATTTTAGCAATTGGTATTCGACCAAATTCACAGCTGGCAATTGATGCTGGCATTCAAACTGATCAACGCGGATTCATCAATACGGATAATCACTTTGAAACAAATCTATCGGATATTTTTGCAATTGGTGATGTCATTAACGTCACAAATGAAATCACTGGCGCCCGTCAATCGATTCCATTAGCAGGACCCGCAAATCGACAAGGTCGTTTTCTAGCAGATTACCTATCCGGAATAGATCACACTAACCAACCCATTCTTGGTACATCGGTTGCCAAAGTCTTTGCTCTCACCGCTGCTTCAACTGGTGCCAACGAACGACAATTAAAACAGGCCGAAATAGATTATCATATAATCCACCTCCACCCTAATTCTTCTGCAGAATACTACCCTGGCGCCGCACCAATTCATTTGAAAATTTTATTTGGTGAAGATAATCATATTTTAGGAGCCCAAGCAATTGGCACCACTAAGGTCACCAAAAGAATCGATATTATCTCCACTGCAATCCGTTTTGGAGCAACCGTTAGTGAACTCGCAGATATTGAAGTATCCTACGCACCTCCATATGCTTCTGCCAAAGATCCAGTTAATTTCGCAGGATATATTGCGGATGATATTCAAAATGGTTTAGTAAAAACTTTTCAGTGGCACGAAGTCGATCAATTAATCAAAGATGGCAATGTCTTTCTTGATGTTCGCAACCCAGATGAATTACTTGCCGAGCCTAAATTACCTGGTGCGATAAACATCCCCCGTAGTGAAATTCGTGACCGCATTAATGAACTACCAAAAGACCGTCCAATTTATGTATACTGTGCCGTTGGACTGCGTGGATATAATGTCAGCCGTATTCTGACGCAAAACGGATTAGACGCTCGCAATCTTGATGGTGGTATTAAAACATATTTAACTGCAACCTATGATTCAATGCCACAAGATTCTGAGCCTGAGCGTTCAAGTAACGCTTTAGACACAAAAACACCAGTCACCAAAAATTCAATTGAACTAGATGCGTGTGGTCTCCAGTGTCCTGGTCCAATTTTAAAAGTCAAACAAGATGGAAAGTATGAACGCCGGTGATTCAGTAAAAGTCACTGCATCTGATTTCGGATTCTACAAAGATATCGAAGCATGGGCAAAGGCAACTGGTAATTCTGTAACAGATAATCAAATTCAGGGTGATAAGGTCGTTGCGACAGTTCAAAAAGGTGCTAATCAGCCAGTTACAACCCAAGTAGCTACCGGTGGTAGTACCATCACGACGACAAGTGAAGGAACAACAATCGTTGTATTCGATGGCAACTTTGATAAAGCAATTGCAAGTTTGATCATTGCACAAGGTGCCGCGGCAATGGGACAACCGGTTACTATGTTCTTTACATTTTGGGGACTTAGCGTTATTAAAAAGCCTGGTGTCAAAGTTCATAAAAGAGGATTAGCAAAGGCATTTGATTCAGTCTTACCAAGTAGTGCCGGCAAACTGCCACTATCAAAAATGAACTTTTTAGGTGCTGGACGTTCGATGATCAAAAACTTAATGCATTCCAACAACGTTGATCAATTAGAAGTTATGCTACAAAAAGCTCAGGATGCCGGTGTCAAAATGGTTGCATGCACCATGAGCATGGGCCTCATGGGATTTGAAGAAACTGAATTCATTGATGGTGTTGAATTTGGTGGTGTCGCCACCTATTTAGGTGACGCACGCCAGCGTAGTACAAACTTATTCATCTAGTTTCAATCCCACTATGTGAGTTAGGTTAGAATGGTTCTAAACTAATTGACTTTTAAAAGTGCCTCAAGTATTCTGAGTCTGTTAACAAAAATTCTATAAGAAGGTGCCGTTTATGGCTATTAACGCAAAGGATGCACAAGATGTTTGGAAAGACGCTGGCGAGCACGTTCAGTTCACTGTTTTAAAACTGAAACGTGAGAATCCAGAGACCGATCGTGAGGCGATTCAAGAATTCGCTGATCGATCACAGGCCATCATCCGTTCACTGAAGATTAGAGATTCAAACCCTCAAGCAGCATCAGGATTAAAAGTTGCAATTGGATTTAGTAACACTGCGTGGGATTATTTGTTCCCAGATGCTCCAAAACCTAAGGAACTAGAAACCTACGAGACATTATCTGGTCCTGAATACACGATGCCCGCTACTGAAGGCGATATTTTCTTCCATATTCGTGCAAGCGATGAAGCCGTCGTCTATGAAGCACAAACTCAATTCAGCAAGTTTCTTCGTGACATCACGACCGTTGTCGACGAAACCAAGGGATTCAGATATTTCGAGGGCCGTGCCATTATTGGCTTCATTGATGGTACTGAAGCCCCTGCCATTGAAGATGCTGAAGCATACGCACTAATTGGTGATGAGGATCCAGAGTTCGAGAACGGATCATATGCATTTGCCCAAAAATGGCATCACAACATGGACTTTTGGAACCACATGAAGACCGAACAGCAAGAAAAGGCCGTTGGACGTGAAAAGTTTAGTGATTTGGAGCTGGAAGATGAGGATAAAACGAAAAATGCCCATAATACCAGTGCCAAATTGGAAATTGACGGTGAAGAAAAGAAAATCATTCGGATGAATGTGCCTTATTCAGATCCAGCCTCTAACAACACGGGAACTTACTTCATGGGATACTCACGTCATTGGACCATCACTAAAATGATGCTTCAACAGATGCTTAATACTTCAGACTTTCTTCTGACATTTTCAGACATCTTGTCAGGTCAACTGTTCTTCATACCTTCTAGAAGATTACTGGAAGACATTGCGGATGGCACTTTTAAATAACTACTGTAGATATAAATGAATGAATCTTACAGAATTTAATTCTGTAAGGTTCATTTTTTGTTCAGTACTATGTTTCACGTGAAACTCATTTAACATTTTTAATTATGAGTTTTTCATAACTTTTTTATGGTTTGTCATCATCTTAATTGTATCAACGATAGTTATCTGATACTATTAGATGACGATTCTTAGACACAACAAGTTAAAGCGAGGTAACAGATTGTTAACTGTAAATAATGTATCAATGACGTTTTCAGATCGTAAATTATACGATAACGTCAATTTAAAATTCACACCGGGCAATTGCTACGGAATTATCGGTGCGAACGGTGCCGGTAAATCAACATTCTTAAAGATCATTGAAGGCAACTTAAATCCGACCACTGGCTCCGTTTCAATGGGACCAAACGAACGTATGAGTAGCCTGAAACAAGATCACTTTGCCTATGATGATCAAACAGTGATGAACACTGTATTGCAAGGCTACGATAAATTATACGAAGTAATGTCTGAAAAAGACGCACTTTATGCTAAGGCCGACTTTTCTGACGAAGATGGAATTCGTGCCGCTGAATTAGAGGGCGAATTTGCTGAAATGGACGGCTGGAACGCTGAAAGTGACGCCAGTCAACTATTACAATCATTGGGTATTGAAGAATCAATGCATCAAAGCCTCATGAGTGAATTAGTTGAAGGCGACAAAATTAAGGTCTTGCTAGCACAAGCAATGTTTGGCAAGCCTGATATTTTGCTATTAGACGAGCCAACTAACGGATTAGATCCACAAACTACTAGCTGGTTAGAAGACTTTTTAGCTGACTATGAAAATACTGTTTTGGTGGTCAGCCATGATCGTCACTTCTTGAATGCAGTCTGCACCCATATTTGCGATGTTGATTTTGGCAAAATTGAATTGTTTGTTGGTAACTACGATTTTTGGCTGGAAAGTTCACAACTAGCTCTTAAACTTAAATCACAATCTAATGCCAAGAAAGAAGAACAAATCAAGCAACTGAAAGAATTCGTTGCCAGATTTTCTGCCAATGCTTCTAAATCAAAACAGGCTACTTCTCGTAAAAAGCAATTAGACAAAATTACACTAGATGACATCAAACCAAGTTCACGCAAGTACCCGTTCATCAAGTTCACACCAGAACGTGAATTGGGTAATGATCTTGTCCGGGTGGAAAATCTCAGTAAGACCATTGACGGTGAAAAAGTTCTCGACAATATCAACTTTACACTACGTCCTGGTGACAAGGCAGCAATCATTTCACGTTCCGACTTAACAACCAGCATCCTGATGCAAATTTTATCTGGAACAATGGAACCAGACGAAGGCTCTGTTACTTGGGGTGTCACAACCACTCGCGCATCAATGCCAAAGGATTTGAACCCAGAATTCGATGATGCTAATTTAGATATTCTCGAATGGTTACGTCAATTTGCAAGTAAAGAGGAAAGTGACAACACCTTCCTTCGTGGTTTTCTAGGACAAATGTTGTTTAAGGGTGATGAAGTTTTGAAGAAGGTTAATGTGTTATCCGGGGGCGAAAAAGTCCGTAGTTACCTTTCAAAAATGATGCTCAGCAAAGCCAACGTCCTATTAATGGATGATCCAACTAACCATCTGGATCTTGAAAGCATCACCAGTTTGAATGATGCCTTAATTGACTTCAAGAGTTCAATCATCTTCACAAGTCATGACCACCAATTCATTCAAACAATCGCCAACCACATTGTGGAAGTCGGACCAAAGGGTGCGGTAGACCGACCTGACTCAACGTACGACGAATTTTTAGCACACGAAGTAGCACAGGAACAAGTTGAAAACATTTATTAGAGTGTGGAATATCATCCTCCAAATAAACATCAGACACTGCCTCAAACCCAAAGGATTCATAAAACTGTCTCAAATAATTTTGTCCCTGAATTTTTATACCTTTATCAGGATAAAGTCGATGAATTTCATCAATAGTTGTCTGCACAATTTTCCGGCCAAGTTGTTGTCCACGATACTGTTTAACAACTAATACCCGGCCAAAACTGATATGAATCTGGTCGTCATGTTCAACAATTCTAGTATATGCCGCTATGTGACCATCTGTTTTAAGCATGACGTGACGGGCATCATTATCTTTATCATCAACTTCTTGATAAGGACAGTTCTGTTCAACAACAAAGACCGCAACTCTTGCTTTCATAACTTCAAGTAATTCCAGATTTGATAATTCGTTCGTATTTTTAATTTCCAAATTAAATTGCATGATTTCCTCCAAGAAAAAAGTACCAAATCTACTTCTCACCCATAAGGTGCCCTAGTGAAGTAAATTCAGTACTGTTATTGATATTATCCGGGGATAATATCCAGCTATTTTAGATTTAATATTTTGAATTATCTCATTACTTGTTAACACTTGTCGACTGCCGTTCAATAATCCTAGTTTGTACATGAATTTTGACATTGGCAGTTAGTTCACCACTGACCAGTTTAGTCAAAGTCGTCAATGTCTGTAGCACCATTTCTCGAATTGGCACATGCACAGATGAAATTTCAGGGTAAACTAATTGATCCTCATTAATATCATCGAATCCCATGATTGCCACATCCCGTGGAACTGAAATACGATGCTTTTGGCAAATTTTTAACAGTTCAATTGCCATATAGTCATCCTCACAAAAGAAAACATCAGGTAAATTACGACGATGAATCAACCCATTGATCTCTTCACTTTTAGGATGCGGCACAATTGGTGAAAATGAACATACATTATCCAAATCAAGCATATGTCCTGTTGCAGCCAACCCAGCTTCAAAACCTCTACGCCGTTCATCGAAATTATGAATTCTAATCTTGGAACTGATATAACCAAACCGTTGAAATCCCTGATTAGCTAAATATTTTGCTGCTTGATAGCTGCCTTGAAAACTATCCATTGTCACAAAATTTTTATTTTCAGTTGGTAAACTCGTATCGATGATTACTAAATTAGGCTGAACATGTTCAACTAGATTAATTGTTTGTGCACTCAGATCTGTACCAATCAAAATTGCACCTTCACCACTCAATGGAAATTTGCCCGATTTAAATTCTTCAACGGTTAAAGTCATGATATTAAGACGAGCCTGAAAATGATTAATTTCGTTAGCAAATAGTCCCAACATTTTTTGAAAAAAAGCCTGTTGGCTAAAATCATCAGTAATAATATTGCTGGACTTAATTGCAATTAAATCAAATTGTTTAGTAACACTTTTTTGCCGTAACGGCTTATATCCAGAATCTGCAACGATGGCCTTTACACGCTGCCGGGTGGCTTCACTAACACCTGGCTTATCGTTTAATGCCAGTGACGCAGCCGATTTTGAAACATGAGCTAACTTAGCAATATCAGCTAATTTTATCATGGCTTTCGCTCCAATCTTTATCGTTTATTGTATCACGATCATAAATTAGTTTATATAAACTAAGATAAATTAGAGCTGAAATTAAATTGATCCGAACAAATTTTTTAATTAACATATACGTAAGCGCAACCAACTGACTATATAAGGAGTTTTAGAAATGGCAGAATTTGAAGATTTAACAGAATACAACCATATGATTAACGAGGAACCTTATGATGTTAACGATCCAAAGCTTGTTCACGATCGATTAATCGCTCGTCGAATTTACGATAAAATGAACCGAGCTAATTTTGAGGATCAGGAGACCCTAGATAAATTAACAGATGAATTGTTTGGTAGCCATGGCAAAAACTGCGGCATTCGGCCAAGTTTTATTTGCGACTACGGCTACAACATTCATGTAGGAGACAACTTCTTTGCGAACTTTGATTGCATCTTACTCGACACTTGCGACATTACAATTGGTGACAATTGTTTGTTAGCGCCTAGAGTTCAACTATACACAGCTGCACATCCTCTTGATCAAACCGAGCGGCTTAACTGGATTGGCTATGGTAAAAAAATTACAATTGGCAATAACTGCTGGATTGGCGGCGGTTCTGCTGTCATGCCCGGAGTCACCCTTGGTAATAATGTGGTTGTCGGTGGCGGATCGGTGGTCACAAAATCGTTTGGCGACAACGTTGTGATCGCTGGTAATCTCGCGCACGTAATTAAGCAAAATGAACCAAAGTAATCTTATTAATCATTCAAAAATGAGATCGGAAAAGTTTTAGTTTCCGATCTCATTTACTTTAGAATTTAATTAATACTTTTTGATCATCCTTGATGGCCCTAAGATTTACCGTAAAATCAGCTGCAGTAATCACTTTGTATCGTTTTGACAACTGTAATTTGTGGTTTTCAATATCTGCCACAATAGAATTCATTTTGTCGTACCACTGTGCGACCGTTAATTTTGAATTCCACAATCGCAGGAAAAATAAAATAACAGTTAAATCAGTTCTATCGCTCAACATTTGCTGATCAACAGGTGTTTGGGACATTAAGCCAACGCTTAAGAAATGCCCATTCTTTTCGATAGTTTGAATCAACCGTGTACCAATTTCGCCACCAACACAATCAATGCCATAGTCACAACCTTGGTAATTAGTACTTTCCAGAATCTGCTGTACCAAGTCTTTTTTATTAGCTAAAAATACCTGCGAACACCCTAATTTAAGTAGTTGTTGAGTATATCGATGAGTTCTAGCAACAACGAACACTTTACAGTTCAGACGCTTTAATAATTGAATCAACACACAGTTCAAATTAGAATAACCGCCATCTAAAATCACAATTGAATCTGGTGATACATGCAAACTATTTTTAACAATCAAACTAGCTGTCAGTGGATTGATATACAAACGGCAAGCATCCTCAGATGGGATACTATCAGGAACCCTAATGGCAAAATCAACTTTGGTTTTGACATAAGTTTGCCAGGTTCCCTCGCCTCTCAATGGCAAAACACGTCGACCAAGCCATTCTTGTGGAACAAGTTTCCCGACACTTACTACCTTGCCAACACCCTCATAACCGGCAAACTGTGGCAAATGAATTCGTGCAGCATAGGCTCCCGTGATCGGAATTAAGTCAGATGGATTAACCGGGCACATTTCCATTTTAACTAAAATTTCATCGTCTTCTAGGTCCGAAATTGCAAAGTTACCAAAATGAATTTCTTCTACAGGGTCTCCATAATTTTTATAGTAAAAAGATTGTTTCACTTGAACACCAAATTTCTTTCAATTATTTCCTGGGAAATAAATTTATTTAACAATTGTTAGTTCATTCAATGTCTGTCCATATTCATTTATCAATTCTAGCCGACCGTTAGTGTCACCATAATACAAAAATAGGCCAACCTCATTTACACTGCGTAGTTTAACGTCTTTAGTTGTTACTAATCCATCAATGGCGTCCGCATGATCCGCACGCAACTTCTCACCATACTTTGTGCCATACCTCATCGAACCATCTTTATTCATAATTTTTTCACCAGTCAACTTAGCACCAGCCTTAACCGTCATTTCCTTACTAGCAGTCCAAAAAACGGTAGCTTCACTGCCATTTCTGTTTACTTTAAATGGCATATTCACCATATCTTTGTAAAACTTATGCCGCGGCTTGGCAGGATCCTTCTTAGCAACTGCTTTTTTCGATAAAACAACGCCCAATCGGGCAGTTGTTTTGGTTAACATATCAAGATACGACTGCATCGCCTTAATTTGACTCTGCGGCACCTTAATTTCAGTCTCACCAATTCTATTCTGCATTACTCTACCTACTAGTTTGGGTTCAATCGACCATGGAAGTTGAATAGTTAGCACTTCGTCATACTTTTTTGGCTCATCATCAACACTTACCAAGTAGGATTCATTTATAAACAATTGGATGCCATGATCTGGTATTTCAATTGGCTTACTTGAGAAAATTAATGTGCCCTGTTCATCTGGAAGTTCTACTTTTGTTTTAGTTTCACTCATAGATACCTTGAGTTCAATCGTCATATCATTGATCTCCTTGTGGAAGTAATTATTTTCGTTATTGTAGCATTTTTTGTTGATTTGATAAAAGGTGTGCGGTGTTTCTAAATCATTGGTTGTTTAATGCACATCCGTTTCCAGCTGCATTGTCGAAACGTGATAAAAAGAGCAGACACACATAAAATAAGGGCGCTACTCACCGACCGCATAATGCGCATTCCTTCTCTGCTATTTTGCTGAAACGTGATAAAAAGAGCAGACACACATAAAATAAGCACAACACTCACCGACCGCATAATGCGCGGTCAATGAGTGTTGTGCTTATTTTAAACGTGTCTTGGCGCTCTTTTTATCACTCTATTTTGTTGAACCTATCCGCAATTCTCCCCTTAAAAGTTGGAGACAATTGGTTCATGTACTTTAATACTGCCTGTTTTTCGCTGCCAGTGTACGGAGTTGGTACATAATCGTTTTGGGCATCCGTTGTCGAGATTCTTGTTGGAATTACTCTGAACGTTGAATTCGTAATCTTTTTGTTCTTTACCGTTAAATTTGTTTGTAATAGGAATGATCTCTTATCTACCGGGTTTGGATTACCGCCGAAGCAGAAGTTTCCCATCGAGTAAGCAATTAACTTGCCCTTGTATAGCTCCATCGTTTCAATCACATGTGGATGAGACCCAATTACCATATCCGCACCATGGTTGATTGCATAATGAGCTAACGTCACCTGGGTAGCATTAGGTTTAGCCTGACGCTCGATACCCCAGTGGAAGTATGGAATAACCACCTGACAGCCTTGCTTGCGTAATGATTTGATGTCTCGTGCAATCTTAGCTTTGTCACTCGCCGTGGCCGTCCAACCAGTATAACCGAGAAAGCCGAATTTAACTCCCTTAACGGTTTTAACATACTTATAGCCTTCACCAAAGTAGCCAACACCTGCCGCTTCTACCGCCTTAATCGTTTGCTTGAACCCTTGTTTACCATAGTCATAAATATGATTATTACTGACGGTTACAGCATCAATCCCGCTCACTTTCAGAACGTTAGCTAGTTTAGGATTACCCTTAAAATGAAACACAACATTGCCCGCCTTAGGAGCCATTTGAGCGGTTGTTGCGAAAGTGGTCTCTAGGTTAGCAATTGTCAGGTCATCGCTCTTAAAGTATTTCTGCACATTTTGAAAGAAGTAGTGTGGATTATCACCGTGCTGGGCCCAGACAGTTGGCAAACTAGTTGCCGAATTCAAATTAGGATCTGTTCCCAGTGTATCATCCCCCATAAACGTCAGATGCACCGTTCGTGCCCTACTAGATGTTGTTTTTGAACTGGTGGTATTACTTGATTTATCGGTGCTTTTTTTACTGCCAGAACTAGAACATCCGGCCAGCGTTACACCAATTAACGCAACAGCAGTCACACCAAGTAATGCTTTAAATCTTTTTGACCTCAAACCTATCATTCTATTAATCCTCCCCAATGTAACAATTAATAAATGTTTATAGATTAATTGTACTGGTCGGATTGAGTGACCGCAAGCTCACCAGTGAATCAAGTTTATTAGAATTTTTTTCCTAAAATATCAAGATCGCGCTTAACACCATCCATTTCTGCAACTTCAGGTAAGTGAGCCCATTCTTGATAACCAAACTTCTTAAATAGTCCTAAGCTAGGTGTGTTGTGGCCAAAAATGTAAGCTAAAATCGTTTGGATATCCAGCTCGTTAACATGTTGTTCTACAAAAGTTAACGCTGCGTTGCCCAAATGATGGCCTCGATAGTTTTCATCAATATAAATACTAACCTCAACAGTATGTTTGTATGCCTCACGGCCGTAAAAATCGGTTAGACTAATCCAACCAGCCGTCACATCATCCAACTTAATCAACCACAACGGCCTGTGTTCGTGGTTATGACCAGCAAACCATTCTCGTCGATCATCAACACTGACTGGCTCTAGGTCAGCCGTTGATTGTCGGGTTGGTACGGTTTGATTATAGATTCTGACAATATCTGGTAAATCATCAATCGTTGCAAAAGTAAATGTTGGTGTCATGCTAATATTCTCCTCTGATTCTACAAAAGTCGATTTGTAATAAGTTCCATACTGTTAATAATTTTGTGCCGTTCATCAGCAGAAAATTGCGAAAACAACTCGGAAGTAAACAAATCGTTTTGGTGATTAATCTCTCTCAGCGCTTTTCGTCCCTGCGTGGTTAAATTTAAGATTTTAACACGGTTATCGGATTCTGAGGCAGTTTTACTCAACAGTCCATCCTTTGCCAACTTATTAATCAGTCGGTTGAGATAACTGCGATCAATATGTAATTTTGTGGCTAATTGATTGGCAATTACGTGTGACCCATTGCCAACTTCAAAAATCACACGTCCTTCGGTTAAAGAATAATCGAGATCTTTCATACTATTATTCAAAATACCCAGAATTAAGACGTAATCTCGATTAAACCGACGAATCTTTGCCAATTCTTCCTGATTCATAAGAACCTCCTTAAATTTATAGTCCATTTTAGTATTTTTGTGGCTTTTGTCAACATTATATTTAAACTATGAAAATTCTTTGTAAGGGAAAATAAGGTAAATTCCAATAACAATCACACCGGTTGTTAAAGCAACGTAAGGCAGAAATAACGATAGTCCGGCACCAATCACCATAATAACTAACATAATGGCCATTTCTTTAGTTGCCAGCGCCTTATTTGGATATGCGGGATCCGCTTTCTTAGCCATTGCTTCCAAAAGTAATAACAAAACAGCCCAGCCAAAAATCACGGCAATATAGCAGACCTGTGGCAAAAATTTATCCGGATAGGTAGCCACCCACGCGGTAATTACAGGCACCATTGAAACCCACAACAGCAGGATCATATTCACAATAAAAACACCGTAAGAAACTTTATGAAGGGCTTCAAATAAAAAGTGGTGAGTCGCCCATAAATTAGTCAGACCCACAAATGAAATTACGTACGCCAGAATTGGAATTAATTCATGACTAACCGCTTTTAGGGTGAATCCATCTGGTACATGTAACTCCAATACCATAATTGTCATAATAATTGCTAAAATTGCGTCCGTAAACGCTTCTAATCGCCCTTTATTCATTGCCATCATCCCCTCAATATTTATCCTAATTATAGTACGAACTACATAAAATTTGGTTTCAACACTCAATTGACTAAATCGAATAATTTGTCATAAATAAAGAGACAATCAATCCGGATTGTTGAAACCTAACAGTCCCCGTTGATTGTCTCTTTTTGAATTTAAAATTACAAATCGCGTTCTAATATTCACTGCCGAGCAATCTCGAACAAAAAGCCGCTAAAATTGCGCCCACTTCCGGTGCCACGATATAAACCCATAAATGCGATAGCGCCGAACCTCCGGCAAAAATGGCTGGTCCAATCGAACGGGCTGGATTTAATGATCCACCGGTTAAATTCAAGGCTAAAATAATTAGAAATGCTAAGGTAATGCCAATTACCAGGCCGGCAAAATCACTGTTTCCATGATCGTCACTAGTCACATTTAAAATAACCATTAGAAACAAAAACGTGATTAAACCTTCAACCAGGATTGCAGTACCAGTGTTAATTGATGGAAAATCAGTTTGACCTAATGCAGTTGTCTTGTAGCCAAGGGCCTTCACAAATACTTGGATGAAAAAGCTGGCACAAATTGCACCAATAATTTGTGAAATGATATAAAAAATTGCATCAACAACACCAATTCGTCGGTTAATTAACATGGCTGTTGTGACAGCTGGGTTGAAGTGACCACCTGAAATACCACCGAAAGAGTAAGCTGAAATCGTGATGGCTAAACCGAATGCTAACCCAATCGTTAGTGCGTCTCCCTTGGCAATAACTACAGCTGAAGTACCTAAGAAAACCAGTAAAAATGTCCCCAAAAATTCCGAAATATATTTGCGCATAAGCAAAAGTTCCTCCATTCTTTTTACGCTAAAATATATTTTACCCCGTGAATTATTTGGCAACAATAGCTTGCGACGCCTTTTTATAACGTTTTCTGACATAGTTTGTTTCACGTGAAACAAATGATGATGCTACCTTGGCTGTTCAACTAATAACTTCAAATACCTATCTGAAGTCTTCTTTAAATATTTCATATGCTTTTGCCAACACTTTTGCTGTCCAACAATCACAATTTCTTGTTCATAGTAATGACGCAGAGTTGTTTGAAAATATCGGCCCAATTCATGTGCATAACCTTCAATCAGTAATAAATCATCAGTAAGGCCAAAACTTCTTAATGTATCTGTAACTCCGACAAAGTAGTCATAAACGATTCCATATACTCGAGTTGGGTTCTTTGCACCATAAATTAAGGCACGTAATTGATCACCAACATAGTCATTACTGTTTCTAAAAATGTTAATCAGTGTTGTTTCACGGTCGTTCATCATTAACAACTCCAGTTTTATCATGTATAAAGGCGGGCTATTTCAAGCCCGTCTTAGTAACTTCTATTTACTTAATGGCATCTTTAACTGCCGTATTAACAGCATCTTTTTCATCATTTACCAGGTTAACTCTACTTTCAATGACTTTGATATCCATCTTAATTTCACGAGTCAATCCCGGTGTGTTTAGCTTAGGCTCAAAGAATTCCTTAAACTCAGCTAACCGAGCTGGTGTGCGGAAAATACCTGATGTGACGGTAATGTAAGTAGCAAATTCCATGTCACCGCCAACTGTATCATCAAGCCACTGCCATTCATCACGAATCCAGTTCCATGCTGCTTGTTGCCCTTTTTCATTAGATAAAACGCCGCGATACCAAGCACGTAAATCTTGAGGCTTAATTGTCTCTGCATCCTCAAATTTACTTACTAATTTATCTACCAGTCTAGTATCTGGTGTATTAGTCAATGCGGCACAAATATCAGATTTGTAACTGGAATCCGAAGTTTGACGATAATCGTTCAAAAGTTGATCAAATAACTGTTCACTACCGTAATGTTTCACTTCGTTAGTCAAAATGAAAACGCGGGTATCAGCCGGTAATGATGCTAATCGATCTTGATTTTTCGTGAACAAATTATGTGCCGCTGAGATCGCGTTTTGATTCTCAGCAAATAATGAGGCACGTAACACATGTGGGCGAGTCAATTGATCATCATTTGATTCGCCATTTTTACCTGCCCAACCCAGTCGAGCAACTTGTTTCTCGCTCAAACGATCAAACAAAACCTTCAACTGACCTTCTTCGGCAGACGCTGGTTCAACAAACTTCTTCAGGTTATTAGCAACGCTGTAAAGGGCAGCATTGACAATTGAACTCTTACTATTGCTAAAGCGTGATAACAAAGGTACAACGTCAGCATAAGAGATCTGACGTCCTTCAGACAGTAGTCGTAAGTCTTGTAATAGTTGTAATTGTGAAATTGAATCAAGCGATTCAACGTCGGTTAAAATATCATCGAGCAAAGTTTGATCATACTTCACAATAAAGTGTGAGTTGTTACCAACATTCAACCGGAATGGTTTGCCATTTTTAGCTCTTAAATCTTGATAGTTACCTAAATTGAGCTCGCGGTCCTTCATAATTGTTGGAGCTGCATCATAATTACTACTGAGAGGGATTTGCCATGTACGTCCAACTTCCTTCCCTTCACCAATAAAGAACTGTTGTTGAGTGAGTTTCAAATCGCCATTCACAATCGAAGCGGTCACCACTGGATACCCCGGCTGTTCAAGCCATGATTGCATAATTGCACCAACATCATTACCAGATGCATCCCCCAGTGCAGACCATAAATCAGCCCCAGTTGCATTACCGTACTTGTGGGCCGCAAAGTAGTTTTTCAAGCCTTGACGTAATGCATCATCGCCAAGCAAAGCACGGACCATTACCAGCATCCGCGCCCCCTTGGCATACACGATGGCACCATCAAACAGTGCATCAATTTCGGCCGGATTTTCAACCGCCACGTGGACAGACTGAACACCATCAGTAGCATCACGTTGCAGAGCCATTGCGGCTTCCGATGTCTGGAAGCTTTCCCAGATATGCCAGTCTGGTTCTAACGCGTCTGTTGCCACGTACTCCATCATATTAGCAAAGCTTTCGTTTAACCATAGGTCATCCCACCACTTCATCGTGACCAAATCACCGAACCATTGGTGAGCCAGCTCATGGGCAATCACGGTCGCAACTAATTGTTTCATATCGAGGGCAGTGTTATCCGGATCAAGTAACAGGTATGCCTCACGATATGTTACCAATCCCCAGTTTTCCATCGCACCAGCCGAAAAATCGGGTAGGGCAAGTTGCCATGAATGTGGTAACGGATAAGGGGTTTGGTAAAAGTCCTCATAAAATTCGATTGAACGCTTGGCAATATCCAGCGCAAAATCTAATTCATTAGCCCGATGAGCTTTCGTGCCAAAGACACCAATCTTAACACCACTCTTGGTGGTCGTCATTTTGCTTTGTAAGTCCCCAAAGGCAAACGCGATTAGGTAAGTTGACATGCGGACGGTGGTATCAAAATAGTGAACGCCGTGTTCTTCACGAATTTCAGGCATATTGCTAATAATCGTTTCGCCGGGTTGTTCATCAAAACGAATGGCTAAATCAAACGTTGTCTTGGCTTCAGGTTCATCAACACATGGAAAAGCTTGACGAGCAAAAGTCGTTTCAAACTGAGTCCCAATAATCTGTTTTTTTTCACCATTAACTTCATAATACGATGGATAAATTCCCATCATTGTATCAGTTAGTTGAGCAGTATAGTCGATCGTAAAACTAACATCACCCGTGTGACCAAGATTCAAACGTAATGCATCGTTGTCATTATCAACATCAAATGGTAGATTTTGCCCATTTGCCTTAACAAATTGAACCTGCAAATCCTTTTGGTGAATTGAAATCGAATCAGTTTTTGCTTCACCAGTGATTGTTGTTTGTCCGCTAATCGTTTTGTCTTCACGATTAATATTCAGGTAAATATCATAATGTGCTGGTACAAAACTTTCAAAAAAATGTGTTAATTCAGCCATGATTGTCCCCCTGTTTTACTAGAATAAAACCATTATACGACATTGGAGGTAGACCTGTCTCAATCAGAGGCTGTCTCACTTACTTTTGTTTGGCCTCAGGTCCAATCAACTTATCCTTCAGCAACTGACTCATCATGTCATCAATCGATTTTTGCAAATTCGTGTAACTATAACTGTAAAATTCCGGGTGCAGCGGACGATAATCAACTAGACCCTTCATTCGCGGGTAAAAATCACCAATCGTTGTATTTGATTGAAATGGTTTCATTAAGAAAGTTGGAATTGGTAGTTGAAGGCCGTGAATCCCTTGATCCTTAAAGTCTTCAATTGCAATTCGCTTTACATCTGCCATTGTCATTCTAATCCCCATGGCTAAGTTGCGCGTGCCATTGGCCTGCTCATTATTCATCAGCGCAATCTGCATTTGTGCAACATCACGAACGTCAACTGCATAGCCCTTCATGGGTAAACTAACTGGCACATTCAGCAATTGTTCAACTTGCTTAGCGGAATAGCGTGCCCACGGTACTAGTGACGGTCCAATAACAAATGATGGATTAATGGCAGCCATCTCGACTCGACTTACATTTTGAGCTGGATCATTAATTAGCTTCCATGCTCGCCGTTCTTCCAGTGTTTTGCTCTTCATATAATCTTCTAAACCCTTTGCATCAGCATTGGTCCAGTCATTTTCATCGTAAATAGTTTTCTTCTGGTTACCATATGCAATTGCGGCTTCTGAACTGGTCAATACAATTTTCTTTAGCGTTGAGCTCTTAAGTGCAAATTTAAAGATGTTGTCGATTCCGGCCATCGCTGTTTCTGTTCGATTGCTTTCAGTTGCTACTGCTTGTGGTGACGCAACATGAAACATCCATTGGACACCATCCAGTGCTTCTTGCCAACCATCATCTCCGTTTAAATCGGCCTTCACTAATTCGATTCCTGGTAGCAGCGTTTTAATAAATGGCAATTTACCTTCTGAACGGTACGTACCACGGACGCGATAACCTTTATCAAGTAAATCCTTAGCAATCCACGTTGCCATATAACCGGTAATCCCCGTTACTAATACCAAATCGTTCTTTTTCATCATATCTGTCATAATTATTGATCTCCTTTTTAAATGAATGATTATTCTTTTAAATGTTAAAATAAAAGACGTGATGGTCACGCCATATGAATAGTTTGTATAATAAATGATCATTCTTTTATTTTCAATAGTTTTTTCAAAAGTTAATTTCCTAGATCGCTGGATCGTAGATATGGCAGGCAAATGAAGCGATAAATTAATTTTTAATTTTGCTTGCAAGCAGCCCATGCCATCTCAATCAGTTGATCAACTTCATCTTTAGTCAGCGTCTTACCTTGCATAAATCTAATTTGTGCCAGACTATCAATTGCGTTGAACGTGAATGAAATAAATATTTCTGGCTCGTACTGCCGAATGAGTTTCTCCTCTAGGCCATGCCGATAAAGATCGGCCACTGGCTTCCCTAAATCCATACTTTGTGAGTACACATCCTCGGCAACCAAATTGGGGTTGCTGTTGAAGACTCGCATCACCGCTGCTTTCTCTGGATAAGTGCAGATAGCATCGGCATAATTACGCAACAGGCGTTTGAACTGTTGTTCAAACGGCCCCTGTGGATCAAATTCATTAAATAGTTTTGCATCAATGAGATCTTTAATTTTCAAATATACTTTGCCAAGCATATCCTTCTTATCGCTATAGTAAATGTAAAGAGTGGCAACGGACACACCAGCTTTTTTGGCAATTTTAGCCACGCTGAGATTCTGATAGCCATCATGATTAATTACATCAATTACTGCCTGATGAAGGGCCTCAATTTTAGATTCGTCTTTTGTTCTCATGTGGGGAATAATAAATGATTGTTTATTTATTGTCAATAAATCAGAGTGCCAAAACGATCACATTGACTCAATCATATAAGGGAGCGCAGGCGTAAATCCAAGGGTTTAGGATTTGCGTCTGCGCTCCCTTATATGAACTGGGTCAGATCGTTTTGGCACGTTTCAGAGGTAAAAATGAAACTATTAAATATTAAGACTAAAATTTATTCTAGAAAGAATAAAAAATAGCGCAGAGCCAAGCTCCGCACTATCTCCCTGCTTTCCAAAATTATAAATCAAAAACAATAATCACCAGCATCAATTTCTCGGCACACTTCATCAGCACATTGATCGGCAAGCTGTTCTGTCTCCAAATCAATCTCGCGCCAACGACCCTTGGTATTTTCAACACGCAAAGTCCAGCGATGCCCATGAACTTGATGAACCGTCAAAATCGTGTACGTGCCATCTTTTAAGCCAAATAATGATTTTACTTGTCCTTTTACATGTCGAATAACCATCATTGCACCTCGAGTTTCAGTTGGTACTAGTCAAAATCAACGTTGTCTGGGAAGTGAGCCAAGCGAGTACCTTCAGTTCCCAACTCTTCTTCAATTCGTAACAGTTGATTGTACTTTTCAACTCGTTCTGAACGAGCCGGAGCACCACTCTTTAATTCGGCTGAATTAGTAGCGACCGTGAAGTCAGCAATAAATGTGTCACCAGTTTCACCAGAACGATGTGACATCATTGTTGTATAGCCATTCTTACGGGCTAGGCGAATTGCTTCTAGTGTTTCTGTAACGGTCCCAATTTGATTTAATTTAATTAAAATCGAGTTGGCCATTCCCTTCTTAATCGCCTTAGTAATCAATTCGGGGTTAGTACAGACAGGATCATCGGCAACGATCTGAACTTTATCACCATAGTTTGCGGTGAACTTAGCAAAGTTATCCCAATCATCTTCACCAAATGGATCTTCAATGGAAATGATTTCTGGGAACTTTTCGAGCAAGCCCTTGTAGTAATCTGCCATCTGATCTGGTGTCTTAGTGGTGCCTTCAAAATCGTAATTACCAGTATCATGGTTGTAGAAGTATGAAGCGGCGGCATCAAAAGCAATCGCAATTTCTTTGCCTGGTTCATATCCAGCCTTCTTAATGGCATCATGAAGCATTTGTAAGGCTTCTTCTGATGAATTTAAATCTGGAGCAAAGCCACCCTCATCCCCCAGACCGCTTTGATAACCAGCGTCTTCGATGACTTTTTTCAAAGTATGGTAAGTGTTGGCAATTTTTTCAAAGCCATCACGGAAACTAGTCCGTTCAACGGGGGTGATCATAAATTCTTGCATATCAATACCGTTGTCAGCATGTTCGCCACCATTAATAACGTTATGGAAAGTTTGTGGTAATTCAAGATCAGTCCCACCTAAATAACGGTACAATGGCACCTTTTGATAATTTGCAGCAGCACGGCACGTGGCCATTGATACGGCTAAAATTGCATTTGCACCTAACTTGGCCTTATTTTTCGTCCCATCTAATTTAATCATTGCATCATCAATTTTTGCCTGATTAAATGGATCAGCACCGTGGAGCGCATCATTGATTGCAGTATTAACATTATTAACAGCTTTTGATACACCCTTGCCTTGTAGTCGTGAGCCGCCATCACGCAACTCAACAGCCTCGAGTTCACCAGTTGAGGCTCCTGAAGGAACTTCAGCACGTCCTAGAGTGCCATCAGATAAGATGACATCAGCTTCCACCGTTGGGTTGCCTCGTGAATCAAATACCTCACGTGCTTTAATATTTTCAATCGTAACTGTCATGTTCAATTCCCCTCTCTGTAACCAAAAAAGACGTCTACTACCCCGTGTGGAATAGTAGACGTCATCAGATTACAATCAGTTTAATTACGGCGAACGTCATCGCCTATTTAATTACAACAATAATTTAACACTTCTAAAATCATTTTACAATTAAAAAATAATTTTATTGTTAAGCGCTTACTTGACAGTTATACACTTGACGTGCATTAAATGATCATTTATTCTTAGCGTACAAACATATTCGAGTCCAGTGATGACGTTCGCTGGTAAATTATTATCCACTAGATAATTGATGACGTCTACCGACACTTTTTTGTGTTGGTAGACGTTTTTTTATTCGAATATGAATACTTAGGAAAGAGGTCCTCACATGGTTAGAAAATATATTGCTGTATTTCTTTTTGGTTGTTTGGGCGGCTTAACTAGACTAGGAATTACACACCTACCATTTTCAAATGGTCAGTTTCCAATTGGCACCATTCTTGTTAACCTACTCGGTTGTCTGCTTTTCCCGCTGGTTGTTTATCTAATCGCCTTTACTGTGCCATTGCCAAGTGCTGTTATCACCGGTCTCAGTGCTGGATTTGTTGCTAGTTTAACTACTTTTTCAAGTCTTAACCTTGATGGGTTAAAGCTTTTCATGAATCATCAATACATATTGCTTGGCAGTTATTTGACACTTAACATTATCGGCGGTCTTATCATGTCTCTAATCGGCTTAAGAATTAGTCGACGGTTGGTCAAACAGCGGGAGGCGTTCTAATGACAGTTTTTTTCATTTCAATTGCTGCTGGAATTGGCGCCATTACTCGTTTGGCAATTATGGATCTGTCACACCTCAGTAAGTTGATTCAGCACATTACTTTTCCAGTATCGACATTTTTTATTAATATCACAGGTACCCTGCTAATCGCCATTGCTATCCACCACCTTGGCCAGTCCAACCTTGAACAAATTTTAGCAGTTGGCTTTCTTGGAGGATTTACAACTTTCTCAACCCTGACTAACGAAATGATTCAACTATGGCGCAGTCACCGATACCCAACCTGTATCATGTACACGGTATGTACATATCTCGCTAGCAGCATTGCTATCTATTGCGGTTACTTTTATCTCTAACACTGAAATGGAGTGAGTAGTCATGGATCAGACAATCGAGCAAAAAATCACCGGGCTGTCACAAGAAGAAGCAGCAACAAGACTAAAAGCTAATGGACCAAACGCAGTTGCCCAGCCTGGTTTTAATTTTGGACGTGAAATTGTTAAGCGGCTTTGGGAACCATCAGCTTGGATTCTTGAGGCAGCGTTAATTCTAGAAATAATTCTAGGTAAATACATTCAGTCGATTTTCATCATTCTGATGCTGCTGTTTGCAGCAATCAACGGTGCGGTTCAATCACGACGGGCACATCGGGTATTATCTGGACTATCCAATCGGCTCACTTTAAGTTCGCATGTTAAGCGCTCAGGAAAATGGGAAAGGATAGATGCGGTTAATTTAGTCGTTGGCGATACAATTAATTTGGTTCGTGGCACCATTATTCCAGCAGATGTCACTATCATCGCTGGATCCGTTTCCGTTAATGAAAGTAGCATTACCGGTGAGTCTAATAATGTCACCCACGCGCAAACAACAGCAGCCTTTGCTGGTACAGAGGTAGTTGCCGGAGACGCAATCGCTAAGGTAACGGCGACCGGTTCGCAAAGTAGGTCAGGTAAGACAATTAATTTAGTGAACCATGCTTCGTCTCCTGGGCACCTTCAATTACTGCTCAGTAAGATTATTGGTTACCTGGCGATTTTAGACAGCATCCTAGCCGTTATTTTGATCATCACTGCGCTAATTAGACATGAAAATATTATTGCAATGGCACCATTTTTGGCCATGTTGTTTATTGCCACAATTCCAATTGCAATGCCCTCCAGTTTTGCCGTGGCTAATTCCGTAGAAGCTAGTGTTCTCAGCCATGCAGATATTTTAGTTAGTGATTTAAGCGGTATTCAAGACGCAGCCAATTTGGACGTGCTGCTCATTGATAAAACCGGTACGATCACCAAGAATCGGCCAGAAGTAATTAAATTCGTCAACTTATCGAGTTTGACAAATCAAACCGTTCTAAATATGACGTTAAGTGTTACTAACATCAAATCACCCAGTGAAGTAGACGCTGCCATCATTGATTACGTCAATGGAGGCGGTCAAGCCGAGCACCTACCAGTTAATTCATTTGTCGCCTTTGACCCTAGTACTGGATATTCATCGGCTCAGATCAAACAACAAAATGAGATCAATACAGTCAAACTCGGGTCTTTTAAAATCCTATCATCATTGGCAAAAAATGCTGAGGTAGTAAACCAATCATTATTACAGTCAGGGCGTTCAGTCGTAGTCATGCTAAACGACAAAATTATTGGCTTATTTATTCTACAAGATCAGATCCGTCCTGATAGTCAAACGGCAATTCAACAGCTAATTGGTCGTGGGGTCAATATCATTATGCTGACCGGCGATAATGCGAACACTGCCAAAGAAGTTGCACAACAAGTTGGATTGAACAATGATACTATTTCGTTTTCAAACATTACCTCAGAAACTGACATTAACAACTTATCATGTATTGCCGATGTCAAACCAGAAGATAAACTGGCAATCGTAAACAAGTTCCAACATAATGGTTTCACCGTTGGTATGACTGGTGATGGCATTAACGACACTCCAGCCCTTAAGCAGGCCGATGTCGGAATTGCCGTCGCTAACGCAGTTGATGCCGCTAAGCAATCAGCAAAAAATAATCCTCATGGAGCCTGGATTAACACAAATTACTGACATTCTTGACAGCGGTCACCGAGTCTACCAACGAATGATGACGTGGGCAATTACCAAGTTATCTCGAACGGCAGAACTAACAATTTTAATTACAATTGGTTACTTGCTCTTCGGATTTATTCCGCTATCCCTGAATGCGATGGTATTGGTTGCTATCTTAAACGATCTGGTCACCATGGTAATTGGAACAGATAATGCGCAGATCACCTATCATCCAGAAAAATGGAATATTTTAAAGCTTGGCAAAATTGCCGCCGGGTACATTTTTGCTTGGATAATTGTTGGTATTGTTTACCTAATTACCTTGAAAAACACCAACATTACTAGCGATGTAATTAGCACCAACCTGTTTATTTATCTGATGTTTAGTGCCATGGCTACCATTCTGTTAAGTCGCAACGTTCAGTCAACCAAAATCCGGCCAAGCAAGATGGTGAAGGTTGCCATTACAGGTAATTGCCTTCTAACCATTATTCTATCGCTCGGCGGCATTGGAATTACCAGAGCACCTGCAATATTGTGCGTTATCGATGTAGCCATCGTTCTACTGGTGACAGCAGTTTTATTTATTGTTCAAAAAATGAAAATAGCCCCAAAGGCTGTTTAAGTTTATTCAGTCTTAAAAAAAGCGTGTATTTTCCTTAAATTATGGATAATACACGCTTTTATTTGATTTGATGATGCCAGTATTTTGACAATGGAAATAAATTTTAAACTAATCTTCCAGCTTGCGAATTACACGTGCCGGGTTTCCAGCCACAACTGTATTGCTTGGCAGATCTTTAGTCACAATACTGCCTGCGCCAACAATCACATTGTCACCAATGGTTACACCCGGCAAAACAATAACGGATCCACCCAACCAGCAATCATCCCCAATCGTAATCGGTGCATCATATTCCCATCCTTCACGTCTCAACATCTTATTATTAACAGGATGGTTAGGCGTAAACAGTGAACAATTTGGGCCAATCAGGCAGTGACTTCCAATCGTAACCTTCCCAGATGCCAAAATTTGAAAATTGGCATTGATGAATGTGTCATGGCCAATAAATAGACAGTTAGGGTGTTCAATTGCCTTAACCGGATAATAAATTTCTACATTATCCTCAGTATGGGGCAAAAAATCATCCATCATTTGATTAGCTCTATCAATATCGGTCTTCGCCATATCATTAATTGCTTCAATCGTTTGAGCACTTTTTTTCACGATTGCTTGCACTTTAGGCTCATGCAAATATTGGTACCATTCTCCGTTACTAACCTTTTCAAAAATGTCCATTTTTGCCAAAGCTTCAATATCAGGCTCATCGGTTCTTTTTTTCATTAAAATTACCCCTTTACGTAATATGTTGCTTTCAATTTTAGCATAAAAGAAAACGCTTCAACGATAATTTGTACGGACAATTTTTTTGAAATTCGAATTTATTCCTATTTGTAGCTAGTAGCAGCCATTATTCAAGTTAAAACTGGTAAAATTTATGACATATAAAACACAGTTTGAAAGAAGTCCTTAACATTGTCATTCGTTCTCACCTTGATATATCTATTTATTGCTGGCATAGTTGCTGGTCTGATCAGTTCAATGGCCGGTCTTGCATCGTTAATATCATATCCGGTGCTAATCAGTTTGGGACTTCCAGCAGTCAGTGCAAATGTCACCAACACCGCAGCCATGATCTTCACAGGTATTGGGTCCAGTATGGCATCAATTAAAGAATTAAATGGCAATTGGAAAATTGTTTCACGTGTAACAATTACTGCACTACTTGGAACCATACTTGGTTGTTTTCTTCTTGTTATCGCGCCATCAAGCACATTCGAACACATTGTCCCATTTTTAATCTTTGGCGCCGGAGCGTTAATGTTATGGTCTCAGTTTCACAAACGAGATCCACATAAACCAAATCGTTCCATAATAGCACGTGCGCTAATTAGGTATATCAGCATCTTTTTAGTTGGCATCTATATCGGTTATTTTGGTGCTTCTGCTGGAATTATTGTACTGTCAATTTTAACAGCCACCGTTAATCTGCCATTTTTAACAAATAATGCGATTAAAAATTTCATCTCATTCTCGGCTAATACTTTGTCACTGCTAATTTATGCGTTTACCACGAAAGTTTACTGGTGGATGGTTCTACCAATGGGCATTGGTATGTTTATCGGTGGCTATGTTGGCCCACACCTTATGCGTCATATTCCACTAAAACCGCTCAGAATCGTGATTGCCTTCGCAACATTTGTGCTAGCAGGTTATTTCTTTTATGATGCATTTTTCTAACGGACACAAAGAGCAACGACTTCCACACCAGAAATCATTGCCCTCATAGATACTATTTGTCGCCTGTTTTTTCTAATTCTTTTCTCTTCTTCCAAGGATCAAGATAAGTAAACAATATACTCAAAGCCATAAATAGGCATGCCCATATGGCTAAATAATGAAAGCCTTGATACAGGATTGTTCTCAGTAACGGAACCAGTTTTGCTGGTAAGTCAGCCGCAGATGTTGAACTACTGATGGAATTCAACTGGCTAATCGTTATTTTACCGTGATTGTCAGTAATCGCATGTTTGAATGTCGTATTCAGGCTTAGTGACAAAATTGATAGAACCATTGTTGAACCGATTGTCCGTATCAAAGAATTCAACGCTGTTGCCGGTCCGATCTGCTTAAATGCGACTGAATCTTGAACCGCCACTTGCGATGTTCCATTGACAACTCCAGTACTCAAGCCGAAGATCCCACCGGCAATTGCTAGTAACCAAACGCTTGAGGTTTGCTTAGTCACCACTAATACCACAACAGCAAACAGCATCACAAAGCTACCTGCCCTGATCAATCTCTTTTCAGAATTATGTTCCATCAACGGACTAACCATCCTTGTCCCGGCCACCAACAGAATTGATGATGGCACAAGGATTACACCGCCTAATAGTGCCGACAAGCCGTAAACACCTTGCCCCCACATTGGAATATAGCTATTAATAAAACTAATGATGCCGTATTGGAAAAACATCATAATATTTTTGGCCATGTAGGACCGATTTTTAAACAAATTCATTGGAATAATTGGATCTACTGCGTGGTTTTCTGTCCAAATAAAGTAGGCTCCAATCACAACTGCAATCACGGCAGTAATTGCCACCAAGATTGCCCGTGGATTCTGTTCACCCAGTTCCTGAATCATTAACATTAACGAAATAATTGCTACCGATAGGCTCAGTGCACCACGATAATCAATGGCTTGATGATTCGGCACGAATTCTTCATGATAGTTATGCACAATCAGCCAAATCATTATTAACCCAATCGGCACATTAATAAAGAATACCCAACGCCAGCCAAAATTATCTGTAATCCAACCACCAACCAGCGGACCGATCGCAGACGCGATTGAATAAGCACCAATTGCATTGCCAATTGCTTTAACTCTCTTTGTATTTGATAACTGAGTGCCGTAAATTACATATGGCAACTGGGCCATGGCACCCGCGCCAATGCCCATTGCTAATCGTGCCACAATTAACATATACATATTAATGGACAAGCCCTCGGTAATTGAGGCTAACACAAAGATCGTTGTTCCAATGACCATCAATGCCTTCGTACCATACCGCTCTGATAACTTTGTCCAAATTGGGGCAGTTACCGCCATCATTAATAGATATGCCGTCAAGACCCAACTCATCAGTCTTATTCCGTGTAGGTCATCAATGATTTCGGGAATCACTGTTGCGACAATGGTCGACTCTAGTCCCACCATTACGTTCGAAAGAGCAAATGCTCTCATTGCAGTATTTTGCTGCCGTTGTAATTTATCTGCCATGATCTTCCTCCTCTATGTTGCTCTAAACATGTTACAAGGTTACACTTGGTGTAAGTCAAGCAAAAAAGGAGAAAAATATGCGTATTCAAGAAATGGCTACCAGTAGCGGTCTTACCACCTATTCCTTGCGATTTTACGAAAGAAAAGGATTAATCACTCCCAGTCGCAATTCTCACGGTGAGCGTGAATATACTTCGATTGACCAGGCAGCTATTCATCGAATCACGCTTTATCGTCGTGCTGGCCTGTCTGTCGAACAAATTAAGAGCATTTTCACCGGCATGAAAACTGAAGATATGATCAAATTATTGACGGCTACTCGTGATAACGTCATTGCACAGAAAAGTGAATTACAAAACACTATCGATTTTCTATCGGAAAAGATCGAGCATGAGAATAGCAGGCTTGCCGGCGGTGGACACCATATTCCAACCCCTAGTGAAGATATTGATGATGATGGATTGGCAGATTTAGATACCAAAAAAGGTAACTGAGATTTTCTCTCGGTTACCTTTTTTGGTTCTACAATATTTGGTACTGATA
>NZ_AZGF01000011.1 GCF_001434475.1 Paucilactobacillus suebicus DSM 5007 = KCTC 3549 | reverse complement strand
TCAAACGCTTTTCTAATTTGATTTTCGAGATATCGTTCATAAGAAAAATGCATCGTATCAGAATCATTAACAAAAATAACAAACGTTGGTGGTTGGATAGAAACCTGTGTACCATAATAAACTCTCAACCGTTTATTATTTGAACTAGGCGTCGGATTAGCAGCAATTGCATCCATTAATACATCATTTAGTGTTGCTGATTGCACTCGCTTAGTATGATGATCATAAACATTCTTAATTAATGGAGGCAAATTAACCAGTCTCTGTTTGGTTTTAGCCGACACAAACACAATGGGAGCATAGCTTAAGTATTGAAATTCATCACGAATAATTTGTTCAAATGCCTGCATAGTTTTATTGTTCTTATCAACAGTATCCCACTTGTTAACAACAATAATTACGCCTCGGCCAGCCTCATGAGCGTAACCAGCAATTCGCTTATCAAATTCGCGAATCCCTTCTTCGGCGTTCAATACCACCAACACAATATCACTATCATCAATTGCTTTCATTGCTCGAAGCATTGCGTAACGTTCGGTATTTTCATATATCTTACCACGCTTCTTCATGCCAGCAGTATCAACCATTGTAAACTCTGTGTCATCTTCGGTTGTAAATTTGGTATCAATCGCATCACGAGTGGTACCGGCAATGTTTGAAACAATGACACGATGTTCACCCAGAATTGCGTTAACCAATGATGATTTACCAACATTAGGTCTGCCAATTAAGCTAAAGCGAATACTGTCATCTTCCTCGTTATCAACATTGTCTGGAAAATTATTAACAACCGCATCTAATAGATCACCAATTCCGATACCGTGAACACCAGAAATCGGGTACGGTTCTCCAAACCCTAATGAGTAAAAATCATAAACTTCACTTCGTAGTTCTTGGTTGTCGACTTTATTTACAGCAAGAACCACCGGCTTATTTGATCGATATAAAATTTGAGCAACTTGCTCATCTGCATCTGTCATACCAGTTTTTATATCAACAATAAACACAATTACGTCAGCCTCATCAATTGCGATTTCAGCTTGCTGCCTAATTTGCGTTACAAAAGGTTGATCAGAGATTTCAATTCCGCCTGTATCAATCAAATTGAAATTTTTTCCAATCCATTCGCCGTGAGCATAAATACGATCACGTGTAACACCCGGTGTATCTTCGACGATGGAAATTCGTTCTCCAGCAATTCGATTAAAAATAGTTGATTTGCCAACATTGGGACGACCAACAACTGCGACTACGGGATTTGCCATATTTGCACCTTCTTTCGAACAAAAATGAAGCTGGGACAATTAATCCCAGCCTCGTTTTTAATTAACATGTTTAAATATTACTTTTTAAGATCGTCCCCGATAATGTCACCAAGGGTAAAACCACTTTCCTCTTCAGGAGCGTCAGCTGAGACGTTGTTTGAGTGGTTTTGTTCGTGACCACGGTTACTATCGTTACTACCTGAAGCCTGAGGCTTTTCTTCCAAAGCCTTGATAGACAATCCTAAACGTTGTTGTTCTGGATGTACTTCAAGAACCTTAACTTGTACTTCTTGTCCTGGTGTCAAAACATCAGCAGGAGTAGCAATATGCTTATGTGAAATTTGTGAAATGTGAACCAAACCTTCAACGCCTGGGAATACTTCCACAAATGCACCAAAGCTAGTCAAACGTTTAACAGTTCCAGTCAATACACTACCTTCTGGAGCCTTTTCGGTAATATCATCCCAAGGGCCAGGTAAAGTTTGCTTGATTGAAAGTGAAATACGTTCGCGATCAGGATCAACAGAAAGCACCTTAACGCTGACCTTTTGACCAGTCTTCAAAACATCAGAAGGCTTTTCAACACGTTCGTATGCAATTTCTGAAACATGCACAAGTCCGTCAACGCCACCAAGATCAACAAAGGCACCAAAGTTAGTCATACGAGCAACTGTACCTTCGATAACTTGTCCAGCTTCCAGAGTTGAGAACAACTTCTTTGCTGCTTCTTCGTGTTCAGCTTGAACGATTGCTTTGTGAGAAAGGATCAAACGATTCTCGCTTGGTTCGATTTCAACAATCTTAAATTCAAGAGTTTGACCCTTGAACTGGTTCAAATCTTCCACAAAGTGATCTGTAATCATTGAAGCAGGCACAAAACCACGAACTCCGGCATCAACAACCAATCCACCCTTAACAACTTGTGTAACTGGTGCAGTAATTGTTTCGCCAGCTTCAAATTTCTTTTGGATGTCATCCCATACCTTACGTGCTTCTAAACGCCGGTGAGATAATAAGTAACTTCCATTTTCTTTATCATTGCCGATCTTTGAGATTACAACTAAATCTAAAACATCGCCAACCTTAACTTGTTCATTAATATCTTCAACTGGCTTTGTTGATAATTCCTTTGCAGGTACAACACCTTCAACACCCGCACCTTCAATACCAACGATTACTTGACGATCATCATCAAGGGCTAATACTTCACCCTTAACAACATCCCCAACTTTTACTTCTTCAACACTATTCAAAGCGTTTAATAAGTCGTTTCTATCTTCATTTTCAGCCATGAAAAAAATTTCCTCCTTGCAACAATCAGCTCTACCCTATATGATACCTAAAATCCGGCCATAATGCTAGTGTTTAGCTTAATTCATCTTGTTTTTTTGTAATTATTTCACTTATTTTATTTACAACTTCATCAATACTCAAACTTGTTGTGTCTAAAAGTTGAGCATCTGCCGCCTGAGTCAAAGGTGAAACTGCTCTAGTTGAATCTTTTTTATCTCTTAATTCAATCTCTGCTTGTAGTTGATCTAACGGCGTATTAATCCCTTTTGCAATGTTTTCTTTGTATCTTCTAACAGCACGTTCATGAGCGCTGGCAACTAGAAATATTTTAACGCCAGCATGTGGCAACACTGTTGTGCCAATATCACGACCATCCATGACAATGTTACCTTTGTCAGCAATTTGTCGCTGTTGATTAACAAGTTCCGTACGAACAGAAGCAATTGCTGCAACTGTAGACACATTGTTTGTAATATCGGGCTGTCTGATTGCGTCTGTAATATTCTGTGTGCCGATGAACACTTGTTGAACAGGATCTCCAGGTTTAAAACTGATTTTTGTTTTTTGTGCCAACTTAGTTACTGCTTCACTATCAGTTAAGATGATTTTGTCTTGCAGTGCAGCTAATGTAATCGCCCGATACATTGCGCCCGTATCACAGTATACGTAACCAAACTTTTTTGCAACCAATTTAGCAACCGTACTTTTCCCCGCTGAAGCCGGTCCGTCAATTGCAACTTGTAATGCTTTTGTCATTCTATTATTCCACTCCCACAACTTATTTAACGCGCAGTTTTTGCCCTGGTGTTAGTGACGCATTCTCACTAATGCCATTCAATTGGCATAACTCCTGGACAGTAAGACCGTTATTAACGGCAACACGATACAAGCCCTCACCTGCTGGCACTGTGACATACTTTTTACCACTATCGTCACTACTTGATGAAGAACTACTTGACGAACTAGAGGATACACTCGATGATGACTCCTCGCTCACGCTTGATTCACTTGACTTGCTTGCTGAACTTTTACTGCTTTTGTGTTTCGTACTACTGCTTTTGCTCGCATTTTCTGAAGACGACGATTTTTTATGTGAGCTAGAAGACTGCGCCACCCGTTCGTTATCAGAACTTGGATGATTATACGAGTCTTGGTGTCGCACCCAAATGACAACTGGAGTCGCCGCCAATGCGATAATTATCACAATTAAAATCGTTGTAATCATCGAATTATGGGATGTCTGCTTGCGATGCTTTGTACGAGAAAGGTTGCCCTCTTGATCCGTGTCCTGGTCATCACTAAAAGTTTTTTCCCACGGTTTTTTCTCCTCTTTAGGTTGATCTTCACGTTTGCCACTCATCAGGTGACCCCCTTTTTTAATTCAATCCCTATCATTGTATCATATCAAACTTCACAAATAGTTAAGATTTTTCAAAAAACAATTCATCCAAACGCTGATGCCAATCTACTGAGCCATCGTTTTTATTTTTTTTATTGCGTCTATCAAGCCCTAATCTTGCAATTTGTTCAGTATCTATCCCTAAACTACAGCAATTTACATTGTGCACAATTTTTTGTTCATCAAAGTACTGTAGTATTTTATTTCGCAAACACTCATTTGCCTTAGCGTAATTAACCATTGCGCTTAAATTAACTTCTGACTGAAATGCTCGTTTTTTAAAAATTGATTCAATTTCACTGACTGGGTAACCATTATCGATATAAAAATTCAACACGTCTCCCATTTCGCCCAGTCCGTCTGGAGTAATTTGATGCCGAGCAAATTTTTCAATCATTAAATTATTAGGAAGATTGGCTAATCCCAACTGTCTTTGAATTTGTTCATCCCCATCAGCATACATCAAAATTGCAATACTTTGTTTGCCATCTCTACCAGCACGGCCAATCTCTTGCACATAATTTTCAAGATTTGCAGGCAAGTGATAGTGAATGACAAATCTAATATCATTCTTATCTATACCCATGCCAAATGCATTCGTCGCGCAAACAACATCCAAGCTATTATTCATAAATTGGTGCTGAATTTTGTACCTAGTAACCTGATCAATACCCGCATGGTACGCAGCAATTCTAAGGCCTGTTTGATCCATCAGCCACTGGGCACATTGAGAAGCTTGCTTACGACTTGAAAAATAAATAATACCAGCACCACCAATTTGTTGTACCAATTGCGCAAGTCGTTCGTTCTTCTCTTGAACACTGTTAACTTCTTCGGTCGTTAAAAAGATATTTTCACGGTTCACAGATTTAATAACTCTTTCAACATCGTCAATATTCAAACCTAGTTTATTGATAATATCATCTTGAACTTTTTTAGTGGCTGTGGCGGTTAACATTAATACAGCCGGATGGTTAATCGACTCGATTAACCGATTTAATAACAAATATTGTGGACGAAAATCAGGGCCCCACTGAGAGATGCAGTGAGCTTCATCAATGACAAACAGACTAACATTAATTCTACGTAGCGACTGAATAACATTGTCCTGTGCTAAAATTTCTGGTGATGCAAAGATAAAACGGTACTCACTCAATCGTGCCAGACTGTTTTTCCTTTGAGGTACGGTTTGCATTGAGCTTAACATAACAACTTTTTTTTCTCCTCGCTCACGCAGGCGCGACACCTGATCTTGCATCAGTGATAGTAATGGTGAAACTATCACTACTGTGCCACTGATCAAATATGCTGGTAACTGATACAGCAACGTCTTTCCGGCTCCCGTCGGTAATACCGCCATTGTATCACGATGTTTCAGAACAGAATTAATAACCGCCTTTTGACCATCTCTAAATTGTTCATAACCAAATTGATCGTGTAATGTTTGTAAAATTTGTTCATCAGAAATCATTTACATCCATACTCCTCATAATTTGATATAGTCTAAAATAAAAGAACGCCTTTGCATCATCCGCATCAATATCATTACTAAATTTCCAGTTATCAACGTTGGCGCTACTATATAGATCATTTAACCGGTTCATCATTTGAACATCAATAACACGCAGATAAGGGAAATTATGACCTGTAAAAATAGCGGCCTCTAGTAAATGCTCTCGTACAGTCCCAATTTTAAGCCGTCGAACTTGGCTTATTTTTTTAACACTAAATTCACGTTCACTAAATAGCCTGTACGTGATCTCAGTACTGGAAGACATTAACGAGGATTTTTTCAATGGCTGAAGGAGAGATCTTAAGACTGATTCAGATGACATACTAATTGCTATGGATGCAATACCAATAAATGCATCTCTTTGCATCATCAATATATCTGCTTGTTCAATTTTTGAACGTTGTGAAAATTGATCTAGCGACTCACCAGACTGATGATGACCAATCAGCTGACTGACAACCAATTCAGCAGTCATAGCAGGTAGTTTATTCAAACATTCAGTTATTTCTTGCTTAAATTTATGAACCAAGACACCTTTGTCTTGCGAAGAAAACCAAATTTTAACCGCTTTTAATTCGTCATCATCAAAAGAAAATGGCGCGTATTGATTATTTTGATAGCTATACTCAGAAACCACCTGCGCCGCTAACATTAGTCGTCGAATCACTTTTTCAGTATCGAACCACAGATAATAATTTAAAAAATGTGGCTGATAATGACGATTATAAAATTCGGTTTGAGCTTCTTTTCCCATCTGGGTTAAAACGCCACGTTGGTCATTAACTTGCAATAAATGACCATCAACTAACCATTGAATTTGGTCATCCATCTGTTTTCTATTTAATTGTCGATCAGTTGCAAGCCACGGTAATATTTGATACCGCATCCCCCAGAATAATGTGGTCACCGTCCGCTTATTATTTAATATGTTTTCAATTACTCGGATTCTACGTGGTTGCTGATCCGAAAATAGCGTGATCAAATAATTCACTCAAATAACCCTCCAACACTAGATAATTTAAGCATAAAGAAAAGCCTGGTAAATTACCAGACCTTAAAGTTAAAATTTAAACTTGTTTACTAAGCCAGCCACGCATTCTGCCAGCAATGATCCAAAATACAACGCCAATCAAAATGCCTTTAATTAGGTTGAATGGGACGACCCCCATCATGACAAGCGAAGGTAATGAAATTGTTAGCTTCATGCCAAGAACATCCATATACAATGGCAAAACTACCAGCCAGTCAAGCAATGATTCAATAATTGTTAAACTCAATGTTCCTAAAATAATTCCCAAAATAAATTTAGAGCGCTGGGACCCATTCTTCTTTTTTAACGCAAAATAGAACGGGAAAATTAGTGCACATGATGCAATAAAGCTACTGGAAACGCCGATCAGTTCTGGAAGTGACATTCCATAAACCAGTGCGTGGATTAAACATTTCAAAAATGTAATTCCAACCGCTTCCCAAGGACCGTATATCACTAATCCGAGTAGGACGGGAATATCCGAAAAATCAATCTTTAGAAATGGTGCGATTGGAATTATCGGAAATTCCACAAACATCAATACAAACGCGATTGCGCCCAATAGTGCCATACCGACAGTTCGACGCAAATTAAATACTTTCACCACAATCGTAACCTCCAAGAGAGGTCATCTTCAAATAATGAAAACTCGCCATAAAAAAAGCGTAAACCAAAAAAGATTTACGACAAAAGAACAGCGAAAATCTTCTTTATACCAGACTATACTGTCGGCACCTGGAATTACACCAGATTCAACTGCGTACACACGCAGGTCGCGGGCTATACCGCCGGTCGGGAATTACACCCTGCCCTGAAGACGAACCTATTAAATTTTTGTACTCTTACATACAAGTTAAGTGTATCAAAATTACATGCAAGCTTCAATAATAATGTTTTATAATTCTTTCAGCTGCATTACTTCACTAGTACGCAATTTACGCCATTGTCCACCGGGTACACCAGCTAGAGTTAAGAAGCCATAGCTTTCACGATGTAATTTAATTACCTCATGTCCAACAGCCTTAAGCATTTTTTTAACTTGGTGATTACGGCCTTCATGGATTGTAACTTGAACAATCGTTGTCTTCTTCTTTTGATCAACATTAGTAATCTTGGTTTTGGCTGGCTTAGTTTTTCTTCCGTCAACCATTACCCCTAAACGTAGTTGCTTGAGATCGTCATTTGTGACAATTCCTTGAACCTTAGCAACATAAGTTTTATCAACCTCGTATTTAGGATGGGTTAGTTTGTTGGCCAGATCTCCGTCATTCGTAAGCAATAATAGGCCAGTCGTGTCATAATCTAGCCTGCCAACAGGATAAATCCTAGTATCAACATCATCCACCAGAATATCAACCACTGTTTTGCGTCCCTTGTCATCATGAGCCGTTGAAACTACCCCACGTGGTTTATTTAATAAGTAATATTCTAGTCTTTGTCTTGATAACGGTACATCGTCAACACTGACATTATCATTGTTAGATACTTTAACTCCTAGCTCAGTGATGACATTACCATTCACTTTTACATGACCAGCTACAATTAATTTTTCTGATTGTCGTCTTGAAGCAACTCCAGCCTCAGCCATTACCTTTTGTAGTCGTTCCATCTTCATTTTCCTCTTGCTTTCTGTTTTCAAATGCATTTAAAAATAGGTCACCAGTTAAGTCCTCATCACTCATGTCGTCCATTCCTGGCAACGCCGGCAAATCAGTTAAACTAGTCAAGCCAAAATAGTCCAAGAAATAATTGCTGGTAGCATACAAAAAAGGCCGTCCGGGGGCATTTAACCGCCCATGCTCTTCAATTAAGTTACGTAAAATTAATTTCTGTACACTTGCGGAACTTTGAACACCGCGAATATCATCAATTTCTAGTCTAGTAATCGGTTGACGATAGGCAATAATCGCCAGCACTTCCAATAGCGCCGGTGATAATGGTGTTGTCAGCGGAACTTCAAAATATTGTTTCACAGTTGGTGCTAGTTGTTTCTTTGTTGCTAACCGATATGTTTGATCACTTTCAAGCAACACCAAAGCACACTCATCATCTTCTTGGTACTTTTTGCTTAACTTTTCAACCATTAATTGAATTGCTGGTCTCATGAAGCCCGTAATACTTTCAAGGTCTGTTAGAGAGATTCCCTCATCACCACTGATAAAAATTAGGCTCTCAATCTGTGCTAAATTGTTCATTTTCAAATTCCTCGCTCTGTGGTCCTACCGATAAAACCAGTGGGTTAAAATTATCAGTTTGCTCTATCAATATTGCCTGATGTTTACATAATTCCAGCACCGCTAAAAAAGTAGTCACTAGCTCGTCACGATTAGTTTGATCGTTAAATAAATCATCAAATATGGTTGGAGCATGTTTAACAACGTTCAAAACCATTTTAATCTTATCGGTTAAACTAGTCCTTTCACTTTGAACAGTTTGTGTTATCGGCTGTGACAGATGTTTACGTTTAATCACAGTCGCAAATGCTTGCTGCAACTGTCCAAGGGTAATTCCAGGGGAAACTTTTGCACCAGCAACATCGTCCGGAATTGAAATTGCAGGTCTCGTAAATTCCTGCTGCCTCTGCTGCTCTTTTTCATGCAGTTCCGAGGCGGCCTGTTTATAACGCTTATATTCCAACAGTTGATCAACCAATTCTTGGCGAGGATCATCCTCTACGTCTTCAACAACTTCCTCGTCTTCATCAGCAGGTAGCAACATTTTACTCTTAATTGACATTAGAGTCGCCGCCATTACAAAATACTCCCCAGCTACTTCAAGCTGATTACTTTGCATTTGGTGTAAAAATTCCAAATACTGAGCCGTGATTTCAGCAATCTGAATATCATAAATATCCATTTCCGAACTTCTGATTAAGTGTAGCAATAAATCAAGTGGGCCTTCAAAGTCGCTAACCTTAATAGTCGGCTGATTGGTATACCTTTGATCCGTATTATCAGTCATCTAGCGTCTTCCCCCAATTGGTAATTAACGGTTGTGTTTCCATCGTACCTACCAATTTTTTCCCTTCGTATTTTGCATGGACCGCGGTCAATAGCGCGAAAATATTTCTACCGGTCCGATCGGTAGGTGTAAACGATAGTCTACGTACCAATACATAGTCATCACCGATTTCCAAACACACAATTCCAATTAAATGATCATCCTCATTACGCCATAAGTACATGGGCCGGTTGGCACTATCGATATACCACTGCATTTCTGTGTTTAAATGACCCAAGTCTTTTAGGTCAGGGATAAATGATAACAATCCCATTGCAATTTTTTCATATTCATCTCGATAGTTAACTAACATTCTATACTCTCCATTCATCAAGCTCTTGGATGATACTTTCGATACACTTCTGTCAGCCTTTTTTGTGACACATGCGTATAAATCTGTGTTGTGGAAATATCTGCGTGACCTAGAAGTTCCTGAACCACCCTTAAATCAGCACCATTTTCAAGAATATGTGTAGCAAACGAATGACGTAAGGTGTGTGGTGTGACGTTTTTTTCTATTCCAGCCTTGTGAACGTAAAGTTTTAAATTCTTCCAGATACCCTGTCTAGTGAGCTGTCGCCCATGTGCATTTAAAAAAACATAATCACTAGATTGTCCTTTTAACAACCGAACGCGAACGGTATTGATATAGCGCTTCAGCCAGTCAATGGCAACTTCGCCAATTGGAATTATCCGTTCTTTATCACCCTTACCCAAAGGCTGAATCAATTCCATATCTAAATGAAGTTCATCAAGGGTAAGATTAACCAGCTCGCTGACCCGCAGGCCGGTTGCATACATCACTTCCAAGATAGCTCTGTCTCTAACACCCAGTTTTTTTGACACGTCCGGTGCTTTTAACAATTTATTAATTTCACTTGTCGTTAGCACTTGAGGTAAATACTGACCACTTTTGGGTGTATCGACTTGTAGCATAGGATCCGCACCAATCAGTTCTTCACCAGATAGATAACGGAAAAAATGGCGCAAAGAAGACACAGTGTGTACAACGGTATTTTTGGCTTTGTTCTGTTTTTGCAGATTGGAAAGATAATTAATAATAGTGTAGTGGTCAACGTTTTTCCACGAATCAATGTGGTCGTTAATTAAATAACGCTGAAATTCCATTAAATCTTGATGATAGCTAATAATCGTATTATCAGAGAGTCCTCGTTCAACTCTCAGGTAATGTAAATAGTCATCAAGTTCATCTTGCATCGCTGGTTATCCCTCACTGGATGACTGTTTTAATACTAAAAAGCCATCTTTTTGTTCAACTAATCCAACCTTCAGTAGATGGCCAACTGCACGTTTAAACTGTCCCTTACTAATTCCAAAGACATCACGAATCACTTCTGGATCAGTCTTATCAGTGTATGGTAATTTGCCATCATCGGTATGTTGAAGCATTGCCAACAACATTTGTGAATCATCACCTATTGCTTCATATGCTCGTGGTTTCATGGATAAATTCAATGAACCATATTCAGAAATACCAATTACACGCACCTTGACCCTTTGTCCCAATCGCGGTTCTTGATCTCTTTCACTAGGATGGACAAAACCCAGATAGTAATCATCGGTCAAAACAAGCGTGCCAGCCATTTTTAATCTATAAACTGTGGCCATCATATCAGCGTTTTTTAGCTGATCAGTTGCACGGTTAGAAATGGCTTCAAAAATATCCCCATCCGCTAGCTGTCCCCAGATGCGATTTTTGTTATCAACCTTAAGAGATATCATCAGTCGATCTCCCTTTTGTGGCCATAACTGTTTAAGTGTTGGCAAATCATCCAGTGACACGGCAATGTCTTTATTTGATAATCCAATATCAACAAACACGCCCAAATCACGGCGCACCGAAACAACCGTACCAAAATCATAGTGATCAATCATCACCTTGGGCGCGTTAACGGTCATTTGTAACTGATGATCATCGTTTTCGTAAACAAACCCTGTAACTTGACCACCAATATGAAGTGGTTGATCAACTTCCTGTTTAGGCAGACGATAAGTAACACCATCTCGATCTTTTTGAACAAAGTAGTCATCGTCATTTTCATCAATCATAATTGCGGTAATTACTCTTCCTAGTGATGTATTCAATATTATTTCCCCCGATTTTTCTAGATAGTACTTATTTTACACGTAACTCACTAAGATTGAAAGCATGCTAAATTCACAAAAAATAAAAAAACTGCTTAATTCAGAAATGTGAATTAAGCAGTTTATTTACACGGAAGAAGTCAAAATTACTTGATTTCTTGAACGCGCATCATATTAGTAGTACCCTTTTTGTCAACTGGTACACCGGCAACAACGATGATCTTGTCACCCTTCTTAGCAAAGCCAAGTTCAACGGCCTTCTTTGAAGCTAATTCATAAAGAGCATCTGTGTCCTTTGGAGCATCAACAACGAATGGTTGTACAGCCCAGTTAATTGTCAAACCGCGTTGTGTCCGTTCGTCAAATGTCAAAGCTAAAATATCAGCATTTGGACGATACTTAGAAATCATCTTAGCAGTGTAGCCTGACTTTGTAGCAGCAACAATGGTCTTGATTCCAAGATCACTAGCAGCCTTTGATACAGCTGATCCCAATGCTTCGGTTACATCAGCAGTATCAAAATCAAATGTTTCAGTACCAAAACGATCTAAAGCATTTTCAGCGTTGATATCAATCCGGTTCATAGTTGCAACGGATTCTACAGGGTAGTCACCGTTAGCACTTTCACCAGAAAGCATCGTTGCATCAGTACCATCGAAGACGGCATTGGCAACATCGGAAGTCTCGGCACGGGTAGCACGAGGGTTTTCCTGCATTGAATCAAGCATTTGTGTAGCAGTAATTACAGGCTTGCCAAGCAAGTTGCAAGTACGGATAAATGTCTTTTGAATCAATGGAACGTTTTCAGCTGGAATTTCAACACCCATGTCACCACGAGGAACCATCAAACCATCAGAAACCTTGATGATTTCTTCAAAGTTATCGATACCTTCTTGTGATTCAATCTTAGGGAAGATTTGAACATGTTCCATGTGCTTTTCTTTAAGCAATGCACGGATATCCTCAATATCTTGTGGCTTACGAACAAACGAAGCAGCAATAAAGTTGATGTCGTTGTCCAAACCAAAACGAATATCACTGTCATCTTTTTCAGTGATACCTGGTAAATTGATTGAAACGCCAGGTGCGTTGACACCTTTACGTGAACCAAGTAAACCATGGTTTTGAACAGTACATACAAGTTCCTTGTTAGCGTCATCTTTTTCGTCGATGACCATGTCAATCAAGCCATCATCGAATAATACGTGACCGCCTTCGTTAACATCGTCATACAAGCCAGGATACGTAACCGCAATCTTGTCATGTGTTCCTTCAATTGAATCATCCATTGAGATACGAGTCTTATCACCAATGTTGAATTCGATCTTACCTTCTTTTTGAACGGTAGTCCGAATTTCGGCACCCTTAGTATCAAGCATGATACCAACAGTCTTGCCAGTAATCTCTTCCGCCTTGTGAACGTTGTTCAAACGGCCCAGGTGTTCTTCATGATCACCATGGGAAAAGTTAAAACGAAAAATGTTTGCGCCAGCATTGATCAATTTAACAATTGTGTCAACGTCAGTACTTGCGGGTCCAAGCGTACTAACAATCTTGGTTTTCTTCATAAGTGAAATCTCTCCTTTGAGTAAGTTGGGTTTGCAATTTATGCGAGCCCCTTGTACAGATGTTATGATATCACTTTTTAAATTTTATGTCTCCATTTTATATCATTTTTGTCAATGAAAACGCTTTAAGATGCTTATGTTATGCATTCATTATTAATTATTTATTACTAAAATAATTAAACAGCATTTATAGATCATCATTACATAAAACAGGAACTCACTTTCGTGAATTCCTGTTTTTGCATTTCTTAAATTTTAGTCTAAGATACTAAATCCAAGGCTTGAAATATCTTTGTCAAATCCTTTAACAGTATCAATTGATACTTGCTGTGATGATTTGCCAACCTTAGCAAGCTTTGCCAAAATTGTTGGTGGAACGGTAATAATATCAACTCCTGCCTTTTGAGCTTGGAAGATATTAATAACCTCACGAGTAGCTGCCCATAACAGTTTTGCTTGCGGATGCTTATTAGTCAATGCAACACTTTGTGCTACAAAATCAGTTGTATCCTGACCAGTATCTGCAACACGACCAACAAAGATTGATACAATTGAAGGAACATCTTCTGACACGCTCTCAAGAGTTTCCTTGACTTGGTCAACAGTCGCAATTGCCGTAACGTTAACCTTGACACCGGCACCTGACAAATCTTTGATTAAATCTGCATTGCTGCTTCCGTCTGCTAAGATAATTGGAATTTTAACAAAGACATGATCACCAAGTGCAGAAATTTTCAAGGCTTCTTTTTTCATCGTTGCATGGTCATTACCAAAAACTTCGAAAGAAATGCTGTAATCTGGGAATTCACTAACAACTTGTTTTGCAAATTCCATATAATTTGTAATACCTGCCTTCTTCATTAATGAAGGATTAGTTGTAAAGCCAGTCACGTAGTCATGTTTGGCTACCTCACGCATATCTTCAATGATTGCACCGTCTGAATATACTTCAATATCAAATTTAGGATCCATAATCTCTATTTCCCTTCTATTAGTTAATTCTGAGAATTTATTTTTTGTAATACCACATTATTAGAGCCAATAATCTTAGTAAGTTGAGCTGCTAAATTACTGTCATCAGTTAACCATTGGTCCTTTGGTTGAATTACCTTTTGATCGGTTACCGGATTGAATAATATAACTGGAATCGTACCACGATGTTGCTTACAGAAAAGCCTCAATTTATCCTCTACATCCTGTGTTTGGTGGTCTCGATCAATTCTTAAAACCCACCTTTTAGTCTTCAACTGATCGTTACTACTTCGAACGTTATTTTTTGAAACATCTCTAGCATCTCGAACCGTGTCTGCCACAATCTGTAGTCCACGGTTAATCTCTGTCTTACCATTAATTAACAATATGTTTTCTTCTTCAAGTAACGATTGAACGCGCTTATAAGTGTTGGGGAAAATTGTCACATCAATTGAACCCGATTGATCGCTTCCAGATACGAACGCCATCTGATCACCACGTTTTGTCCTAATTGTTTTCACGTGGGATACAAACAATAAAACAGTGACTGAACGATCAGCCTGTAATTTTGCAATTGGTGTAATTGTCATTGCTTCAGACAGGCTACCGAACTGATCAACAGGATGACCAGAAAGATAAGCGCCAACGTACTGTTCTTCAAATTCAAGCCGTTGAGTTAATGAAAATTCTGGTCTTTCCTTTATTGTTGGTTTTAGATCTTCAAATAAGCTTAAGCTGGATCCCGTCAATTCTACACTGTCTAGTAATCCAGGCAATGCATCAGTCAGTTCAGCTCTGTTATAACCAAGTCCATCAAATGCTCCACTATAAATTAGCGGTTGAATCAAATCAACACGTCTAAAATTACTGTCCAATCGCTGAATGAATTCTAACAACCCCTGATAATTACCATTGCTGTTTCGATTATCAATAATGGCATCTATAAAGTTATTACGAAGTCCTTTTATAGAAGAAAGGCCAAATATAATTTTATTGTCTTGGACAGTAAACAATCGATCGCTGTAGTTAATATTAGGAGTCAGAATCTTAACACCGTGCTTTTTAACTTCAAGTAAGTAGTCCTTGATTTTGGTTGGATTATTGCTCACAGAGTTCATTAAAGCGGCAAAAAAGGCTTCTGGGTAATGAACCTTAAGATAGGCCATTTCAAACGCCATTTTAGAATAAGCAACAGCGTGTGAACGATTAAAGCCATAGTGGGCAAATTGCTCAATATAGTTAAACACTTGCTTAGCAACTGTCGCATCGTGACCCATTTTCTTGGCACCACTAATAAAGTCAGACTCAGTTCTATTCATCACCTGAGTTTTCTTTTTACTCATGGCACGCCTTAGTAAATCGGCTTCACCCAATGAAAAGCCAGCCATTTCTGAAGCTGCTTGCAACACCTGCTCTTGGTATACCAAGATACCATAGGTTGGCTCCAAAATTGACTTAAGCGAGTCATCGGGGTACATAACTGGTTCTTGCCCTTTTTTCCGTTTAATAAACGTGTCAATATTGTCCATTGGGCCTGGCCGATATAATGCATTAACAGCAACAATTAATTCGAAATTATCTGGATGTAACTGAACAAGAACGTTCTTTATGCCAGCAGATTCAAACTGAAACACGCCGTTAGTATTCCCTTGTTGAAATAGCTGTAAAGTTTGCTGGTCATCTAATCGAATCTGTGACAAATTAAAATCTGGTTTTGTCCGTTGAATGGTGCCTACGGTTTGAGCCATGATCGTTAAATTACGTAACCCAAGGAAATCCATTTTCAATAACCCAAGCGACTCAACTGTGTCTTTCGTGAATTGAGTCATTAGTAGGCCATCGCTACCATCCTGTAAGGGCACAATGTTGATCAGTGGTTCATCAGACAAGACAATACCTGCCGCATGAGTTGAGTAATGCCGTGGTAACCCTTCAAGCCGCCTAGCAACTTTGAACAATAGCTGGTTTTTTGAACTTTCACCCACTAAATTACGCAACTTTAACGAATCGTTCAACGCATTATCTAGACTAATATGCAATTGATCCGGAATAGCATCGCTCCAAGCACTTAATTCCGACTTAGATAACCCGAATACTCGGCCAACATCTCGTAAAACCTGCTTAGCTGCCAATGTTCCAAAGGTGATAATCTGTGCCACTTTTTGGTGACCGTACTTATCATGAACATACTGCAGTACTTCCCCACGGCGACTATCCGGTAAGTCTAAATCAATATCCGGCATTTGTGCACGTTGTGGGTTTAAAAATCTTTCAAACAATAAATGGTATCGTAGCGGATCAACATCCGTAATTGCTAAAGCATAGGCAACTAAGGAGCCGGCTGCAGATCCTCGACCAGGACCAGTCATAATTTGAGCTTGGTGTGCAAAATGCATAACATCCCAAATAATCAAGAAGTAGTCATCAAATCCCATTTCATGAATGACCTGCAGTTCTTTAGCAAGCCGCCTTGAGTAATCGCTAACATTAAATCCTGGAGCAATCGTCCTCTTTTTTAGCCCATCAATGCACAATTCACGCAAAAATTGTTGTGATGTCTTATCACCTTGCGCTGGAAAATGAGGCAACACTGGTGCTTGAAATTGGAAATCAACCTGACAAATTTCAGCAACCTTAACGGTTTGATAAACTGCCTTTGACAGTTGAATTTTCTCATATGAGTCAGCTTCCTCAGCCATTGGTCTCAGAAAATGATCGCCCAGCTGAGACGCCAAAGACTCTGGATCTTGAAACTTGCTTCCCTGGTCTATTGACCTTAACACCTCAACTGAAAAATGATCATCGGCATTTAAATAACCGGCTCTGTTTAAAGCAATTTTTTCAACATTGGTTTGTTCACTGAGTTGTTCAATTGACTGGCGTTTAACCGCATCAACCTGAGGATTAATACCAATAAAAGTGCTATCTGGATCCGATGACTGTTGCCACATTTTTACTAAGTCAACAGCTTTTTTTATATCTCCTTGAAAAACAAGTTTATAAGCTTCACCATTGACAGGATGAATAATAAATAGATCTTGTAAATAATTCTTTGCTTGTTCAAAATCAATCGATCGTTGTTCGCCCGTATTTCGTAATGTGGACAGTTTGGCAAGATTTCGATACCCATTCTGATTCTTGGCTAGCATAACTATCGGTTCTTCAGATTGATCGGTATCGTTCATCACTGACAGTGTCATCCCGATAATTGGGTGAATTCCAGCCTTACGAGCAGCATTATAAAAATCAACCACTCCATATAATACATTTTCATCGGTCAGTGCCACAGAGGCATATCCTCGCTCTTTTGCAGTCTGAACTAAATCATCAACTTTAGTCGTGCTGTTCAGCAAGCTGAAGCTGCTTAAAACCTGTAGTGGTACAAATTCCATTTCCGATCATCCTCTCCACGTAATTATACCAAAGACCACCCCCAGTCATGAACTGTTAAATTTAGATTAATCTATACCAATAATGTTATTTATATAATAACAGTTTTAATATTGCCGCTTTGTTACTGTATTGTCAAGTATTTTGAGAAAAAATATATCCTTTCAAACATATATACCAATTTCAAAATTATCAAATTATTTATTTGCTTTGTTTCTCAATCAAATAAGTGCTAAACTGAGTTATGTAAAATGAGAGGTGAGTATCATGCGTTACATTGTTCAAAACCTAGTCGCTGCATTTTGGGCACTCCTTTTAGGTGAAATTCTTGGGTATATCGGTAGTCAACTTGACATTCTGACAATCCAACCACTTGAAATGGGCATAATTGCCGTTGTTGTGGCGTTAGTTGGTGCTAACTGCTTCTATTATCTCACTCACAGTGCTGAGCTAAAAGAAGACTAATTTAACTAAAAAAACAACCGTGAGACAAATAATTTGTCTCACGGTTGTTTTTTTATTGATTCGAATTAATGCCAATAATTTCAAGTAACACATCAACCGCCTGTTCCATCACTTGAAGCGAAACAAACTCGTATCGTGAATGCATATTCTCAGGGCCCGCAAATAAATTAGGCGTTGGTAGCCCCAAAAACGAAATCTTAGAACCGTCTGTACCACCGCGTACTGGATAAATCACTGGAGAAATACCAAGTTGTTTCATCGCCTGCTTGGCGATTTCCACAACGTCCATGTGATTTTCAATTACTTCTCTCATGTTGTAGTACTGGTCGTGCATGTTTAATGTAATTCTGGGAATATCGTAATTAGAGTTCATTTGGTTGATAATATTTTTTAAATTAGCTTTACGTTGATTAAAAATATGCTGATCATGGTCTCTAATAATGTAGTTCATTTCTGCATGATCCACAGTTCCCGTCAAATGATCCAAATGATAAAATCCTTCCCGGCCTTCCGTTAATTCGGGTCTGTCATTCTCCGGTAACTGATTATTAATATCAATTGCGAGTTGTAATGCGTTAACCATCACACCCTTTGCTGTGGCTGTGTGTACATCTTTTCCTTGAATTGAAATTGTGGCCTGCGCGGCATTAAATGTTTCATACTCTAATTCGCCCAGAGGTCCACCATCAACAGTATACGCAAAATCAGCGTCAAAATCGGCAACGTCAAAATGATCGGCACCTGTTCCAATTTCTTCATCAGGTCCAAAACCAACTTGGATCTTCCCGTGTTTTACTTCAGGATGATTTTGCAAATATTCGGCCATTGACATGATTTCGGCAACTCCTGACTTATCGTCAGCTCCCAATAGCGTTTCTCCATTGGTGGTAATCAGTGTCTGCCCATTGTATTTTTTCAAAGCTGGAAAGTCACTAATTGTTAAAACATACTTTCCATCACGATCCAATTTTATATCGCTTTTACCATCATAATTTTCAACAATCTGTGGTTGAATATTGTGTGCATTAAAATCTGCCGTATCAATGTGTGCAATAAACCCGATTGAAGGAACTTCATTGTTAATATTACTGGGAATCGTTGCCAATACATAACCATTAGTTGGATGAATTCGAGCATTTTTCAAATTTAAATCATTAAGTTCTGAGACGAGTTGCTTAGCAAACTCAGTTTCCGTTTCAACAGATGGAATCGTCTTAGAATTTTCATCAGATCTTGTTTCAGTTTTAGCATAACTGATAAACCTTGGTAACAAATTTTCATACTTGCGCATTTGCAACGCCTCCTATACAAATGTAAACGGCTCAGTATTAACTTTTGATTCTGTGATTTGAATTTGCCAATTATTTTCGGTAGACCATTTATCAAATAACAAATGCAACTGATGAACACAGACACATTCAATATGATGTCCTGGATCCACAACCACCAAGTTGTGAGCAATCATGTCATGGGCAACATGATATGAAACATCACCAGTAATGTATGCATCAGCGTTCATGGCTACAGCTTGCTTATAGAACTCACCACCTGATCCACCCAATATTGCTACTCGGTTAATTAATTTAGTTGGTTCACCATTAATCAGTCGTAGGCCCTTGATATTGAACACTTGCTTGCAGTACACAGCGAAATCATCAGTATTCATCGCCTTGGGCAAGATTCCAACTCTCCCCATACCATATAGTTCGCCACTGTTTGGATCAATTCCACCATCTAACAACGGCACCGTCTGTGTTAAATTTAATTCATGAGCCAGCCAGTCATTCATCCCACCATTAACGTTATCAAGATTGGTGTGCGCTCCATAGACAACAATATCATGTTTAATTAATTCAGCGTACATATTATTTTGTGGATCACTCAAATCTAAATTTTCAGCTGCATGAAACATCATTGGGTGGTGTGCAAAAATAAAATCAACGTGTTTCTCTATTGCTTCTTTAACAACTTCTGGCCGCACATCCAGTGTTGTCATCACTCTTGTCACCGGTTGAAATGAATTTCCCAACTGTAACCCAACATGATCCCACTTTTCAGCAATTTGTGGAGACGCAAATTGTTCAAACCTATACATCAAATCTTTTGCAATCATTCTAGCACCCTCTGAATTTGTCTAATTTGTTGTTCAAACTGAGTAATTTTAGTTCGTGGAGGATTACTGGCAATTTTCATATGCTCAATCGAATCTCGTAAGTGTTCTGCTTCTTCTCGCCACTTCGCCTTAAACACCTCATTTTTTTGTTGCAGCAACCAAGGACCAAAATACAGTTGGCTTTCACTGTAGTTAACTACTTTATTCGAAGGTTGAGCCACAATAATTTCATAAGTATGCCCATCCTCAGACAGTATCGACTCATTTGTAATCCTAAACTGATGATTCATTAGCCACTGTCTTAAACCAAACTCACCAACATTTGGTTGTAAAATTAATGATTTAACACCACTTAAATTTTTAATTCCTTCACTTAAAATTTTTGTAATCAGTGTTCCGCCCATACCAGCAATCGTAACCGCGTCAATAAAATCATTACTAGTTATTGCGGACAATCCATCCGCCTGACGTACATTAATGATATGATCCAATTTTTGGCTCTTAATTTCGTGAAGTGCATTTTCAAATGGTCCTCTAGCTACTTCTCCCGCCACAGCATATACAATTTTATTTTGTATCGCCAAAGCAGCTGGCAAATAAGCGTGATCAGAACCAATATCTGCTAACCTTGCACCCACAGGCACAAAAGATGCGACTGTTGCTAATCGTTTTGATAGATGTCTTGCGTCCATATCATTATTACTCCATTTATAATTTTTGATTCAAAAAAAGGGAAGATTCTATTAACCAACTGGTGCTGGTAGAATTCTCCCCGATGTGTTTGTTAATAATTATTCTAAGAAATCTTTCAATTGTTTTGAACGTGATGGGTGACGCAATTTGCGTAACGCCTTGGCTTCAATTTGACGAATTCGTTCACGAGTAACGCCGAACACTTTACCGACTTCCTCTAGCGTACGAGTACGACCATCATCTAGACCAAATCTAAGTCTCAAAACATTCTCTTCGCGATCAGTCAGCGTATCGAGAACATTTTCCAACTGTTCCTTAAGCAATTCATATGCAGCATGATCTGCAGGGCTTGTGGCATCTTGATCCTCAATGAAATCGCCCAGATGAGAATCATCCTCTTCACCAATTGGTGTTTCAAGTGAAACTGGTTCCTGAGCAATTTTCAAAATTTCACGCACTTTTTCAGTTGGCATATCCATTTCGGCACCAATTTCTTCGGGGGTTGGTTCACGGCCAAGATCCTGAAGTAATTGACGCTGAATGCGAATCAACTTATTGATTGTCTCAACCATGTGGACTGGAATACGAATAGTACGTGCTTGATCAGCAATCGCGCGAGTAATTGCTTGACGAATCCACCAAGTAGCATAAGTCGAAAACTTGAATCCCTTACGGTAATCAAACTTTTCAACGGCCTTCATTAATCCCATGTTACCTTCTTGAATTAAATCAAGAAATTGCATGCCGCGACCAACATATCGCTTAGCAATCGAAACAACCAGACGCAAGTTGGCTTCGGCTAACTCTTGCTTAGCGCTCTCATCACCCTTTTCAATTCTTAACGCTAGGGCGACTTCTTCATCAGCACTTAACAAGCTAACACGACCAATTTCCTTCAAGTACATCCGAACTGGATCATTAATTTTAACCCCTGCAGGTGCGGTTGTATCATCAAGTTCCTTTTTCGATACTTCTTGTGCTTTCAATGCTCGAGGATCAGGTTCGCCATTTTCATCGACAACGCTAATACCAGAGTCTTCAACATTTTGAATTAGATCGTCCATTCCTTCAGCAACAAGTCCGAAAGGAGTAGCAATCTTATCAGTCAATTCATCATATTTAATGGCTTTCTTCTTCTTGTACTCACGAATAAGCTTTCCAACGGCAGAATCATATTTTTTTTGGTCAAAGTCTTCCTTGTCAGAAATAACCTTATTTTTGTCTTTTTTAACACTTTTTGCCATTTATATTGTCTCCTCACATTTTATAATTGTTGCTGTTTTTTCATTAGATCAACTAACTCAATCGTTAATTTTGCCTCAAGGTCACGGTTCTTTAATTGTGATGCCTCACGTAATTGCGACTCTTTATTTGATATCTGGTCTTGAATTGGGGTTTGCTTCATAATTATTTTGATATAATCATTAGCCGCATCCATATTCCCTACATCACTAGCTTGGATTAACTCAATATCAACCAAAACTTGTTGTAAATGGTTGTCCTCAACGTAATCAGAAAACTTAGCTGGATCGTAATTGCTATGGGTTTCAAAATAACTAGCCGCGATTAGATACAGTGTTTGGTACTCTTCATGAACAAAAGCAAACTGATCCACTGATTGAACATGAACCCAAATGCCGTGATCATGAAGCATCTGCCTTAACAGCATTCTCTCAGCTACTTCAGTACGATCTAATTGCTTTTTTTCAACCTGTTGGACCGTTGCGGAATTTACGCCACGATACGTTTGCCTTGTTTGTTGACGTTGTTCACTGGTAACTCTTTGCCTCGTTAATTCTCTTAGTTGCCCAGTAATAGCTGTCTTATCAAGATTGAATTCAGCAACTAATTGGTTAACATAAATATCTTGCTCCATTTCACTAGAAACAGTCGCTATCAATTTAATAGCATCATTCAAATAATTAATCTGATCCGCTTCGTTGTCCAAATTCAAATCGTGGCGTAAGTACTTTAATCCAAACGAAACTGGTGTTTGTCTAGCACTACTAAGCCAATCCTTGAATTTTTCTGCACCGTATTTTTGTAGATACTCATCAGGATCAATACCTGCTGGCATCGATACAATTTCAATCTCTAGCTTGGGTGCCTGCTCACTAATAACGCTAATTGCCCTATTGGTTGCATTCTGCCCAGCAGAATCTCCGTCATAACAAACATCAATGCTTGAAGTAACCCTTTCTATGGTGCTAATTTGTTCTTCCGTCAAACTAGTACCCATTGAAGCAATGCCGTTGGTAACATCCGCTCTGTAAGCTGCAATAACGTCCATAAAACCTTCGAACAGCACCAACTTACCATCACGTCTAGCAGCCTTACGAGCAATATCAAAGTTGAATAATACTTTACGTTTGTTAAAGATCTTCGTCTCTGGACTGTTCAAATACTTTGGCTGATCAGTATTTTCTGTGGATAATAACCTACCAGAAAATGCAATTACCTTCCCAGAACCATTTTTAATTGGAAACATTACTCGGTCTACAAATCTGTCATATAAATGACCATCTTGCCATTCCAAAAAAAGGCCAGTTTGTCTTAGCAGATCATCATCCATATTTTTGTCATGCAAAAACTGATACATCAGTCGTTGAGGTGGTGCATAGCCAATGCTAAATTGGTCAATAATGTCTTTTGATAATCCTCGCTTAGTGAGATAATCTAACGCACGCTCCCCAGCAGCAGTATTCACCAAAATATGATGATATAGCTTAGATGCTAATTCATGAACATCTATTAGTTGTGCCGTTAAGCTGTCAACCTGCGGAGCTTCATTATAATCACGAGATTCGACCGATTGTGGTAAATCAATTTGATTATCTTGCGCAACCTTTATCACAGCTTGTGGAAACGATATGTTCTCAATTTCCATAATAAATTTGAAAACGTTCCCGCCACGCCCACAACTGAAACAATGAAAAATTTGCTTATCTTCATTCACAGAAAACGATGCCGTCTTCTCTTCGTGAAACGGACAAAGCCCAAATAAGTTCTTTCCTGACTTCTTTAGTTGCACATACTGGCCAACTACATCAGAAATATTAACAGAACTACGCACTTGGTCAATTACTTCCTCAGGAATCCTGGTCGCCATCAAAACACCTCGGTTCAATTCACCCATAGCTACGAAAAGTCGCTTTCCGAATGGAATGCGACCTTGTTCATCCTCACATTTATACATAGTACATGTTAACACAACTCAAAAAGATGTCAATCAAAACACCCTCGAGTTAACACCTTTGTCAAGTAGAGTAACTATTTTACAATTAATTCGTCTAAATTACCAACTTTTAAGATTAATTTAGACAAAATTGAGAGCTGCTGCAAACGGTTAGTTTTAACTGCCTCGTTATCAGCCATAATCATGTTCTCGTCAAAGTAGGCACTGATAACAGGTTCTAAGGATAATAGTCCATCTAACTGCTGTGACACAGTCTGTTTTTCAAAATTATCATCTAACTCACTGACACTGTCATAGAGTTTCTTTTCAGAAGGATTTTCAAACAGTTGCGTATCAACAGATAATTCCTGGTTGTCAAATTCACCTTTCTTAGCGATTCTCATCACTCTCGTTAAGGCTTCCACAGAATCCTTAAATGAATCCTCAGCAAGATGCTTATTAATTGCATCAACGGCCTCAATAATATTTTCAACATCAGTTTGTGAACTACCTAATACGGCATCGATAACATCATGACGAACTTTACGTCCGTTAAATAGTTGATGTAATCGGCCCTTAATGAAGTCACTAACCTCACTTGAATTATGTGTAATATCAAATGATGGACGTACATCGTTTTTTGCTAATTGAACAGCAAATTCACTGGCAATATTAAGTAATGAAAGATGCCATTGTTTATCATCAATAATTCTGACAATACCAAATGCTTGGCGTCTTAATGCATATGGATCATTTGATCCACTTGGAATCATATCAACAGCAAAGAAACTAATGATGCTGTCGAGTTTGTCCGCGACTGCTAATACAGATCCAATAGTAGTGGCTGGTAATGCTCCGTCCGCAGAGATTGGCATGTAATGTTCACGAATTGCTGTTGCAACATTTGCAGGTTCACCCTGTAATAGAGCATATTTTTCTCCCATAATTCCCTGAAGCTCAGCAAACTCTCCTACCATTCCGGAAGTTAAATCAAACTTGTAAATTTGACTTGCTCGTTTTAACTGATTCAGTTCGTCATCACTGAGGTGGAGGCTAGTGCCAATCATTTGACCAAGGACAGAAACGCGTTGCATTTTATCGTACATTGAGCTGATCTTATCATGAAAGCTAACATTCTTCAGTCGATCAACATATTGGTCAATCGTTACTTGTTGATCTTCTTGGTAGAAGAATCGGGCGTCCTCAAGACGAGCAGTCAAAACTCGTTCGTTACCACGAATTACATTATCAATAAAGTCTTTGTTTCCATTACGAACAGAAATAAAGTTAGGCAGCAGTTTTCCTTCACCATCACGAGCATAGAAGAAACGCTGATGATCCTTCATTGAAGTGATCAAAACCTCATCTGGTAATTCAAGGTACTTTTCATCAAAATGACCACTAAATGCAGTTGGCCACTCAACTAAATTATTAACCTCTTCCAAAAGATCTTCATCAATAGCAATTTCCCAGTTATTTTGCTGAGCAATACTATCGATTTGTTCTTTAATTAATTGCTTACGTTTCTTTTGGTCCGCAATCACAAATTCTTTCGTTAAGGCGTCTTCATAATCTGTTGCTTCATCAAGCGTGATGTCACCACCTAAGAATCGATGGCCACTCGTTTGATTTCCAGTTTCAACGTTTAAAATCGAAAATGGCACAACTTGACTATCCAATAGTGCAACTAACCATTTAATTGGCCGAACAAATTCAAACTTATTAGTTGACCATTTCATCATAGTTGGAAAGTTCATAGCCATGATAATATCTTTTAGTCCAGTTAAAACGTCTGCAACTTCTTTGCCAGCAATGTGTTTTTCTACGTAAACATACTCGGTACCCTTGATATCTTTGAAAGTAATATCATCCACAGTTAAGCCTTGCCCTCTCGTAAAGCCCATTGCGGCCTTAGTCCAGTTACCATCGGCATCCTGTGCAATTTTTTTGGCGGGTCCCTTAACTTCCGTGTCAATATCTGGTTGCTTGTCTGCCACACCAGTCAGTAAAAGTGCCAGACGCCGTGGAGTAGCAAATGGTTTAATTTGATCAAAAGAAATGCTTTGTTCCTTTAAGTACTTGGTCACACGCTGCGTTAATTGCTGAATACTTGGCGTTACTACGTGTGCTGGCATTTCTTCAACGCCAATTTCTAATAAAAATGAATGGCTCATTTTACTTTGCCTCCTTGTCGTCTGCTAATAATGCCTGACGTTTAGCTTCATCCTTAATCAGTGGGAATCCGAGTTTTTTACGTTCTGCCACAAATGCACGGGCAATCATCCGGGCTAGGTTACGAATCCTTGATAAATATCCGGCTCGCTCAGTTACAGATACTGCACCACGCGCATCCAGCAAGTTAAATGTATGACTGCATTTCAAAACGTAGTCATAAGCTGGGTGCACCAATCCTGCTTTAATTAAACGCTGAGCTTCTGCCTCATACTCTTCAAAGAATTTTAGTAGCATTTCTTGGTTGCTCATTTCAAAGCTATACTTTGAATGCTCATATTCTGGTTCCTTGAAAATATCACCATATAAAACACCTGGCGCCCACTCCAGGTCAAAAACATTATTAACATCTTGAATATACTGCGACAATCGTTCCAGTCCGTAGGTTACTTCCGAAGCAACTGGATCCATTTGAAGACCACCAACAACCTGGAAATAAGTAAATTGAGTAATTTCCATGCCATCAAGCCAAACTTCCCAACCAACACCGGCACAACCCATCGAAGGATTTTCCCAGTTGTCTTCAACAAATCGAATATCATGTTCTAGCGGATCGATTCCTAATTCGCGTAAGCTTCCCAAGTACAAGTCCTGAATATTATCAGGTGAAGGCTTCATAATTACTTGAAACTGGTGATGTTGATACAGACGGTTGGGATTATCACCATACCGACCATCCGCGGGACGACGTGATGGTTCAACATACGCTGCATTCCAAGGTTCTGGGCCAATTGCTCGTAAAAATGTGTACGGACTCATCGTTCCAGCACCTTTTTCTGTATCATAAGCCTGCATCAACATGCATCCTTGCTTCGCCCAATACTTCTGCAACGTTAAAATAATTTGTTGAACTGGTAATTTTTCTGTCATCGTTTTTCTCCTCTCAAAATAAAAGCCCTGTAAAGATTAGTATTGTACCAATCTTTACAGGGACGATAATTAATTCGCGGTTCCACCCTGCTTTTTTGCTTACGCAAAACAGCTTAATTACAGATCTGACTTGCTAGAGTGCCGAAAGACTCATAATGCACGGCTCTCACTACCCCGCACTCGCTTTCCTTGAATCTATTAAACTCCGTCATCATCATCTATTTAATTCTAGTTAATCATAATCGACAACCTTATCCTTGTCAATCGTCATTTGTCAGCGGCGGCAGCTTGTTTTCCCAAGTACCCAACTGATCAATGAATTTCTTACTTTTTAACCGCAATCCAACACCATCATCATAAATTTCATCAATGACCTGACGCAGATGTTTTTTAGTCTCTTCATGAACCTCAATAGAAGTAAGTTGATCTAAATTTAAACGGGAAAATTTACGCAAATAGTAGATAGTTCGCTGATCAACATGTAATCGGTATGAATCAAGATGATAATGTTCCTGACATAGTAGACCACCGTACTTAATTGAATAGTCCAATGGAAGATCATTGCGACCACAAACGCTACACCCCTGCCAGTTAGGTGCAATGCCGAAAACGTTGAGTAATTGAATTTCAATAATATTAGTAATTATTCGCTCATCGAAACCCTCATCAATTAACGTTAATGCTTGTTTAATTTGATGAAACCAACCACCCAACTGCTGCTGATCAGCAAAAGCACTATCAACTAATCCCAGAATATATGTTGCGTACGCGTTTTTAACAATATCTTGAGTAATCTGGTAAAAATGATGAGTTTCAAGAGCTGTATTAATAAAACTAAGCCCCTCACGATTCAGAACACCAACGTAATTACCATCTGTAAACGGTAATACGTCAGCCGCGATTCTTGAACCACGTTTACGAACATTTTTAACAAAAAACATGGTTTTACCAACTCGGTCGGTCAATATTTTAATTAATTGGTCACGTTCGCGATAATCACGCCGGTACATAATGATACCTTCAAACTCTTCCGCAGAACCTACCATATTAACCACCTCAAACCGTTAATCTAATAATCATTTTTGCGATAACCATATGATTTAAGCATCGATCCCTTATCACGCCAACCTTCAACAACTTTAACCCACAATTTCAGGTAAACTTTGTCGCCCATTAGCCGTTCAATATCTTCACGAGCCATTGTGCCAATTTTTTTCAGCATACTGCCACCTTTGCCAATAATAATTCCTTTTTGACCAGGTCTTTCAACAATAATTGTTGCTGAAATATCAATTGTTCGATCATCTCGTCGTTTAATTTGTTCAACATCAATTGCTACTGAATGTGGCACTTCTTGACGCGTTAGTTGGAAAACCTTTTCCCGAATCATCTCACCAACCACGAATCGTTCTGGATGGTCACTGACCTGATCAGCAGGATAATATTGAGGACCATTAGGTAAATGATTAACCAATTCCTCAATTAGTTGATCAACATTGTTACCATTCAACGCAGAAATTGGTACGATCTTTTGGTAATCAAGAGACTGCTCGTACTGAGCCTTAATATCAAGTAATCGTTCCGGCTTAACTTGATCAATTTTATTAATAACCAAGTAAATCGGTTGATGAACTTTTTTAAGACGTTCAATAATAAAATTGTCCCCTGCACCTTTGTTTTCAGTTGCGTTCACAACAAATAAAATTGCATCAACTTCGTCAAGCGCAGACAATGCCGAACGTTCCATAAAATCCCCTAATTTTGTTTGGGGTTTGTGGATTCCAGGTGTATCAATGAAAACAATTTGGGCATCATTTGAAGTGTAGATTCCTTGAATTTTATTTCTAGTAGTCTGTGCAACATTACTCATGATCGCCACTTTTTGACCAATCACCTGATTTAACAACGTTGATTTACCAACGTTTGGTCGGCCAATTAACGCAACGAAACCTGATTTATAATTTGGATTATCCATAAAATACCACTCATTCTAAAAAAATTTGGGAAGAAAAATAATAGCTGCTACCACAACGGCAAATAAAGCAGCCAGTAACACACTACCGGCTGCAACATCCTTAACGCGCTTTGCTAACGGATCATAATGGTGCTGTACAATTAAATCTACTAACGATTCAGCAATAGTGTTTGCAAACTCACTAGCAATCACAAAAAAGATTGCTAGTGCAATCATCAGCCACTCCAGCTCACTAATTCTAAAGTACCAACCAAATCCGATCGCAAAAAGCGCTGCGACGAGATGATAACGCATATTACGTTCATTGCGCACAACTGTCCAAACACCGGCCATTGCGTGCTTCATCGCTTGAATTAAATGAGTATTTTTAACTGTTTGTTTATCTTTTAAGCCCATAATCGTCCAAAATCTTTCTTTGGAGAGTGAACATTTCCTTCTCATCTTCCGGATTTTGATGATCATATCCATTTAGGTGAAGAAATCCATGCACGACCAGAAAACCCAACTCGCGATCGTTAGAATGCCCTAGAAATTTAGCCTGTTCTGCAACTTTATCAATTGAAACAAAGATATCACCGATATTTTCAGGAATTTCATCAGCCATTTCTTCATCCATGACAATTGGAAAATCATCGTCCGCATCTTCAATCGCAAAACTAATAACATCCGTTGCACGATCTACGTCTCTGTATTCCTTATTCAATTCCTGAATTTTATCATTGTTAACAAAAGTGACTGACATTTCTGTATCATCGCGTAACTTTAAGTATTCACCCGCGTACTGCAGAACCTTTTCAACCAAATCGAGTTGCTTTTCATCCACATGTTGTGTTGTTTGATCATAAATTTCTAAATCCATTATTTTTCCTATCGTTTCGTAGTTTCTTCTTTTTCGTATGCATTAATAATGCTTGCAACCACCGGATGACGGACAACATCATCAGCACTGAAGGTAACAAAATCAATGTTTTTAATATGCTGTAAAATTTTTTGGGCATTTACTAACCCACTACGTGTTCCATGAGGTAAATCAATTTGTGAAATGTCACCATTGACCACCATTTTCGAGCCAAAGCCCAAACGTGTGAGAAACATCTTCATTTGGGCATTAGTCGTATTTTGAGCCTCATCCAAAATAACAAAGGCACTATCCAATGTCCGACCACGCATGTACGCGAGCGGAGCAACTTCGATCACACCACGATCCATCAAACGTTGGGTGTGTTCTGCACCAATAATTTGATACAAAGCATCATAGATCGGCCGTAGATATGGATCGACTTTCTCTTTTAAATCACCCGGCAAAAATCCCAAACTTTCACCAGCTTCAACGGCAGGACGAGTTAAAATAATTTTGTCAACATCCCCACGTTTAAGCGATGCAACTGCCATTGAAACCGCCAAAAATGTCTTGCCAGTTCCGGCCGGCCCAATTCCAAACGTCAAGTCATTTTCTGAAATTGCCTTAACATACTGACGCTGACCAAAATTTTTGACACGAATAGATCTACCCTGGCGGTCTTTAATAATTACTTCTTTGTACAGATCGGTAAAATAGTCAAGTGTTCCGCGATCAGCCATTTTCATAGCACTAACAATGTCGGTGCTATTTAGGCGAATACCATTTTTGATTAATTCAGCCAATTTCATCAAAATATCAACGGTTTGATCAACCTGTAGACTATCACCTTTTATTTTTAAGTCTTCACCGAATGGACTAATAGACACGCCCATTCCCTCTTCCAGAAGCTTAACAAATTGGTCTTGAGTTCCTAAAAGGCCTACCTCAACTTCGGGATTACTTACTCGAAATGTTTTTTCAATTGAACCTGTCGTATTCTCGTCCAACTAAGAATCTCCTTTACCACAAAATAAATACAGCTAGATTTTACCATACGCCTTTGCGATACACCAATATAGCGGTTTGAAAGCTACTTCAGTAAATCTTTGACAGTTTGGTTAACCAGCTTACCATCAGCTTGACCCTTTAATTTAGGCATTACAGCACCCATTACTTTACCAAAGTCGGCCATGCTTTCAGCACCTAAATCTTTTACCGTATCAGTAACAATTTGTTTGACATCATCATCAGATAATTGCGCCGGCATGTATTTTTCAACAACTTTAATTTCTGCTTTTGTCTGTGTTGCTAAATCGTCACGGTCACCCTTTTCAAATTCAGCAACAGAGTCCTTACGTTGTTTTAATTCTCGTGACAATACAGCGATTTCTTCATCTTCGGTTAAGTCATGGCCGAGGTTAATTTGTTCATTCATTACAGCAGATTTAAGCATGCGGACAACACTTAATGTTGGCTTATCTTTAGCTTTCATTGCAGTTTTCATATCTTGATTTAAATTATCTAATAAACTCATTGATATAATCCCCCAGTATATTATTAAATTAAAAATAAATGCCCCTGCTCGAATGAATAGTCATCCGATTCAGGAGCATCAACGTTAAATATTAAAAACGTTTCTTGTTTTTACGTTTCCGAGCAGCTTCTGATTTCAACTTACGTTTAACACTTGGCTTCTCGTAAAATTCACGCTTACGGTATTCTTGTAAGGTCCCGTTTTTTGAAACTGTACGTTTAAAGCGTCGAAGAGCGTCATCAAGAGATTCATTCTTGCGAACGACTGTTTTTGCCATATGAATTCCCTCCCTCCGAGCTAAAGATTACACGGTAAACTATCTTCAATTAAGACATAGTAATACTGCTGAGAACTATTATACATAATTCCATTTTTATCGTCAATACAGCAACGTTATAATTTTCACATCATTTGCACGTGTTCTTGCATTATACACAAAAATAAAACGATTTAACAGTTAATTTTTCAATTTATTTGTAAAATCAGGGTCAAATTTACCAGCTTCAATCATTGAAATTTCTGCTCCATAGGGTGCAACTTTATGTTTTTCGTCAATTTGGACATATGGAGTTTCTAATATCTTAGGTACATTCAGTAATTGTGGATGATGTGCAACATAATTTAATGTCTTAAAACTGATTGTTCCCATTCCGATATTTGCATGACGATCCTTATGACTACCTTGTTCATTTTTTGAATCATTCAAGTGAATAACCTTCAATCGGTCAAGACCAATGATATGATCAAAATCATTTAACACCCCGTCAAAGTCATCCCTAATCGGGTAGCCTGCATCACTAGTATGACAAGTATCAAAAGTTACTGACACCTTTTCATTATACCTAATGCCGTCAATCATTTCCGCTAATTGTTCAAAAGAAGTACCAACTTCGCTTCCCTTACCGGCCATTGTTTCAATTGCAATTTGCGGTATTTGATCTGGTGTAATCACTTCATTCAGGCCCTTGATAATCTGTTTAATTGCTGCATCGGGACCAGCACCCACATGGGCACCTGGATGAAGTGTGATTTGAGATGCGCCAAGGGCCTGTGCACGCACGATTTCTTGACGTAAAAATTCGACGCCAAATTCAAAGTTCTGTGGCTTAATTGTGTTACCCAAATTAACAATGTATGGTGCGTGAACAACGATCTGTGTTAATCCATGTTCCTTGATGAACGCGGTACCTTCATCAATTTTCATTTCACTTAAGTCTTTGCGACGGGTATTTTGTGGTGCTCCCGTATAAATCATAAATGTTGAAGCTCCATAGCTTACGGCCTCCTTAGCAGATCCCAGTAACATGTTTGGTGCCTTCATACTGACGTGTGATCCAATTAACATACACAGATCCTCCAATCAAAGTTTTGGTTCGTAAAAATGGCCCATAATTTGCATTGATTCCGTAATTGACACAAACGCGTGTGGATCTGATTCCTCCATCGCTGCTCTGAGTTCATACATTTCATACTGAGAAATAACAGTAAATAAAATCGCCTTAGAATCATGATGATAAGCACCTTCTGCACCGTGAACAATCGTAATACCACGTCGAATATGATTTTGAATACTATCTGTAACTGATTTGGGACGATCCGTCACAATCATAACTTGTAATAATTGTTGGCGCGTATAAACCATGTCCATTACTCTAGCATTAACAACCAAGCCAATTGCCGAATAAAGAGCATACGGCCAGCCAAACACAAAACCTGCAGCCAAAATAATCAAAACGTTAAAACTAATATTAATGCGGCCCATCTTTGCGCCCGTCTTCTTGCGCAAAACAATGCCAATAATGTCCAACCCGCCAGTTGATATTCCATATCTCAATGACAACCCAGTTCCAAACCCGTTAATCGCCCCACCAAAAATGGCACAAATTAGTGGATCGTGTGTCAAAGTTACTGGTTGAATCAAATGCATCATAATACTGGCCAAAGTAACCGAAATAAACGTAAAAATAGTAAAACGATGACCAATTTTAAACCACGCTAAGACAAATAGAGGCATGTTCAAAACAAACAACATTACGCCAGTCGTAACCTCAAATGGTGCATACCGCATCGTTAAGGTATTAACGAGTTGAGCCAATCCTGTTACACCTGAAGAATAAATATGCCCTGGTGTCCAGAAAAAATTAACCGCTATTGAAACTAAAATTGCATATATAAATGCAGTTCCCGCACGACCAACATACTGATGCCGTTCAATTAACTTTTGTATATCTTCCATGTCAGCCCTTCCTTGAATGACTCCGCTCATATAGACCGATTATAACAAATCCTAATATATTTGGCTTATATTATCCAATTATCTTCGGTCAAAAAAGTAACCCACCTTCATCCAATGAAAATGGGTTACAGATTATTTATTTTTCATCGTTGTGATTTACAAACAAGCCCAATTCAAGAAGTTGCTTATCAGCAACCGTTGATGGTGCTTCTGTCATTGGTTCTGTTGCCTTAGAGTTCTTTGGAAAGGCAATGACATCACGAATGTTATCACGATGTGATAGTAACATTGCAAAACGATCCAAACCTATTGCTAAGCCACCGTGTGGTGGGAATCCCATGTCCAAAGCATTCATCAAGAAACCAAAGGCCTTTTCAGCACGTTCTGGTGTAAAGTTCAATGCTTTAAGCATCTTTTCTTGAATTTCACGAGTATGAATACGAATTGAACCACCACCAAGCTCGTAACCATTCAAAACAATGTCATAACTTTGAGCATGTGCTTTATGAGGATCTTCACCATCATTAAGATAGTGCAAATCTTCTTCGTTTGGCATCGTAAATGGATGATGAGCGGCAGTCCAACGCTTGATTCCTTCATCGTATTCGAACAATGGCCAGTTAACAACCCAGATAAATGCAAACTCTGATTCATCAATCATGCCCATTTCGTGAGCGATCGATTTACGAAGATATCCTAGTGTATCGGAAACAACTTTAAAGTTGTCGGCAGCAAACAGAATTAAATCGCCCGCCTTAGCTCCAACCGCTTCACTAATTTCGTCCTGCTTAACCTTGAGGAATTTGCCAACGGGACCTGTGAATCCATCTTCCGTAACTTTGATCCAAGCCATTCCCTTGGCACCAAATCGTTCAATATATTCAGTTTTAGCATCAAGATCTTTACGTGAATATTTAGCTGCTCCACCAGGAACACAGATTGCCTTAACAAACCCGCCATTTTTCAAAGCATTTTGGAAGACTTTAAAATCAATATCACTAACAACGTCAGAAATATCTTGTAGTTCCATACCGAAGCGAATATCAGGCTTGTCTGATCCAAAGCGGTCCATGGCTTCTTGCCACTCAATTCGCTGAATTGGTGTCTTAATATCAACGCCAACAGCATCATGCATCACTTTTTTCAACAATCCTTCAGTGATTTCTTGAATTTCTTCAGCTGACAAGAAACTAGTTTCCATATCAATTTGAGTAAATTCAGGCTGACGATCGCCACGAAGATCTTCATCACGGAAGCAACGAGCAATTTGATAGTAACGATCAAAGCCGGCACCCATCAACAATTGTTTAAAAATTTGAGGTGATTGAGGTAAAGCGTAAAAATGCCCTGGATAAACACGAGATGGAACCAAATAATCACGAGCACCTTCAGGAGTTGAAGCCGTTAAATCAGGGGTTTCAATGTCATAAAAATCATTATCATCAAAGAACTCATGAGTCGCATGTGTAATCTTGTTGCGAATCTTTAATGCTTTTTGCATTTCAGGACGACGTAAATCAAGATAACGGTACTTAAGCTTTAATTCTTCGGAAACATCAACACCGTCTTCAATGTAGAATGGAGGATTCTTAGCAGCTGCTAGTAAGTTAGCTTCATGAATTTCAACTTCCACTTTACCAGTTTTCATTTTGGGGTTAATTTCACTATCAGAACGTAACTTAACCGTACCTCGAGCTTCAATAACGTATTCGTTACGAAGACCATCCGCAACTTTCCAAGCATCAACATCGAATTCTTGACTAAAAACTAATTGCAATATTCCTTCGCGATCGCGGAGGTCAATAAAAATTAAGCCACCTAAATCCCGACGTTTTTGTACCCAACCCTTTAATACAACTTCTTGATTAGCAAGGTTTTCATCAACTAATCCAGCATAATTTGTGCGCTTCATTTTTATTCTCCCGTATATTTATCATAAATTTTTGAAAAATCTTTGTACAAGTCATCCAATGGTAGTGAAACCTCTTCACCACTGGCCATTGATTTAAAATGTGCAGTTTTTGATTCAAGTTCAGCCTGACCAATTGTAATCACAAATGATGCAGCTTCCTTATTGGCCGACTTAAATTGTGCTTTAGGCTTACGGTTCATGTAGTCTCTGTTAGCTGAAAAGCCTGCTTCTCGAATTGCTTCAACAAGTTTCAAAGTCTCAGCATTGGTTTCATCACCAATTCCAACCACGTAAACGTCAAGTTTATTTTTTTCTGGAATAGCAACCTTTTCAGATTCCAGCAAAAGCATTAAACGTTCCAATCCAATTGCAAAACCAATACCAGTATCATCTGGACCGCCTAATTCCTTCACTAAACCGCTGTAACGACCACCACCACAAATCGTGGTGTAGCCATGGCCAAGAACCTTTGAATTAACCATTACTTCAAAAATTGTATGATTATAGTAATCCAGCCCGCGAACCATTGTTGGATCTATTACGTAATCAATTCCAAGAGCGTCCATAAATTGTTTGACTTGTTCAAAATGATTACGAGCATCATCCGTCAAGTAATCCAAAATTGACGGCGCATCCGCAACAAATTTTTGGTCTTCTGGTTCTTTACTATCTAAAACACGCAATGGATTTTTCTCAAGTCTTTCTTGAGAATCCTTGCTTAATTCATCAAAATGAGGCTTTAAATAATCAACCAAGGCCTGATGATAATCGTCACGACTCTTTTTATCACCTAATGTGTTAACAGCAACTCTCAGTCCAGATACACCTAGTTGTTTGAAGAATGCTAAAGCCATCGAAATAACTTCAACATCTAATGCAGGACTGTCACTGCCAAAGGCCTCCACGCCAATCTGATGAAATTGCCGTTGGCGCCCAGATTGAGGACGTTCATATCTAAACATCGGCCCAATATAAAATGCCTTATATGGTTTGGCATATTCAGGACCATACAGTTTGTTTTCTACGTAAGCCCGTACCACACCGGCAGTTCCCTCTGGACGTAGTGCAATGTGGCGATCACCCTTATCATGAAAATCATACATTTCCTTCGTCACCACATCTGATGTATCTCCAGAAGAGCGCGAGAAAATTTCAAAGCTTTCAAATAACGGCGTTCTAATTTCATGATACTGATAATCTTCGAACAATAGACGCGCCGTTTCTTCAACATAGTGCCATTTATCTGAATCACCCGGTAAAACATCGGCGGTCCCTTTTGGACGTTGATAGTGCATATATTATCCTCCTTTTAATTTCTGCACTAAGCAGTTAAAATATTATTTACTTCTGATTTAAATATGTTGATTAATTCCTATGCAGTGCTAAAAATATAAAAAGCACCCTTGTATTTACAAGGGTGCTTTTGCACGGTACCACCTTAGTGTGACTCATTACTCTTTGATAACGTCGAATCATCGACGGGAAAATTCCATCCTCAAAAGTGTCAACTAAGACTCAATTTCGCAAAACTCTCAGCATCGTTTCGCTCTCTGCTTGAAATATCTACCTAGCATTCTTTATCATCGGTTTAATCTATTTAAATTACACAAACAAAACTACTCGAATTTATGATTAAAGTCAAGGTATATTCTAAAAGCCTTGCTTTTAATCCACAAAATTCTTAAAATTGGCAAATAAGAATACATTCTAAGGAGTTTGAATAATGCCTCATTTCCGACCAACCCGCATGCAAATTTTAATAGTGAGCATTTTTATTATTTTAACGTTAGGACTAACATTTGCGCTAACTCGTCAAAAGACAGTTGTTGTTAGCGTCCAGAATGTTAATGTTCGTCAGGGACCAGGGTTAAAATATAAATCTGTTGAAACACTTAATTCAAAAACAAGATTAAGCGTTCTGGCCGAAAAAAATGATTGGTATAAAGTCAGAATAAACGATCATAAATTTGGCTGGATTGCCAGCTGGTTAGTCAACCGTAGGGACAACTTAAAAAGAGCTACCAAGCTTTCTGAAGCTACAATTGTAATTGATCCAGGCCATGGTGGCTGGGACTCAGGTGCTGAGTACAAAGATAATAGTAAAAATCCAAAATACATGGAAAAAACATATACACTGGAGGTTGCAAAGCTAGTTGCCGCTGACTTGAGGACACAGGGTGCTCATGTCATTATGACAAGAGATTCAAATAAGTATGTTGGGCTTAAGGCTAGACCAAAGCTTGCCGAAAAAGTGCATGCAGATGCATTCATTAGTTTCCATTTTGATTCATCGCCACAACGTAATGAAGCTTCTGGACTAACGACCTACTATTACCACAAAGGGGCCTCAAAAAAGCTTGCCAAAACACTCAACAAACAGTTTAATAGCTTGCCAATGACTAACCGCGGAATTGATTTTGGTAATTTCTTAGTTATTAGAGACAATACCCGTCCTGCCATTCTATGTGAAATGGGATATATCAACGATACTCACGATTACAAAAAAATTAAGAGTACTGCATATCAAATAAAGGTCGCTCGTTTAGTGACGAAAGGATTAAGTGAATACTTTAGTTCATAGTAAATGAAAGGAAGCTTATTTATGCGCAGTAATTTAAATAGTGATTGGTTATCAAAGCTACCGCTTGATAATATCAGTTCTGCTCGGCCAGTCAGCGGTGGAGATATCAATTTGGCATATCAGATTAAATCATCAGATAGCCGGTATTTTTTAAAGGTTCAGCCGAATCACCCATCTGATTACTTTGACCACGAACGAGCTGGTTTAACCGCCCTCGGGGATGTTGTCAACGCACCTCAACCAATCTCACAAGGAGAAATTAATGGAGACGCGTACCTTCTTTTAAATTGGATTGATACTGGTCAAGGCAGTCAACACGATTTAGGAAAGATGGTAGCAATCCTTCATCAGCACCATAATCAACAATTTGGCTTCGATTTTAACCATCAATCTGGCAACTTGACCAAGAATAATCAGTGGCAAAATAGCTGGGTTACATTCTACACAGAACAGCGACTGGACATGCTTGCCTCAGCATCGGCAGATAATCACGTTTGGAATTCATGGCGTCAAACACATTTCGACCAAATGCGGCAGCAATTTATCAATTACTATAATAACCATCCTGTTGAACCAAGCTTGCTGCATGGTGATCTGTGGTCAGGAAACTATATGTTTTCTGGCGACGGTCAGCCAGTCTTAATTGATCCAGACGCTTTTTATGGTGATCGTGAATTAGATTTAGCAATGACTACCATTTTTGGCGGTTTTTCCCAAGAATTTTATCAATCGTATGAAGAACAATACCCAATACCAAGTGGTTTAGAAGATCGATTACCTTGGTATCAATTCTATTATTTATGCATGCATCTTAACTTATTTGGTGAATCATATGGTGATAGCGTTGACAGAATTCTGTCAAACTATTGATTAAAAATTTTTCTCTCGAATGCACAAGACCCCTAAGACTAAAATGAATTTAGTCTTAGGGGTCTTGTGCTCAGTCGTTTACCGGATGCTTAGATCTGATAAATTGAGACCTCAAATTAATAATTTGGTCTGATTATCGATAATAACGCCTTTTGTATCAATTTTTTATCCATAAAACAACTTTAAATATCTTTAGTTTACATAATTTAGTTTATAGAAAGTAGTTTATTTTTTGATTAATGCTTGAATTTCGGCCATATTTTCGATTTGATATTCTGGATTAGAATTTACGTCAATTATATGATCTGGATCAAACAAAATACCCGCAATGTTAGCATTGTGTCCGGCATCAACATCTAAATTACGGTCTCCCACCATAACTGCATCATTTCGATTAACACGATTTTTCTCTATCAAATAATTTAAAGACGTCGGATCTGGTTTCCTTGGAAATGGTTGATCAGCCGTTACAAAATCGGTAAATAAATCAATTATATTATCATTGTTCATGAAATATAATGAACGACCGTTTCGATGTGTCAGTAGAAAATTATTACCATTTGACTGCTTTATCAATTTTAAAATATCTTTCACGCCATGGAATAATTCTGGTTTTTGTAACTTCTTTTCAAGGGGATAGTAGACCTCCTCAAGATCATGCCTATTAAGCCCATTTTCAGCACCAAATGTGTCAAATGCATCTCCAAGACTACCCTGTCTCATAATTTTGTATACTCTGTTTTTATCTACAGACACACCAAAATGGTCGAGTGTCTCACTGAAAGACTCGACCATTTTAGGATAGGTGTTGTAGAGAGTACCATCTAAATCCCAAAAAAAGGATGAAAACATATAACGTACCTCACTATTTTTCGTAAATAATTGTTGTTGGACCATCATTTTCCAATTCAATTTGCATTTCAGCACCAAAATGACCAGTTTCAACATGGACACCAGCGCTACGCAGTTTTTCATTAAACTGATTATATAAAGGCTCCGCTATTTCTGGCTTAGCCGCCAATGAAAAGCCCGGACGATTACCATGTTTTGTATCAGCATAGAGAGTGAACTGTGAAACGGATAGTATTGCCCCATCCACATCACCGAGACCCAAGTTCATCTTACCATCGCCATCTTCGAATATTCTCACATTAATAATCTTGTGAACCAAATAATCAACTTGCTCTTGCGTATCTTCAGGTGCAAAACCAACCAGCAGCATAAACCCTTGATTAATTTTACCTACCACTTCATGATTAATAGTTACTTGAGCATGATTAACCTTTTGTAACACAACCCGCATACGTAATCCCCATTTCCAAACATTAGTGAATAGTTCTTTTCACTACATAAACGTCTGGAATTTTCTTTAAATTATCCATAATTCGTTCCAAATGTTCACGATTTCTAATTCCAATTGATGCATTAATCGTGACAACCTTGTCATGGTCAACTTTGCCATTAACTGAGCTCAAGAATCGAGTGCTATTATTAATCGATTTAAGGACATCATTCAATAATCCATTCCTATTATATCCCTGTACTTCCAGATCAGCATTGTAATTATTACGATCGCCATCAGGATTGGCCCACGCGACCTTGATAATCCGTTCACCGTGTTCTTCCGCAGCCTTAATGTTGGGACAATCCGATCTGTGAACCGAAACACCGCGTCCCTTGGTAATGTATCCGAGAATCTCATCCCCAGGAATTGGGCTACAGCAGTGGCTAAGCCGAACAAGAAGGTTGTCGACACCTTCAATAATGACACCACCTTGAGAAGATGATGAATGCTGCTTTTTTTCGTGGTGTGTTTCTTCATCCTTCGCAAGGGTCTTATGCTCTTCTAAAAGTTCGCGTTCAGTCTGTCTCTGCTTATCGTCTTCAATCTGTTGGCGAACGTCCTTCGACATCCGATTTGCAACTCCAGCCGGCTGTAAATCTCCGAAACCAATAGCAGCAAACATATCGTCCCTACTACTATAATGAAGCTTTGCAGCAACTTCTGATTCTTTCTCAGGTGTCATAATTAAATGAGCATTGAACCCACTATCACGCAGCTTCTTTTCAACCATTTCGTGACCGACAACAATGTTTTCTTTACGGTCTGCGAGACGGAAGAACTGTTTGATCTTGTTGCGAGCACGTCTAGTTGAAACCAAATTAAGCCAATCACGACTAGGACCTGCAGACGAACTGGACGTCAAAATATCAACAATATCACCGTTTTTGATTTCATAATCCAGTGGAACAATCTTGCCATTTACTTTTGCTCCAGTTGTCTTATTGCCAACCTCTGTATGGATGGTATATGCCATATCAAGAGGCCCAGCACCTTTTGGCAATTCTAAAACATCACCCTTTGGTGTAAATGCGTAGACTCGATCCGCAAAAATATCACCTTGAACACCCTGCATAAACTCGTCAGCATCACTGCTTTCACTTTGCAGTTCTAGAATTTCTTTAAACAAATTCAGTTTATTACCTGAGTCAGACTGCTTAACACCATTTGTTCGGCCTTCCTTGTAGGCCCAGTGAGCAGCAACCCCTAATTCAGCAACTTCATGCATTTCGTGGGTTCTAATTTGAACTTCCAACGGACGACCTTCAGGGCCAACTACAGTTGTATGCAACGATTGGTAGCCGTTGACTTTCGGCATTGCAATATAGTCCTTAAAGCGCCCAGGCATCGGTGTCCAACTTGTGTGGATGGCACCTAATACTGCATAACAGTCCTTGATAGATTCAACAACAACCCTAATTGCAAGCAAGTCATATATCTGACTGAACTGCTTATGCTTCGTAACCATTTTACGGTAAATGGAATAAATATGCTTAGGTCTGCCATATATCTCAGTACCATTACCAAGATCCAAATCCTTGATTGCATCCTTAATATCATCAATTGCCCGATTAATGTATTCAATTCGTTGATCACGTCGTGAATTCATTAAGTGCACAATTCGGTAATACTGTTGAGGATTTAAGTATCTTAATGATAAATCTTCAAGTTCCCACTTAATTGTGCTGATACCAAGTCGATCGGCAATGGGAGCATATATTTCAAGTGTCTCATTAGCAATTCGTCGTTGCTTATCAGGACGTAAATGCTGTAACGTACGCATATTATGAAGACGATCCGCTAATTTAACAATCATGACGCGAATGTCTTTTGACATCGCTAATAGAAGCTTACGGTGGTTTTCCGCCATTTGCTCCTTATTTGACTTGTATTTAATTTTACTGAGTTTAGTATCACCATCAACTATCATGGCAACTTCGGGACCGAATAGCTCCCTAACATCTTCAAGTACGACACCGGTATCTTCGACAATATCATGCAAATAGCCGGCAACAACAGTCTCCGGATCCATATGGAGTTTAGCCAAAATGCCAGCCACCTGAACCGGGTGAATAATATATGGTTCGCCTGATCGACGACGCTGATCATTATGAGCGGTATCGGCAAAGTGATATGCACTTTCCACCAGCTTAACGTGTTCAGCGTTCATGTAAGACGCACAGATGTTTTTCACATCTTCATGAGTTAGATTTTTTTCTTTAGGCATTGTTTACCAACTTACTTTCCATTAATTTTGCCAAATTTATACTCGGTAATTATACATGCAATTAGAGTTAAATAGCAATATTACAGCTTTTGCTTTGACATTGAATAACTCAAATAGGCAATGCCAAGATAGACAAGCGTGAAATAAAATGTGTAGTGCGGTAAGTATATGTACGCACCAATGATATAACAAATTGGAAACAAAAATAGTTCCCACCAATTTAAATCTTTTTTGGCAATTCTAATACCAGTGTAAATCGAATAGCCTCCATTAACTATGATCATCAATAAGACGACCGATGTAACACGATGAACAAATGGTAAGTATGCACCTATCGCAGTTAGCACAATTCCAACTAGTACAGACCAGCCAAATAGTTTCTTATCAAATCTCTTCCAACTTCTTTGTAAGTAAGCCATGTTAATAGTTCTCCAATTCAAAATAATATGAAATTGCTGCAAGAAGATACAACGGTGCAGTTTCCGTTCTTAATATCCGGGGACCAAGTCCAGCAGTGACCACTTGCTGTTTTTTCAACAAGTCGATCTCCTCTTCGCTTAATCCACCTTCGGGACCAATAATCGCTAACAAAGTATCTCCATTAGATAAGTCGTGAAAAACTTGCGATAGCGCAGAATGTTCTCCATGTTTAGCAGACTCTTCCCACGCAACGATTTTTTTACTAACGTCAATTCTTGCAACATCAACTAATGAGTCACAGTAATCTATTTTAGGAATAACATTTCTGTGTGATTGTTCTGCAGCACCACTAGCAATTTTTCTCAATTTATCTAACTTTTTATCGCGTTTTTCCGACTTCCATCGTGAAACTGACCACTGAGCGTCAAAAAATATAATTTTGCTAACCCCTAGTTCAGTTGCCTTCTGTGTAATCAAAGAAGCTTTTTCTCCCTTGGGCACACCACATGCAATTATTACGTTCACCGGTAGTTCGCTTTGTGTTTTTAAAGGCTCCACCATTTTGACGAACGTTTTACTGCCATCTATTGAAAAAATTTCACCAATAAATACATGTTGGTCATTAGTAACGAATTCGGCTCGTGTGCCAACTTGAGCGCGCATGACCTTCACCAAATGATGAGCCACGTTATCTGGTAACAACACATTGTCACTTATATTAGCAGGTTGATTAATAAAATACCGTTGCACATTATCACCTATTCATCTGGCAATGGTTTATATGCAATAATGCCATACCAGTCCTTAATCTTCAATGTCTCATTTATTACAAATCCGTGCTTTTTAATTTCTTGAGCAACTTGATCGAATTTATCAGCAATGATACCGGAACAAAGAAAATAACCACCCTGTTTAAGATTATCAAATGCCTGAGGAACAAGTGGAATAATAATTTCAGCTAAAATATTGGCGACGACAATATCCACTTGTTTATGAATGCCCTTGAGCAAATCATTAGCAGCAATGTTGATAGGCTCAACACTCGGATTTAATTTAACGTTTGATAAGGCGGAACGAACTGCAACATCGTCAACATCGTATGCATCAACATTATTGGCGCCCAGTAATTTAGCTGCAATACTTAAAACGCCAGATCCGGTGCCAACATCAATCATCGACTCACCACCACGAATTACCATTTCTAATGCCTGCAGCATCAATTTAGTCGTTGGGTGAGTGCCGGTACCAAATGCCATACCAGGATCTAATGATATTATTTGTTCGTCATCATCAGATGGTTTATATTCTTCCCACTGTGGAACAATCGTTAAATGACGTGTTACACGGACCGGATGGTAATATTTTTTCCAAGCGGTAGCCCAATTTTCATCGGACACAGCGTTAGCAATCACTTCGCCACTGCCGGGGTTTAGGCCAAAATTGGATAATGCCGCAACCTTTTGTCTGATCGTTGGAATAATTTCTGGCACAAATACGCTCTGAGGATAGTATGCAGTTACATTAGCGCCAGAAGTAATATGTGGGATATCATTGGGATCGATAATTTCACCATGTTCACCATATTTACCGGGTGTTAAGCTTTCAAAATCCTTTGCATCCTCAATTTTAACCCCACTAGCTCCTAAATCGTTAAGAATGAAACTCACTGCTTCAACAGATTCACTTTCAGTTTTGACCGTTACTTCAGTCCATTGCAACGTCATAGCCTCCTCAAAATTTATCAACTACTTAAGAAAAACGAATAAATCAATTCTAGCATACTGCTTATAAAAAGACGTGATAAAATTTTTGTTTTATCACGTCCTTAAACTATTCATGCTGTTTTTCTTGAACAACTTTTTCAGCAGCCGCCTTTTCACGCTCTGCCTTAGCCTCTGCAGCCTGCTCAAGATCTTTATAGTTTGCTGGCTCATCAGCATACTTAAGAATATTAGACTCAAGATGTTTTTCTAGGTACTTAACCAGATCAGCTTCGGTCTTAAATGTTCTTGGATGATGTTGACGATGCAGTCGAAGATCGATCTCATTAATTTTCAATCGACCAGTCCAAGTATGGGAGTAACGAATGATTACCCGATTATTGAGTTCATTTTTGCCAAACGTGAAAACATAAACATGTTGTGTAATCATCATTGGCCTAATGTATTCTTTCTTATACCTTAAATTGTTTTTGCGCATGAACTGCTTTGTCTTATTTAGCACGGTAATCACCTCCAACTGTTTTAACTTTTAAGTTAACATCATACTGTAAATCAAACAGTATGTAAACCCTTTTTATTCAAATAAAATTAATTCTACGGATGAAATTAATTCACTAGGATGTAATCATTCGTCCTCTTCTTTAACCTATCAATAGTACCATTTTACCATATTTCACTGTTTTTTTTACTCCAGACGACTTAATTTTAGCTCAAGTTTTAGTAACCTAATTAATAAAAGTTTAATAATTTATTCACATAGTTATAAACAGCCTCATTGACTATGATTTACTTGTATATCCTTTTAAAACCAAAAAAATCCAGTGTCGTCAGACACTGAACCTCTTATAACTAATTTTATTGCACTTCGCTCTTCCGTTTAGCTTCACTGTGTATCAAATGCTGCTTTGCGCGGTGTGCTGGGGCATGATTATGAATATTTTTAGTTCTAGTTTCACCTGAATCTGTTGTATTGTTTCTATTCTCTGCTCGGCGTTGACTACCACTCATCTTCTTTGTCGGTTTCTTCATAGTAATCCCTCCTAATATCAAAAGACAACAATATTTCTTATAATTATCATAACTCAAAACGCAATATTTTAGCAACTAATATCTATTTTAATGGAACTTAACATACTTTACATCGTAGGTCTGTAACAAAATGATGGTTATAATTTATGTTGATAATTTAATAAAAAATGGACTAGCTTATTTATTAGCTAGTCCATTAAACGTTGATATAATGCTATTTCTTATGTGATTCTTCTTCGCCGGTTTGTAAAACTGCCATGAATGCTTCCTGTGGAACATCCACGACACCGACAGATTTCATTCTCTTCTTACCACGTTTTTGCTTATCAAGCAGCTTAGCACGGCGGTCGGGATCACCAGTATGAATTCTTGCGGTAACATCCTTGCGATAAGCACGAATATTCGTTCTAGCAATAATCTTAGCCCCAATTGCAGCTTGAATTGGAATTTCAAAGTTTTGTCGTGGAATAATCTCTTTTAATTTAGCCGTGATTTCTCGACCACGTTGAGCAGCAAAATCACGGTGAGAAATAAAGCTTAGTGCGTCAACTTTATCTCCATTGAGCAAGATATCAATCTTAACTAAATCACTCGGCCGATAATCCTCTAGTTCATAATCCAATGACGCATAACCGCGAGTACTGCTCTTCAATTTGTCAAAGAAATCGTAAATAATTTCAGACAAAGGAATATGATAAATGACATTCACCCGAATATCGTCAAGATATTCCATCGTTTCAAAAATACCTCTTTTTTTCTGGCATAGCTCCATCACGGCACCAACATAGTCATTGGGTACCATGATTTGCGCATTAACATACGGCTCATTAATTGCCTTAATATTCGAAGCATCCGGCATTTCAGCAGGGTTTTCAACCTCTTGTTTAGTACCATCAGATAAATCTACATTGTAGGTAACCGATGGAGCGGTTGTAATCAAATCAAGGTTAAATTCTCTTTCGAGTCGTTCCTGCACAACATCCATATGAAGCAATCCAAGAAAGCCACAACGAAAACCAAATCCTAATGCTTGTGATGACTCAGGATCAAAGGTTAATGCGGCGTCATTTAATTGCAGTTTTTCTAGAGCCTCTCGTAAATCATTAAACTTAGCATTATCGGTAGGATACAACCCAGAATAAACCATTGGCGTCATTTTTCTATAGCCTGACATTGCTTCTGCAGTTGGATTACTTGCATCAGTGACAGTATCACCAACACGAGTATCCTGAATATCTTTGATACTAGCGGTAATATATCCAACATCCCCAACCATCAGCACATCAGTTGCCAGTGGTTTTGGTGAATTCACGCCTACCTCAGTAACTTCATATTCAGTACCACTATTCATCAATCTGATTCGGTCTCCAGCTTTAACCGTTCCCTCGAATACTCGAACACTCAAAACAACCCCACGATAATCGTCATAAACTGAATCAAAAATTAGAGCTTTTAACGGTGCAGTTAAATCCCCTGTTGGAGCTGGAACATTATGCACGATTTGTTCCAAAATTTCTTCAATCCCAATGCCAGCCTTTGCACTGGCTAGAACAGCTTCGGAAGCATCAATGCCAATTTCATCCTCAATTTGCTGGCGCACTTTTTCCGGCTCAGCAGATGGCAAATCAATTTTGTTAATTACAGGTAGCACTTCAAGGTCGTTATCCAAAGCTAAATAAACATTGGCTAACGTCTGTGCCTCAACACCTTGTGCTGCATCAACAACCAATACGGCGCCTTCACAGGCTGCTAACGATCTCGATACCTCATAAGAAAAGTCCACGTGCCCAGGAGTATCAATTAAATGAAAAATATATGTTTCTCCATCTTTTGCATGGTATTTCAGAGCTACCGCATTTAATTTGATAGTAATTCCGCGTTCTCGTTCAAGATCCATCGTATCCAAAAGTTGATCTTGCATTTCTCTTTTTGAGACAGTATCAGTTAACTCCAAAATACGATCCGCCAGCGTCGATTTTCCGTGGTCAATGTGTGCAACAATCGAGAAGTTGCGAATGTGTTTTTGTCGTTCTTTCATTTCATCTAAATTCATTGTCGTACTCGCTTTCTCCGTGTTCATTACTCCAGTATAACAAGGCTAAGCAGACAACTCAATTAACTTAAGCCGATCATTCAAAAAAAGAGTGAAACGGATTATAAGCCGTTCACACTCTTATTAAGCATTATTCGTCAAAAGCATCTTTGAGCTTATCAAAAACATTTTTCTTAACACCGGTAACTTTTTCACCACTTGCTGCAGCGAAAGCGGCCAACGCTTCTTTTTGACGTTTATTCATACCTTTTGGCGTTTCAACATGAACAGTAACGTGTTCATCGCCATTACCTTTGCCGTTTAGCTTGGGTGCACCTTTGCCACGCAGACGGAAATTGGTTTCAGTTTGCGTTCCTGCCGGTACCTTCAATTTAACGTTACCATGCACCGTCTTAACCTGAATCTCATCACCAAGCGCTGCTTGAGAAAATGAAATTGGTTGATCAAAATAAATATCCGCTCCATCACGCCGAAATTCTCGACTTGGCGTCACGTGGAAAATGATATATAGATCCCCGTAAGGACCACCATTATCGCCGGCTTCACCTTGATTTTGAAGACGCATCTGTTGACCATCATCAACTCCGGCAGGCACATTAACTTTTAGCTCGTGATTCTGAGAAACATGCCCAGTACCACCACAAGTTGTGCACTTGTCTTTAATTTCTTTACCTGTACCACCACAAACATCACAGGTAGTTTGACTTCTCATCCGGCCAAGCGGTGTATTTTGAATCACATCAATGACACCACGACCACCACACTTAGAACATGTGACTGGTGAAGTACCAGGCTTAGCACCAGATCCATGACAAGTATCGCACTGTGCATCACGCTGATACTTAATTGATGTTGTTTTGCCAAAAATGGCTTCTTCGAACTTCAACGTCATTGTGTACTGTAAATCGCGTCCTGGGGTCGGTGCCGACGGATCACGACGTCTGCCTCCACCGCCACCAAAGAACTGACTAAAGATGTCATCAAATCCACCGCCACCGAAACCACTAAAGTCTTGGCCGCCACCACCAAAGCCACCAAAGCCTTGGCCTTGAGGACCAGCTGATCCATACTGATCATACTGTTGTCTCTTTTGGTCGTCACCAAGAGTTTCGTAAGCCTCATTAACGTCCTTAAACTTTTGCTCAGCACCCGGTTCCTTGTTTAAATCCGGATGATACTTTTTGGAGAGCTTTCGATATGCTTTTTTAATTTCGTCCTGTGACGCATCCTTAGAAACGCCAAGAACATCATAATAATCTTTTTCTGCCATTATGGTCCCCCAAAACAATTAATGCATTATTTATACCACAAGTATACACGCGAAGTAAAAGCCAAAGACCTTTTTTTGCTCTTTGGCTTTTACTAAGTATGATCTAAATAATACTGACTATTAGCAAAAGCTGGTTAATTAACCAACTTTATTTTTTGTCATCCGGGTCAACTTCTTCAAAATCGCCGTCAACTGTCTTTCCGTCATCACCTGACTTACCGTCGCCTTTGTCATCGCCCTTTTGGTCGTCGGCATTGCCACTAGCATCGCCTTGAGCTTGTTGGGCTTGTTGATAAAGTTTAACTGATAAATCTTGAACAATTTCGTTAAGTCCATCTTTTTTGGTCTTCATTTCCTCAACGTTGTTGTCATCCTTGGCCTTCTTCAATGCATCACGCGCATCTTCAGCCTTCTTAACCTCTTCATCGGAAACCTTACCTTTAAGATCCTTTAAAGTTTTATCAACTTGGAACAATAGTTGGTCAACTTCGTTATTCAGGTCAACTTCTTCGCGCTTCTTCTTGTCGGCCTCTTCGTTTTCCTCGGCTTCCTTCTTCATACGATCAATTTCATCATCAGTTAATCCTGAATTACTCTTGATAGTAATCTTTTGTTCCTTGTTGGTACCCATATCTTTAGCAGATACATTAACAATACCGTTCTTGTCGATATCAAATGTAACTTGGATTTGTGGAACGCCACGAGGTGCAGCAGGAATGTCAGTCAATTGGAAGTTACCCAACGTCTTGTTATCGGCAGCCATTGGACGTTCACCTTGTAAAACATGAATGTCAACGGCAGGTTGATTATCTGCAGCTGTTGAGAATACTTGACTCTTAGATGTTGGAATCGTGGTATTACGATCAATTAACTTAGTGAACACGCCACCCATTGTTTCAATACCAAGTGACAATGGAGTAACATCAAGTAAAACAACATCCTTAACATCTCCGGTTAACACACCGCCTTGAACCGCAGCACCTAAAGCAACGGCTTCGTCGGGGTTAATTGAATGGTTTGGTTCCTTGCCTGTCAAATCGCGAACCATATCCTGAACAGCAGGAATCCGAGTTGAACCACCATTTAAAATAACTTCATCAATATCACTAAATGATAAATCAGCATCCTTCAAAGCGTTCAAAACTGGTTGTTTAGTCTTTTCAACTAAGTCAACAGTTAATTGATTAAATTGAACTCGAGTCAATGTCTTTTCCAAATGCAGTGGTCCTGATGCACCAGCAGAAATAAATGGTAGGCTGATCTGTGCTTCACTAACGCCAGACAAATCCTTCTTGGCCTTTTCAGCAGCATCCTTCAAACGTTGTAAAGCCATCTTATCTTGAGTTAAATCGATACCATTTTCTTGTTTGAATCCATCAGCTAGCCAATCAATGATCTTTTGATCAAAATCATCACCACCAAGGTGTGTATCACCATTAGTTGAAAGAACTTGGAAAACGCCATCGCCCAATTCAAGGATAGAAACATCAAAAGTACCACCACCAAGGTCATACACAAGAATCTTTTCATCTTTGTCTTGTTTGTCTAACCCATATGCCAATGAGGATGCTGTTGGTTCATTGATGATCCGCTTAACATCTAAGCCAGCAATCTTACCAGCATCTTTGGTTGCTTGACGTTGTGCATCATTAAAGTATGCAGGAACAGTAATAACTGCCTGACTAACTTCGTCACCTAAATAGTCTTCAGCATACTTCTTCAAGTATTGAAGAATCATTGCTGAAATTTCTTGAGGAGTATACTTCTTGCCTTCAACTTCAACAGTGTAGTTTGCATCACCCATATGGCTTTTGATCGAAACAATTGTGTTAGGGTTGGTGATTGCTTGACGTTTTGCAACTTCCCCAACCTGAGTCTCACCATCCTTGAATGAAACAACTGATGGTGTTGTTCGACTTCCTTCTGGGTTAGTAATGATCTTAGGTGCATTACCTTCCATAACAGCAACTGCTGAGTTAGTAGTACCTAAATCAATTCCAATAATTTTATTACTTGCCATGTTTAATATACCTCTTCTTTTAATTTAGTTTACTGAGCCACAACGACCATCGCTGGACGTAAAACACGGTCCTTAAGCTGATACCCAGCCTGTAACACCTGCACAACCGTATCAGCTTTCTGATCTTCCTTAGCAGGAACGCTCTGCACTGCCTGATGAATCGCCGGATCAAATTTTTGATCTAAAGATTTAATCTCAGTGACACCATTTTTCGTCAATGCCTCTTCAAGATGGTCATGAACCATCTGAATACCCTTTTTAAGTTGCTGTCCACTTTCGTCATCAACTTCAATATCCAGTGCTCGTTTCAGGTTATCCATTACAGGTAAGATATCTTTAGCGAGCGACTGACCATCATACTTAAGAAGTTGTGACTGTTCCTTCTTAAACCGATTAGTCATATTTTGAATTTCAGCTTCAGCACGAAGATACTTGTCCTCAAAATCACTGCTCTTAGCAACTAATTCTTCAATTTGTTTTTGTTCTTTAGTTTTATTATCTTCTTTTTTAACACCTTGTTTTGCCTGTTGCTGCTCATTTTCAGTTTCATCAGCAGTGGGCGTCTCAGTGTTCTTAACTTCGTCTTCTACTTTTTTCTTTGAATCGCTAGACTGCTTTTCAGCCATGTAACATTCCTCCTACTGATCATAATATCGATGATAATAACCTAACAACTGTCGCGCCAACTCCTGCCTAAACGCACTGACAATTCCGATTGTTCTTGAATATGGCATTCGCGTTGGGCCCAGAACCGCAATAATTCCCTTACCATATTGGTCAACATCGTATGTTGCAGTGATAAGGCTGAAATCATCGAGTAGTTTATTTGATATTTCACTACCAATCTGCACGTGAATATTATCATCTTGAGGATCCAAGAAATGTGATAAGTTCTCGTTCTTATCAAGCAATCCATACAGTTCTTGCAGGTCATTCGGATCATGATTATGCGAAAATCCAAGTAGATTCATTTTACCACCAACAAAAAATCGTTCAGAAGCCGCATGCGATAAAATACTGTCAAATATATTTAGAACGCCATCAGGACTGTGAATGTACCTGACAATCTGCATTGGTATGTCACGTTGCAGCCGTTGAAGAACCTCTTCAAGAGTTAAACCCGCTAACTGATCATTAATTAATCTAATAACCGATTCAAGCTCATCGGTGTTAATGTTTTTAGGAATAACAAAAGTCTGATTCTCAACATCGCCTGAATCCGTGACTAAGATTGCCATCACTTGATGATTTCCCAGCGGAACTAATCTAAACCCACTGAGTCTCACTTGTTTTTGCTCTGGCTTTAGCGTAAAAGTAGTGTACGAGGTCAAATCAGACAAAATATCCGCTGATCTTGACACAATTTCATCAATTTTATTTAAGTTGGTACCAAACGAGTTTTGAATAATTGACATATCACTGCTGTCAATCATCATCTTTTCATCTAGTAAATTATCAACATAGTATCGATAACCCTTGGTAGACGGAACACGTCCAGAAGAAGAGTGCTCTTTAACCAGTAACCCTTGTTCCTCTAATTCCGCCATCTCATTTCTAATTGTGGCTGAACTCACTTTAATTGGTAAGTGTTGCGCCAGTATTTTCGAACCGACCGGTTGACCAGTTACAGTGTATTGGCGTACAATCGCTTGCAGGATCGCATCTTGACGTTGTGTTAACATTATTATCACTTCCTTTTTAGCACTCGAACGTGTTAAGTGCTAAACACAATGTATAATATACCAACCCGTTGTCTGAAAGTCAAGAAAAGACAACATTTTTGAAAGGATTTATAATGGCAAAGCATAAACAGCGCTACATTCAACCTCGTAACACAAAAGAGGCAATGCTAACGATTGAAAAACTATTTAATCAATACCGACATGCACCGTTAACCTCAGAATTATTGAAGTACCACCAAAATTTAATTACTCGTTTGCAAGACGATATTTTTAAAGAGGCCATAGCTGAAAATGATCAGCGCCAACTTGATGAACTCCAAGGAATGATTGCATCTATGCAATCTTGGTCAAAAACTAGAATGACAAATCAACCATTTAATTTTAAAATGAGGCATTTTAAACTAGTTGCTGAAAACACTGTTCAGTTCAAGCGTAAAATTATCAAGGGACAAACAAATACCAATCATCGTGCCAGCAGGCACTAACAAACGGTTGTTACAAGCCACATAAAGCTCGCAAACTAAAATCCTAAATTGGACCTTAGTTTGGGAGCTTTATGTCCTAGAAATAAAATGCCATTACCACACTATTTTTATTAAACGTTTATCTTCAAAATTTTACGAGTTTCAATTTCATCATTTTTCAATTGATCAATTAGAGCTTCAGCCGTCGTATATTTAACTTCACCACGTAACCTAGCAACCCATCGGACCTTAACATTTTCTCCATAAATCATATTTTTGAAATCAAATAAATTTATTTCCAGAGTCTTTGGCCTGTCGTCCCCAAATGTGACATTATAGCCAATTGAAGCCATGCCATCATACCAGATTTCACCAATTTTTAACTGAACGGCATATACACCAATGCCAGGCATCCTTTCCTCAACCGGCCACTCAATATTTGCAGTAGGAAAACCAAGTTCACGGCCACGAGCCTCACCATGTACAACTGTACCGGAAGTTTGATATGAATAACCCAACAAACGATTTGCCAAGCTAACATTCCCCTCATCCAATTCATGTCTAATTCTCGTTGAACTTATTTTTAGGTCATCGTCTAAATTTTCACTCACTTCAACAACTTTAAATCTGTCCTTTGCAAACTTTGGCAAGTTAGCCATTGTCGCAATATCTTTTGGCCCATAAGTATGATCAAAACCAGCCACCACAATTTTAGCGTGAAATCCGATCATGTATTGATCAACAAACTCTTGGGGCTTTAAAGCAGATAAAGCCGATGTAAAACTGACTAAATAGGTAATATCCACGCCAAGCTCATCTAATAATTCTAGCTTTCGCTGTACCGGCGATAAATAAGTAATGCGTTGCTCACTAGCGTGGTACACAATCGAAGGATGGTGGTCATACGTTAATACAGCTAGTGGCAAACCATATTCTTTGGCAAAATTTCTAGCACGTTCAATCACGGCCTGGTGACCACGATGAAGGCCATCAAAAAAGCCCATTGCTAGCACAACATTGCCGTCTGGTATCCTAGCTGGATCGAATGGTTGACGTATATTTATCACTTGCATGGTTCATTCCTCCGATTACAGTCACTAATTAATCTAATACCAACATTTTCAGTGGTTGGTAGCACTGCTTTTCTTCATTTCTTTGATATAAAGCACGAACCTGTTGATTATATACCAAAGCAATCACTTTGTCAGAAACACTAATTTCATCGAATTTTAGCCAAACTCCATTTTTAACGCCCGACCAAAATTCTTCATTGATTTCAATGTGTGTATATTTTTTTAATGCATAGTCCAGCGGATAAAATAATTTATCCAAATCACCCTGCTCAGAAGCTAATGCAATCTCATCCATTTTCACTGTTTGATCGATTTTAAAGCCCCCGCTTTGAGTTCTTGTCAAATCACTCATAACACCCGGATACCCCAAACTATCTGCTAAGTCTACAGCTAATGTTCTGACATACGTTCCTTTACTGCAGTTAACCACAAAATTAACTGTTTGCGTCTTATTCTTTTGATCATAAGATGTTGCCGTCAATTGAAATTTACTGATTTCAATTTGACGCGACGGCCTTTCTACTTTTTCTCCAGCACGTGCATATTCATATAATTTTCGACCATTTACTTTGACCGCAGAATACATTGGTGGAATCTGTGTAATTATCCCAGTCATCTTGTCCATTACCTGTTCAATCTCTTCTACAGGTAATTCGTGGTCAACTGGAGCTGTTTTGACTACTTCCCCATCTAGATCCTCGGTAGTTGTCATTTTACCGATCAATAATTGACCACGATATTCCTTACCAGACTCCATTAAATACTCCACAACCTTAGTTGCTCTTCCGACACAAATTGGTAACACACCATCAACATTGGGGTCTAGTGTGCCAGAATGGCCGATTTTTTTTGTGTGCAAAATCTTACGTAGCTGATTAACGCAGTCATGGCTTGTTAGTCCGCGCTCCTTGTAAAGTGGGATTATTCCATTCATTCTACTTCCTCCATATGAATATATTCGAAACGTAATGCTGTTGTACCACTATGTACAAACGAGGCTGAGAAAATAGATTTCTCAACCTCGTTTTCAATTAATCGCGATGGTGCAATTCGTTAATTAATTCATCAATTCGAGAACCATACTGAACGGACCTATCACGCTCAAAAATCAACTCTGGTGTTTTAAAAATGTTAAGTCGTGCACCTAGTTCACTGCGAATCAAACCAGTTGCCTTTTCTAAGCCAGTTTGAGCCTTCTGACCATCCGACGCTTTGTAAGATAATAGACTGTAGAAGATCGTTGCTTGTTGAAGATCTCCTGTCACATCAACGCCAGTAATCGTAATTCCCTGAACACGAGGATCACGTACTCGTTTTAACAAAATATCGTCAACTTCACGTTGAATTTCTTGACTCAAGCGGCCAACACGATAACGTTTATCTGGCATGTTGTCCTCCTTTTAACCTTACTTAACTGGAACTTCTTTCATGACATAAGACTCAATTACATCGTTAACCTTAATATCGTTGTAATTCTCAATAGTTAAGCCTAGTTCATAACCCGATTTAACTTCTTTGACATCATCCTTGAATCGTTTCAAACTTCCAAGCTTGCCTTCGTAAACTACCACGCCATCACGTATCAAACGGACGTTAGCATCACGAGTAATCGATCCTGAAGTAACCATACCGCCAGCAATCGTACCAACCTTAGAAGCATGATACAAGTCACGTACTTCGACTTCACCAGTGACCTGTTCTTCATAAACCGGCTCAAGCATACCCTTCATGGCCGATTCAACCTCATCGATGGCATTGTAAATGACACGGTGAAGACGAATATCAACACTACCGCTTTCGGCTTGTGATTTAGCCTGTGGAGTAGGTCGAACATTAAATCCAATAATGATTGCGTTTGAAGCTTCAGCTAAGGTAACATCACTTTCATTAATAGCACCCACGGCAGTATGAATAATATCCACCTTAACGCCATCAACCTTAATCTTCTTCAAACTTTGAGCAAGTGCTTCAACTGAGCCTTGAACATCTGCCTTAATGATTACTGGAACTGACTTCATTTCGCCTTCTTTAAGTGAATCAAAGAGGTTATCCAACGTAACATGGTTCGTATTAGCACGCTCTGCGACCAATGCACGTTTTGCCCGTTCCTCACCTGCGGCGCGGGCAGTCTTTTCATCATCAAATCCAACGAAACGATCCCCCGCCTCTGGAACATCGCTCAAACCGGTAATTTCTACCGGAGTTGATGGTGTTGCTTCTTTAATTCGACGGCCACGTTCATTTGTCATTGTTCTCACACGTCCATAAGTGTTACCAACAACAATTGGATCGCCAACTTTCAGCGTTCCTTGTTGAACCAGTAAAGTTGCCACCGATCCACGGCCCTTATCAAGACGTGCTTCAACAACTGATCCAGCAGCATTTTGATCTGGGTTAGCCTTTAATTCCATCACTTCGGCCTGAAGCAAAATCATATCGAGCAATTCATCTAAGTTTTTACCGTACTTAGCTGAAATCTCAACAAAAATTGTTTCACCACCCCAGTCTTCTGGAACTAGTCCATATTCAGTTAACTGTTCAGTAACATGAGCTGGGTTTGCACCCGGCTTATCAATCTTGTTAACAGCAACAATAATTGGAGTACCAGCAGCTTTTGCATGGTTAATAGCTTCGATAGTTTGAGGCATTACACCATCATCAGCAGCAACAACCAACACCGTAATGTCAGTAATATTGGCACCACGAGCACGCATTTCAGTAAAGGCCGCATGTCCCGGAGTATCTAAGAACGTAATTGTTTTATCGTTATACTTAACTTGATAAGCACCAATTGCCTGCGTGATTCCACCGGCTTCACCCTCAGTAACGTGTGTATGACGTAACTGATCAAGTAATGTTGTCTTACCATGATCAACGTGCCCCATAACAGTCACAACGGCTGGTCGTTCCTTTAAATTCTCAGTGTTTTGTTGTTCTTCTTCAAAGAATTTATCGATATCACTAACATCGACTTCAACCTTTTCTTTAGCTTCAATACCATAATCTGCAGCTAAAATTTCGATTGTATCCTTATCAAGAGACTGGTTTTGGTTGACCATAACACCAAGCATGAATAACTTTTTAACAATTTCGGCCGGTTCACGGTGAAGAATCTTACCCAGATCCTGAGCATTCATACCTTCGCTATAAGTCAACACATCTGGAAGTGGCCATTCCTTACGAGCAGCCACTGGCTTATTGTTCGTTTCCTTAATTCGCTGATTCTTACGGTTCTTCTTGTTATTCTTTTTATTGTAGCGGTTATTATTATTGCGGTTGTTAAATTTGTTATTCTTTAAACTACCGCCGAAACGTCCACCGCTATTACGATGAGCATTATTTCCACTAGTGTTATTGTTGTTACGATTATTACTTTGGTTATTATTACGTGAACTACCACTGTTATTATTTGGACGGCTGTTATTATTGCTTGGACGGTTACTGTTATTACCTCGATGATCATTTGAACGTTGATTCCCGTTATTATTAGAACGGTTACCATTGTTTCTTTGAGCATTGTTACCGTTATTTACACGATTATCGTTTGTTCTCTGAGTACCCGTCGTTCCATTACGATGATTATTGCTATTAGAATGCGACGTATTATTATTTGGTCGTCTGTCATTTTGACGACTGCCATTGTTATTTGGACGATTGCCATTGCTCTGATTGCGAGCACTGTTATGACCATTTTGTTGTGACGTCGTCCTACTATTATTTTGGGATGAACTAGTATTTGAACTACGATGATCATCAGTCTTTGCAGAACTAGTTTGGTGCTGTGGTGCAGGCTTAGATGCTGGTTTTGCTTGCCCTTTACCCAGTGCAGTTCTGATATCTTTTGCTTGCTGATCGTCAACTGTTGACATGTGGTTTTTCACGCTCATTCCTTTTTGTTTGGCGAGTGCAAGTACTTCCTTACTGCCAACGTTTAATTCTTTCGCTAATTCATAAATTCTTTCTTTTCCCATTAGCTCACGCTCCTTTTACATCTGCAGCAGCTCCTTGAACTTACGGGCGAAACCTTCTTGAGTCACACCGTAAACTGTCCTAGCCTGGCCAGTGGCCTGGTTTAACTGTTGCTTGTCGAATGTCATATCGTATTTGATTTCATAAAATTGACACTTATCCTTAAATTTTTTACTTGTTGCATTGCCTGCATCAGCGCTGATAAACACCAAAAATGTTTTCTTTGATCTGATCGCTTTAAGAACCGTTTCTTCACCGGAAATTAATGATCCCGCTCTTCTAGCGATTCCCAGCAGGTTCAACACTGGCTGATTACTTGTCATCACTGAATAATTCTTTTCTTGCTTGTTGATGATCAACGTAACTAATTAATTCATCATAAAAATCATCATCAATTTTCAAACTAAAAACTTTATCAAATGTCTTCTGTTTTTTAGCCTGATTGGCAACATCAACATTAACTGAAACATATGCTCCTCTGCCCGGCTTTTTGCCAGTAGGGTCTAAAGAAACTTCATCTTCCTTATTCTTAACGACACGAATCAGCTCTTTTTTAGGCATCATTTCACCGGTGACAATATCTTTACGCATTGGAATTTTACGTTTTTTCATAGTCTATCACCCCACTTAGTTATTCTTCGGTATCACTATCAGAAGATTGTGTATTAATTGAGTCACTCTCAGTGTCCTCAGTCTCTACTGTTGTCGTATTACTGTCAACTTCTTCAGCTTCAGATTCAGGCTTTATATCAATCTTAAAGTTAGTCAAACGGGCAGCTAACCGTGCATTTTGCCCTTTCTTACCAATTGCAAGAGACAACTGATAATCTGGAACAATAACAGTGCAAGCACGATCATTGTCCGCATCAAAAATGACATCGAGCACTTCTGCAGGGTTCAATGCATTTGCAATGTACTGAGCAGGATCGTCAACCCATTCGACAATATCCATGTTTTCGCCACCAAGTTCATTAACAATCACTTGGACACGTTGTCCACGAGGACCCACACACGTACCTACAGGATCAATATTAGGATCATTAGAACGAACAGCGATCTTTGCCCGATCACCCGCTTCTCTTGCTATCGAAACAATTTCAACAACCCCATCATAAATCTCAGGAACTTCCTTTTCAAACAAGCGCTTCAATAACTCTGGCGCAGTCCGACTAACAAAAACCTGTGGTCCTTTAGTACTGTTTTCAACACGACTGACAAAAACCTGAATACGGTCATGCATCTTATAGTTTTCGTTAGGCATCTGATCTTGCTTACCCATTACGGCCTCTACATTGCCAAGGTTAACGTAGATAAACCGGCTGTCTTGTCGTTCAACCTCACCAGTTACAATTTCATTTTCGTACTGACTATACTTTTCAAAAATAACATTACGTTCAGCTTCACGAACACGTTGCATAATAACCTGCTTAGCAGTCTGTGCAGCTATCCGGCCAAAGTTTTGTGGTGTTACCTCAAACCGAATTTCATCACCTAATTCGTATCCACGATTGATTTTAACTGCTTCTTCAAGACTTACTTCCATCCGCTCGTCAGTAACTTCTTCAACAACGGTCTTAACTGCATAGACCTTGATGTTACCCTTCTTATCGTCAAAATCAACTTCAACGTTTTGAGCTTGGCTATAATTACGCTTGTAAGCTGAAACTAGTGCTGCCTCAAGTGCTTCAACTACAATTTCTTTTTTGATACCTTTTTCTTTTTCGAGGGCGTCTAAAGCTCCAATTAATTCTTTGTTCATGCTTATTTCTCCTTCAAATGTTAAAACTTAATCGCCAATCTGGCTTTAGCAATCTTATTTCTAGGAATAATAATCTGCTTATGGCGCGTTTTATCAAGATAGTCTAATGTTAATTCAGTTTCTGTCAATTTTTCCAGTGTGCCTTCAAATACCTTGGCACCCTCGATTTGTTGATACAGAGACACGTTAACATATTTGCCAATCGCACGTTCATAGTCTTGTTGTTTTTTCAATGGACGTTCGGCTCCTGGCGAGGACACCTCAAGAAAATATGCCTGTGGAATTGGATCAGGATCGATTTCATCAAGCTTTTCACTTAAAATATCGCTTACTTGGACACAATCTTCAATTGAAATTCCAGCTGGCTTGTCAATATAGACGCGCAAATACCAACTCTGACCTTCTTTAACAAATTCAACATCGTATAGTTCAAAATGACGTTCATCTAAAATTGGAGTGACTAACTCAGTTACGGTTTCGATCACACTACTCAAAAAAACACCTCCAATATTTTTGCAATAAAAAGAGCGAGCATCGCTGCTCACTCCCTTACGAGTTTTAATTACTTTGTAAATATAACATATTTCCCACACAAACTCAAACAATATTGTTAAGTAAATTTGCTTGTCAGAACAATGATAATTGGTTTTCATCTGGTAGATCATCCAAAACGTGGTTTGTTGTCATAAACTCAATCAAAGTTTTTGAAACTTTACCGCGAGTTGCTAAATCTTCCTTAGATAAAAATTCACGTTCCTCACGAGCAGCAACAATCTGTTTGGCCACGTTTAGTCCCAACCCAGGAACAGCTCTAAATGGCGCAATGAGTTTATTGCCATCAATTAGCCAGTTGGATGCATCGGATCGATTCAAGTCGACCATTTCAAAATCATAACCTCGCTCCAGCATTTCATTAGCCAATTCAAGGATTGTTAACAGGCCTTTTTCTTTTGTAGAAGCATCATTACCCTTATCATTAATTTCCTTCATCGAGGCTTTGACAGCATCTTTACCATGCGCCATTGCCACAACATCAAAATCATCAGCTCGAACAGAGAAAAATGAACAATAGTAAACCAAAGGAAAATATACTTTAAAGTATGCAATTCTAAGAGCCATGATGTCATATGCAGCAGCATGAGCCCTAGGAAACATGTACTTAATTTTTAAGCAGGAATCAATATACCAGTCTGGCACATTTGATTCTTTCATTTTCTTTTGCCAATCATCAGGAATTCCGCGGCCTTTCCGTACGTGCTCCATAATCTGAAATGCGATTTCTGACTCCATTCCATAATGGATCAAGTCGGTCATAATGTTATCACGACAACCAATAACGTTAGTAATGGTTGCAGTACCATTTTTAATTAATTCTTCAGCATTGCCTAGCCAAACATCAGTCCCGTGTGAAAGTCCAGAAATCTGTAGCAGCTCTGAATAATTACTTGGATGGGTTTCTTCAAGCATCCCCCTCACAAACCGAGTTCCAAACTCCGGCACACCCAATGTACCAGTCTTTGAAAAAATTTGATCTTCGGTAACACCCAAAATATCGGGGCTAGAAAAAAGGCTCATAACCCCCGGATCATCCATTGGAATTGTCTTCGGATCAACACCCGAAAGGTCTTGTAGCATTCGAATCATCGTGGGATCATCATGCCCAAGAATATCAATTTTTAAAATATTATCATGAATAGAATGGAAATCAAAATGAGTAGTTTGCCAAGCCGCAGTTTGATCGTCTGCGGGGTATTGAACCGGAGTAAAGTCGTAGATGTCCATGTAGTCTGGCACAACAATAATACCAGCAGGATGTTGTCCAGTTGTTCTCTTAACTCCTGTAGCTCCTTTTGCTAATCGATCAATTTCTGCATTCCTATATTGTTGACTAGTATCACGTTCATAGGCCTTAACATAGCCATAAGCTGTTTTATCTGCAACCGTACCAATTGTCCCAGCACGGTATACATTATTTTCACCGAATAGTACCTTAGTATAGTTATGCGCAATTGGTTGATAATCACCAGAAAAGTTCAAATCAATATCCGGAACCTTATTACCAGTAAAGCCTAAGAAAGTTTCAAACGGAATGTCATGACCATCTTTAATCATCATGGTGCCACATTCTGGGCAGTCCTTATCAGGCAAATCATAACCTGAACTGTATTCACCATTAGTGTAAAAATGTGTATATTTGCAATTTGGACAACGATAATGCGGTGGTAATGGATTAACTTCGGTGATTCCAGTGAGCGTTGCAACGATACTGGAGCCGACAGATCCACGAGATCCAACCAAATATCCGTCTTTATTTGATTTAGCAACTAACCGCTGCGCAATCAAATAAATAACGGAGAATCCATTACCAACAATACTTTTAAGTTCTCGATCGACACGCTTTTGAACTAACTCAGGAAGCGGATCTCCGTACCATTCTTTAGCTTTACTGATTGTTCTTTCCTGAATTTCTTCTTCTGCACCCTCCATTTTTGGCGTGTACAGCTTATCTTTAAGCGGATGAACTTCTTGAATCATGTCAGCAATTTTATTTGAATTTTCAACAACAATCTCGTGTGCTTTAGCTTCACCCATAAAGGCAAATGCATCTAACATTTCATTTGTAGTTCTAAAATGAACATCTGGTAACATTTGTCGATTAAGGGGATTACCTGCCTGAGAATGAATCAAAATTTTACGATAAATGCTATCTTCCTTGTTTAAGTAATGAACATCGCCAGTTGCCACAACAGGTTTGTTAAGTTCTGAGCCTATCTCCACCATGTTCATTAAAATTTCTTCAAGGTTCGTATCATCCTTAATCAACTGGTCTTCAATTAATGGCGCATATACTGCTTTTGGTTGCAATTCAATAAAATCGTAGAACTTGGCTTTTTCAAGAGCCTCATCACGACCTTTTTGCATCATAGATGTAAACACTTCACCAGATGAACAAGCAGTCCCTAGGATGAGGCCTTCACGATATTTTTCTAACCGGCTACGCGGAATCCTTGGCACACGATAGTAAAATTCCACATTGGAAAGTGAAACTAGCTTAAATAAATTCTTTAAACCAACCTGATTTTTCACCAAAATAGTTACATGAAACGGACGTGCGTGACGGTAAGCACCATTATCACTCATATGTTCGTTTAGCTGGTCATGATATTCAATATCATAACGATCTTCTGCATCTTTTAAAAATAGATGCAACAAGTGCCCAGTTGATTCGGCATCAAAAATGGCACGGTGATGATGTTCCAAGGCTACATTAAATTTCTTTGCCAACGTATTTAAACGATAGCTCTTTAATTCAGGGTAAAGGAAACGCGCCAATGTCAATGTATCAATAATCGGATTTTTTATTGGTTCCTTTCCATGACGTGCATATCCGGTATTCATAAAACCAACGTCAAACGTAACATTATGCCCAGCAACAATTGAATCCCCACAAAAATCACGGAACATTTGAAAAACTTCTTCTTCTGATTTTGAACCGTGAACCATTTCATCAGTAATACTTGTCAGATTAGTTGTCGTTTCCGAAAGGTGAAAACCAGGATCGATAAATTCTTCAAACTCTTCTAGCACTCCACCGTTTTTCATCTTAACTGCAGAAAGTTCAATAACCTTATCATAGATTGCCGAAAGACCCGTTGTTTCCACGTCAAAAACAACATAAATTGTATCTTTTAGCGGTACATGCGCCGAATTATACCCTATCGGCACTCCATCATCCACAACATTTGCTTCTAGGCCGTAGATCATTTTAATACCATGTTTTTCCGAAGCATGAAACGCATCTGGAAATCCTTGAACTCCTGAATGATCAGTAATGGCGATCGCTTTTTGTCCCCAATCAGCTGCCTGCTTTGCAAATTCATCAATTGAATTTGTTGCATCCATTTGACTCATTGAAGTATGCAGGTGAAGTTCTACACGTTTATCACCTTCAGCAGTATCCTTTCTTGACGCATGCTGAACCGCATTAATATCATACGCATTGATTGTTAAATCCCGCATGAATGTATCTTCTTGAACAGGTCCACGAACCTTAATCCAATCGCCCTCATTGATGGCATCGAATTGAGCCTCATCTTCCTCGTTACGAGAAAATTTCTTTATCGTCATCGATGACGAGTAATCAGTTATTTCAAGGATTAACAATTTGCGTTGAGATCTAAGAGTTCTAACCTCTTTGTTAAAAATGTATCCTTCAATAACAACAGATCTTTCCTCTTCAGTAATGTCAGCCAATCTACGGATTTCTTCATTATCGCTAATCGTTTTACCAAGTTTAACCGGCCCACTGATTTCTGTACCTTTGCTTTGCTGACGATTTGAAGCTTTGATCTGAGCGGCTGCCTTAGCAGCCAATTCTGCATCTTTTTTGGCACGTTCTGCCTTTAAGGCTTGAATTTGAGCCTCTGACGCACTTTCATCAATCATCGTGTGAATTCCAAATTTAGGAAAGCCAACCCTTTGATAGCTTTCTTCAATCGGTCCCAGTGCTTGATTAACCAAAAAATCACGAACGATTTCATTTTCTGCAACGAACATTACTCGATCGTCAGTCACATTGGGAACCGTTCTCCCACACAATTCATTTAGCATTGGCGACGATACACCACTATTTGAAACAGCATAACTCCAATAGTCTGCTATCAATCGCTGATCCAGTTCACGCATATCAGTTTTAATCTGCCAAGTTACTTTAGCAATATCAGTAAAACCAGCTTGTAATGCACTTGAGAGCTGTTGAAACAGTTCGTAAGGTAAGACCGAATCAAAATGAAAATGAAATTCCCAAGCTTTCGACTGTCTGTGAACAATTACCTGCTCAATCGAAGCATTTTTAAAAGCTGGGTTATGTGGATCGGTGAATTTAATTTGTTCCAACAATTTTTTGAATAGTTCGTGTTGATCTAAACTCAACTAGGGTTACCTCCTACTAATAAAAAATGATACGAATGAATAATCAGAGTTAAATATTTTATCCCTAATAACACATCGTATCACCTTTTTTAATCGTTTTGTTGATCTTCTGCCTTTAGTAAGATCTGAATTGTATTTACTAATTCATCTTCACGAACTTCGACCGTTTCGCCTGTTTTACGTAATTTAATTTCAACAATTCCATCAGCAGCTTTCTTACCAACTGTTACTCGAATTGGAATACCAATTAAATCTGAATCTGCAAACTTAACTCCGGCACGTTCCTTACGATCATCTAACAACGTTTCAAGACCAGCATCTTGTAGCTTCTTTTCAATTGATAATGAAAGATTTTTTTGATCCTCATTTTTCATGTTAATAGGTACAATATGAACATTGTATGGTGCAATTTCATTTGGCCAAACCAATCCATTTTCATCCGCATACTGTTCTGCTACAGCTGAAAGAAGCCGTGAAATACCAATACCGTAGCATCCCATAATAACATCAACCTGGCGACCATTTTGATCTAAAACTTGTGCGTTTAGGGCTTTTGAATATCTGGTTCCTAGTTTGAAAATATGTCCAATTTCGATACCACGAGTAAATTTAAGAGGTCCTTTACCGTCCGGCGACATTTCACCTTCTTTAACAAGCCTAAAGTCGCCAAACTTATCAACCCGAAAATCGCGATCAACATTAGCATTGATATAGTGGTGCCCGTCTTCATCAGCCCCAACTGGTACATTCACCATATCTTGAACATACTGATCAGCTAAAATTGTGACCTTTTCATCCACACCTACTGGACCTAAAGAACCAAATGATGCATGTAAAATATCACTAGTCTGCTCAGGCGTCGCCATTTCTAATTCGTCAGCATGAAGATAGTTAGTTACCTTGACCTCGTTTACTTCATGATCTCCTCTGACAAGTACCATTACTGGCTTACCATCAGCTAGATAGAATAACGTTTTCACAACTTGGCTAGTCGGAATGTCCAAAAACTTGGCCAATTCTTCGACCGTTTTAACACCGGGTGTTTCAATTTTTTCTAAGTCTTTTGGTGTAACATGTGATTTTTGACTAACAAACTGACTGGTTGCCATTTCTAAGTTAGCAGCATAGTCACTTTCGTCCGCATAAACAATTGTATCTTCACCAACAGGTGCAATTGCGGAAAACTCCTGTGAGCCACTACCACCCATGGCGCCAGCATCCCCAATAATCGTGCGATATTTCAATCCAATTTGAGTAAAAATATTATTATATGCACCAGCCATCTGGTTATAAACTTGATCTAGGCCTTCATTATCAACAGTAAATGAATATGCATCCATCATGTCAAACTCACGGCCACGCAATAATCCGTATCGAGGACGATCTTCATCACGATACTTATTTTGGATCTGATACAGTGTTAACGGTAGTTTTTTATATGACTTAACGTTATCTCGAATAATTTCAGTAAATGTTTCTTCATGTGTGGGGCCAAGGATAAAATCACGTTCATGACGGTCCTTGAACTTAAATAAGTTATCTCCATACGATTCATACCGATCCGACTGCCGCCATAAATCAGCAGGTAGGATTGCTGGTGCAAGCATTTCAGCAGCATCAATATTTTCCATTTCTTTACGAACAATACCTTCAATTTTTCGTAATACTCGATAGGCCAGTGGCAAATATGCATACGCCCCTGCTGCTACTTGATAAATGTATCCGGCGCGTAGCATCATTTGATGACTTAGTGCCTCGGCGTCACTTGGCGCCTCCTTCAAAGTAGAAATAAGTGTTTTTGACTGTCTCATTAAAAATTTCCTCCCTAACCTATTTAATGAAATAACGCTGAATATCATTCCATGTCACTAAAATCATCAGTAACATCAATAGTCCGAAACCAATAATAGTGACTATTCCTTCAGCTTTTTCTGGTATTGGTTTTCGACGAATTCCTTCAATAATGTTTAGTAGTAGTTTACCGCCATCCAGTGCTGGAATTGGCAATAAATTGACAATTCCAAGGTTAATAGACAAAACAGCGAGAAAGTTCAACACGCCATCAATACCAAGAGAAGTTGCTTGTGAAGTTCCAGCATATATAGCAACTGGACCGCCAAAATCGTTTATATTAAAACCATGAGTAAGCATGTGTCCAAGCACACCAAAAATCAAACTCACAATGGTGGCAAACTGTGTCCAGCCATACGATATTCTAGCTCCAATGCTTGTGTTAAGCTTTTCCGTTATACCAATTTGTCCAACCGTTGTCTGCCCTTGTTTGACGGCTTTAGGAGTTACATCTACATTTTTACTATGGTTGTTTCTTTCAATAGTCAGCTTAAGACTTTTGTTTGGATGATTTGATATCTGATTTGCCAGATCATTCCAATTTGAAATCTTGGTACTATTGACTTTTTTAATAGTATCTCCCGGTTTCAAACCTGCCTTGGCCGCAACTGAATGACTGCTAACTGTACCAAGTGTGCTACTATTCGTTGGAATACCAGGCATCATAAAACCAAGGACTACAAACACGATAATTGCCAAGATAAAATTATTCATTGGCCCTGCAAAATTGGTAATCATTCTGTGGGGCAAGCTAGCAGATTGAAATTGGACATCTCTGGGAGCAATCCTTACCTCAGTGCCATCCTGCTCAACAATTGTCGCATCATGGTTGACATAGTAGCGTTTTAACTCACTTTCATCACCATTTATATATCCTTCAATATAAAGATCATCAACTAAATCGGAATCGGCCACTTGCATGGGAATACCATTAAACAAAGTAGTCTTTGAACTCGCATTTATCATTGTTACTTCATCGTTGTCGCCAACTTGCAAACTAACAGGAGTTCCCGGTTTTAGTGTATCTTCGTCATCATCTGCAGCACCGGCCATTCGGACGTATCCGCCTAGCGGTAAAATTCTAATGGTGTAAGTAGTACCGTTTTTCTTATACCACCAAACTTTAGGCCCCATGCCAATTGAGAATTCACGGACCAATATTCCCGAACGTTTCGCGAAATAATAATGGCCAAATTCATGAACTAACACAAGTACACCAAAAACGATAATAAATGTAATTATTGTTACTATCAAAGTAATCCCTTCTTAATTGCTATTTAAATAATCCCTAGTAAAAATAAGCAAGGCATTACTAACAGCATACTGTCAAAACGGTCTAGAATACCACCATGTCCCGGTAAAATTCTCCCAGAATCTTTTACACCATAATAACGTTTAAGCGACGATTCAATTAGATCACCAAATTGTCCAACAATTGATAACATTACGGTCAAGATGATCATGACAATCCAATTATAACCAACCGGGAAGAACCACAGATAAATTGCAAGAATGATAGTTGCTGCAATGGTTCCACCAACTGATCCCTCCCATGTTTTGTTAGGGCTTATTTTAGGTGCTAACTTATGCTTACCAATTTTGCGTCCAATCATGTAGGCACCACTATCAGTGAGCCAAACTACAAACATTCCAAAAAGAAGTGTGGTTAACCCAACTGCCCTAGCACTCACAAAATAATGAAATCCTGTACCGATATAAAGCATCGCTAGTGTTAAAACACCCGCATCATCAAACGTAAATCTCTTTTTTTTGACGACTGTATGAAGCAAAATTAGCATTACCACTACATAAAATAAAAAGAATCTACTAAGACCATCAGGTAACCAATTTAGCCAGTTATCCGGGATTATCAGTAGGATAAGCCCTAGGTTACTGACGATTGCTTCAAAAGAAACTAACAACATTTTTTTCATAATTAAAACTTCGTCAAGCGCAATAATTCCCAATACTACCGCAGCAATTGTCAACGGTAGTCTCCCATAAACAATCAATGGTATGAAGATAATTAATGCAATCACAGCCGTTGTGACACGTTGTCTCATATCTATAATCCACTCATTTCTATATTTTTCTACTTTGTTAATCCACCAAACCTACGGTGACGCCCCTGAAATTCAATAATCGCATCTTCTAACGTTTTTGCATCAAAATCAGGCCAATGAACGTCTGTAAAAACAAATTCACTGTAAGCTAACTGCCACAGCATAAAATTACTGATTCTTTCTTCACCACTTGTCCGAATCATTAAATCTGGATCTTCATATTCATCAAGCATATTAGTCATCAAATTAGCCGAAACTAAAGACTCATCAATTTGCTCAACAGAAATTTCACCAGATTTAACCTGAGTAGCAATATTTTTAACTGCATCAACAATTTCATCTCGTCCACCATAGTTAAGGGCAAAATTTAATACCATACCATTACATTCTTGTGTTTGATCTATCGCATCGTGTACCGCTTTTTGAGTATCTTTAGGTAATTTATCGATATTACCCATCACAGTCACCCGAACATTATGCTTAATCAAGTCTGGCACAAATGTGTTGAAGAATCTAATCGGAAGTTGCATTAAATAACTAACTTCATCTTTAGGACGTTTCCAATTTTCCGTTGAAAATGCATACAACGATAAAACCTTTACACCTAAATCACTAGCAGCAATTGTCACTTTTTTTACAGTTTGCATACCTTCCCGATGTCCGGCAATTCTTGGTAGATGACGTTTTTGTGCCCATCGTCCATTACCATCCATAATAATAGCAATATGTGCAGGTATATTGTTGCGATCAATTACCTTTGTCTCTTCACTTATACTTTGTGCCTTTTTTTGTCTAGAAAACACACCTGTCTCTCCAATCGTGTTAAATCGAATACAACATATTCTATCAAAAAAAGCATAGACAAACTAGGCCTGATGATACCCGTAACAATTATTTAATTAAAAAATCCCCCTATCGATGGGCGAACCACGCCCAACTTTAGGGGGAAGTATTAATTATCCTTGTAGTAATTCTTTATCCTTATCGGCTTCAACTTGCTCTAGATTCTTAATACCACCATCAGTTAATTTTTGAACTTGATCTTCCAAATCATGAAATTCATCGTCATTGAAATCACCAGCCTTGTTGCCTTTTTTCAAGGCATCCATTGCATCGCGGCGAATATTTCTAACCGCAACTTTGGCCTGTTCAGTTTGTGCTTTAACATCTTTAACTAATTCTTTACGACGATCCTCAGTTAATTGAGGAATTGATAGTCGAATTGCACTACCGTCATTCGCCGGAGTTAAACCTAAATCCGAAGCAAAGATTGCTTGTTCGATACTCTCCAATTGCGTCTTGTCGTATGGTGTAATTAACAACATACGAGCTTCTGGAATCGAAATTGATGCAACTTGGTTAATCGGTGTTTGAGCACCGTAATAATCAACCGATACACGGTTTAGAATACTTGCATTAGCTCTGCCAGCACGAATATTTCCTAGCTCACGCTGTAATGAATCTGCAGACTTTTCCATTTTATTTTTAGCTTCAGATAATATTTCTTTACTTGTTGCCATCTTGATCTCCTCCAACCGTTGTTCCAATTTTTTCACCACGAACAACACGCATAATGTTACCGGATTTATTTAAGTTAAACACAACCAATGGGATGTTGTTATCCATTGACAGGGAACTTGCAGTAGAATCCATAACATTTAGGTTCTTTTCAATGATATCAAAATGCGACAAAGTTTCAAACTTAACCGCATTTGCATCCTTATTTGGATCGGCAGAATAAACGCCATCAACACCATTCTTGGCCATTAAAATAGCATCAGCATTGATTTCTGCAGCTCTAAGTGCGGCAGTTGTATCAGTTGAGAAGTATGGGCTACCAGTACCACCAGCAAAAATAACAATGCGATCTTTCTCAAGATGACGAATTGCTTTCCGACGAATATACGGTTCAGCAATTTGTCGCATTTCAATTGAAGTCTGAACCCTAGTGGGCACATCAATTGATTCTAGACTGTCCTGTAGTGCAAGAGCATTCATGATAGTAGCAAGCATTCCAACGTAGTCTGCTTGAGCCCGCTCCATGCCCATTTGAGCTCCAGCTTCCCCACGCCACATATTTCCACCACCAACAACGATAGCAATTTGTACGCCCATTTCATGAACTTGTTTCAATTCCTCTGCAACTGTTTTGATAACTGGCGGGTTAATGCCAAATCCTTTGTCACCGGCTAATGCTTCGCCGCTCAATTTAAGGATTACTCGTTTATATTTCATGTCACTCATTGATTGTTCCTCCTACAGGACTTTATTCCATCTAAAACACGTACACTTCAGAAAAAAAGACGTACTAACCGTACGCCCCAAATAAACTAATCCTTGATTTGTCCCATTACTTCTTCAACAAAGTTATCGGCCTTCTTTTCGATACCTTCGCCAACTTCATAACGAACAAATGACTTCAGCTTGCCACCCTTTGAAGCAACGTACTTAGCAACAGTGATATCAGGATCCTTAACAAATTCTTGGTCTGCCAAACTAATTTCTGACAAGAATTTGTTTAAACGACCTTCAACCATTTTGTCAACGATGTTGGCTGGTTTACCTTCATTTTGTGCTTCGATAGTCAAAACTTCACGTTCATGGTCCAAACGATCTTGTGGAATATCATTGCGTGAAACGAATTCTGGGTTTACTGCGGCCACATGCATTGCAACATCCTTAGCGGTCTCTTCATCTGCACCATCCAATAACACAAGTGCACCAATGCGACCACCCATGTGCAAATAAGCACCAAATGTTTGATCATCATTCTTCTTAATAACAGTAAAACGGCGAAGACTAACCTTTTCACCTGTTACTTGAGTCGTTTGAATCAAATCGTCATTTAATGTACCATTGTCTGTTGACAATGCAAGTGCTGCTTCAACATCAGCAGGAGCATTTTCAGCAATTTTAGTTGTTACTTTCGTGATAAGATCTTTAAATTGATCTCCACCAGAAACAAAATCGGTTTCAGAATTAACTTCAACGATTGCTGCAGTATTACCGCTAACCTTGATATCAGTTAAACCTTCCGCAGCTACACGGTCACTCTTCTTTGCAGCCTTAGCCATCCCCTTTTCACGAAGAAAATCGATAGCTTTCTCCATATCTCCATCCGTTGCAACTAATGCCTTTTTAGCATCCATCATTCCAACGCCTGTTTTCTTACGTAAGTCCATTACTTGTGCTGCTTTAATTTCTGCCATTTTGATAATCTCCTTATTTTTAGTGACAAAAAAAGGCGTTTCTTGCTCTCAGGCCAATACGGTCCTAATCACAATGAAACAGCCTAAGTCATAATTATTAATATTTAAAATTTGTATTACTTGCCTTCAACAGTCTTCTTCAAGTCTGCCAATGACTTGCCAGATACTTCTTTTTCAGCTTCCTGTTCTGGTTCAGCTGTTGCTTGTTGAGCAGCTTGATCATCAGAACCTTGGTTGCCTTCGATAACAGCATCTGCCATCTTTGAAGTAATCAAACGAACGGCACGAATAGCATCATCGTTTGAAGGAATGATAACATCAATATCATCTGGGTCAGTGTTGGTATCAACCATGGCCACGATAGGAATGTTAAGCTTTTGTGCTTCCTTAACAGCAATCTGTTCCTTGTGAGGATCAACGATAAAAATCACATCTGGGATGCGAGGCATATCTTCAATACCACCCAAGAACTTTTCAAGCTTCTCACGTTGCTTAGTTAATAATGCTACTTCTTTCTTAGGAAGAACATCAAAACTGCCGTCTTCTGACATCTTCTTTAAATCCTTAAGATGCTTAATACGTGTTTGAATTGTGTCCCAGTTAGTCAAAGTACCACCTAACCAACGATGGTTAACGTAGTACTGACCTGCACGAGTAGCTTCTTCTTCAATAGCGTCCTGTGCTTGCTTCTTTGTACCAACAAACAAGATAACACCATCATCTGCAGCAGCATCCTTAACAAAGTTGTATGCTGAATCGATCATTTTAACAGTCTTTTGTAAATCAATGATGTAAATACCATTACGTTCTGTAAAGATGTATGGCTTCATCTTAGGATTCCAACGACGTGTTTGGTGTCCAAAGTGAACACCTGCTTCTAACAACTGCTTCATGCTAATAACTGACATGAAAATACCTCCAAAATGTTTTTCCTCCCCAACCTTCAACTGATGGTGAAACTCTCCCGAGCACATTCACCATCATCCAACTGGGTGTGAATTGGCTTAACCACCGCTAATTAGTATACAAAAAAGGCTTGGACAACGCAAGCCTTTTTATATTAAATATTACTTTTCAACCAAATTATCGGCAGTTCCTGTTTCAAATAACTGCTTGTTGTTATTCAAACTAATATTCACCATGTTCTTAACTGCAACATCAGTATAAAAAGCAGTGTGCGGTGAAATTAACACATTATCCCTTTCAAACAAGTTATTAAACGCTGGATAATTTATTTCCTGTTTACCTAGATCTTGATTAAATACCTTCGTTTCATCTTCCATCACATCTAGGGCGGCTCCTCCAACTTTGCCACTATCAAGTGCCTCAATCAACGCTGATTCATCAATTAATGGTCCACGTGCGGCATTAATAATAAAGACTCCATCGTTCATTTGGTTAAATGCTTCACGATCGAGCATATGTTCCGTTTCCGGAAAAAGCGGTATATGCAACGTAATGACAGTCGCCTGTTTATAAATATCACTCAGAGAATCAACATACAAGCCCTGAGATTCGATCTCTTTATTATGAAAGGCATCATATGCAATAACTTTCGCTCCAAATCCTTGAAAAATCTTAATTGCACTTCTACCAATATGCCCAGTTCCAATCACGCCTACTGTCTGCTGGTTTAGTTCCTTTGAAATTTGCGGAGCCCACCGAAAATCATGGTTACTAAATTTACGAGCATACTCCTTCGACCGACGAAGCAACTGCATCAATTGAGTCACAGTAAACTCAGCAATAGCTTCTGGTGAGTATACAGGAACGTTAGTAACTTTGATACCTAATGATGTGGCTTTTTCCAGGTTAATATTGTCCACACCAACGTTTCTTAGCGACAAATTATGAATACCCAACTGATCCATTTTTTCCAAAAGTTCATCAGAATATGCTAGCTGTTGAAACGCCACAATACCATCATACCCGGACGCTTGATCAACCGTTTCAGCCGTCAACAACTCAGCCGTCATTTTGACACCGATACCATTTTGACTGGACCATTGTTCAACAAATTGTCGTTCATCTTGACGAATTCCGTAACCAATAATTTTCATTTTGGCAAGCACCTCCACTTAGATACTATTATTGTATCAAAACACACTTCAATAAGCATTTAAAACGTTCTCATTGTTAAGTGAAAATTTGCCAATGAATACCTTTACTTGCCAAAAAAAGCTCCTTAGCATGTCTCGTTTGGTGCTTAAAATGATATTCAGCACTTAACGCCTCTGACTTGGTATTAAATCGCTCAGAATAAATTAAATGCAACGGATGCCTTTTTTTAACCTTTGTGTACTTAGCACCCTCGCGTTGTTGATGCTTTTCAAATCGTTTTAGAACATTTGTCGAAAAACCACCATAAAAAGTATCGTCCGCACAATAAATCACGTAAAAATAATAAGCTTTATTTGTGTTTTCCATACAGCAACTCACTTACTTCCAATCCGTACTCATCATTGTCACCAGACACGACTAAAGGAGGAATAATTTTCAAACCACCAGGCTTGCCATCTTTAATGACTTCTATTAGGACCATATTGGCATCCCTCTCTTTTTTAGGATGGATAAATCTGATTCTTTTTGGTTCCAATCGATGTAACGACAAGGTTGATAATATCTCACTCAATCTGTCTGGACGATGAACTAAATAACCATGTCCATTCATTTTTAAAAGTCCGCTCATTCTACTAGCAACAATGCCAAAATTAGTTTTGATTTCATGTCTAGCAATTGCTAAATAGGAATTTGGATTCTTTTTACTGGTTGGCAAATCGCCAAAATAAGGAGGATTACAAACAACTACGTCGACCGAATCTTTTTTGATTTTCGAGTAAACATCAGCAATATCCATCTGTAACACTTCGTATCTGTCCGTCAAATGATTAAGATCAATACTTCTACTTGCCATATCTGCCAATTTAGGCTGAATTTCGACCTCGTAAATTTTACCAGCAATCTTATCATTTAAAAAAAGCCCAACCGCACCGTTGCCAGCGCATAGATCTACGCATAAGTTTGCCTTTTTAAAATTTGGCCGGACAAAATCAGCCAGTAAAACTGCGTCTAAGGAAAAGGAAAAGACGGATGGACTCTGGATAATTTGCACATTTTGGCTATAAAGCTGGTCAATCCTTTCATCATCCTTAATATATTTGAATTGATCTTCATCCATTTTATTCACCTCTGATAATGTTGCTTGCAAGTTGACATTTTTTTTTGCATACTTAACTGTGTGAATTACAACAGCACCAAAACTATTGTAGGAGTATAATGTATGCTTTATTCTTTTTTACGCGTAATAATTCGCGCATTGTTGTTTATCATTAATGGTAAACCGCACTATTTAAACAGAGAAAATTTACCAAAGGGTAACTATATTTTAGTTGGCCCTCACCGAACGTGGTTTGACCCGGTTTATTATGCTCTCGCTGCCTCACCAAAAAAATTCAGCTTCATGGCAAAAAAAGAGTTGTTTAAGAATCCCATTATTAGATTCATTTTAAACCATGTCAATGGGTATCCCGTTGACCGAGACAATCCTGGTCCTTCAGTGATCAAAAAGCCCGTCCGACTATTAAGAAATTCAGATTTATCAACAATCATTTTTCCCAGCGGTTCTCGTTATTCTGATGACCTTAAGGGTGGCGCAGTGGTAATTGCAAAAATGGCAAACGTTCCGATCATTCCCACAGTATACCAAGGCCCATTGTCTTTCAAAGCTCTATTTTCACGCCAGCAAACAACTGTTGCTTTCGGAGAACCAATTAACATTGACAGAAAGATGAAACTTTCTGATGAAAATCAAGCAGTAGTTGAATCAGAAATGAAATCAGCTTTTGACAAGTTAGATAAGCAAATTAATCCAGAATTTCATTACGAGATCCCAGAAAAAAAAGAAAAATAAAAAGACCGGATGATCCGGTCTTTTTTTTATTTCTTAGAAGATTGTGCTTGCATTGCTTGCATCATTTGGTGCAATTTCTTTGCAGAAGGTTTTTGACCCATTTGCAACATCATTGTACGTAACATGTCTTCGTTAATAGGTGGGTTATTTTTAAGATAATTTTCCATGTATTTACGAGCAATGAAAAATCCAGCTACCGCACCGATCAACAATGCAATAACAACAATTAAAATCCAAACGCCGGTTGCCAATTTATATCCCCCTTTGCTAATTCAATATATAATGTTACACAAAAAGTGGCACAATGAAAAGATAAAATTCACATAATGCACTAATTTATTTAATCATCACGTAATCCACGTTTTCTTTGGATATCTTTAACTTTTTTGGGAGTTACTTCTTTTCCGCTTTTATCAAATACCTGCATCATCTCAATATCACTCTTAAATGACGCCCGAAAATTTGCCAAAAACTGACTGCGAAGTTTTTTTCTCTCAATAGTTTCTTCTTCAGTAAGCCCAACACTTTTAGCCTTATGGGCTAGCTCATTTATTCTTGCTACTAATTCTTTTTCTTCTGGAGATTCAGTCATCTAATCACCTCAAATCTTATACATTTGGCTTTTATAATCATAATCATTCCACATGTACTCTTCAAGTATATTGATCAAGTTTTTAGTGAAATGCGAACACACGTTTGAAATCTCGACAAATGTATGGTACTGTAATGATATTAAAGCTATTCAATGGGGTGTCTACATGTCAAAAACTGGAGAAAGTAAGCAAATGGCGGTTCTTCGTTTTATTCACGAACGAGTAACAGATCAGGGTTACCCGCCAACAGTTCGTGAAATATGTGCCGCGGTTGATCTATCATCAACATCCACAGTTCATGGACATATTAACAGACTAATTAAAAAAGGATTGTTGCAAAAAGATCCGACAAAACCACGAGCACTTGAAATAACACCCGAAGGCCTTGACGCGTTGGGTGTAGTTAAACATCAAGAGCAGATACCGTTGCTTGGTGTAGTTACTGCCGGAGAACCAATCTTGGCTGTTGAAGAAGCAACTGACTTCTTTCCAATTCCGCCAACAATTAATGACAATGATGATTTATTCATGCTCACAATTCGTGGTGAAAGTATGATAAATGCTGGTATTTTAACCGGTGATAAAGTGATCGTGAGAAAACAAACAAATGCGAACAATGGCGAGATCGTAATTGCTATGAACGAGGATAACGAAGCGACTTGCAAGCGATTCTTTAAAGAATCTGATCATTATCGATTGCAACCAGAGAACGACACCATGGCTCCAATAATTCTTAACCAAGTAACAATTCTAGGACGTGTTGTCGGCCTATTCAGAGATGACATTTTTTAATCATAACCACCCGTAAAACGGGTGGTTT
>NZ_AZGF01000010.1 GCF_001434475.1 Paucilactobacillus suebicus DSM 5007 = KCTC 3549 | reverse complement strand
AAATCTATCAGTACCAAATATTGTAGAACCCCTTTTTACATGCTTTTACTTTGTACTACTTTCTGCGGCCTTATTACTAGGTTCATCATCGCTCAGACGTAATCCACGTCGTTCCACACTAGTTGAAAAAACGATTTGGGTACTGGTCTTGCCATATGAACTTTGTAAACCATTAACGAACTCATCGAGAGCAGCAGTTGATTCAAATACTACTTCCAATAATTCGGAATAATCGCCTGTAACACAGTTGCATTCCAGTACATTGGGGATTGATCGGACGTAAGGGTAGAAATCTTTCTTTTGAGTTGGTTCAAGCTGGAGTCGGATAAAGGCCTTAACGTGATAATTTAACTCTTCATAGTTAATCGTTGTCTGGTAGTTCGCAATGATTCCCTGCTTTTCAAGCCGGTTAATACGTGCTGCAATTGCTGGAGACGAAATGAAACAATGTTCTGAGATTGTCTTCAGAGAAATTCGAGCGTTTTCTTGCAGTAGGTTTAAAATCTTACGATCAATTTGGTCCATGTGATCACTCCTTTAGATTAAAAGCTATTTTACCATTATTAAGAAATAAAACAAACCGGGTCGCCACTTTGATGACGATCCGGTTAACATTATTAAGCGGTACGGAATTGCTTACGAGCCACAGCTTCATTACTTCTTTTAATGAAGTTCGCAAATAATGCCTGAGACTCTTTATTATGCTTATACATGTTTTCAGGGTGCCACTGAACACCTAAGATTTGACTATTTTGCTTGGATTCTACCGCCTCAATCACGCCATCATCGGCTGTTGCCACTGTGTGTAATGATGGTGCCAACTCATGAATTGATTGATGATGTCTTGAGTTAACATAGCTGCGTTTTCCGATCAACGTCGACAAGAGACTGTCACTTTCTACGTTTACATGGTGGGTCGGTAAATTACCAGGTGCTAACTGACTGTGCTTTAACTTGGCTTTGGGGTTCTCAGACATATCTTGGTATAGTGTGCCACCAAGCGCAACGTTGATGACTTGGATGCCGCGACAGATGCCCATGACGGCTTTATCAGATTTAATTGCCGCTTTTAGCAGTGCAATTTCAAATAAGTCCCGCTTTCGGTAGGTTTCTCCAAGATCGTAATGTGGTTCTTCATTATAGAATGTCGGATCCACATCGAAACCGCCAAGCATTAATACACCATCAAATAAATCAATGTATGCTGGGGCGTCAGCCGGATCAATCGTGGGTAAAATAATTGGAATCCCACCGGACTTGGTGATTGCCTGAATTGCTTGGTATGGTGCAAATTCGGCGTTTCGCTGGTTGATGATGTTAGTGGCTTCTGTAAATGTATCAGCCGGCAAGGCAATTCGTGGTTTCAATATGCAGTCCTCCCTACAGTATGGTGTTTTATGTATCATTCAGATTGCATGAATTGTATGCTAATTCGTTATGCTTGTCAATCTTATTGTTTTGCTAATGAGCCTAATACGTTTATGATAGATGTACGGTTGGATACATTGTTTGAAGTTTTATTTCAAGTGTAATAGTAAATATAACTAGTAAGTATAAAAGCCATACTTTATCAATAATATTTTAGTTAATGCTTGATTACTTTTCTATGAATTAGTAAAGTTAATATTGGTTAATGGTTTAGATAGTATACATAACAAAATGGGAGGATGTTAACGATGGAAGACGAACGTCAAGTCTTTGACGCATTCATTAATTCTTATTTATTTTCACTCAAGTATTTGCAGGACTTTTTGTCAGCACCCGCTGAAAAATACGGTGTCTCGTTCGATCAGTTTCTGATTATGCACGAAATTAAAATGGCCGATGGAGATGTTACTTTAATGGAGCTTTCTAAAGCTCATCAAGTATCTCGCTCAGCCATTTCAAGACAAATTAGTGGTTTGTTAGATGCTAAATATGTATCGCAACAAACCGATGCTGACGATCGTCGTCGACGGATTCTTCGTCTCACAGATGAAGGAAATCAAGTAGAAGAAAAACTTTTCAAAGAAGGTCTTGATCGTGCACACAATTCTCTAAATATCTTTGGTGCTGATCGTATTTCAACAATGTTGAAGTTTATTAACGAGTTTACCAGAGAAGTAATGAGTAAAGATAACGAAAAAATGGCTCAGTCTAGTAAGACAGGAAAACTGTCTTAAATCGTTAACTGATAAGCACGTCTCTTAGTGTTATCTCTGTGCATGGTTACAATTCCTCGGAAAATAAAGCCACTGTTTGTGATGACGTGTTGCATTACCTGATTATTTTCATGGGTGTCGATTCTGATATCGTGATATCCACGTTCGCGAGATATCGTGATCAAACTTGATATCAAAAAGCTAGAAAGATGCTGGCCACGAAAATTATTGGACAAAGAAATTCGGTGTAGTGCGGTGTAATGATTGAATTCTGATTCATTCCACTGCCCATCAATCTGTAAGTAATCTGGATCGATGCCTTGCCACAACGCTGCATAGCCGGCAACAGTCTGATTTACAACAAGAACATAACCAATTCCTTGACGGATATCCGCTTTGATTGATTCTTCATTTGGATATCCGTTTTGCCATTGATCAATATTTTGCTTCTTTAAGAACTCCTTGGCTTCATTAATAATGACGTCAATCTCATTAATATCGTTTACTTCGGCAAGTCTTAGATATGGAACTGTCATAGTATCACTCCTAAAAACATAATGAGGATAATTATAAACTTCAGTTGGTGGTTCTTCAATATCACTAACGTGGGTCTTGCTGTTTGACGGTTAACTATCCTATAATGTTGCCAAACAAAGGGAGTGGTGATTATTAAAGTATTTGTTATTGGCGCACATGGCCAAATTGGTCAGCGTCTCATACATTTATTAGCACAGCAAGGACATCAGGTCTTAGCTGGAGTCAGGAATCCAGACCAGATTACGGAGACTGAGGATGGTAAGATTACCCCGGTTAATTTTAATTTGGAGGATTTACCTGAAAACTTAGCGCCTCAACTAAAGGGAAGCGATGCAATTATCTTTACTGCCGGTTCTGGTGGTAAGACGGGCGCCGACATGACAATGTTAATAGACTTAGATGGTGCTGTTAAGAGCATGCAAGCGGCAGAGCTGGCAGGTGTAAAAAGATTTGTGATTGTGAGTGCACTTTATACTGGCGATCGCTCAAAATGGATCAAATCAATGCGTCCGTATTATGCGGCTAAATTCTATGCAGACGAATGGTTACTCCACCAAACTGATTTGGACTACACAATTGTCAGGCCAGGCACATTAACCAATGACGAAGGTACTGGTAAAGTCGACGTTCAAGAAACTGAAGATGTCCCTGGCAGTATTTCTAGGGATGATGTTGCAACAGTTATATCAGAAGTGATCACCAGCTCACATGCTTCACATAAGGTTTTCAACGTTATTAGTGGTGAGAAATTAATCAAAAAAGCGATAAATGACTTATAAAATTAGTGTTATGTAAGCGCATTTATGATACAATATAATCAACAAATGGATATATTGAAGGGATGATTGCGTATGGATCAGGTTTATAAAAACATTTTAGTGCCGGTGGATGGCTCAAAAGAAGCAAAATTAGCTCTAGAAAAGGCAGTTGCGGTTGCCAAGCGAAACAACGCGCACATTGATTTATTGAACGTTCTGGATACAAGGGCAGTCACCTACAACTATGCTGGTATGTCAGATGGAAGCATTACGTATCAATTAGTTAACGAATCTAAGGAATATTTGAGCAAGTTAGTAGATCACTTAAGATCAACTGATAGCTTTACAAACGTTGATATCCATATTCGTTTGGGAAATCCAAAGACGGTTATTGCATACGACTTTCCAAAGGATCACCAAGTAGACTTGGTAATGATGGGAGCCAGTGGTTTATCAGCAATGCAAAGAGCAGTGATGGGTTCGGTAACATCATTCGTCAACCGCAATGCAGTTGTTGATGTATTAGTTGTACGGACTTCGGTGCAGAATGAACAGATTAGTGAAGAAGAGAGTAAATAACCCCGTTTAGCTCGTGTTAAATAAGGAAAATAACCCCATTAGGACTGCACTTCGTCCTGATGGGGTTATTTGCCTTATTTAATGGCGAGCTGGGGTTATTTACTCGTTTCGACTATAAAAATTGGAAGATAAGTAATATGAACTTTGTTCCAATAGTGTTTCTTTGCTTATATAATGGCGAGCTGAGCCTATTTACTCGTTTCGACTATAAAAATGAAAATAGAAGATAACCGCAGTACCGTCCGAACTCTTTGCCAAATCCCTCCGCATACGATATGATTATATCAACCAAAAATGGAGGGATTTTTATTTTAACAATTCGTAAAGCTGAGCCGGACGATGCCGGCCAGATAGTGCCGCTGATGTCTTTGATTTATGATGAAATGGAACTTGAAGAATTTGAAGAAGTTCCTGACGAAGACCCCCAACGAATGATCGAAAACGCTTATCAACGCCGGGCGCTACTAGGTTATGTTGCAACCACGCTCGTTGCCGAAGTTGACGGTAATGTGGTGGGAATGGCGTTTGGATATCCGGATTCAAATGAGATAGCTGTCAACAGAGTTTATGAACAGGCTGCTCAAAGCATACCATCCATCAAGAATATTGATTTTTTTGCTGATCCGGAATCTTTTGATGATGAATTCTATTTGGATTCATTGGCGGTAGATTCGGAATACCGTGGTTATGGTATTGCTACAAAGTTAATTAATGCCATTTCTCAACATGCTCATAGTTTGGGCTATGAAACAATCGGCCTAAACGTGGACTACGAAAATCCTAAGGCTGAACGACTATATCGAAGGCTCGGGTTTGAAGATGCCGGACATATCATGATCGGTGATCATGATTACAATCATCTTCAAATGGAAAGCAATCGTGAAATATTAGCTTAATAAGAATTAAAAACTAAAACTGATATAAAAATCGATTAGAATAACTTCTAATCGATTTTTTATTTCTAATATATCAGATTAGTGATTATTGATGTAACGGCAATGAGACGACTTCTTTTACAAAATTTCATCTTATTTCTTTACAAATGTTCATAATCTTGATATTGTTGATATATCAAAGATGAAAGGGGTTTCAAAACATGAAACTTTCAAATGCCGAATTGGCAAAATACATGGATCACACACTTTTAAGGGCGGATGCAACTCAAGCACAAGTTGAACAAACGCTGGCAGAAGTCAAACAATATGATACAGCCTCAATTTGCATTAATCCATACTGGGTGGAATTAGCGGCAAAGGAATTAAAAGGGACAGACGTGAATGTTTGTACTGTCATTGGGTTCCCACTAGGTGCCAATACGACAGCGACAAAAGTGTTCGAAACAAATGATGCCATCGACAAGGGTGCCGTAGAAGTGGATATGGTGATTAATATTGGTGAACTGAAGCAACACCATGATGAAGCAGTTCAAGCTGACATTAAAGCATTGGCGGATGCCGCACATGCCAAAAATGCTATTTTAAAGGTCATAATTGAAACCGCTTTATTGAATGACGAAGAAAAAGTTCGTGCTTGCAAGTTAGCGGTAGCTGCCGGTACAGACTTTGTTAAAACATCGACCGGATTTTCAACCGCCGGAGCTAAAGCGGCTGACGTTAAACTGATGCGTGAAACAGTTGGCCCTAATATTGGAGTTAAGGCTGCTGGTGGAATTCATAGTGCAAAGGACGCATATGACATGATTGAAGCAGGTGCCAGTCGTTTAGGCGTCAGTGCCAGTGTTGCTATTTTGGAAGATAACAGTAAGTAGTTTGGAAGCGCACATTTTTTATATTGCAAAAAATAGATAAAAGGGGAATCGTCATGAAATATAAACGCATTTTTGGAATTGTGTTGGATTCAGTAGGAACTGGTGCAGCGCCTGACGCTGACAAGTTTGATGATGTTGGTTCTGATACTTTGGGCCATGTTGGTGAATTTTTTGATGGTAAGTTAAATATTCCAAACCTCCAGAAGTTGGGAATTTCTAACTTGCGTGATCAACCAATTAAGGGTGTTGCTCCTGCTGAAAAACCACTTGCGTATTATGGCAAAATGGAAGAAGTTTCTGCTGGTAAAGACAGTATGGACGGACACTGGGAAATGATGGGACTGCCAGTTACTCACGCATTATCACTCTTTCCAAATGGATTTCCGGATGAAATTATTGATAAATTAAAAGAATTTTCGGGTCGCGACATTATTGTTAATAAGCCGTATTCAGGGACAGAAGTTATTCATGACTATGGTGAAGAGCAAATGAAAAACGGGGAGCTAATAGTTTATACGTCTGGTGACTCGGTTCTGCAAATTGCTGCTCACGAAGATGTAATTCCGCTTGATGAACTTTATAAGATTTGTGAATATGCCCGTAGCTTAGTTAATGAACCGCCTTACGTGATTGGACGGATTATTGCGAGACCGTATGTAGGACCCGATAAAGATCACTTCACTAGAACCGCTAATCGTCGTGACTTTACACTTGAACCAACAGGTGAAACAGACTTGGATCGTCTTCAGAATGCCGGTTTCGAAGTGATTGGAATTGGTAAGATAAATGATATTTTCTCGGGTCACGGTATTACAAAAGGATATCATAATGAAAGCAATCATGATGGTATGAATCACGTTTTGCATGTGATGAATGAAGATTTTACCGGTTTTGCATTCACTAACTTAGTTGATTTTGATGCGATGTATGGTCATCGTCGTAATCCAAAAGGATTTGGTGAGGCACTGGAAGACTTTGATAAACAATTGGGTGAGGTAATGGCCAACCTTAAGGATGATGACCTGATCATGATGACTGCTGATCACGGTAATGATCCAGGCTTCCGTGGCACAGATCACACTCGTGAAATGGTACCATTATTAGCTTACTCGCCAAGCTTCGCACAGACAGGCCAGTCTCTGGGCGTAAGAAGCCCATTTTCAGATTTCGGTGCCACAGTTTTGGATAACTTTGGTGTTCAAAATGTAAGTGGTAAGAGTTTTCTTAGTGAATTAAAGTAGCCAATCAAGGAGGAATTCATTATGAGTACACATATCGGTGCACAACCAGGTCAAATTGCTGAAACGGTTCTATTTCCAGGGGACCCATTGCGGGCAAAGTTCATCGCTGAAAACTTTTTGGAGGATGTAGAACAGTATAACGCGGTTCGTAATATGTTTGGTTACACTGGGACCTATAAGGGCCACCGTATTTCTGTTCAAGGAAGCGGAATGGGGATTCCATCTCTGTCGATCTATGCAACAGAATTAATTAAATTTTATGGTGTTAAAACGATTATCCGTGTTGGTACGGCAGGGGGCATGCGCGAAGATGTTAAAGTTGGCGACGTGATTCTGGGACAAGGATCAACCACTGATTCTGCAGTCACGGCCAATACGTTTGGCGCTGGAATCTACTACGCTCCACTGTCTGACTTTGAATTGCTGGACCGTGCTTACCATGTTACTCAAGAAATGAACATTCCAGTTAGAGTTGGTAATATTTTCGCTGCCGACCGCTTCTACAATGATGAAATTGACATGAAGAAGCTGGCAGACTATGGCTGTGTTGCTACAGAAATGGAATCAGCTGGACTTTTCTTGATTGGTGCCAAATATAACATTAAGACTCTTAGCATTTTGACATGTAGTGACAATTTAGTGACTGGCGATTCAGCCTCCGCTAAGGAACGTGAACAATCATTTACCGATATGATGAAAGTTTCACTTGAAACTGGAATTCGCGGATAGAATCATCGACTGGCCGAATTGCCGTGTGCCTCAGCTACATAACTAAATGTAGTAAGATAATGAGAGACGGTCGAAAAAAAAGTTAAAGTAGGTCATGGAAATGAACACGCAGAAAAGTAAAATTCAACAGAGCTTGGAAATCGCACACATGTATTATGAACAGGAATTGAGTCAAAACGCTATTGCAGATAAGCTCAATATTTCGCGGCCAACGGTGTCTCGTCTATTAAAAAATGCCAAAGAAGACGGACTAGTCCGGATTCAAATTATGAATCCGTTAGAAAGCGCACAAGCACTAGAACAACGTATTAGTAATAAATATGGGGTCGCTGAAGTACATGTTGTGCCGGTACAAATGGTTAACGGTACGGCCGTTCAAGATTCAGTGGGGGCCTATGCTGCTAACTACATCGAAAGTATCGTGAAGGATAATGATATTATTGGTATTGGTTGGGGCAAAACGATTCACCGGATTGCGACACATCTGGACATTAAGGACACGGTGAAAAACGTTCAAGTTGTTCAACTAAAGGGAAGCGTTTCAACGGCAAAGGAACATACTTACGCATTTGACAGTATTAATGCGTTTGCGGCGGCTTTTCATAGTGTGCCACAGTATTTGCCATTACCAGTGATTTTTGAACATCAAACTACCAAGGATTTGGTTGAAGAAGAACATCATATTCGCTACTTAATGGATCTGGGACGTGAGGCAAATATTGCGGTATTTACCGTTGGTACTGTACGAGATAGTGCACTGGTGTTTCAATTAGATTTCTTTTCCGAAAAGGAAATGGCCTTCTTGAAGGAACATGCAGTGGGGGATGTATTTTCTCGTTTTATTGATCAAGATGGTAATATTGTTTGCGATGAAATTAACCAACGCACGATTGGAATTGAACTAAATGATTTGCGTGAAAAAGAACATGCTGTGTTAGTTGTATCAGGAACAGCTAAAGTACCGGCTGTTGACGCAGCATTGCATGGTCAGTACTCTAACACATTGATCATTGATCAGTATGCTGCACAGGAGCTAGTCGATTATTAGATCATTACTGAGATTGAACTGAATAGATTTGACGTTAATTTCGTCGAGTCTATTTTTATTTAAAACAAAATGTAACCGATTACAAAAAGGAGCACGATAATATGAGAATGTTGGACATTATTGACACTAAAAGAAATGGTGGTCGTCTGACCGATGAACAAATTCAATATTTTGTGGATGGAGTGGTGGATGGATCAATTGAGGACTATCAAATTAGTGCTCTACTGATGGCAATTTATTTTCAAGGAATGACTGCAGCAGAGCAGACAAAATTGACCATGGCGATGCTGAAGTCAGGCGACCAGCTTGATTTATCTTCAATACCAGGTATTAAGGTTGATAAACATTCAACTGGTGGAGTTGGTGACAAAACTAGCCTGCCATTAGCAGCAATGGTAGCCGCATTAGGCATTCCAGTACCAATGATATCCGGTCGTGGATTAGGACATACTGGAGGTACCCTAGATAAATTAGAGGCCATTCCAGGGTACTGTGTTGAACTAACAGAGAATGAATTTATTGCTCAAGTTAAAAAAATCGGTCTAGCAATTGTGGGTGCTACGGGCCAGATTGCGCCGGCAGACGCCCGCATTTATGGGTTAAGAGATGTAACTGATACGGTTGATTCGATACCTTTAATTGCTAGTTCGATATTAAGTAAGAAATTAGCGTCTGGAACGGATGCCTTAGTTATTGATGTTAAAACTGGAGCGGGGGCGTTTATGCAGAAATTAGAGGACGCTCAGAAGCTGGTTCACGCTTTGGTAGAGATCGCTAACGGTGCGGGAGTGAAAAGTATGGCAATAATTTCTGATATGAATCAGCCACTAGGAAATAAGATTGGCAATTCGTTAGAGATTGAGGAATCAATTGACGTGCTCAAGGGGAATGGCCCGGCAGATTTGATGGAATTGTTGTTGACGCTTGGATCACAGATGGTTGTGCTTGGTAAAAAAGCTGATACGTTAGCTGAAGCAAGACAAAAATTGCAGCAAACAATCGATGATGGATCCGCACTTAATAAGTTTAAACAAATGATTATCGAACAAGGTGGTGACGCCAACGTGATCAATGATTATTCTGTAATGCCACAAGCTAAATATCGTATTCCAATTCAAGCAACTCAGAGTGGTGTGGTGACACAAATTAAGGCAAATGAAATGGGAATTGCAAGCATGCTACTTGGTGGTGGTCGTTCAACAAAAGATGATAAGTTAGATTATTCAGTTGGTTTGGTGCTCAATCATAAAATTGGGGATGAAGTTAAGACCGGTGACACACTAGTTACTGTTTATAGTAATCAAGAGGACATTACGCAGGTTGAACAATTAATTAGAGATAATTTTTTGATTGGTGAACATGTTCAAAAAACGGCACTAGTTCGCGAAATTATTACTGATTAGTTATATTTCTCTCAAAAGATTAATTTAAAGTACATTAAAAAAACACAGAAAAGCTAGTGCGAATGAGAACTATTTTGGCATTTTCAACGAAGATAAGTAATAAGTACTATAGAAGAAACGATACATTTGATTTTGGTATCGCTTCTTTTTTATGCCATTTAATGTCATCATATGGCACAACATGATATAATTAATTTGAAAAAGGGGATGATATCTATGGCTCAACAAGTAAAGAAAAGAATTCAAGTCACTATGGACAAAGGAATAGCTGAATCTGCCGAGTTTATTATAAATAAAGCAGGATTAACACCAGGTACAGTAATAAGTATGGTATACGCAGAAATTAACCGTACAGGTAAAATACCGGTGAAGCCACAGGCTGATGCAAAAGATCTTGCCACAGCAAAGCTGATTGATGCCAGTTATAATACTCCTTCAGTTAAACTAGATAACGATAGTGATATTAAAGACTTTTTCGAAGATGATGGTGGGTACTGATGGATAAAGGTCAAAATCTTTATTGGGCATATGCGGCGTTCATTGAGATTCCTGGAGGAAAAACAAGACCAGTGTTGTACGTCAGACAAACCGAGACTGATTACATTGTCTATAGGCTGACGTCAAAGTATAAAAATAAATCTCCAAAAATTAAAGCAAAATACGTTGAGATTGGAGACTGGCAAAAAGTAGGATTGCCAAAAAAGTCTTGGATTGACTTGATAAAGACGTATAGTTTACCAATAAACTCAACTAAGTTAACTTTTATTGGTTCTTTAACTGAAGAGGATTCTCAGAATATAATTAGATATCTGAATAAATTCGATGAATAATAACTTTACTGAATTAGTGAATTTAAAGTAAAAAATAGAGGTTAGAAAAAATAATAAAAAAATGGGTTCTGATGAGAAGTTTAACTTCTCACCAGAACTCATTTTTTAAAACTAGTTTAAATCATTGGAAATGATTTTATTGTTCTTCGTACCATGAATAGTGGAAGCTACCTGGACGGTCAACACGTTCGTATGTGTGAGCACCAAAGTAGTCACGTTGTGCTTGGAGCAAGTTTGCAGGAAGCACAGCGGCACGATATGAATCGTAGTATGTGACAGCAGCACTCAAGCTAGGAACTGGAACACCAGCCTTGATAGCAAGGGAAACAACTTCACGTGCTGAATCTTGGTACTTAGCAGCGATGTCCTTGAAGTAGTCATCTAACAACAAGTTAGTTAAGTTAGAATCCTTTTCAAAGGCGTCAGTAATACTCTGAAGGAATTGTGCACGGATAATGCAACCTTCACGCCAGATTTGTGCTAATTCGCCAAATTGTAAGTTCCAATCGTATTCTTCTGAAGCGAAGCGTAATTGTTCGAAGCCTTGAGCATAGCTCATGATCTTACCGAAGAATAATGCTTGGCGTACTTGTTCAACGATTGTATCTTTGTTAACTTCAACCTTTTCAGTTGGGCCTGCAAGAACTTTGCTTGCTGCCACACGTTCGTCCTTCAACATTGAAATGTAACGAGCGTAAACTGATTCAGTAATAACTGATTGAGGAACGCCAATTGCAAGGGCATCTTCTGATGACCACTTACCAGTACCTTTGTTGGCACCACGGTCCAAGATTGCGTCAACGATTGGCAAGTTCTTGTCGTCACCTAAGTCATCTTTACGAGTTAAGATATCAGCAGTGATTTCAACTAAGTAACTGTCAAGTTCGCCTTCGTTCCATTCCTTGAATGTGTCGGCTAATTCGTCGATTGAAAGACCTGCAACGTTACGAAGAATGTTGTAGCTTTCGTCGATTAACTCTTCATCACCATATTCGATACCATTGTGAACCATCTTTACATAATGGCCGGCACCGTTAGGGCCAATGTACGAAACACATGGCTTGCCATCTTTAGCTTTGGCTGCAATTTGTTCCAAGATAGGAGCAACTAAGTCATAAGCTTCTTTTTGGCCACCTGGCATTAATGAAGGTCCTTGGAGGGCACCTAATTCACCACCGGAAACACCCATTCCGATAAAGTTAATACCAGACTTGTCAAGCTTAGCGTTACGATCCATTGTATCGTGGAAGTTTGTGTTACCACCATCGATTAAAACGTCGTGCTTATCAAGTAATGGAAGCAATTCGTCGATAACGGCATCAGTTGGCTTACCAGCTTTAACCATCATCAAAATACGACGAGGTGTTTCAAGTGAGTTGACAAAATCCTCAACTGTGTAACTAGGAACCAACTTCTTTTCTGAGTGGTCCTTCATCATTGCATCGGTTTTTGAACGGGAACGGTTGTAAACACCAACCGTGAATCCACGGCTTTCGATGTTCAAAGCCAAGTTCTTACCCATAACGGCCAGACCGACAACGCCAATTTGTGCTTTTTGATCAGACATGTCATAATCTCCTTCAATTTGATTAAAGTGTTTTCACAACTATATTACCATTTTTTTCTAAAATGTTAAACCGTAAATGCAAAAAAAGCAAAACTAAGTTACAACACGTACATTGTAACCTACTTTGCTTTTTAATTTCAAATTATTGATTGAGTTTGTATACCCATGAACGACCATCGCGTTGTAATAACTCATCCGAAGCGGCTGGCCCCATGGATCCGGGAATGTAGTTAGGGAATCGAGGAACTTCGATATCCCATAACTTTCTAATTGCATCAACAAACTTCCAAGCATAAGCAACTTCGGACCATGAGGCAAAGTTGGTACTGTTTCCTTCAAGTGCATCATGAAGAAGTCGTTCGTATGGTTCAGGAACTTCCTTTTCTTTATCAGCATCTTGGAAGAAATCAAGATTGATTGGTTCAGTTTCGAAACCTTGACCAGTACTCTTGGCGTTAACACGAAGTGCAAAACCTGAGTTTGGTTCAACGTAAATTGTTAAAACGTTTTCTGACAATGAAGCATTTGGATTCTGTGGGAAAGCGAAGATATCAATCAATGGCTTCTTAAAGACAACATCAATACGAGTGAACTTATCAGCCAATTTCTTACCAGTTCTAATGTAGAATGGTACACCTGACCAGCGATAGTTATCGAATAAAAGCTTGCCAGCAACAAATGTTTCAGTTGCAGAATCTGCTGGAACACCATCTTCATCACGATAGGCGTTTGAGTTTTCACCAGCATCATATTGGCCACGAACCAAGTTAGTGGCGGCTGCACTAGGAGAATAAACACGCATACTCCGTAAAGCTTTAACCTTTTCAACTCGAACATCAGCATCGGTGAATGCAACCGGTTGCTCCATTGCAAGTTGACTAACAATTTGCAAGATATGGTTTTGCACCATATCACGAAGAGCACCTGAAGTATCATAGTATGAAGCACGTTCTTCAACACCAAGTTTTTCACTTAGAGTGACTTGGATGTTGTCAATATAACGGTTGTTCCAGAGAGATTCAATGATTGTGTTACCAAAGCGCAATGCTTCAATATTTTGAATCATTTCCTTACCAAGGTAGTGATCAATTCTGTAAATTTGGTCTTCTTCAAATGATGCCGTTAATGCATCATTTAGTTGTTTAGCAGTGTCGTAGTCACGACCAAATGGTTTTTCGATTACTAAACGGTTGTAACCTTCGTCAGTAATTAATCCTTCAGACTTGAGGTTCAGTGCAATTACGCTGAAGAATGCTGGAGCCATTGAGAAGTAGAACAGGCGGTTACCCTGTGCTTCATATTGTTTGTTCAATTGGTTGATTAAGTCGTTAAGTGCAGCATAGTGGGCTTTGTCAGTAACATCATGAGCGATGTAATAGAAATGGCTTGCAAACTTTGCAGCTTGACCCTTTTCGGTTTCGCTGATGCCCTTAATTGAATCAGAAACGATACCTTGGAATTTTTCGTCAGACCATTTAGCCCGTGAAGTACCAATAACACCAAAATGTTCTTTCAAATAACCTTTCTGATAGAGCTTGAATAGTGATGGGTACAGTTTACGTTTGGCGAGATCACCTGATGCGCCAAAAAATGTAAAGACTGCTTTGTTTTCTCTTGTCAAAGCTTTCACTCCTTCTAGTCAATAGATGAACAATAATTTAACAACCACGATTATATACTCTCTTGTTACTTTGTGCACGCCTAAAAGACAGCGTTTTCAGCAATTTTTCAATTTCCGTGAAAAACGCGAAAATTGGGTAGGGTTAGTAATGTTAAAGGGCATGGGAACCTCAGTAAATTTGTGATAATTGGTATAGATCAATATTTTCAAATTATTTTTTTTCGTTAAACACAAATTTTTGACGTTCACCCATGGATCCAAGAATTGTAAATGCAATTGTAATTACAATCATTAAGATTAAGCTGGACGTCCATGAATTGGTGGATGATTGTAGAGAACCTGTTAAAACGGGCCCAACTGCCGCGATTAAGTAGCCTAGTGATTGAGTCATACCTGACAAGCTACTTGTTTCAGCCGACGTACGTGTTTTGAGGCTTATTAGGGTCATTAACAATGAGAAAGTAGCAGATGTTGCTAGTCCCAAAATGATGTTTAGGATTACGTAGTAGATAACCGAGTGGATCGGAATTAAAATTCCGATTAAACCGATAATCGTCGAGATACCAGCACCCCAAACTAGGGGGGCGCGATTATTTAATTTTTCAGCCAAAACGGGGATAAAAAATGATGGTGGGACTGAGGCTAATTGGAATAAGCCGGCTAGCAAACTAGCAGTATTAGCCGAAATTCCAGCATTAATCGCAATTGTTGGTAGCCAAGCGACCAATGTATAGAAGATAAATGAAGATAGCCCGAAATAAAGTAATAATAGCCAGGCTGTTTTATTAAGCCAAGGGCTGGCAGATTTTTCTTTAGTTTCATTTGTCCCACGACGATTAAATCGAAGGTTAGGTAACCAAAAAATGAACAATGCTAAAGCCATAAAGGTAAGTATTTTGATAACAAACTGCCAGTTAATTGCTTGAGCAATCGGTGCACTAATCCCAGCACCAATCGAACTGAAGATTGCCATAGACAGAATGTATAGGCTAGTCATGGCGCCAATCCTAGTGGGCATGTTTTCTGTAATTAGTGCTGGTAACAAAACGTTGATGAAGGTGATTGCTATGCCAACCAAAATGGTACCAACAAATAACATTGATTGATTAAAAATTCTTAAATATGATCCGATAACTAGCACTAAAGCTGTCAATGCAATAGTCCACTCATTGCCGAGCCTTGAGCTGATTTTAGGTACAAGTGGTGAAAATAGGCCGAAGCAAATTAATGGTAAGGTTGTTAAAATACCTAAGCTAGTTGGAGCGACACCAATTGACTTAGCGATGCTGTTAATCATTGATGGAATTGAAGTTATTGGTGCACGCATACAGGCACCAAGGAGAAAGATACCAAGAATTAAAAATGAGCTGTGAGTTCGAGTTTTCAAATCGACACTTCCTTTCGATCAGCGGCAAACACACCGCTTTGAGACAAAAAATATAATTAGTCATAAGTTTGATAAAACGTTTTACCTGTGACAATAACGGGAAAGTTCCCGCTTTAAGCTAATCGTCATCCGGTTTAAACATTTGTGTAGCACTGACAGCATTTTGCCATCCATGATATAGATAACTGCGTTTTGCATCGTCCATTGCTGGTGTAAAAAGTTTACCATCTGCTAGCACGTCACGCAATTCATCTGTGTTGTGCCAGTAGCCAACGGCAAGCCCGGCCAAGAATGCAGCTCCTAAAGCGGTAGTTTCCTCTTCAGCAGCACGGTCGACCTCAGTATTCAGAATATCGGCCTGGAACTGCATTAAGTAGGTGTTTCTGGATGCACCACCATCGGCCTTTAAAGTTGGAATCGACAAACCAGTATCCTGTTTCATCGTTTCAATAACATCACGTGTTTGGTAAGCAATGGATTGAAGTGTTGCCTTGATAAAATCATTACGGTTTGTACCACGAGTGAGCCCAAAAACGGCACCTCTAGCATCCAAATCCCAATATGGGGCACCAAGCCCTGAAAATGCAGGCACCACGTAGACTTCATCTTCATTGGTTGAAGCAAGTGCAGCTTCTCGTGACTCGAATGGGTTGGAAATCATCCCCATATTGTCCTGCAACCAATCAATTGCTTGACCGGCAACGAAAATACTACCCTCAAGTGCATATGTGACCCTTCCATTTATGCCATAAGCGATCGTAGTAATCAAGTTATTTTTTGATAACTGTGGCTCATCGCCAGTATTCATAACGATAAATGAACCAGGACCGTACGTATTTTTAACGGTTCCCTTTTCAAAACCAGCTTGCCCGAAAAGAGCAGCTTGTTGGTCTCCCGCAATACCAGCAATGGGGACTTCAGCGCCATAAAACTGAAATGTTTTAGTGGTCGCATATACCTCGGAACTAGATTTAACTTCAGGCATCATCTCAATTGGAATGTTTAACAGATTCAACAATTCCGTATCCCATTTTAGTGTGTGAATGTTAAATAGGAGCGTGCGACTGGCATTTGAATAATCCGTCACGTGAATATCGCCTTCAGATAATTTCCAGGCAATCCATGAATCGATGGTGCCAAATAATAATTCACCAGCCTCCGCTCTTTCTTGCGCGCCTTCCACATTATCCAGGATCCATCTAATCTTAGTGGCGGAAAAATAAGTATTAATGTTTAATCCAGTTTTTTCACGGAATAAATCATTGTGATCATCCTTGATTAATTGTCGAGCAATGCTAGCTGATTGCTGAGACTGCCAGCCAATGGCGTGGTAAATTGGCTCACCAGTTTTTTTGTCCCACACAACAGTGGTTTCACGTTGGTTAGTAATGCCAATTGCAGCGATATTTTGTGGCTGAATACTAGTATTTATCAGAATGGTGGCAATAACTTGCTGAACCGCATTCCAAATTTCGTTTGCATTGTGTTCCATCCAACCAAGCTTAGGAGTAAAACTGCGTAGTGGTCGCTCAATTTCAGCCACTTTAAAACCCCGCTGGTTAAACAGCATGGCTCTGGTGGTTAAAGTTCCTTGGTCAATGGCCAATACATATTTACTTGGTGATTTTAATGGCATTAATTTTCCCTCCAAATAGTAGCTAGTAAGGTTATGATACCAGTATTTGTGTACGTTTTCAAAAACAACGATATAATTTTTTATAAAACCCAGTTTGACGCGGTCCAAAATTATAAATATAATAAAACGGACAGTGAATCGGAGGAATGAATGGATGACAGCAAAATTGTATCCGTATATAACGTTTATCAATGCCAAAGAAGCAATGGCCTACTATAAAGAAGTGTTTGGCGCCACTAATATATCACGTTTGCCTGTATCTGAGGATCAAGCCGAGTATTACGGCATGATGCCAAGCAATTTGGAAGACACAACGTATCATGGTGAATTTGAAGTTGCCGGGACAAAGATTCTCTGTTCCGATGCATTTATGGCTGAACCGCAACCGTCGTCTCTTATCTCAATTTTACTTGATTTTGATAGCAATGATACTGACGATACCAAGATCGCGGAGGATCTATTTAATAAAGTTACAGAATCAGACACAGTGCGCGTTATTTTACCATATAGTCCGCAAGCAAACGGTGACAGAATGGGTCAATTTGTCGATCATTACGGAATTACTTGGGTAATCCGAGTTGGAGAACGAATAGAATAAGATCCACCCGAAGGGAAAGATAATGAGCCAAACTAAAGAAATTAAGATGAAGTGGGTTGTCCTCGCCAATTTTTTTAATAATGCGGGGGCAGCTTTTTTATGGCCACTAACAACCGTATATATGCACAATTACTTGCATCAAACGTTAGCGACAGCAGGTGTTGTGCTATTCATCATGTCATGTGCAATGATCATCGGCAATTATCTAGGTGGCTGGTTATTTGACCATTGGCAACCATATAAAACCGCTTTGGCATCTGTTAGTGTGGCAACGACCGCTGTGATTTTATTAATCTTTTTTCATAGCTGGCCAATCTTTGCAATTTTATTGGTTGTGATTGGATTTGGCGATGGAGCTAATATCACTGTTATTAATGCTTATGCGGCATCATTGAAAAATCGAAATTCACGTTACGTATTTAATATATTGTACATGGCACTTAACTTAGGTGTAGTTGTTGGTACGCTACTAGTTGGTTTTTTACTTTCATTGGGTGTGACGGTCGTTTTTTCGGTGACTAGTTTGTGTTATGTGGCATTCTTAATTTTGATATTATGCACATTTAACGTGAAAGTAAGTCGAGACACCAGTAAAAGTGTAACAGGTTCAAATAAAACCCATCCGCAAGTTATCAAATTTGTCTGGACGATCTGTCTGGTGATTGTGGCAACGTACCTTAGCTACGCCTTGTGGAAAAGCGTAATGGCCGTTCATATGACTAACATGCACATTCCATTTTATGCTTACAGCTTATTGTGGACCATGAACGGGTTTCTAATTTTATTTGGGCAACCGTTGGTAAATAAATTAGCGCCCTATTTGAAATTAACCCGGCAAGTTGAAGTTGGTGTGTTAATCTTTGCTGTGTCGTTTTTTATACTAATTTTTGCGCACACATTCGCATTTTTTATTGTTGATTTTATAATCTTAACGGTCGGGGAAATGCTAGGATTGCCAGGAATGCCAGCTTTGATTGACCAAGTGACGGATCCTAGTGAAACCGGCAAGTATCAGGGAATGGCTAATATGGGAATTTCTGTTGGTCGAGCAATTGGTCCGTTATATGGTGGCATTATTATTGATCATGGTAGTTATTCACTACTGTTTGTTTCAGTTTCAGCGTTAATGGTCGTAAGTCTTATATTAATGACTTATAGTGCGAAACGAGTAAGGTCACTTGAATAGAAGAAGTAAGGCCACAATGTGAATTCACAACTTCTAAACATAATAAAAACGACTTCATCTGTTTAAATGAAGTCGATCTATTTGTTACATCGGTTTACCAAGAAAATTTGAAATAAAATATGAAATCATGGCGATTAATGCAAATAATACCCACCAGTAGCGAGCTAACCATTCCCATCCATTGTTGATATGAGAATATTGCCATTGGCGCCATCGATGATTTTGATGCCAATCTTTATCTGCTTCATCTTGTTCCATAATATGTGAGAATGCTTGTTGCATGCGATTAACCTTCAGACTGCTTTGTGGTTCAATCCCTAATACTAATTGATCTAGTCCAACATCTAATATTTGTGCGAGTTGAATTAAGTTGTTCATGTCTGGTACTGATTCACCGGTTTCCCATTTTGAAATTGATTGTCTTGTTAGAAATAGTTTCGAAGCTAATTCTTCCTGAGACATTTTCTTGTCTTTTCTTACTTTAATGAGATTGTTTGAAAATTTTAGGTTAGTGTTTTTCAATCTTGTATCCCCTTTGCCTTTGATGAAACTAAAATTATCAATTTTATCAGTTGCAAGCTAGCACTTGATGATGATAAAGCACCTTACATCTGCGCAACTGTCACGTGCGAATGCTGATAAATGGGCATTGCTTAATTAAAGTGGAAAAATAATTTTAACTTATTAATTTGTTGTTGTCTAGTAGAAAACAAATTAATATAGAGACATTAAGAAGCACAAATTGTTTGGAGATGGCGGAAATATGGAAAAAATGGGCTTTCGTTGGTTTGGTGAAAAGGATGATCCAATCACTCTGAGTCAAATTAGACAAATTCCGGGTACTACACAGGTCGTTGGTGCATTGTATGATGTACCTGTCGGGGATGTTTGGCCTAGAGAAAAAATTAAAAACTTAAAAAATCAGGTTGAAGATGCAGGCTTGAAGCTTGAAGTGATTGAAAGTGTTAATATCCATGATGATATTAAGGCTGGTAAAGATGGACGAGATAAATATTTTGAAAATTATCAACAAACAATTCGTAACTTAGCGAGTTTTGGCATCAAAGTAATTTGCTACAATTTCATGCCAATTTTTGACTGGATGAGGACAGATTTAAAATATCAACTAGCGGATGGTTCAAACGTGATGAGATTTCAATCAGCTGGACTTGAAAAATCTCCCGAGCAAATTATTGATGACGTTCAAAATGGATCAAATGGATATTCTTTACCTGGATGGGAGCCAGAACGACTAACAACTGTCAAAGGCTTGTTTAAAGAATATGCGGGGATTAGCGACAATCAGCTTAGAGATAATCTGCAGTATTTCTTGCAGGCCATTATTCCAGTATGCGAGGAATGTGACGTAAAGATGGCTATTCACCCAGATGATCCTCCACGTCCATTATTTGGTTTGCCAAGAATCTACAAAAATATTGATGATATGCGGCAAATTGAAGCAATGGTCGATAGTCCATATAACGGATTCACGATTTGTACTGGTAGTTTGGGAGAAAACCCAAGTAATGATATTCCAGCAATCATTCGTGAATTTGTGAGTAGAAATCGGGTGCCATTTGTGCATGCACGAAATATTAAATTTGATAATGAACAGGGAGATTTTCACGAAACCGCACATCTATCAGACGAGGGTTCACTAGATATGTACGAAATTATGAAGGCCTTACATGATACTCATTTCGATGGATATATTCGCCCAGATCATGGTCGTAATATTTGGGGTGAAACAGGCAGACCTGGATACGGATTGTACGATCGTGCCTTGGGAATTGCTTATTTAAATGGATTGTGGGAAGCATTGGAAAAATAAAAATAAGATGATGAAAGACTATATTCAAGAAAGATAGTGGGAACAAGGTCACTTGTCTCCCAAAATATTAGGTCTCCAAGACTAAAATCCTGAAAATTGGATTTTGGTCTTGGAGACCTAATGTTTTGAGAGTCTTCCATAGCACGTTTAGCATAGATAATTTCAAACACTAAATTAGCATTTTTGGTAGATGATATCACCTTTGTTTCAATCTATTAATACGTTAGGACACTTAGTTATTTAAGGTACTGTGTTGGTGTTAAATCATCAGTGTTTGCTGGGGTTGGATTTAATTTGAATTCTTCGTCTGCAGGAACCTCTGATTCATTGATAACTCCATTTGATTTTCTAAAGCAAACCGTACCAAATGCAGGTACAGTAACTTCTTGCCATTCACTTCCATTACCGTTAATAGTAATTGCAACTTTTATCGGTGCATTTGTAGGATTATAAATGTGTGCTGAAATTGAATTATCTGGTGATTTGAATGCAACTGATCCGATGCTACCACTAAATCCATCTGGGGTATAGTTGGTGGAAGCAATGATCTTTGATCCCACTGGAACATCCTGTCCAAAGTTGCGAAGCATGTAGTACTCTAAATTTCGCTGAATCTTACCAGTAGTATGGTCAATTGTAATAACTCCACGTCTGCCGGTAGAGTCAGCGGCGTTAGGGAGTCCTCGTTCATCTAGAGCAAGATTCCATAATGTAATCATGTTTAAACCGTTTCTAACCAACCAGTTACCGATAATGCCCATCATGATATGGGAAGCATCTTCAACGGTTTCTTCCATCATGCATCGACGTTCGGTCATGATTAATGACCAGTTTGGAAATGAACGACTTGCATTATATAGGTTCGTGTAAGGGCCGACATAGGTATGCACAGATAGTCCATCAAATGCTGTGGCCTGTTCGCGAGTCACATTATTAGTAAGAGGCTCGGTCAATGTGTGAAAATTATCATCAAGTAGATACATCTTTGTATCAGGAAATGATCTATTAAGTGCCGGTCTTAAATACTTATAGCCAAATTCAGCAAGTTGAGGAATTGTCCAAATCATAGCTGGCCAATGTGCTGCGTTAGAAGGTTCGTTTTGAATAGTTATGCCGTAAATTGGAATGCCGAGTTTTTGATATTCCTCTATATACTTGATGAAATATTGAGCATAAATGTATTCAAAGCGGCTTTCTTCGTTATATCCGTTACCGGTGAATTCGCCAAATCTGAAGTGACCACCGTGAGTTAGCTTACCAGTATTCTTCATCCACGCCGGTGCAGACCAAGGCGATGCAATTACCTTAACTCCAGGATTTATTTGTAGTATTTCTTGTAAAACTGGAACGATGTGCTTGAGATCTTTTGTTGCGTCCTCTGCTCCCGGAACACCTTCGCCCACTGAAAATTTTTCAAGCTTACTATCGTGCTCACCAAATGGAACATCATCATAAGTATAGTAATCCTGACTTTGAAAGTCGCAAGAACCCAGTGGAACTCTTACAACCGAAAATCCACCTTGATCGGGATCAAATAGTTCAGTTAATAATTCGTGTCTCTTTGACTTATCAAGGTTTTCCCAAATTAATTTTGCTGCAGAATCAGTAATGGCCGCTCCACCACCTTGCCAATCTTGATATTCAGTAGATGGATCGATAATGATTTTCTTACTACCTGTTGTGTTCTTAATCTCAGGTGTCGCTACATGTTGACGTTTTTGTGATAAATCACCAGAGGTAACTGTCCAAAATTCATTCGAGTAGTTATTAAATGCCATAAATCTGTTCCTCCTCATAAAATGATGACTAATAATTGTGATATATTAGTTTGCGTCATGAATACGCTTTCAATATATCACAATAAGAATATTCGTCAAATAATTTTTGATTTTAGAATGAATTACTTTTTTGTGTAAAAATTTGTTCTACTAATCGTGCAGGGCAGTGATAAAAAAGATCTCCACAAACGGAGATCTTTTTTAATATCCACTGTTCAAATTAACTTGGTTTGATTTAAAAGTGCCATCTTTCAAATACTGTTCTAAGTTCGGAAGAAAAATACGCATCTGTTTATTTTTGAAGTGTCGAACGACTCCTGTGTTGTGCGGAGTGATGATAGTATTCGGCAATGTCCAAAATGGACTGTCTGATTTTAAAGGTTCCTCTTCAAAAACGTCCAGAGCAGCATGCTTGATTGTGCCATCATTGATGGCTTTAATTAGACCTTTTGATTCAACAACCGGTCCTCTACCGACGTTGATAAATAAGAAAATTTCCTTCGCAGATGCGAAACGGTCGTAGTTGAAGTAATGCAGTGTCGAGTCTGTTAGGGGCATGACGTTAATGATTACATCAGCGTGAATAAGCTGGTTAGATACATTTTTAATGGAGACTGTTTTATCGAAGTATTCAGCAGGGTGACCTGATGTATTAACTCCAGTTGTATGTCCGCCCAGAGATTTCAACAATCTGGCGATTTGCTGTCCAATATGTCCGGTGCCAAATATTAAATAATCAAAATCTGAAATTATGGCAGGCTGTGTATTTTCATTAGTAATCCAATTTTTATTAAGTCGATTTGATTCTGCATTGTCAATGCCTCTAACAAAATGCAGAATGAATGCGATCACAGACTGGCTAATTGATTCAGCGTGGATACCGCTAGCATTTGTAAGCTTAATGTTGCGTTTAGAGAGTATGTCCATTGGAATGCTATCCACACCTGCTGAAATTGCATGGATCCACTCTAATGAAGAGTGGTCTGCATTGATGATGTCTAATCCAATTTTTTTATTCCAACCATAAAGAATGTTGATTTCGTTTTTTGAGACCTGAACATCGAGATCATCTATGCCAAATACATTAATTCCCATTTTTTTGATGACATTTTTTTGATCGTCAGTAATTTGAGAAATCACCAACAAGTTTTTAGATGACATTTAATCACGTCCTTCGATAAATTGCTTTTATTCTATGCGAAAAAATTAAATAAAGCTAGTAATTGTGATTTTTAGTCAAAAAAATAACTGTTATATTAGATAATTTTTTTAATGTAACAATTTTAATGGACATAATAAGGAAAGAAAATACCTGCAAGAACATATTAAATACGTGGGTCTGTAATAAACAAAAAAATGTTACCGTGTGCATTTTTAAAACCTGTTGACAACGCTTTCAAAAGCATTTATGATGCATTTGTAATCAATATCTGATATACCACTTTGATGAATTTCAACTATTTTTTTCAATATAATTTAGTAAGACGTTGAACTTTATTAGAGTGAATCAAGGAGGTTTTTTGAACAAGTCAAAAGAGATCAGCAATTGTTTTACAGTTCATTATTGTATTTATTCACAGTGTTATATCAATTTTAGGGAGTGATTATTTTGGATAAGTCGCAAAAGACAGTTACGATCGAAGCGGCACCGTTTGGTATTAAAGATAAAATAGGTTACATGTTTGGCGATATTGGGAATAACTTCTCATTCAACGTTGTTAACTCATTCTTAATGATCTTCTATACTAACGTGCTTGGTTTAACTGGTGCGCAGGTTGGTATTCTGTTTATCTCCGCTCGTTTTATTGATGCGTTCGCCGATATTACAGTTGGTAGATTGGTTGATAATAGTAAATTACACAAAATTGGGCGTTTCAAGCCTTGGATGAATCGGATGAGATGGTTCCTGTTAATTGCCTTCATCTTGGTATTCGTTCCAATTGTTAAGGATTGGGCATTACCAATGCGTTTTGTATGGGTCTTTGTAACATACTTGGCTTGGGGCATTTTCTACTCATCAGTTAACATCCCTTATGGATCAATGGCTTCAGCCATCAGTAGTGATCCTGATGACAAGACTTCACTATCAACATTCCGTGCCATGGGTTCAGCTTTAGGTAGTGCTTTAACAAGTTACATCTTACCAATGTTTATTTACATCGGTGCCAGCCAAAAGATTTCTGGCAATCGTTTCTTCATTGTCGTAGTTGTATGCGCTGTCATAGCATTTATTTGCTACCACTTAACTACAATTTAACTACTGAACGTGTTCGTACTGAAAAGAGCGAACCAGTTCCATTGGGCAAAGTTGTTAAAGGCATGTTCGAAAACCGTGCACTTTTGATTTTGGTTCTTGTAGATATTATTTTGGTTATCAACCAAAACCTTTCTGGGACATTAATTTCTTATTTATTCAATGATTACTTCCAAAACAAGACTGCAATGTCAATTGCTTTGATCTTTAACTTTGCGACTGTATTGTTACTTGCTCCATTCAGTAACTGGATGACTCGTAAGTTTGGTCGTAAGGAATGTTCAATTGCTGCTTTAATCTTTGGTGCCATTATCTATGGTGCTTTGATGTTGATTCATACTCACAGCGCAGGTGTATACCTAGTAATGCTGTTCTTTGGTTCACTTGGTGCAGGTGTATTTAACCTGATGGTTTGGGCATTCATTACAGATGTTATTGACAACCATGAAGTTATTACTGGTGTTCGTGAAGATGGTATCGTTTATGGTGTTAACTCATTTGCACGTAAAGTTGCTCAAGCTATCGCCGGTGGTTTTGGTGGCTTTATGCTAACAATCATTGGTTACGTTTCATCTACTAGTGGTGGTGTTCAACAAAGTACTCAAGTTGTTGATCGTATCTATAACTTAGCAACTGGTGTACCAACAACTTGCCTGCTTTTGGCCGCATTAGTATTGTTGTTCTTCTACCCATTGAGCAAGAAGCGTGTTCAAGAAAACGCTGCCAAATTGGCTAAGATTCACAACGAAAACGCTGAAGAAGAAGCAAAAGACTAATTTTAAATTAACCATAAAGAGCGAATGTGCTCGCATCGCTGATAATTTTAGTGAAGCGAGCACATTCATTTTATAAAGACCAAATTTGTTTGAACAATGAAAGTAGGGAAATCATGAAAGTAAGTACAAAGTTACTCAACGTTGTAAATAATGACGATTTCTTGGAATTAGAAACAAATGGCGCAAAGTTCAGGGTTTATCTTTTAGATGAAAATATCATTCGTATGCGTGGTACGTTTGACGACGAATTTGCACCTGAGGAATCTTATGCATTAACGAAGACTGCTTGGGACGACAAGACAGATAAACTTTTAGGTGACGAAAGAACCAGAGTTCAGGCAATTAAAACTGATCCTAAAAAAACAGAATTTGGGTACACGGTTTCAACTGGTAAATATACTTTAAATATTTACCAAGAACCGTTTGCTTTTGAAATAGTTGATGAAAATGGAAACATAGTTCATCAAGACTTAGCAAAGCGAGCCTTTCTACAGGATGATAATGGACGTTCTTTCCATTATAGTTCGATGGGTGACCATAATTATTTCTATGGATTTGGAGAAAAATCCGGTGAATTAAATAAATTCAAACGTAGAATGCGTATGCACAACACGGATTCACTTGGGTGGAACGCCAAAAAATCTGATCCGCTATATAAAATGATTCCATTCTATATAGATTTTAATGGTGAAGATAATATTGCCAGTGGTCTATACTACAATAATTCCCATGATTCAGTTTTTGACATGGATAGCGAACATAGTAACTACTGGAAACGATTCAGTTACTTTGAGTGTGATGGTGGAGAATTGGATGTCTTCTTTATTGGTGGACCAACAATCAAAAAGGTGGTCGAGCATTATACTGATTTAACTGGTAAGAGTGCAATGATGCCGCTACCTTCTTTCGGATACATGGGTTCAACGATGTATTACACAGAATTAGATGAGAATGCAGATGTCGCAATTCTAGATTTCGTTGATACGTGCAAAAAATACGGTATACCTTGTGACGGATTCTTCCTATCATCCGGATATACCAGTGGCAAAGATGGCAAGCGTTATGTGTTTAATTGGAATAAGACACGTTTCCCCAATCCTCAAGACTTTGTAAACAAACTAAAAGAAAAAGGTGTTTTGCTAGCACCTAATATTAAGCCAGGAATGTTAACGACCCACTTTCTTACCAAAGATTTTCAGGAGCACGATGCGTATGTTAAAACTTCAGATGGCAGGGATGATCAAGTAGATCAGTATTGGGGTGGCAACGCTCACTTTGTTGATTTTACAAGTGAAGCCGGTCGTCAAGAATGGGCAAAGCATATGACCGATTCCCTGCTTTCATTGGGGATCACATCTATTTGGAATGACAATAACGAGTATGAAATTAATGACAATAATGCTGTTGTTGATGCTGAAGGATTAAAGAAAAAGATTGGTGCTGTTAAGCCATTGATGTCAACGATGATGGCAAAAACTGCTAAGGATGCGATCAATAAATATAATCCTGATGCACGACCATATTTGGTTAACCGTGCCGGATTTGCTGGAATTCAGCGTTATGCCCAGACTTGGGCCGGTGATAATCGTACAAGTTGGACTAACGTAAAATACAATGTCCCAACTATTTTGGGAATGGGGCTATCCGGTGTTGCCAATCAAGGCTGTGATATCGGTGGATTTGATGGTCCAGCTCCCGAACCAGAGTTATTCGTTCGTTGGGTTCAAAATGGAATATTCCAACCTCGATTCTCAATTCATTCCTCAAATGATGATAATACAGTGACCGAGCCATGGATGTATCCCCAATATACCAGTTATATTCGTGATGCAATCAAGTTGAGATACACTTTAATTCCGTATTTCTATTCATTATTGTACGAGGCATCAACTATTGGATCTCCAATTATGCGTCCGCTAGTTTACGAATTCCAGGATGATCCAAAAGTTGCTGAGGAGAGTTTTGAATTTATGCTAGGATCATCACTTCTAATTGCTAACGTGTTAGATAAAGGACAAACCGTTAAAGGCATTTATCTGCCTGAAGGATCTGACTGGTATGAAATTAAAACTGCCAAGTATTATCAGGGTGGTCAGACGATTGAAGTACCTGTTGATTTGTCTTCAATTCCAATGTTCTTAAGAACGGGTGGAATTGTTCCAAGAAGTCCAGAAATTAGTAATTTGCACAATGACATAATTGACAAGCTTGATTTATTGATTGAACCGAGTGTTAAATCGTCATTTACTGTCTACGAAGACGACGGTAAAACTAACGACTATAAACGTGGTCAGTCATTAGAAACTACTTTTGACTTTCAGCCGCTCGACGGTGGTGTTCTAGTAAACGTGACACAAACTGGTAAATACCAAACAAAGGTTAAAAATATGGTGTTATCAGTATGTTGTCCAGGCGTAGCACCGTTCAGCGTATCTATTGATGGTATAAAGGTGGAACAATTCTTAAACTTTGATAAGTTTGAGAATGCCGACGAAGGCTGGTACTTTAATGGTGAAAGTCGCCAAGTGGAGATTAAGTACGCAAACAGACAAGTCGATAAATACCAAGTTCAAATAAGTTTTTCTGTTAAAGACTTGATTTCAATTTAAAATTTGAAGTCACTTTAAAAATTTTTCTAAGGAGAATGTGTAATGAGTTTATTAGATAAGGATTTTCTGTTAACAAATGATATGGGTAAGAAACTGCTTCATGATCATGCAGCTAAGATGCCAATTATTGATTTTCATTGTCATTTGAACCCAAAGGAAATTTATGAGAATAAAAACTACCCTAACCTTTCTAGAATTTGGATTAATGATGGTAACTTTGGTGACCATTATAAATGGCGCTTGATGAGAGCTAACGGTGTTGATGAAGAATTCATTACCGGTGATGGTGACGAATATCAGAAGATGGTTGCATGGGCTGGAACCATTGAAAAGGCGATTGGTAATCCACTATATGAATGGACTCACCTCGAATTGCAACGCTTCTTCGGCATTGATGAGCCTTTTTCAACCAAGAATGTTAAACAAGTTTGGGATAAGGCCAACAAGATGTTAGCAACGGATGACTTCAAGCCACGTAATCTTATTAAAAAGTTTGATGTAAAAGCTGTCTGCACAACCGATGATCCTGCTTCAGATTTGAAATATCATAAGCTCTTGAAGAAGGAAGAAAAAGAAAATGGTTTCAAGGTATTGCCTGCAATGCGCCCTGACAAGGCCTTTAATATCAGCGCCGACACATATGCATCGTACCTTGATGAGCTATCATCAGTTTCTGGCGTTAAAATTACAGATTTTAATTCATTAATTGATGCTCTTGAACAACGCTTTGAATTTTTCAATAGTTTAGGTGGGCGTCTTTCTGATCACGGCTTGAACACTTTCCACTTTGTTAAAGTTTCAGATAATGAACTGGCTAAAATTTTTAATAAGGGTCGTGCCAATGAATCCCTATCCGCACATGAAGTTGATGCATATTCTACAGCACTGATCGAAGCATTGATGAGATTGAACCACAAATTTAATTGGACTATGCAATTCCACGTTAATGCTGTGCGTAATGCAAACAAACCAATGTTCAAGAAACTTGGTGTAGATACTGGCTTTGACTCAATGGGGACACAACCTGATATTGCTGGTAACATTGTTGATCTATTCACTGATATGCAAAATGAAGATAACATTCCTCGGACGATCCTTTATTCGCTGAATCCGAATGACTGGATGCAGTTAGCCACTGGCATGGGCGACTTTTATGGTGGCGGAGTTACTCAAAAACTTCAACTTGGTTGTGCTTGGTGGTTTAATGACACACGTGAAGGAATGGCTGAACAACTCAGAATTATGGCTCAACAAAGTTTATTAGCTAACTTTGTAGGTATGCTGACTGATTCAAGAAGTTTCTTGTCATATCCTCGCCATGAATATTTCCGCCGTGTTCTTTGTGATTACATTGGTTCATTGGTTGAACGTGGCCAAGCTCCTGATGATGAAGAGACACTTGGCAAAATTGTTGAAGATATTTCCTATAATAATGCATATAACTACTTTGCATTTTTTGAAGACGAAAATAAATAAAATAATCTAATACCAGTTTTGAATCCATTAGGTAGTCGGGAAACCGGCTACCTTTTTTAAAACGAGTATAATTAACGCAAACAGAGATTCTATTATGGAGGAAATCGGTTTGATAGAAATCAATATCTTAGATAATCATGATTTTGATGATATTAGTATTAATGCAACAGAGGCAATTCAGAGTGCAATTGATAAGTGTAACGGCGCAGATGGTGGGATTGTGACTGTCCCAGGAGAAGGAGTTTATATTATTGACGGTATTGAGCTGAAAAGTAATGTAACTTTGAACGTTGAATCTGGTGCAACACTTAGAGGATCTGGGAATGAAGAACGGTATATCAGAAGGCCTGGTCCATTTGAATTAATTAGAAATAATACACCAATTAGTGGACTGATCTTTGCCAATGGTGCAAATAATATTGCAGTTACCGGAGATGGAACGATTGATGGAAACTTTGAAAAATTTATTTTTCCTGACCAGGGCAGTGAACAACATCTAAAATTTTACAAATACCCACGTCCAATGATGTTTTATTTTGAGAATTGTCGCGACGTTAAAATTAGTAATCTTCACATTATTAATTCACCATTTTGGACAATTCACTTGGTTGGATGCTTTAAAACCGAAATAGACTCAATTTTTATTAATAATGAAATGAGAATGCCAAATACTGATGGAATAGATATTGACCGAGGCAGAGAAACACATATTCATGATTGCACGATCGTTACCGGAGATGACGGTATTTGTCCCAAATGCACAGAAGAAACTGCTAAGTATGGTGATTGTAACAATATCAAAGTGGAACGTTGCAACATTAAAACTCGAAGCTCAGCAATCAAGTTTGGCAGTAGTAGTTTTGGAAATTTTGAAGATTGCTATTTTACCGATCTTAAAATAGAAGATACAAATCGCGGTATTGCATTTCAAATTAGAGATCCCGGTAGTGTTAGGAACATTACATTCGAAAATATAACGATCAAAAACAAAACCTATACTAAGGACTGGTGGGGATCTGGCGAACCAATATACATCACACTTGTTCAACGGGATGAAAAAACTGATATGAAGAATCAGGTTATTGACAACATCAGCTTTTTGAACATTAACTGTGAGTCAGATAATGGTATATTTATCTATTCAAGTGTTGAAGGTGCCGTTCGTGATATATATTTACGAGATGTTAATTTAAAGTTGAATAAACCTTTTAAAACGGCTACGGAATTTGATTTAAGACCTAACTATGGTTCAGGAGTTGTGACAAGTTCCCATATTGGCCTGAATACTGAGACAACTGCAAATTTGGTTTTAACGAACGTTCAAATTGAAGATAGTGAAAATGAAATAATTAGTTACTAAGTAATGGAGGATCTGTAATGTTTGAAAAAGTTTTATTGGGTGGATACACACATAAAAACGGTGAGGGAGTTTACGTTGCCTCATTTGATTCGAAAACTGGTCATTTAACAACACCTTCCGCTTACATCAAAAAAATTGGATCACCAACATATTTAGCTGTTTCAAAAGATAACTATGCTTATTTAATTGACGATCATGCCGATCAGAGCGGAGTGGCTGCATATGAATTAAATAGTGAAGAACCAAGGCTAATTAACGAGAATATAAAGGTTGGCACCTCTCCGGCACATGTCATGTTGGATGAACAACGACAATTAATTTTTGCCAGCAATTACCATATGGGGAAAATTAATGTTTATCGAATTAATCAAGACAAAACAATCAGTGAGATTGACGAGGTAGTTCACCAAGGCAATGGGCCACGGCCAGAACAGGAATCTAGCCACGTTCATTTTACTGCACTGACACCTGACAGGAGGGTTGTGGCCGTTGACTTAGGGAATGACACTTTAACTACTTATGATGTTACCGAAGAGGGTAAACTTAAATTAGTTCAAACACTTGAGCTACCTGACGGATATGGCCCTAGACATTTAGTGTTTAATGAAAAAGAACCAATTGCTTATTTATTAGGTGAGTTATCTAGTCAGGTGAGTGCTTTAAAATACAACGAGAGCGATGGTAGTTTTAGTTTAGTATCCTCAGTTTCCACAATACCAACAACATGGACTGCCCATAACGGTGCAGCAGCGATTAGAATCAGTAATGATCAACGCTTTTTGTATGTTTCTAACAGAGGGTTTAATAGTGTTACTGTATTTGCAATCAACAGGGATGGTCTTAAATTAACGGAGATCCAACAAATTTCCAGTGAGGGAGATTTTCCGAGAGATTTTAATTTAGATCTAACAAACAATTTTATTCTGCTGGTTAATCAAAACACCAGTAATGGAACAATTTATAAAAGAAATAGTGAAAACGGTAAATTAACGTTAGTTGAAAAGAATATTGTGACACCAGAATGCGTCAACGTTTTATTTTTGAAACGTTAATAAGTAAAAAAGCAGAAATTCCGTTAGGAGTTTCTGCTTTTTTAATTGGTTTAATTGATTATTTTAACTTTTTAAAACCTAAATTTGGAATATTATTCCATCTATCTGACAAATATTTAGCGGCCATTTTGGGTTCTCTGGACCTAGTGAAAATCCCCTTTTTGTTTCCTTGAACACGTTGAATGCCAAATTTTGTTTGAAAATCAGCAAAATTCCAAACTTGTTCGCCAGTGAAGTTCTTAACTTCATCAAAAGCGGTGCTATATTTTTTATAATATTCAACCTGATATTCTTCCGAGAACGGTTCATTATAGGGACTGTGGACACCTGCAATTGTGTCTGCTCCATATTCAGTGTAAATAATTGGTTTATCCGGGTACTTTGATTGCCATTGATTAAGCTCTTGTAGGACAGTATCTGTTACCTTGCTTAAGTCGCCATTTGTTAGATACCAACCGTAGTACCGATTTAGTGAAATAACATCAACGAGGTCTGTACATTTATCTGTATCAGGGAGAGTCATCATGATGGCAACGTATGTGCATGGACGTTTCTGTGGATCTAGCTCACGCGCCAATTTGAAGAGGGGCTCAAAATATTCATGAGCACCGGGTGCGTAATGAGCCGATTCATTCGAAATTGACCACATGACTACACATGCGTGATTTTTATCACGGTCAATCATTTCGTGGATGACTTGTCGATGTGCGTCTCCAGTCTTTAACTTAGACCATGTTGGATCTTCATCAATTTTATCCATCTTGTTAGCAATATCAAAGCCAAAGTCAACCATCAAACCAACAGCTGGAGTTTCCTCAATCACGACAATTCCCTCACGGTCGCAAAGTCTCATCATTTCATCTGAGTATGGATAATGCGACGTGCGGAATGAATTTGCTCCCATTGATTTCATTAATTTAATGTCTAAAACATTATATGCTTCATTCAATCCTTTACCATTGACGTAGGTGTCCTCATGCTTACCAAATCCTTTAAAATAAAATGGTTCTCCATTGATTAAGAATCTGCCGGATTTAACTTCAACTTTACGAACACCGAATGGTTCTTCATAGGTATCTACGATTTTGCCATTTTTGATGCCAATGATTTTGGCAGTATAGATATAAGCATTAAGTGGCTGCCATAGATGGACGTTATTAATTTCAACATTTGTGCTCGTTCCCTTGGCGGTACCAACTTCGTTATTATTTTCATCAATGATTTTAATTTCGATATCATCAAAGCTCCCGCCAGTGTCAATATCAAAGTTTACGTTTGCAGACCCATCATTTAGATTAACGTCTGGGACGATTGTTACATCACTGATGTAGTCTTTGGGTGTTGAATAAAGCTTTACAGGTCGGTGAATACCAGCGTAGTTATAGAAATCAAAATTTTCATCAACGCTGTATTGAGGGTCACCATTCTCATCTTTAGTTTCAGAGAAGTTTCCGACAGGGAGTGTGGTGTAATCCAGTAAGTTACTTACGCGCACAGATAATCTATTTTTTCCAGGCACCAGGAAGTCATTTACTTCAACTTCAAAGGGAGTGAATCCTCCCTTATGGTGTGTTAATTTTTTCCCGTTCAGATACACCCATGCTTCATGAGTGACTGAACCAAATCTTAAAACCAATCGTTGGTCCTGTAAAATATCGGCAACTTCAAAGTTAGTCTCGTACCAGAAATAACCGTTGTGTTCTCTTAAGGCCGGTTTGTCAGTTTGGTCATTAAAGGACGCCGGAACAGCCATGACTTCGTCTGTTTTAAGCGGATTATCTTCTGTAATGCTACCAACTGGTTCTTCAACTTGAAATTTCCAAACTCCATCTAAATCTAAAACTACACGAGTGTTTGTTGTAATAGGGTATAACAAATTAATTTCCTCCATTCAATCAATGTAATCGCTTACTGTAATCAGTATATTAAACTTTATTAGCTGGTTTTATTAATATATTGACTATATTATAATTATAATGACTGATTGGAGGATACATGAGATGGATAATGCATTGGCATCACATCTGAGTGAAATAGCAAAGGTTAACGTGAACATTTACCATAAATTTACTAAAAAAGCCACGAAAAAGATGTTCGATTATTTGATTAAACAGAGTGAGAATACATGCTATTATTTTAATCAAAATATTGTGAAATATCTGGCAATTGCCGAATGGCAAAACAAAAAAATATCATCCATAGTTGTTCTAGGGCCTTTTTTATCAAATTCGGATTTAAAAATATATAATATTGCGAGTAAGTCAAAACGGATTCAAAATGAATTAAGTAGTTTACCAATTTTAAATAAGTCGGAGATCAATAGTATTACATCAATTACGGCATCATTGATTAATTGTGGTGAAGCTAAAGTTCATATGGAAACAGATTTTCAAGATGATTCACATATTGTTCAAGATTCAGGTGATCTGGATGATAATTTTGAACAACAAGTAAATGAAAGATATAAGAAACAACGGGAATTAATTGATGCAATTATTGATGGAAATGCAAAACAGGCGGATATTCTAACTGACGGAACACCCACCAGTTTCTTTTCACCATTTGTGAGTCGTGTGCCAAGTAGTCCACTTCGTTCCGCAAAAAATATCGGTTTTGCCTATAATACGATGTGTAGAATTGGTGCTGAACAGGGTGGATTAGAGCCAGTCTACGTTCATTTAATCTCTGAAAAATATGCAATTAAGATCGAGCAGGCCAGAGATTTGAATTCTATTTGGCACCTAATCAGGACAATGGCTCAAGAATACTGCGATTTGATCAGCGATTTACATAATAAACACTATGGCCGACTAGTAAGTGCGACGATCAGTTATGTAAATATGCACTATTCTCAGCAGTTAACACTTACTCAAATTGCTCATGCTGTACACAGCAACCTATCAGTTTTATCTAGGAATTTTAGCAAAGAAACAGGTCAATCATTGTTTGAGTTTATCAACTTTCAACGTATTGAATTTGCTAAACAGTTGATTAGAACTGAGAATAGTAAAATGAATGAAATAGCAATTAACGTTGGTTTTAATGGTCAAAGTTACTTTGCACAGTGTTTCAAAAAAATCGTGGGGATGTCACCATCAGAGTATGCAAAAAGCCGTGACTTAGGTCACGACTTAGACGCGGAATAGCTATTTATTTTTTAGTTGATTATCAGTTTTGAAAAGCCTGAACATGATGAACATGCAGTATAACAGTGATAGTCCCCAAGCAATTTGATTTGAATAACAGATTGCTATATATCCCATTGAGGTAATCGACAGGATACCACCGATGGAACGGCCAATAAGTTCACCAAAGCCAGAGAAGATAGCATAAATACTGTGGCCAAGTCCTTGTAGAGTGTTTCTAAAGATCATTAGTAGTCCGTGAATGATAAAGAAGAAGCTGATAATTGTTAAATATTGGTCCGCCTTGTTATAGACAACACCACTAGTTGTGCCCAAAACTGCCGAGATTAGTAATTTTTTGAACACCATGACTAACACAAAGGCTGTTAAAGAGTATATCAATTGAATTAGAGATCCTTGGAGGATGCCTTTTTTAATTCGATCAATTTTTTTGGCACCATAATTTTGGGCCATATACGTTGCAATTGCCATGCCGACGCTTTCGGCAGGTAGTGTGAATAATTGTCTAATTTTTTCACCAGCAGATTGACCAGCCACGGCTGCTGTACCTAGCAAGTTGATTGCGTCTTGCATGACCACGGCGCCAATTGCAGAAATCGAGTACTCGAACCCCATTGGAAAACCAATAATGCACATTCTACTAATATGATGCAAACTGAAGTTGAAGTCATGCCATCGCACTTTGATGAAATGACCGCTGTAAATTAACCAGATGACGTTTAACATGCCACTAAAAAATTCACTGATAACGGTAGCTAGAGCTACACCGGCAATACCGAAGTGAAATACTTCAATGAAAATTAACGCTAAAATGATGTTTAGTACGAGAGAGCTGATTAAAAAGTAAAAAGGTCGCGTTGAATCACCAAAAGCGCGCAATGCATTAGCTGAGTAATTATAGAGAATATTTGCCGGGATACCAGCAAACGACACTACTGTAAAAGTAGTGGCTAACTTAATAATCTCATGCGGTGTATTTAACCCTTGTAAAATTGAGTGGGCAAAGATCATCATGAGTGGAGTCAATATAATTGCCACCACTAGGCAAAGCCAAACAGCATTTACTAAATAGTCCTTAATGTCTCGCTCACTTTTACTACCAACGCTCTGTGCAAGTGGAATGCTAAAGCCAACACAACTTCCTTGAACAAAACCAAGAATCAAAAAACTGAGTGGGTAGTACGCACCAACTGCAGCCAAGGCATCGATTCCAATTAATCGGCCGACAATCATTGTGTCAATGAAATTGTATAGTTGTTGAAACAATGATCCGCCTACAAGTGGAAGAGAAAACAGTAAAATTTTTTTTAACGGATATCCAGTTGTTAAATCAATTGTGTCCTTCATGAACGCTTGTCCCCCAAGATGATTTTACTGCTATGTACAGTAATAGAAGTTCTAAATAACCATTAGGAATTTAGAACTTCTATTTGTTTAGATATTAATCTTTTTTATCTTCTGGATGTGGATGCTTCCGTTGATATTCAGCAATTGAATCGTACTCAGATTCAAGCTGACGGCCAACACTCAGATAGATTGGTAACAGATCACGGTAGTTCTCAAAGTTCGATGGATCTGGTTGGTAAGTATTTTGCTTACCGATGAACTTCTTAACAACTGAAAGGTCATCTGCTTCACCGATACTAATTAAGCCGACTACCATGGCACCCAAGCAGCCACTTTCAAAGGCTTCGGGAATGGTTACTGGATGTTCAAAGACATCAGCAAGCATTTGACGCCAAAGGGCTGAACGAGCGAAACCACCAGTCGCAGTAATCACAGTTGGTTCACCAACAGCTTCTTGCAAGGCTAGTAGAACTGAGTAGAGGTTATAGACAACACCTTCAAGGGCTGCACGAACCATGTGAGCACGTGTGTGACTACGAGTTAAACCGAAGAAGGTTGCACGTGCGTTACCATTCCAGATAGGTGCACGTTCACCGCCAAGAAATGGCTGGAAAATCAAACCATCTGAACCGGCAGGAACTGTCTTAGCAACTTCTGTTAAGAAGTCATAAGGATCCATGCCAAGCATCTTAGCAGTGGCTTTTTCAGGTGCAAACAAGTTATCGCGAACCCAGCGGAAGACAATTCCACCACTGTTAACGGGACCACCAACGATCCATTTGCCGTTCATAACAGGGTAGCAGTATGTCCGGCCTTTAGGATCAAGCTGAGGCTTGTCAACGAAGGTTCTTACGGCACCAGAAGTACCAATGGTAACGGCAACTTCACCTTTACCAATTGCGCCTAAGCCAATTTCTGCAAGGGCACCATCAGTGGCACCCATAACAAATGGAGTTTTTGGTGAAATGCCAATTTCAGCAGCAATATCATTGTCCATTCCAGTTAATTGATAAGTTGGATCAACTAATTCCGGTAATTGTTTACGATTAATGCCAACCCAACTGAGAATGTCATCATCCCAGTCCATGTCGAAAATGTTCATTAATCCAGTGGCAGAAGCCATTGAAGTTTCTTCCTTCAGTTGACCAAAGAAACGCCACATTAGGTATTCTTTTAATCCAACCCAATAGTTGGCATTTTCAAAAATATCGTTGTGTTCCTTTTTTAACCACATTAATTTATAAACAGGACCCATTGGGTGGATTGGAAGACCGGTCTTATTATAGATCTTCATTCCTAAACCGCTCTTAGAAGCCTCAGTAGCCTGCTTTTCAGCACGGTTATCGGCCCAGGTGATAACTTTTGTCAGTGGCTTGTGATCTTTATCTAGTGCAATTAAGCTATGCTGTTGTGTTGAAAATGATACGGCACGCACAGTACCACTTACTTTGCTGACAACATCGGTTAATGCTTTAACAGTTGCGTTAAAAATTTCATCTGGATCTTCTTCAGCAGTATCTGGGGTATCTTGATAAAGTGGGTAAAGTTGGTTCGAATAGCCTTTTATGTCTCCGTGGAGCGTGTAGATAACGGCCTTTGTACTAGTCGTACCAACGTCCACACCAATAATATAATCCATGTGTAGGTTCCCTCCTGTGATTGTAAAAAATAGTTTTTTCTTTTTAAAGATGGAGGCTAGTTCATCTGTTAACGCTTACATGATACAAAATCAAGAGATGAATGTCAATAACAGATATATCAGTTTGAAAAAATTATTTTAAATAAACGCAAACTAGTACTCGATTTTGTGGTATTGTCGAGATATGTAAAACCATATTAATGGATATAAAATCTATAGATGAAGAAGTGAATACTTAATGGAAGACACGTCAGCCAACATGCGAACGGACGCATATAATCAGTTGAAATATCAAATTTTACACGGTGTTTACTATCCCGGACAAAAAATTTCGGAAAAAATTGTTTCTCAAGATCTCGGTATCGGACGGACTCCGGTTCGTGAAGCAATTATCAGACTGGAACGCTATTCACTAGTAGAAGTTGTGCCACAAAGCGGGACATATATTACTAAAATTGACTTAAAATCTGCTGAAACAGCGCAGTTTTTACGTCGTAAAATTGATCCAGATGTTTTACTTCAATTTTCAATTAAGGCTAGTGATGACATGTTTGATCGGGTAGAACAAAACTTATCCCAACAACGCCAAGCTGTTGCAGATGGTAATGATAACTTGTTCTTTGACTTAGATGAACAGTTTCATCAATTATTTTACATTGGTGCCGACAGACAAATGATCTGGGACTGGTTGCAAATGATTAACATGCACCTCAATCGGTATCGTCGGTTGAGATTGGAAGTTACCAAACTAGATTGGGATACATTGCTTGACCAACATCAAGGAATATTTGATGCAATTAAGTCTCATAATATCGAAGGAATTCGTTTTAGTGCCGAATCACATCTAAGATTGATGCTGCATGAATTGCCAAGCTTGCTAGAGAAGTTTCCAGATTATTTTGACATCAATATTGATACAGAGGCAAGTGAGTAAAACATGTTATTTCTGGTGTTTAGATTAGAATCTAAAAATAAACATTGACACATCGGAAATGTGCGTTATAATGAAAGCGTATTCAGGCATACTAGTATATCAGTTGGTTTTACATTACTAATTATTTAGCTGGAGGGAGCTATTCAAATGGTAAAAATTACAGACAATTACTTAGAAAATAAGCAGGCATTTGCGGACAGTAAGATTACTGTTCCAACTTACGATGCTAAAAAGGTGGCTGAAAAGACATTAGCAGAACCACACTGGATTCACTTTGGTGGTGGTAACCTGTTTCGTGCTTTTCACGCTGCCATCGCAAGCAAACTGTTAGATGATGGTGTAGCAGATACCGGTGTTATCGTTAGTGATACCTATGATGATCAAGTTGTTAATGACATCTACGGTAAATATGACAACAAAATTGTACGTGTTGTTACTAAGGCCGACGGTTCACAAGATCGTGACCTCTTCGCATCAGTTGCTAAGGCCGTATTTGCTGGTCCAGCTACCGAAGATGCAAGTGGATTTGAAGAATTAAAGTCATACTTTACTCAATCAAGCCTACAAGTTGTTTCATTCTCAATTACTGAAAAAGGTTATCACCTTAAGAATGGTGCAGGAGAATTCTTCCCACCAGTTGCACGTGATATCGAAAACGGTCCTGCTAAACCAGAAAACAATATGTCATTGTTGGTAAGCTTGTTACTTGCTCGTTACCAAAATGGTGCAGTTCCATTGACCATGATGAGCACGGACAACTTCTCACAAAATGGTGACCGTCTAAAGAGCAGTGTCATGACCATTGCTAAAGCTTGGCAAGATAAGGGCTTTGTTGACCAAGGATTCATTGATTACTTGTCAGACAGCAAGAAAATTGCCTTTCCATTATCAATGATTGACCGGATTACACCAAACCCATCTGAAACAATTGAAAAATCATTGTTGGATGATGGCTTTGAAGATGCAACTATTTTACATTCTAAGAAGCATACTAACATCGCTGCTTTCACCAACACTGAAGAAGCACATTATTTAGTCGTTGAAGACACATTCCCTAATGGCCGTCCAGCCTTTGAAAAGGCCGGTGTGATCATGACAGATCGTGACACAGTTAACTCAGCTGATGAAATGAAGGTTACAACTTGCTTGAACCCACTTCATACTGCCTTAGCTGTCTACGGTAGCATTCTTGGTTACCAATCAATTTCATCTGAAATGGGTAACGAGGACTTAGTTGCTTTGATCAAGCAAATTGGTTACGTTGAAGGATTGCCTGTTGTTAAGGATCCTAAGGTTATCAACCCTAAGTCATTCATCGATGAATTAGTTCAGAAGCGTTTACCTAACCCATACACACCAGACAAGCCACAACGTATCGCTACAGATACTTCACAAAAGCTTGGCGTTCGTTACGGTGTTACAATTCAACACTACGTTGATGACGCAAACCGTGATCCTAAGGACTTGAACTTCATTCCATTAGTAATCGCAACGTGGTTACGTTACTTGATGGGTATCAACGATAAGGGTGAAACATTCGAACCAAGTCCAGATCCAATGTATGATGAATTACATGCAAAGGTTGCTGATTTGAAGCTAGGTTCATCAGATGTTGATGTTCACGAAGATGTTAAGGGCATCTTAAGCAACAAGGGAATCTTTAACTTGGATCTTTACGAAGTAGGTTTGGGTGATAAGATTGAAGCATACTTCAAGCAAGAATTGGCCGGTGCCGGCGCCATCGAACAAGTATTGCATGATACTCTTGCAGCCAAGGGTCAAGAAGTAGACTAGTATTAAAATCGAGAATGGAGAAAAGAAAATAAGATGACAGAATATAAAATCGCAGTTGTAAATTCAAGTAGTTTTGGACAAGTTTTTACTGAACATTGGACACAACTAGAAGCAATCGGTACAGTGGATCGTTTCATGGTTGAACCTAACATTCCAGGTCCTGAATTAGCTGAAAAGCTAAAGGGATATAACGTAATTATTTCTAGTGTGACACCATTTTTCAAGAAAGACTTCTTTGAAAACAAGGATGAACTTCTGTTGATTTCTCGCCATGGTATTGGCTACAACAACATTGACCTTGAAGCCGCAAAGGAACATGGTACAAAAGTAACCATTGTGCCTCCATTGGTTGAAAGAAATGCAGTTGCTGAAAATGCGATCGCTAACTTATTTTCACTGATTCGTCGTGCAACTCCTTCATCAGAGCGTATCAAGGCAGACCACTATGAAGATCGTGCCGAATTCATGGGTCACGAATTTACTGGTAAGACCTATGGTGTAATTGGCTGTGGTAACATTGGTAGCCGTGTCGCTGAAATCTTCCAGTACTTCGCCGCTAAGGTTGTTGTCTGTGATCCAGATCCACATGCACGTGAGGGCTGGTTTGAAGACAATCCAAAGATTGAACGTGTTTCACTTGATGAACTGTTAGCACAATCAGATTGCATTTCATTGAACGCTTCATTGAACGAAGAAGATACACACATGATCAATGCTGATGCCTTGAAGAAGGCTAAAGATGGTGTTTACTTTGTTAACCATGCTCGTGGTGCATTGATTGATGAAAAGGCAATGCTTGCCGCCGTTGAAAGTGGTAAAGTGTCTGGTTACGCAGCTGATACTATGGAAGTAGAACCAGTTCGTGCCAACCACCCATTCTTGCAAAATGATCGATTCTTAATTACTCCACATACTTCTGCTTACACATACGAATGTCTTCATGGTATGGGTGAAAAGTGTGTTGCCGATGTTAAGAACCTTGTTGCCGGCAAGAAACTTGGTCGTGAATTAACTTCAACACTTTAATTGAACGTTATTGAATGAATAGTAAAAGCCCTCATACTTGGGTTTAACCAACTATGAGGGCTTTGCTATGCTCAAAAATTGCTAAAAACGGGTAATTACTCACGAGTTTGCTTGATAACTGAGTTAATTTTGGTGAGTTTAGGACTTGGATTACCAGTCTCATCTCGCATGATAGACATGTAAAGGCAGTCGATGATACTCATCTGAGAAATCAATGAAGCAACCGCCTGTGATCGATATTTAGAATCATCAGAGACGGAATAGAATGTTACATCACCGATCTTAGCTAGTTCTGATGACGAGAAACTGGTGATGGCGATGATTGGAACATGGTTATCACGTAAAATCTTGGTCATTTTTAATGTATCAAGGTTACGGCCAGAGTGTGAAATCACGATCGCACAGTCATCACTGTTCATCTTAGCTGCCTGCATTAATGACATATGGTAGTCAGAGTTGTAGATAGCGGTAATCTGAGTTCTTAAAAACTTGTGGTAAGCATCAAAAGCAACGACTTCTGAGGCACCTAAGCCAAAGAAACTAAGTTGATTGGCGTTGGTAATCAGCTCGACGGCACTGTTTAGTTTATCCTCGGTCAATAGATCAAGGGTCTTATTAAGTGAAGAAGCGTTAGAACTGAATACCTTTTGGGCAACCATAATATTAGGATCTGTGACATCTATATCAGCTGCAATCTTTTCTGGATGCTTTAATTGATCGCTGATAGCTAGTTGCAATTCGGGATAACTAGAATATCCTAACCGCTTTGCAAATCGTGAAATAGTGGAAACTGATGTATCGATGTCCTTTGCAAGTGATTGGATTGAACGGTGGTCACAATCGGCAAGATTATTAAGAAAATAATCAGCGATTTTATGGCTGCTGTTGCCAAAAGTGTCGTACTTTGAATAAATCCGTTCGATTAATTGAAGGGTCATTTTTAGACCTCCTACTTTATTTTAATTAATAGTATACCAAAAAAGATTTATTTTCACAATTTTCATCAATTATTGTTGCAATTTGATAGGTATTTGCATATAATGATCTTGTAAAAAGAAAAACAAGAAAATCAAAAACTACGAAAGAGGTATTTGAACATGCGTGTTGGAATGATCGGCCTTGGTAAAATGGGGCTAAACTTAACTAAGAATATGTTACGAAACGGAATCGAAGTTGTTGGTTTCGATCTTGCAAAAGATAACGTTGCAGCTGCTAAGGAAGCTGGCGCTACTCCTGCTTCAACTTTGGAAGATATGATTAGTAAGCTTGATACTCCAAGAATTGCTTGGTTGATGTTGCCAGCCGGCAAACCAACTGATGCTACAATTCAACAACTCGCCAACACACTCGATAAGGGTGACATCGTTGTTGACGGTGGAAATTCATTCTACAAGGATTCACTCCGTCATAACCATATTCTAACGGGTGCTGGCATTAAGTTCTTCGACTGTGGTACATCAGGCGGCCAAAATGGTGCACTGAATGGTGGTAATTTCATGATCGGTGGCGATGATGGAGACATGTTTGATGAGTACCTTCGTCCAGTATTTGAACTTGTATCAGAACCAGATGGTTTCTTGTACACCGGCAAGGCTGGTTCAGGTCACTACCTCAAAATGGTCCATAACGGTATTGAATACGGTATGATGGAAGCCATTGGTGAAGGATTTGATGTTCTTGAAAACAGTGACTACAATTATGATAACGAAGCAGTTGCTAAGCTTTGGAACCATGGCTCAGTTGTCCGTAGTTGGTTAATGGAACTTGCCGAAGATGCCTTTGCTAAGGATCCTAAATTAGACGACTTGCTTGGCCGGATGCATTCATCTGGTGAAGGTCAGTGGACTCTACAGGAATCACTTGACATGGCCGTACCAACACCGGTTATTGCTCTGTCACTGATGATGCGTTACGAATCAATGCGTGATGCTGATAACAACTTCACTGGTAAAGTTGTTGCAGCTTTGCGTAACGGATTTGGCGGACATGCGGTTGATAAAAAGTAATTAATAATTCAAATCGAGTTCGGAACCCAAAAGGGTGACCGGACTCTTTTAATATAGAAAGGATGGAAGACAATGTTTTTCAAACAGGATCAATTAAAGATTCAAACAATTGATGACAATTCATATCGTGAGGTACTAGCTCACGAAGGCAAACTGATGAATGTTAAGGTGTTTTTTAAACACGCAACACCGAATGATGAAATTCCAGTTCATAACCATGTTCATGAACAGACAACGTATGTTTTAAAAGGATCATTTAAGTTTGAAATTCGCGGTGAAAATGGGCCAGATGTACAAGAAGTACATCAAGGAGATAGCATCTATTTTCCATCAAATGTTTATCATGGGTGTATTCCGTTGGAAGACGATAGTCAGTTATTAGATAGTTTTACGCCACAAAGAGAAGATTTTCTAAAATAAAGATTGCAATTAATTGATTTTCATCCAACTTGGTGATATATTCTAACCATCAAACAAAGGAGGTGATGTCTTTTGACAAATGGAATACAACTTAAGGCATCAGCATCCGTGAATAACGGTGAAAATTACTGATGTGTTTAAGGAAGGCCGGCAAATGATGATGCCGGCTTTTTATATACATAGAGTGAAAAAAACAGCGTTCAGTGTCTGTTATATAAAGCAACCAGACAGATATTCCCGAACTTGGAATATCTGTCTGGTTGCTTTATATAATGAGACACTGCTGTTTTTTTCACGTTTAATCTATAAAGAATAGAAAGTGGATCAATCCCAAACAGGCGGGCGTCTGGTTGCTTTATATAATGAAAAGCTTTAATTATATTCAAACTTATTCGGAAAATATTATCTTGCAAGAAGTGCTTCAGTTGTAGATGTTAGTTAAAATAAAAGATAGAAAACCCAAACTTTTCCATTGCACAATCTCGCAATTATTGTAAAATTATCAAACGAACGTTTTAGGTGTTAATTGAGGGGTAAATATGGCGAAAATAACGATGCCAAGCATTATATGGACCCGCGGCAGAAAAATTGCTGAGCGTGGTTCAGTTGAAATTGATTATATAAATAACAAACAAAAAGAAGTGGAATCAACGGTATACGGTACTCATCCCTACGGTGTGACTGTTGGAGTAAGTTTGGAAGATAATTTTTGTGAGTGTCCATATTTTCCAGACCACGGATATTGTAAGCATATAGCCGCAGTAATTAAATTACTGCAATCTCAAGGACGCCCACTTGAACAGCTATTTAATGATTGGGATTACGATGATGATTTTCCGGATAAATTTCCGGACAATTATCTGCAATTAAGTAAAGAGTTCGAGCAGCGTTTAAACGACAATCCTTTAGCAGCACGAATGATTTATACAGATAAGTCTGAATATAACCGATTAAGAGCTGATCCAGACACTTGGGATCAGTATTTTAGCGAGCATCTTGATGAGAAGGCAACTTCCCAGGCAACCGATTTTGCGTCGCTTAAGCGAACTTTTGATGTATTTCCCAAGTTAAAAGAAAAGAAAAGTACGGGCCAAGAATTCTTAGATGAACTACAAATGCCAAAACAACATTATTTTTCATCTATAAATGATGTGACTAACGATCATTTATCATTAGAAGTGACTTTATCAGTTGCTACGCCTTGGAATTCAATTGATGATCGCTTTTTTATTAGGTTAAGGCTGGCTTCATCATCGAACCCAAAATTTTATGTTATTAAAAATATTGATGAATTTATTAATGCATATCAAGAAGAGTCCACCTATCAAACTAGTAACAAAAACACTTTCAGTCTAAGAAAAAGTGATTTTCCCGCGGCAGAACAAAAGTTAATGAATATCCTGTCAGTGCAATCAGTTGGCGCAGAAAGCAGATTTTCCGAGACAAGTGAAGAAAAGAAATCAAAAATGTTGAATCCTGGTGACATCAATGACCTTAAAGAGATTGTTGATCAGTTTGACCATTTTATCTACAAAACGAATGGTTATGGTGATGAATTTTCAAACATTGAATTTCAAACTTTTAATGTTGACGACGGGTTAATTGAACTACACGTAAAAAAAGCTGTGGATGGATTTGACGTGACTTTAGTCACTGAATTTGACGAATTAATTGCTAGTGACCACTTGATGATTTTTAATAATGTATTTTACCAGATGACGCCAACTGAATTTACTGTCTTTAATAATATTATTAATAGTTACAGGATGTTTGCGGGCAGCACACGCTTTGTTGATAAGTACCGGATACCTGATGCAAAACTACATTTTAATAGCAGTGATGCCAGTCAACTTCTTCAATTCATTGCTTACTTTAAGCAAATTGGCATTGTAGATATGCCCGATGAACTATCGGCCAGCACAATGACACCGCATTTTGATATCAATCGTGACGGGGATTCATTACTTCTGACGATGGATTATGAATACGACGGCCAATTAATTGAAAGCTATAACGTTGACTCACTGGAAAGTGTGAAACGCAATAGTGATCAGGAACACCAATCATTGGAGTATTTGCAAAGCTTGGGCTTCCATAAACGTAGCCACGATTGGGTTAAAGATTTTTCTGATTCATCGATGCTGTACCAATTTTTTACAGCTGAACTGCCAAACATGAGACAAAATGGTGTTGTCACTATTTCCGATGAACTAGATGATTTGATTCAGTTTGGGGATGACGTTGAACCAGAGATTGAAGTTACAGCGAATAGTGGATTACTGTCGGTAAACTTTTCATTTAATGGTATTGATGGTGAAGAAATAGATAGTGTGCTGTCTCAGCTTGATAATCAGCGGCCTTATGTTCAACGTAGTGATGGTAAATTACTGATTGTTGATGACAAGTTACGCAAGGTAAGTAGTGTCCTTGCTAAAATTAGAAATCATGGATCAATTAGTCATGGATCAGTTCAAATGCCAGCTTCGCAAGCATTGGCCGTTCAAGCTGAACTTGGTGAAACAGCGCAATTTGATCAACAATTTAAACAAATTGCCCAGGACTTGTCACACCCCGAACAATTTGATATTAGTGATGAAAGGCCAGTCAATGCGACTCTTCGTTCATATCAAACACTTGGCATAAAATGGCTAGAAATGCTGGACTCTCATCAATTTGGCGGTATTTTAGCCGATGAAATGGGACTTGGAAAAACAATTCAAGCGATTGCTTTTTTAAATAATCATTTGAGTGACGATAGAATTGATTTGATTATTTCTCCGGCATCATTAATCTATAACTGGCAAGAGGAGTTTCATAAATTCGCACCAGACATAGATGTGCAGGTAATTGATGGATCGAAAGGCAACCGCCGTGAGTTAATTAAAACGAGCAAGTCGTCTGTATTTATTACCAGTTATAATAGTGCCAGGTTAGACAATGATCTTTATCAGAAGTTGCCATTAAATTATATGATTCTTGATGAGGCGCAGTATGTTAAAAATGGTAACAGTAAGACTAATCAAAGTCTAAGAAAACTGACACCTCGTAATACTTTTGCTTTGTCAGGGACGCCAATTGAAAACCGAGCAGAAGAGCTATGGTCAATTTTCACCTTAGTTATGCCTGGATTACTACCAAATAAAAAGGAATTTAAAAAATTAACTCCACAAGAGATTGCAGTGAGGGTTAAGCCATTTATTTTGCGTCGCGAAAAGGCGACTGTTTTGAAAGATCTGCCCCCTAAAGTTGAATCTAATTTAACGAATGAAATGACAAAAGAACAAAAGACTGTTTACCTAGCACAACTTCAACAAATGCAGGTTAAAGTCCGAGGATTGTCTAATGATGGTCTGGTTAAGAATAAAATTGAAATTCTGGCTGGTTTAACAAGACTGCGCCAAATTTGCGACACTCCAGCGTTGTATTTAGACGACTATAAGGGTGATTCCGGAAAGTTAGATCAACTGAATGAAGTTATTCGACAAGCGGTTGATAGTAGTCGTCACATTTTGATTTTTTCTCAGTTTACAAGTATGCTCAGCGTAATCGAAGACGAGTTGCAGCAAAATGGTTTGTCTGCGTATGTACTAAAAGGTGATACGAAGCCAAAAGATAGATTAACCATGGTTGATTCATTTAACAACGGTGATAAGAATATTTTTCTAATATCCTTGAAAGCCGGTGGCACAGGATTGAATTTAACGGGAGCCGATCTAGTTATCTTAGTTGATCTATGGTGGAACCCAGCAGTTGAAGACCAGGCAACTGCCAGGGCCCACAGAATTGGACAAAAGAACAAGGTTGAAGTGTACCGATTGATTACGAAGGGCACGATTGAAGAACAAATTTATAAGTTACAGGAACAAAAAAGAAACTTTGTGGATCAAGTACTAAGTGGTACACAAAATAAGGGATCATTGACCAATGTAGAGATAAGATTAATTTTGGGAATAGACTAAATCAGAGTGTGTAAGAAGCACGGGTTGAGGCTGGTATATAAGGACACAAGGAATATTGATCGCAGGGGCTTAGCGATTGATATTCCTTGTGTCCTTATATGTAAGGCCTCAGTGCTTCTGGAACACGTTTCAAAAGGGGAAACAAAATAGTTAAAAGCCGGTGTTAAAAATTGATTGCAAAAGCTTAGCAAATAAACTCCCTTGTGCAAGGCCTCAGTGCTGCTAGAACACGTTAAAAAAATAGATATAAAAAAATATCAGCATACAAAAACAGAAACCGGAAAAGTTCCAGTTTCTGTTTTTGTATCTAAGCCTCCGTCAAAAAGCCTTGAGATCGTAATACTTTATACAAATCTCTTCGTTTCTTTGGGGATGATAAAATATGACGATCAATTTGTTCACGAAAAGTTTCCGAGCGATTATTAGTACTTCTAGTAGCGTAGTAATTTGTCAGTGTTTTATCGTAATCATCGAGGATGTCGTCAAAATTATCTGGTATTTTATATTGGTCATTAAAAGTTGTTAGTGATTTTGGTAATCGGGGTTTTAGCTCGGGTGAGTTAGCCGGATAACCAACGGCAAGTGCAAATAGTGGGAAAGTTAGGCGAGGCAAATTAAGCATATCTACAACTTTAGCCGCATCATTTAAAATACTGCCAAGGTAAACTGCACCGAGTCCGATGCTTTCTGCCGCAGTAACAATGGATTGTGCGGCAATAGTTGCATCATATACACCACCAAGTAGACGATCCGTTTCACCGAGTAACTTGGTGTCGAGCCCTTTTTCACGGCCAATCAAGTAGTTACGGTACTGATCAGCAACAAATATAAACAAATGGCCATTATTAGCAGCATACGGGTGGCCGGTGATTGCGACTAAATTCTTTTTTATGTCACTATCGGATACGTTAATGATGCTGAACTGCTGCATAAACATTGATGATGAACTTTGTCGAGCTGCATCTAGTAATTGATCAACCTGTTGTTCACTTAACTGCTGTTCAGTAAAATCTCTGATGCTGCGATGATTTAAAAGTGTCTCAATTGTTGAACTATTAGCCAATGGAAGTACTTCTTTCTAGTTACTCTTTTGTTGGTTCAACCTGTTTTGCAAGTAAATTATAGATGCGTTCAATATCAGCAGATGTGCCACGTAGTTCATAATCAGCTAAAAATGGAGCGTTAAATTGGTGTGCATAACGTTTGGCAGTCAAACAGTATTGTTCATTAAAGTTACGATTGCCACTACCAATTACGCCGGCACATTGGCGTGCATTGTTGTGATAGGCGATATATTCTCCAAGTACGTTGGTCATTAGTTCTTTGACGCCTGAATCAATACCATTACCACCATCAAGGTACGTTGGGACAAATGCAAAAAAAGGTTCGCGTTCGTCGTCAAAGTCTATTTGTTCACTGATCTCTTTTGAAGATACTAACGGCAACGAATCGTCGATTGCGTGTTGCTGACTTGCGTATGCAGCAAGCCGGTTGATAAATGATCGTGTGTTACCTTCAATTGAAATGTAGAGAGCGTTAATCTTAGTCATAAAATTTCCTCCGGACGAATATTTACAAAATTAAAAAGTAGCTTAATTTTACCACGTAAGCTACTTTAAAATTCAGAAATTCGCAATGTATTTTTAATTTAATTCAGATTCATCGGCTGCTTCATCATCTTTAGTTTCTTCAGGTTGAACAGGTTTATGTTCAGTGACTTTAAACCAATTGATGTATGAATTTTCATAATCGAGTACTTCTAGATCAAAATTATCGATATGGATGACATCACCAACGTGGATGGTTGGAGTGTTATCGATTACGTAGCCGGTAATGGTAACTGATTCGTTCTTATCAAACGATTTAATGTCAGCTTGGAAGTAGCGTTCAAAATCATAAGTAGTCGTTTTACCACTTACTTTGAAAGATCCATCATCTTGTTTAAAGATGATTTCGTCTGAGACATCATCGATCTCGTCACGGACAGTACCAAATAGTTCTTCATAGATATCTTTATCTGTAACGATCCCGCTGGTACCGCCATATTCATCAACAACAACAACAATTGGCGTACGTTTGCGAATCATTTGTTGGAGCACCTCAGTAATTGGGGTAGATTCGGGGGTTGTTGAAATATGTCTTATGACCTTGCTGATCGCAACGTTTGAATCAATCCGAGCTTGTCTGATTAGATCATAGTTGAAGACGTAGCCAAGAATCTTATCCTTGTCACCATCTGCAACGACCGGAAGCCTACTGTACTTCTCTTGTAAATACACGCTGATCCCATCGGAAATCTTATCCTTGATATCGATGACCACTAACTGCGTTCTATCAACCATGACATCTTTGGCAACTTTATCGTTAAGATCAAAGGCACGTTCCATGTACAACAGATCGTTTTTTTCAAGCTCACCGCCCTCAACGGCGTTGCGCGATAGACTTAGAATTTCACCTTGCGACAGAACCTCATCAGTTTCATCTGCCGGTTTTAATCCAATTAGACGAACAACTCCGCTGGCTGAAACGTTTAACAACCAAACGAATGGATAGAAAATAATGTGGAACCAATGCAATGGTGTGGTTACAAACATCATAACTTTAAGTGGCATATCAATTGAAATGTTCTTTGGAACGATTTCAGTAAATACCACTTCCAAGTACGTTAGAATCAGCACACCAAGAATTGCACCAATACCGTGCAGTGCCCCGGAACTGATTGGCAGATGACTGAGATCCAGCACATCAAAGAGCAGTGATTCAATGAACGATTCACCAATCCAACCTAAAATAATACCACAGACTGAAACACCAACCTGTGTGGTTGAAAGGTATTCATTTAAATTAGTGACCATCTTGATGGCCCGGTTTATCTTGGTAGATGGCTTGTCACGTTCCTCTTGTCGTTCTTCAAGAGCTGTAAGCCGTGTCTGCACAAGTGCAAATTCTGCGGCAACAAAGAATGCTGCAAAGCAGAATGTAATTAGAATAATCACAAGATTGATTATTATCTGACCGCTGTCCAAAAACTATTCCTCATTTCTTGGGTCAAGTAACCATATATTCAAAAGCTATTATACTATTAATTGGAACAATGGTACAGGTAAACGGCGATAAAAGCAAGTAGTACCAACGAATTCGGCCTACCAAACATTATTTTTTCTGATTGCCCTATGTCGACATTTTGATACGCTAAGATTAGCGTTTATATCGTATAATGGTGTAAAATGTTGTTATATGATTTGAAACAAGGAGGATGAACACATGCGACTGGATTTTTCAGTAGCCGTACATAGTATGCTGTATTTGGACCAACAGGGGGATCGGCGCATTTCCAGTCGTGAGTTGTCCGAGTCACTTGATGTTAATTCTGTGATGATTAGAAACATTTTGTCGTTGCTTCATAAGAATGGATATGTCAAAGGAAATGTTGGTAAAAATGGTGGCTATCAATTGTTAAAGTCACTTGATGAATGTAATGTCGGCGAACTGTACGATTTGACAATTCCGCCAACTATTAGTTACGCACGCTTTATTACGGGAAAGTCTAACGTCATGGAAGAAACTCATCCAACCGAAATTGCTGATAACATTAAAGAAACCTTGAATGATTTGTTTACGCTTGCCGATAAAGATTACCGAAAGTTTTATCACCAATTTACACTTGCTGATATAAAGAATGATATTCAAAATCACGGCTATTTTCTCAATAAATTTGAAAAAAATTCTGATTAATTCTTTTGCGATCAGATTCCACTAATGGTAACGATGTATTCGTTACCATTTTTTTGTGGAATCGTTGTTGTAATAAGCATTTGAACAAAAAAATATTGACAAAGATTAGAAAAAAAGATTAAATTATTATCATATTCTCATTATATTTTAATTTTTACATAATTTTTGGGACTTTAGAGGGGGATACATATATGCAGAATGCACAGACAAAAGATGGTAAGATGACCATCGGTTCGTATGTTTATAATGTTTCAGCGGCGGTTTCAAACGCCGTGCTGGTTATGTTGGGGGTTGGACTGCTGTTTCAATCAGTGGCTAACATTACTCACTGGCAGGCACTTTATCAGGTTGGGGCGTTGGCTCAAGTATTATTGCCAGCCGCTTTTGGAGCGGGTGTTGCTTCCCAATTGAAAGTCAATACACTGGTATTGTTTAGTTCAATGATTGCCGCAACTGTGGGAGCTAACGGTGTCTACTTTACTAAAGCTGCGGTTAATGCAACAACTGCAACTGGCTGGCAAATGCATGAAGCTGCCGCTAGTACTATTTTTACGACAGGACAGCCAATTAGTGCCGTTTTAGCCGCAATTTTAGCAACATTGATTGGTAAATATTTAACCGGGAAAACACCGCTAGATATGATTCTAGTCCCACTTGCTGCAACCTTTGCTGGATCAATGTTTGGCCTTGGCGCAGGAACAGTTGTGACACCCGCGTTGAACGCTTTGAGCAAATGGGTTGCTGGAGCGATGACGGTAAGTCCACTCATTGGATCAATGTGCCTGTCACTTGCATTCGCCATCTTTTTAATGACACCGGCATCTTCTGCTGCACTTGCGATTGCAATTGCACTGAACCCAATCTCGTCTGGTGCGACTCTGATCGGGACAACAGCCCAGTTCGTTGGCTTCTTGGCAATGTCATTTCAGGAAAATAATCTTGGCGCCAACATCGCACAAGGATTGATTACACCCAAAGTTCAATTTCCTAACTTGCTAAAGAGACCGGCATTATGTATTCCACCGTTTATCGCCGCGATGGTCAGTGCTGCAATCGGAACGATTGTTTTTAAATTCAGTGTTCCATATACATTGGGTGGATTAGGATTGAATTCATTAATTGCACCAATTAACTTAGCTTCCAGCAATATGCACTCATTCTGGGTATACATGTTCTGTGGTATTCTGCTACCCGCAGTTATCTCAGCCATTGGTTACAGGGTAATGAGAGCATTTCACTTGGTTGAAGCTCAAGACCTGCACATGGAAATTGTTTAAAATCATTTTTTAAATTGAAGCACTAAACAAAACTTGAAATGGATAGTTTTGTTTAGTGCTTTTTTGGTCTATTATTATAGGGTGATGAGAATGGAAAATGACGGAGGAAAGACTGATGACCACAGTTCAATTTACCGGGGTTGGTTTGGTAGATCATAAGAAAGAATTATTAGAAGAATTTTCACTAAGCGTTGAGTCATCCACAATAAGTGCAATTTGTCCTGATAAGTTTGAACGCGTTGGGGCAATTTTTGACCTTATCCAAGGACAGATTAAAGCTGATGAGGGTACCGTGATCGTCAATGATCATGATGCTCGTCATGATCGAAAAAAATTAGGCCAATCAATCGGTTACTTGCCAAGTAGTTTACAGGCCAGTAAACATGTATCAGTGAAAGAATATCTGAATAATAGCTTAAAAAAGGCCAAAGAAGGACATTTAAGTGCTGAACAAGCTAATTCAATTATTGATCAGCTAAAAATTGATTCAGATGCACGGTTAGGTGATTTAGACGAAGTTGAATTACGTCAAGTAGAAATTGTGAAACTAGTATCGTTGAAGCTACCGATTTTACTAATGGTTAATCCAACTGCAGGCATGGATGAAATTAGCGCCAATAGTATTTGGCAGTTGCTAACAGATTATGTTGAAAAAACTCATGCAACCATCCTATTTACCAGTGAATCTGTCCCCGAAATGCAACGATGGTCTAATCATATTATTTATGTTTCTAACGGACATGTTTCACAGATTAGGCAAATATTAACGCATGACAGCAGTGATTGCGTGGTTAAGGTGATTGGCGCTGGATTGCCAGTTGATACGGTCGCCACGCTAGGTGGTCATTTTATAGAAGAAACGCCTGCCAAGCAGGAATTTATTTTCAGTGGCAGTATTCAGTCATTGTTACCACTACTAGAGCAAAGTGGAATTACGGATGTTAGAATTACTGACGCCACGGTTGCAGATGAATTATTGGTTTGGTAGGTGCAGTGAATGAAAAAGATAACAGTAGTTGCGAATAACATTGAGTCCCTCGGACAATCGGTTAATGATGATTTAGTTCGGTTGGGTAATCAGGTGACATTGACTTCTCAGTTTGACCAAACTTTGAAAACAGCACAAGTGGTCGTTTGGCTGGCTGAAAATCCGCGAGTCGACGATCAAGTGTTTGATCTGATTGGCTTACTTGATCAGCGCGCTAAAGCTCCTGAAAAAATTGTCATGTTGTCGATTGCCGGAGTAAACGATGAAGTTGATACAAAAAAATTATCTAGTTGGTATGGGGATGAATATGGGGATTTGATTCTTTCATATCAATACGCCATTAAAATGATTGATGAACTTGAGATTCCATATACAATCGTCCGTGCTGCTCCGCAAACTAATGCTTCAACTAGTGTGAAAGTTTCTAATGAAGGAAGCCCGTTACAGGGTGATTTAGTGAATGTTGATTCGTTAGCAACAATAATTGCGAATGCCTGCTCAATCGATCAGTACACGAACCAATCAATTGGCGTCAGCGATATATAATATTGGACAAATAATGTAAAATGGTTACAATTAGTGAAAATATTGAATGAGGTGGAATAAATGAGTCAACGGCCAAATTTTCTGGACCCCAAACGATTAGTTGTTAAAATTGGTACCAGTAGTCTAATCTATCCAGACGGTCAGTTAAATTTAAGAACAATGGATGAATTAGCGTTTGTACTAAGCGCGGTTCGGAAAAAGGGTCGTGAAGTGGTTCTTGTTTCATCTGGAGCAATTGGTGTTGGATTAAACCAAATGCATTTGAAAAAAAGGCCAGCAGACATTGCATCGCAACAAGCAATTGCATCAATTGGGCAAAATGAACTGATGGCAATCTTCAATCAACGATTTGCCAGTTATGGTCAGCAGATTGGACAAGTTTTGCTGACACATGACGTGATGGATTATCCACATAGTCGGGAAAATGTATTGAATACGTTTGACCAGTTAATGAACATGAATGCAATCCCAATAGTGAACGAGAATGACACTGTGGCCGTTGATGAACTGGATCACAAAACGACTTTTGGTGATAATGATCAATTGTCTGCTATTGTCGCAACATCTTTAGATGCTGATTTGTTAATCGTTTTATCTGACATTGATGCACTCTTTAATGCTGATCCCCATGTTGATGATGATGCTCATCCACTACCTTATGTCGATGAAATTACTCCAGCAATTATTGAAGCTGCCGGTGGTTCCGGCACTAGATTTGGAACTGGCGGCATGGTGACTAAGCTAAAGGCTGCCCAGCGGGTGATGAGCGCTGGACATCAAATGGTGTTAGCTAACGGGACCGATCCCAAAATTATTTTTGATATTTTAGCCGGTAAATCAGTCGGAACGCTGTTTGCTCCGACGTTGAAACGGGAGGACTAGTCAATATGGATGATTTGCAAGTAATTGGGCAACAAGCCCAAACAGCAGAACGAGAATTGTCACAATTGTCAACAATCACTAAAAACCAAGTTCTAGTTCAAATGGCGCAATCGTTGAGACAGCACCAAGCAGAAATTATGTTGGCCAATCAACGTGACCTGAACTCTGCTTCGGATCTGGCTGTGAATTTTGTTGATCGATTGACTTTAACAGCAGAACGAATTGAACAAATGGCACTGGGGATGGAAAAAGTTGCACAATTATCAGACCCCATTGGTAATATTGAAAAAGGCTGGCGAACTGAAGCAGGGTTAATGATCGAACAGCAGCGAGTGCCTTTAGGTGTGATTGGTATTATTTATGAGGCACGGCCAAACGTTACTGCAGACGCTTCAGCTCTGACATTCAAGTCGGGCAATGCTGTTATTTTACGAGGTGGTAAGGAAGCACTCCAGACCAACATCACAGTGTGTGACGTTTTGCAATCCGTATTAAAACAAAACGACCTTAATCCATACATGATTCAAGTTATGCAGGACACATCGCATGAAACGGCTGACAAGATGATGCAGTTAACTGAATACATTGATGTTTTAATTCCACGTGGTAGCGCACGCTTAATTCAAGCAGTAGTACAAAATGCAAAGGTTCCTGTTATTGAAACTGGGGCAGGAAATTGCCATATTTACGTTGATGAATTTGCGCAATTACAAATGGCTTCAGATATTATTGTTAATGCCAAAACACAGCGACCATCCGTCTGCAACGCGGCTGAAAAAATTGTGATCCATTCGAGTGTTGTAAAAGAGTTTTTGCCAAAGATTGCTGAAGCGTTGAAGCCATTTAATGTTGAGTTGCGTGGGGATAAACGTGCACAAGAAATTTTACCTGACATTACGCCTGCAACAGAGGAAGACTGGGGTCTTGAATATAATGACTTCATTATGGCAGTCAAGGTAGTTGATTCATTAGATGAAGCAATCGATCACATTAATAAGTACAACACTAAACATTCAGAATCGATCATTACTGATAACTATGAAAATAGCGAAAAGTTTCTTCGTGAAATAGATGCGGCGTGCGTCTACGTGAACGCATCAACTCGTTTTACCGATGGTTTTGAATTTGGTTTTGGTGCCGAAATTGGTATTAGTACGCAAAAATTACATGCTCGCGGACCAATGGGGCTAAATGAATTAACGTCTACTAAGTACGTAATTCGTGGTAATGGTCAAATTCGTAAATAAAATCTCCTAACTGTATTGTACTTTTATGATTTTATGGTAATATATTAAGAGTACTTTTCAGTTATGCTGATTTAGCTCAGTTGGCAGAGCACTTCACTAGTAATGAAGGGGTCACAGGTTCGAATCCTGTAATCAGCATCACGGATACATGAAAGTCCCATTGGTTTGGGGCTTTTTTTGTGCGTCTAAATATCTAAATAGATATAATAATCAGATTATTACTAAATAAATTAATTTAATCAATAGTCCTGCAAGCTCTTGTAACCGCCATTTGCGGTTTGATATAATTTTTATATCGAATTTATTGGGGGATATATTATGAAAAAAGTTGTAGGTGCAGGAGTTGCAGTAATTGCTGTGTTGGCTTTGGCGGGTTGTGGGAGTAACTCGTCTCACAGTAAATCACAAAGTTCTAGTGACAAAAGTTCGGTCAGTACTAAAAATACATCAAGCAAGGATTCACATAAGAGTGCTACTAGTCAAAGCAGTACAAGTTCTGTGAACAGTCAAAGTAGTTCAACCAGCTCTAGTAGTTCCAGTAGCGATGATGCCGTACACAATGGAGTGCCGGCGGAATTGATCGGATTGTATCAGGATAAGGTAAAACAAAATGAATCTGATGGTTTTGCCCCTGTGTACGAATTTACTGCGGATTCGATTACTTTACAGTATTCTAATATGCCAAGTGAAAAAATCACGAATGTGACTTGGAAAATGCAAAATGGGGAATACCTGATTTCGGGAACTGGTCAGCCTAGTGGCTTATATAAAGGTGGACCTGAAACTTTGACAGTGCATAAGAATGGGGATGAATTAACGTTCCCAGGTATGGATACTAATGGAGCTTATCGGACTAGTCAGGTACAAGGTGACTGATGATTATGAAATATTGATCAATCATCATCAAATCTCGGTTTAGAGAATTCTGAATTTGACAAATATCACTCACCCTGTTTTAATGAATACAAATAGATCTGAGGTAGATTAAATGAGTAAACAGCAATTACAACAATTTAATTTTAGTTTCTTTAGATAGCGTCCATGTCTCAGATGTGGACGCCCAAATGGCTTGCGTCCATATCTGAGGAAATATCCGATAGGTATGGTTAATCTATCGGAGTTAAAATCGAGAATCAATCCGTTAGATTTAAGTGAGCTTAAGTCTGACGGATTTTTTGGTTTTATGAATGGAGAAAATAATATGAGAAAAATACACACGCTTGGTCCGAAAGCTACTGATAGCTATGAAGCATCACAGCACATTCCTGATGATGTTGAAAATGAAATCGTTCTTCATGATAGTTTTGATGATATTATTGAAAATCTGCAACATTATGCGGATGACTATTTATTATTGCCAGCAGCTTATCAAAGCAAGCACAGTGATTTTGGGTGGCGTGAGCTTAGTTATGAGTACTGGGACCGTTTGACATTAGAAACGGTTTATCATCATCCATTGAAGACCCTCTGTTTAATTTCAAATTTCAACTTTAAACAAAATAAGGCGATTATTCATCCTGCCACGACTAACTTATTAAACACGTACCTAAAAAAACAGAAATTGGATATTTCAATTCATTATGCCGGCAGTAAGGCCAGCGCGTACGATCACTTTGTGGCTGACGATTATCGTTTTACAATAGTTAGTGAAGATTCCTTAACGGAAGGTCATCCATATCAAATTATTCAGAAATATCATCCGGATATGGTATGGTGTCTTTATCACATCATTAAATAGGAAAGTGAAAATATGAAAAAAACACTGCTGGTCATTTTAATTGTGATTTTAGGTATCATTGGATTTAATTGGTACCAAAGTACTCAAACACTTAAGACGGCTAATGCCAGTGAATGGGATTTAAAACTGGTAAATGTTAATCATAGATTAGATTCAAATTTCGTCCCTAATTTGACAACGGTTGATAATGGACAACAGTTGGATTCACGAGTAGTGTCCAGCTACGAAAAAATGACTACGGCTGCCAAATCAGCTGGAGCAACACTGGTAGCGGGGTCTGGATATCGTTCGTATGCACAACAAGAACAAGTGTTGAATCGAAATATTGAGTCTCGAGAAGCGAAGGGGATGAGTGCGACTGCGGCCCGCTCTGATGCACTCAAGACGGTTAATCAACCTGGAGCTAGTGAACATCAAACTGGATTGGCAATGGATTTTTTGACTCCCCGTGAACAAAAAGCTGGTAGTGATGTAACTCAATCTTTTGCAAAAACGAAACAAGGTAAATGGTTGGCGGCTAATTCGTGGAAGTATGGATGGATACTACGATATCCAGAAAATGGGAAAAATTCCACGCATATTTCGTATGAGTCCTGGCACTTTCGCTACGTTGGTAAGCGTAATGCCAGCTATATCTACCATCATCATTTAACCCTGGAACAGTACATTGCTAAGATATCTAATTAAATAAACTGGTTGTTGTAGTTGCCATAACTAGATGTGTTGGGGTAAAATTGATTACGAAAATGGGGTGAAAAAATGGAGATTATGGATGAATATCGTGAGTGGGAAGAATCATTAGCGACGGTTGCATTGCCAACGTGGGATGAACTACCTAAGTTTGATTTGTATATGGATCAAGTTGTGGCTTTTGTAAACAGTACGTTAGGTAAGCTGGAATTTGAACCGATAACCTCATCAATGATTAACAACTATGTTAAGCATAAGGTTGTTGTGGCTCCAGTGAAGAAAAAGTACCAATCAATGCAAGTTGCTGATATTTTGATTATTAGTCTGTTAAAGTCTACATACTCGTTAGAAACGATCCGGTCAGGAATTGACCAAGTTACTAAGCGAAATTACCCAAAGCAGGGATATGATAGGTTTGTGTCGATGCTTGTAGCATCTCTAAAAGGTGAACAGTTACCCGATGATGATGGAACCAATCAGCTTAACAACAAGCTAATGGAGGTTGCTACTGAAAGTGTAATTACCAGTTTAAGAGCTAGAATGTTACTTAAATTAATGGAAAAAGAAAAGAATTAGGTTCTGATAAAAGGAATTTGGTGTTTGCCCATCAAATTTCTTTTATTTTTTTTGCAAAAAATGAAAGCGATTACAATTAGTTATTTAATTCACAAACTATTTTAGTCCTTGTTGTCGTATCAGTAATCGATATTGTGAAAAAATAACGCCGCTTTTATCACAACAAAGCATTGATTTTATTGACTTTGAAAAAGTTTGCACAAAAAGCTTTACAAAAATGAAAAACGGTATATACTCGTAGTTGTTAAGATGTTCACAAGATATTTATCGGGCATGGAGGGAAAATAATATGATTAAAGAACCCAAACAACAAGAAGAAGTAAACGTTGACGAAATGATTAACAAGCTCGTTGCAAATGGCCATACAGCTTTAGATGCATTGGACAGTTACAACCAAGAACAAATTGATCACATTGTTCACCAGATGGCAATGGCTGCTTTGGACAAGCATATGGAACTTGCTCAATTAGCTGTTGAAGAAACTGGTCGTGGTGTTGTAGAAGACAAAGCAGTTAAAAACATCTACGCATCAGAATACATCTGGCACTCAATCAAACATGATAAAACAGTTGGTATCATTAAAGATGACAAGGAACGTCAATTAATCACAGTGGCAGAACCACTTGGTGTCATTGCAGGGATCACCCCTGTTACGAACCCAACTTCGACAACAATCTTTAAATCATTAATTGCTGTTAAGACTCGTAACCCAATTATTTTCGCGTTCCATCCACAAGCTCAAAAGAGTAGTGTTGCTGCAGCTAAGATTTTGTTAGATGCTGCAGTTAAAGCTGGCGCACCTGAAAATATCATTCAATGGATCGATGCACCAAGCCTTGAAGCTACAACAGAATTAATTAATAACGACGGTGTTGCTAGTGTTCTTGCTACTGGTGGTCCTGGCATGGTTAAGGCTGCTTACTCAACTGGTAAACCTGCCTTAGGTGTTGGTCCTGGTAATGGTCCAGTTTATATTGAAAAGACAGCTAATATCAAACGTGCCGTTAATGACATTTTACTTTCTAAGACTTTTGACAATGGTATGATCTGTGCTTCAGAAAACAGTGCTGTTATTGAAGATAGCATTTATGATGAGACCATGGCTGAGTTTAAAGCTCACAATGCGTTTGTTGTTGCTAAGAAAGATCACAAGGCGTTACGTGATGCAATGTTTGATCCAAAACGGGGTGGTGTTAAGGGACCAATTCCAGGTATGTCTGCTTATAACATCGCTAAGCTTGCCGGCATCTCAGTACCAAAGGACACAAAGATCTTAATTGCTGAAATCAACGAAGTTGGTAAGCAAGAACTACTTTCTGCTGAAAAATTGTCACCAGTTCTGTCAGTTTATCGTGCTAAGACTCAAGAAAAGGCATTTGAATTATGTGATGCATTACTTCACTTCGGTGGCTTGGGCCATACAGCAGCTATTCAATCAGAAGATGACGATGTAATCCTGAAATTTGGTATCAAGATGAAGGCTAGTCGTGTGATTGTTAACACGCCATCAGCACTTGGTGGTATTGGTAACATGTATAACGAAATGATTCCTTCATTGACACTTGGTACTGGTTCATGGGGCAAAAACTCAATTTCTCACAACGTATCATCATTTGATTTAATCAATGTCAAAACTATCGCAAAGCGGCGGAATAACATGCAATGGGTAAAACTTCCACGAGTATACTTCGAAAAGACCTCTGTTCGTTATCTTGAGGACATGCCAAACGTTAAGAAAGTTATGATCATTACTGGACCAAGTATGGTTAAGTATGGTTATGCAGATATCGTTATCAACGAATTAAAGCGTCGTCCTAACGGTAACGAAATGCAATATGAAATCTTCTCAGATATCGAACCAGACCCATCGACAGATACTGTTGAACGTGGCTTGAAACAGATTCGCGAATTTGAACCAGATACAATCATTGCACTTGGTGGTGGTTCACCACTTGATGCAGCTAAGAACATGTGGCTATTCTACGAGCACCCAGAATCAAGTTTCTTTGGTGCTAAGCAAAAATTCTTGGATATCCGTAAGCGGACATACAAGTTTGGTACTGCTAACAAGGCTAAGTTTGTTGCTATTCCAACAACTTCAGGTACTGGTTCAGAAGTTACACCATTTGCTGTTATTACTGACAGCAAGACCCACGTTAAGTACCCATTAGCTGACTATGCTTTGACACCTGATGTGGCAATCGTAGACTCACAATTCATTGAAACTGTACCAAAGCGTACAATTGCTTACTCTGGTCTTGATGTTTTATCACATGCTACTGAGTCATACGTTTCAGCATTAGCATCAGATTACACTCGTCCATGGTCATTGCAAGCAGCTAAGTTAGTCTTTGACAACTTGGAAGCATCATATAATGGTGATGCACACGCTAAGGAAGAAATGCACAATGCTTCAACTTTAGCGGGTATGGCATTCGGAAATGCGTTCCTTGGTATTAACCATTCAGTTGCTCACAAATTAGGTGGAGAATTCAACTTAGCCCACGGACTATGTATTGCAATTACTTACCCGCACATTGTTAAGTACAACTCAACTGAACCACAAAAGTTCCAAGCATGGCCTAAGTATGAATACTTCCGTGCAAACAAGGACTATGCTGACTTAGCTCGTTACGTTGGGGTACAAGGCAATACTGACGAAGAATTGATCAACGGATTAATTGACAAGTTTGTTAAGCTGGCACATGCGGTTGGCGTCAACTTAAGCCTTAAAGGTAACGGCGTTAAGAAAGCCGATTTCGATAAGGCAATTGAAAATGGCCTTCCAGCATTAGCATATGAAGATCAATGTACTACAGCTAACCCTAAGGAACCTTTAATCGATGATTTGAAACAGATCATGATTGATGATTTTGATGGGAAAGGTATTGAAACAAAATAGAGTGCGAGCCAATCCAGTAAGCTCGTGGTAATATAACGGCCAAAACCCCATTAGGACTGAACCGTGGTCCTGATGGGGTTTTGGCCGTTATATTATGTCGAGCTGGATTGGCTCGCACGTTTCTACAATAAAAGTAGAAAGTGTGTTAATTTCATTCTAAACGTATAAACAAAAATTTATTACTAAACAAACACCTGATTCAGCGGTATTCCGTTAAAATTTATTGGTCAAAGAATTCACTTTCACATAAAATTCATGCTATATTTGTTAATAGAAATTACAGAAAGGATTGGCTGCTTTCTCAATAAGTTTAAGAAGGCGCCATAAACATAAAACTATGAATATGACATTTGCACTGATTGTGTTTGTATTTTGTATTTTATTTGCGGCTTTTATGGTCTATCGAGATACATTGGATCAAAAGCAGCAAACAACCGCTGATGTTGAAGACAACATGCCGATCTATCATAAATTGAAGGCGACTGTTCATATATTAACGGGAGTTGCAATTGTGTTTGCTGTCGCAACGGCGATTCTATACTTGATTGGAGTGACAAGTGGAGCTGTTTACGCATTGCTGTTAAGTAGTATTATCTTTATCATTAACGGTAACATTGTGATGCATTATCATTTGTTGCGAAGAGGAGAAGAAGCAAAGTAGAGTGCGGAGAGCACACGGGCTGAGGCTGTACAAATAAGGAGTGTAGCTAGATTGATTGCAGATTCTGCAATTGATTTAGTTGCACTCCTTATTTTTGTAAGGCCTCAGTGTGCTCGGAGCACGTTTTAGATGTAAGAGAAATTTTTAAATTGATGCATGATTCTAGGTGTATTTGCTATGAGTTGTTGAATAGTTAACGTTTTTTTGCCTCGGAAGGGATGCTCTTTTATGGTGGCTTTAGGCGGACTAGCCGAAACGCGACAAATAAACCAGGTCCTGCCATGTAAGCCAATAAGTCAAATATCCCAAACCCGGAGATATCCGTCTTATTCACTTACATAACTTGACCTAATCGGTTTATTTGTCACTCTACTCTATTATTCATGAAACAAATCTAGATATTTATTGATTTATACGGATAAATATCTTACAATGTAAGCGTACAACTTTGATGTAATTATATATTTTCTTACTTAATTATATAGGTGGAGGTTATCCCATGGATGCAGATCAAATTAAGAACGAAATTGTAAGCGGAAACACTGCTCTTGGTATTGAACTTGGTTCAACACGAATTAAGGCAGTTTTAGTTTCTACTGACTTCCAAACAGTTGCTTCAGGTGACTATGTTTGGGAAAACGAATTAAACCAAGGAATTTGGAGTTACCCACTCAACAAGGTTTGGGAGGGAATCCAAACAAGTTACGCTAACTTAGCCGCTGAAGTTGAAGACAAGTATGGCGTTGGCTTAACTAAGATAGGCTCAATTGGTATTAGTGCCATGATGCACGGCTACATGGCATTTGATAAGGGTGGAGAAATTCTTGTACCATTCCGTACATGGCGTAACAATATCACTGGCCAGGCTGCTAGTGAATTAACAGAACTCTTCAACTTTAACATTCCAGAACGTTGGAGTATTGCTCATCTTTATCAAGCAATTCTCAACAAGGAAGAACATGTTAAGAATGTTGACTTTATCACCACTCTTGACGGTTATGTTCACTGGAAGTTGTCTGGTGAAAAAGTCGTTGGTATTGGTGATGCATCTGGTATTTTCCCAATTGACGAAGGAACCAAAGATTTTGATGCTGGCATGTTAGACAAATTCCGTGCACTTCAAGCTGTTAAGCAGTATCAATGGGATATCAAAGACATTTTACCAAGTATTAAGGTTGCCGGTGAAAGTGCTGGTACATTATCTAGTGAAGGTGCCGCTTTACTTGATCCTAGTGGCCAGTTGCAAGCTGGTTCATTGATGGCTCCTTCAGAAGGTGATGCTGGTACAGGGATGGTTTCAACTAATGCTGTTCGTAAACGTACTGGTAATATTTCAGCCGGAACATCGGCATTCTCAATGGTTGTTTTGGACAGCCCATTGAAGAAGGTTCACCGTGATATTGATATGGTTACAACACCAGATGGCGCACCAGTTGCCATGGTGCATACTAACAACTGCTCGTCAGATATTAATGCATGGGCAAGTATCTTTAGTGAATTTGCACGTGCAATTGGTAAGCCACTAAAAGGTAACGAATTATACGGTGCTTTATTTGATAACTCATTAAAGGGTGATCAAGATGCTGGTGGCGTTGTTAACTTTGCTTATCTTTCAGGTGAAAACATCACTCGTTTACCAGAAGGCCGGCCAATGTTTGTCCGTAAGCCAGATGCTAACTTCAATTTGGCTAACTTCTTTAAGTCACAGCTTTATTCAGCATTTGCTCCTTTGAAGATTGGTATGGATATCCTATTGCGTGAGGAACACATTAAGACAGATGTCTTGATCGCTCAAGGTGGATTATTTAAGACACCAGTTGTTGCACAACAAGTGCTCGCTGACGCATTGAACACACCAATTACAGTTATGGGTAATGCTGGCGAAGGTGGACCATGGGGGATGGCTGTTCTAGCACTTTATGCCAAGAGTCACAAAGATGGTCAATCATTGTCTGATTATCTTGACGATGAAGTGTTTACTGATCCTGATAGTTCAACTCTTGATCCAGAACCTGTTAGTGTTCGCGGATACGAGAAATTTATTGATAATTACAAAGCAGCTTTACCTGTAGAGAGTAAGGCTGTAGAATCAATGAAGATGAACTAATAAGAAAGAGGGAGAATATTTAAATGTTAGAGGAACTTAAGCAAAAGGTCTATGAGGCTAACATGATGTTGCCAAAACTTGATCTTGTCACATTTACGTGGGGTAATGTCTCACAAATTGACCGTGAGAAAGGCTTATTTGTCATCAAGCCTTCTGGTGTTGATTATGACAAGATGAAGCCAGAAGACATGGTTGTCGTTAATTTGAAGGGTGAAGTTGTCGAAGGTGACATGAACCCTTCAAGTGATACCCCAACACACACATACCTTTACAATCATTTTCCAAACATCGGTGGTGTGACTCATACTCACTCACCTTGGGCAGTTTCGTTTGCACAAGCTAAGATGGACATTCCAGCCTTTGGTACAACTCATGCAGATACATTCTACGGGGATGTTCCAGCCGCAGATGCATTAAGCAAGGAAGAAATCGAAGATGCATATGAAGCAAATACCGGTAAGGTAATTGTGGATACATTTGAAAAACGTGGTATCGATCCAGACGCCGTCCCAGCCGTATTGGTCAGCCAACATGGACCATTCACATGGGGCAAAGATGCCGCTGACTCTGTGCATAATGCTAAGGTTCTTGAAGTCGTTGCTGAGATGGATTACCATACTCTTCAATTGACTCATGACGACAGTCATGTGCCACAATACTTGTTAGACAAGCACTATTATCGGAAGCATGGGGCCAATGCATATTACGGTCAAACTAATGCTAAGTCACAAGGACATGCTAAGAAGGCATAGTTTTGTGTGCTTAAATGGATATCGCAATCTTGAAGGTTGCGATATCCATTTTTTTGACTCTGTTATTCGGTAAGTAACTATAAATTTTCAATCTAATCAGAGTATTGGATGATTAATTCAAATAAAATGTTAGCGTAATCATCAAATAAATTAGAGACTAATTAAAATTGATGAAATAATTACGAAATCAATATGTAAAGATGATTTTGCCTATAAAAGCTGATTTAACGGTATTTTAAGGAACGTAAATAAAGCTTAAAAAGGTAATCGATTACAAAAATTGTAAAATAAATCAAATTAGTACTTGATTTATACGTACAAATATTTTATTGTTAGATATGTAAGCGGTACCTTGTCATATTTAATTCTAGACAAAATGTGATCGGGCACAGCAACTACAGCCATTATTTACCGTTAAGTGATGCTGATCGATACGAGTTCTGTTGACAAACTACTGGGTTTTTAGATAGCGCTTACGTTGACGGCATCATGTTTAATTCTTTGGAGCAAAGGAGAAAAGTACAATGGAAAATGAAAAGAAAATTCCAAGTTGGTTCATATACTTCTTTGGATCATTTGGTGGAATCCTTTTTGGTTATGATATTGGTGTTATGACTGGTGCCTTACCTTTCTTGAAAATTGATTGGGCAAGCGCAATGTCAAATGCTTCATTAGTCGGATGGGTTACTTCTGGTGTTACGTTCGGTGCCATCTTTGGTGGTGCAATTGCTGGACAATTAGCTGACCGTCTTGGTCGTCGTCGTATGATCTTGTATTCAGCTGTTATCTTCTGTATCTTCTCACTATTATCAGGTTTTGCACCTAACAACGGTACAATGTACTTGATTATCGTTCGGTGCTTCCTTGGTTTGGCCGTTGGTGCTGCTTCAGCACTTGTACCTCCATACATGGCCGAACTTGCACCTGCACGTTTACGTGGTCGTATGAATGGACTTAACCAAACAATGATTGTTTCTGGTATGTTGATTTCATACATCATGGATTACGTATTCAAAGGTTTACCAGTATCATGGGGCTGGCGTGTTATGTTAGCCTTCGCTGCTGTTCCTGCAATTATCTTGTTCTTTGGTGTTTTGAAATTACCTGAATCACCACGTTTCTTGGTTAACCATGGTCAAAACGACGAAGCTCGTAAGGTTTTGAGTTACGTTCGTGATAACGACAATGAAATTGATTCAGAATTAAGTGATATCAAGAAAACTGCTTCAGCAGAAAATGCTGCTGCTAACAAGAGTGTTAGCTACGCTTCATTATTTACTGGTAAGTATCGTTACCTAGTTATTGCCGGTGTTGGGGTTGCTGCCTTCCAGCAATTCCAAGGTGCAAACGCGATCTTCTACTATATTCCGTTGATCGTTGAAAGTGCTTTGAAGATTAACGCTAGTGATGCTTTGATTTGGTCAGTTCTCCAAGGTGTTATCTTGGTTGTCGGAGCTTTGCTCTACATGATCATTGCTGAAAAATTCAAGCGTCGTACATTGATCATGACTGGTGGTACAATCATGGCCATTTCATTCTTGATCCCAGCTATTGTTAACAAGATTACTGGTACTGAACACCCAATTCTTCTTTTGGTATTCCTATGTATCTATGTTTTCTTCTACGCCTTTACTTGGGCTCCACTAACATGGGTTATCGTTGGTGAAATGTTCCCACTGGCTGTTCGTGGTAAAGCCGCTGGCTTGGCTTCATCATTCAACTGGATTGGTTCATTCGTTGTTGGTCTGTTATTCCCAATCATGACTGCAAGTCTTCCACAAGAAGCCGTGTTCGCCATCTTCGGTGTTATCTGTATCTTCGGTGTTATCTTTGTTAAGTTCCGTGTTCCAGAAACTAAAGGTATTTCACTTGAAGAGATCGAAGCTAAGAACGTTAAGGAATAATTTCTCTAACATTGCAACAGCTCATTAATAAAATTTAAAAATAAATATTCGTTGGTATGCTTTGGTTGCGCGTATTAATGACATGAAGTTTTATGCGAGATCCTTTATGGGATCTCGTTTTTTTGTTGTCGGTTCTAAACGTGGTCAAGAGGTCAAATTCTCATTGTATAAGCAAGGTTTGGAAACATCCAAATGACGAATATTAGCGACCCTTGCTTATACAACATAATCTAAACGCCTTCTTGACGACTCTGTTTTTGTGGTATGATATCAACTGATTAGATAGCGAAGCAGGGTACTTCGTTCAACTTGGAGGAGCAACTAATGACAAAACCACTACCAGAGTTACCAGGAGATCAACTGGGTCCTAGATTAAAGATGCTTGATACACTAGTTGAAAAGGAATTGAACAATACGATTAGTAAAGTGATTCCTAATTTAACCGGTGTTCAAGTTGCTGTTCTTAACACTTTGTATATTGTAGATGATGAAATGTCTCAAAAATCATTGGAATTAAATTTCCGTTTGAGTCATCCGACCACTAGAGGAATCGTCAAGCGTCTTAGTTTAATGAATTACATTCAAGCCCGTAAGTCAGACACTGATGCGAGACAGGTCATGTTGAGCTTGTCACCAATTGGAAAAGAATTTATGGACGCTCATTTTGATCAAATTAGTAAACTAGTTGATCAAGTTGAAAAAAAGATGACAAAAGATGTGACACCTGGTGAGCAACATATCTTTATGGAAGTTGTTGACAAAATGATAAACAATTTTTGATGTTTTTATGAATAAACGTATCGAACCATAATTTTATGTATAATGTTTATATCAACGAATAGAAGCTAAAAACATACATTTGCTCACATAGTTATGAGCAGATTAAGGCTCAAAGACTGATTAAATATACTGATGTGTTCGGTCTAAAATGCGCTTTAGTTCTTTATAGTTGAAACATTTTCATAAAGTGTTAGACTGTGTGTTCAAATCGATGAAATAAAAATATTTAGATGATGAGAAATGAGGTGTAACGTAATGTTTAGGTTGATAGTGATGATTTTTATACTGGCCACGGGCTTATTTCAGCTTAATCGTGATCGTCACCAGTCATCAAAGAGTAGCAGGATAAGGATGATTTCTGTGTCGTTATTTATGCTGTCAGCTGTGACAATGATGTACGATAATTTATATGTATCACTAATTGGGTTGGCAATGGTTATTATTGCTGATGTTATTGCGGTCATGAATATGAAACAAAATAGAGTGCAAAAATAGACGGGTTGATCCGTCTCATATAAGCAAAGAGGACTGACAGCCTGGGTTTTGGCTGTGAGTCCTCTTTGCTTATATGATGTGGATCAGTCTATTTTTGCACGTTTCAGCTAGGCAGCAGGATGGATACTGATGGGTATGAGCTATATGGTTCTCTTTGCTTATATGATGTGGTTCGGACTGTTTTTGCTTGTTTCTGCTAATCATAGAGTTTTATCTTTAACTTTTTAGTGCTTCTGATCAATTTATATAATCGAAATGTGCTCCGAGTCCCCTGAGACCTAACGTATAAGAAGATTAGGAGAATCAATTGCCAAAAACCGGCAATCAATCCTCCTAATCTTCTTATACACCAGTCTCAGACCGGGGACTCTACGCACTCTTAATATGGATACTGTTCCCCAAACTCGTAAACAAGTTCAGGTTCCTTACTTACACGATGGTTCTTATTAACACTATCCATCAGTTGCATTTCTTCGTCTGTTAATGAGAAATCATAAATAGATGCATTTTGTGCAATTCTTTCTGGATGAGTTGATTTTGGTATGAATGCTACACCGTTTTGCAAGTGCCATCTGAGGATGATCTGAGCTGCTGAACGGTGTTTTTGCTCGGCAATTTTTGCAATGACGGGCTCGTTAAATACTTTTCCTCGTCCAAGCGGACTCCATGCCTGGGTAGCAATATTATTTTCTCTATCAAACTGAAGGAGTGGCTTCTGGCTCATGTAGGGACTAACCTCAATTTGATTTAATACTGGCATTTCACGTGCTTGGGTTGCCAAGTATTGAAGATGAACCATGCCATAGTTGCTGACACCAATCGATTTTGTGAGTCCTTGAGCTTTCAGATCTTCAAATGCACGCCACGTGTCGAAAAAGTGGGTGTTAATTGGCCAGTGAATTAATAATAAGTCAACATAATCCATCTGTAATTTTTTTAAAGATTCTTTCATTGAACGAATTGTGGCGTCATAACCTTGATTGGCTTCCGAAATTTTAGTAGTAATAAAAATTTGTTCGCGTGGCACCTGTAAATCATGTAAAATCTTACCAAGATACTGTTCGTTTTCGTACATTTGTGCAGTGTCAAACAGACGGTATCCTTGCTGCCATGCGGCAGTCACGGCCTGCTCAAATTCGGATTGATCGGTGATTTTGTAAACACCGAACCCCTGCTGTGGCATCTTATTGCCATCGGCGAGAGTGATGAAGTTATCGCTAATATCTGTCATAATGGCCTCCGTTTAGTTTATTAACATGCTCTATTATAAACGTAAAAGCTAAAAAGAAAAAAAGTTTATCATCTGTTGAAGCAAAAAACGTTTCCAAGTGATATAGTATTAGCAAAGATACGTAAAAATGAGGAGTTAGATTTCGTGGAAAGTAAATATGAAATGGTCAAGCAGGGCCTGAAGTCAGAGATTATTGCCGGCAAGTACCAAGTCACCGATAAACTGCCAACAGAGTCCGAGCTGATGGAACAATATAAGGTAAGTCGATACACAATTCGTCGTGCAATCGGTGAACTAGAGAATGAACATTACGTCTACCGTATTCAAGGTGGGGGGATGTTTGTTGACGAATGGCAAAAGGGCCGTTCAAGTAAGGTCAATAATAAGATGATTGGCTTGATTACAACGCATATCGCCGATTATATTTTTCCAAGCATCATTAGTGGCATAGATCGGGTAATCTCCGATAACGGGTACTCAATGATCTTGAGTAATACACATAACAATCACCAAAAGGAACGGCAAAGCTTGATCCGTATGCTTGATGATAATATCGAAGCAATGATTATTGAACCAACTCAAAGTGCTTTACCTAACCCTAATCGTGACATCTATGAAAAAATCAAAGCGTCTGGAATTCCAACGCTATTTATCAACTCTCATTATGAGGACTTCACCTTTCCATATGTTGAGACACAAGATTCCGATGCTGAGCAGCAATTGACCGAGTACTTATTTACCCAAGGACATGAAAAAATACTTGGCATTTTTCAAATAGACGATTTGCAGGGAGTTCATCGGATGGACGGCTTTATTCACGCATACCTTAAGCATCCGAAGATATCGTACTTAAGTGAAATGGTTATGTACCAATCGAGTGATGAAATGGTTAAGATTTTCGATAAGGTTTCGGGTATTTTTCAGCGCGAAGATCGACCAACAGCGATTGCTTGTTATAACGATCAATTGGCAATTCAAATTATTGATGTTGTCCGTTCGCTGGATTTACGAATTCCAGAAGATGTTGCCGTTGTCGGTTTCGATGATTATCAACTAAGTAAGTACATTGAACCAAGCTTAACAACGATTGTCCATCCAAAGGGTAAGATGGGGATTGATGCTGGCAAATTATTGATGAGAATGATTAACCATGAGGAAGTGGAATCAATTCGCTATCCTTTGGATCTAAAAATTAGAAAATCAGCAGGTATTAAGAAGAATCAATAGTTAATAAATTTATGTCACCAATTTTAAAAAAGTACAATTAATTTAATTATTATTACCAAAAGTCGTCCAGTGGGCGGCTTTTTTAGTGACTTTTACTATTTGATAAATTTATTTTCTAAACGATAAAAGCACTGATATCGCACAGATTTATCAGCTATTGAGGGCTAATACTTGTCATTTTTATGCTATCAAAAAAAGTTTTTGTTGATTTATACGGACAAATATCATACAATATGTATGTAAGCGATTTAAGTGTTGCGGTTGCTTGGATGAAAACGCTATTCAAATTCTATTGCAACACAATAAATTAAAAAGGAGATCATCTCATGTCATTACAAGTACCTGATTATGAATTCTGGTTTGCAACTGGTAGTCAATTTTTGTATGGTGAAGATCAACTGAAATCAGTTGAAAACGACGCCCGTGAAATTGTCGACAAATTAAACGAAAGTGGTAAGTTACCATACAAGGTTGTATTTAAGTTGGTTGCTACTACCGCCGAAAACATCACTCAGTTTATGAAGGATGCTAACTACAATGACAACGTTGCCGGTGTCATCACATGGATGCACACATTCTCACCAGCTAAAAACTGGATTCGCGGTACAAAATTATTGCAGAAGCCATTACTTCACTTGGCAACACAATTCTTAAACAAGATCCCATATGACACAATTGATTTTGATTACATGAACCTTAACCAAAGTGCCCATGGTGACCGTGAATATGGATACATCAATGCTCGCTTAGGCCTTAACAACAAGATTGTTTACGGCTGGTGGGGCGATGAAGAAACACAAAACGAAATCGGTAAGTGGGAAGATGTTGCAGTAGCCTACAACGAAAGCCAAAAGATTCGTGTTGTTCGTTTCGGTGATAACATGCGTAATGTTGCCGTTACTGAAGGTGACAAGGTTTCAGCACAAATTAAATTTGGCTGGACTGTTGATTACTATGGTGTCGGTGATTTGGTTGAAGAAATCAAGCACGTTGACGAAAAAGACGTTGATGCAAAATATGAAGAATTACAAAAGGACTATACATTTGTTGTTGGCGACAACACACCTGAAAAGTTCGAATCTTCAGTTAAGGAACAACTTCGTCAATACTTCGCATTGAAGTCATTCATGGAACGTAACAACTATCACGCATTTGTTACAAACTTCGAAGATCTTTGGGGCTTGAAGCAATTACCTGGTTTAGCTGCTCAATTATTGATGGCTGAAGGTTATGGATTCGGTGCTGAAGGTGACTGGAAGACAGCTGCTTTGGCACGTCTCCTTAAGATCATGTCACACAACAAACAAACAGCCTTCATGGAAGACTACACACTTGAATTACAACATGGTAAAGAAGCTATCCTTGGTTCACACATGTTGGAAGTTGATCCAACAATTGCTAGTGATAAGCCTCGTGTTGAAGTTCACCCATTGGATATTGGTGGCAAAGATGATCCTGCACGTCTTGTATTTACAGGTTCAGCTGGTGATGGTATCGATGTTACCGTTTCAGACATGGGTACAGACTTCAAGATGATTGGTTACGATGTTACTGCTGCTAAAGCACAAGAAACTCCACATCTTCCAGTTGCTAAGCAATTATGGACACCTAAAGTTGGCTTGAAGAAGGGCGCAACTGCTTGGATTCACGCTGGTGGTGGTCACCATACTGTATTCTCACTTGCTTTGACAAGCACACAGTTGCAAGACTTTGCCAACTTGATCGACTTAGACTTTGTTGACATTCAATAATTTAAAATTTTCGATTAAAAGGAATCGCTAAAGCGATTCCTTTTTTTAGTGTCCAGGCATTTTAAAAATAATGTTAATTACACTCTTTTTAGATAATTTATAAAAACACGTAGAACAAACACCCACGTGAAGACATTTAATGTTTTTCTTAAAAATGATAGCATCTATCTGAATGATGGTAATGATAGTTTACACGTTATTTAGTAGATGATTAACATCTTAAACTGTATAAGCTATGTTACAAAATATTTTCTTGACGTTTTAATAGTTATATACGTGTTACAATCATTTTAATTTAATAGATTTACTATTTATTACTAATTGTCAGTACTTTATTGGGAGTACAACACTGGTTGCTAGTGAACCGGTTTGTATAAAGAAAGGATGAATTAGAATATGTCTAGAAATAACAAATCCAGCTTCTTACGTCAAAATGCACAGGAACACTACAAGATGTATAAACGTGGTAAAAATTGGGTGTATGCTGGAATTTTTACTTTTGCAATTTCATTGGGGGTTGGTTTAAGCACTCAAAACGCTGAGGCTAGTGATACAACACCGGTATCCACTGATACGTCTGTTGTGACGAGTGCCGCTAACAGCAATACTGCAAGTGTGGCTTTGAACTCGCATAGCACGAATAATTTGTCAGAAGCTAATAACGCTGCAAGCAACTTCTCAGTTGACAATGCTAGTGAGACTGTAGCTGCAACGTCAACATCTACTAGTCAAACTGAAAGTAGTGTAGCTAGCGAAGCAATTGTATCCGAACCAGCTAATCAAACTGATACAAGCAGTGCATCTAAATCTGACAGGGCGGTGTCAGCACAACGAACATCAGTCGATGCTAATCAAGCGTCAAGCTCTGCTGATATACAGACATTAAATAATCCAACAAGTGATCAAATACAGGAAGCAAAGTCGGCAGCTGAAGAGCAGTATCAACAAACTGGTCAGCCACAACAAATTAATGCAATAGCTGCTGATACAGCCACTTCTGGAACGGTTTCCACTGGCGGTCAATGGCAAATTAGTGATGGGACTTTGCAAATTGCCGGTGATATTAGTGGTTTGACCACGCCTGCTCCATGGAGTGGCAATACTGATATTACCAGTATCGATTTTGTGTCAAATTCTACAATATTACCAGCTGATTCCAGTAATCTATTTGCAAATCTACCAAGCTTAACGACGGTGAGTGATATAAATAACATTGATTTCACTAATATTACTAGCATGAAGAACATGTTTGCTAACGATACAGCACTCACGAATATTACATTTGCAACGTCTGTTGGTGGAGCTAATTTAACAGATGTTAGTGGCATGTTTGAAAATGATACTAGTTTACAAACAGTTGATGTTAGTGGAATGAACATTGAAACAGTTACGACTGCCGCTGACATGTTTAGAAATGACACTAGTCTAACGAGTGTCAACGCTCAATGGGGTGTTGGAAACTCAATGCAAGATATTAGTGGGATGTTTGAAAATACGCCACAACTGACGACTTTAAATATTTCTGGTTGGCAGATGACTAATCTCACGACCGCGGCTAATTTCTTAAATAACTTAACTGCTGATAATCAGGCGGGTAATAGTCAATTGGCTACCATTGATACATCTCAATGGGTGTCGGACGTGTTCACAGATTTGAGTGGGGCTTTTGCTGGGAATAGCGGGCTTACGGACCTTAATTTAGGCCAAATTGGCACCAGTCATGTTACAACAATGGCCAACATGTTCTATCAAGATAGCTCACTAAGTGAAGTTGATAATTATCCAAAGTGGGATGTTAGCAACGTTACTGATTTTGACAACCTGTTTAACGGCACAGCCTTTACGACCCTTAACTTCGAGGCTTGGACACCGAATGCGAGTGCGACGATGAATCAGATGTTAGATAATAATTCGCATTTGATCAACATTACCTTTGGTGCTGACATGCCGGCCATGAATTTAGCTAATATCAATGTTAATAATCCAACTTGGGCAGCTGTAGGTTTTGGTACTGGTGACGTCAATGGCGGTGGTGTTGGTCAGACTGTGACCAATCCTTCAGGGGCTATCGTCACCAGTTATGATGGTGTAACGCCTGACACATATGTATTGGCAAATACCGCCACGATTACTTATTTAGATGCTGATAATGGTGACCAACCTATTGCAGGACCCCAAGGAACGCAGGTTATTAGTGGCGCGGTTAGCCCAGATGCTAGTTATGCTGCCAATTATTTAATGCAACTTCCCACAGGCTATACACTAGCGGATAGTACCCAAAATAGATTAGGCACTGATGTCATCAAACTCGGTGATGATGACAGTGATGATTTTACGGTAGAATTAAAACACATTATTGATACCGAAACTGACGATTGGACATTACAAATTGGTTATATTAATGACACGATTGGAAAAGGTAGTACGACCTCGATGGGGGTGACGACCGTATATTCGCCAAACGTCATTTGGACTATTGCATATGACGAAGTCACTAAAATTACAACATATACTCCAAGTATTGATTCGGCGACTTTAACACTGAATAATTTTCCAGTCGGGTATTCACCAGATATCGCGGCTTACCCAAATGGTGGGTTTGCCGACAGCGCTACTGACCCACTAGGTGCCACCTATGATGCTAGCACGCAAACCGTTGATTTCACACCAGTTTTGCAAAGCCAAAGCGTTTCTGATGGTACTGACCCTTTGGATATCGGACGAGGTGCCTATACGGTTACGATTCATGTTACTGCTGACCCACAACAAGCCCAAGTGATTTTTGAAGATGAAGATAATAACAATGCACAAGTTGGAGCAGGTATTCCAATTAATGGCGTTACTAATGAAAGCACGACATATAACGTCTCACAGCAGATTCCAACCGGTTATGAATTAGCTGATGCTTTCCAACCAGTTTCTGGAAACTATAGTTTTACAATTCCTACTAGTGCCACTGAAGTCCCAACTTGGGTCCCTAAAATTGTGTTATTAAAACATGTTCACGATAGTGGCACCACAACCACCACGAATACGGTCACTTATACTGGGTTGCCAAACAATTTAACACCGGCTGACAATGTTACGAGTGTGAACTGGAATGTGGACTTGGATCAGGCTAACAACGATGAAACCTTTACCCCTACAAGTACTGGTAACACGGTTACGAGCCCTGTAATACCTGGCTATACTGCTAGCCAAACCACGGTAACTTTTACCAATGATCCGTTAGGACCTAGCGATGGGGCAGTTAATAAAGCAGATGTTCCTCAAAATCAAAAAATAACTGTCACATATACTGCTGATCAACAAAATGCTACAGTTACGTATATCGATGATGATGAAAATAGTACCATCCAAACCGATAAACTAACTGGTGGTAGCAATACCACTAGTGACTATGATTACACTGGTACACTAAAAGGTTTCACAGATGAAGGCTATGAACTTGTTAGTACGGATGTTCCAGCTTCAATTGTGTTCGACAGTGATGATAATGCAGATCAAGCTTATACCGTTCATCTAAAACATGTTCATGATGTCAATCAAGCTGCTATAACGACTAATAACGTAGTTACTTATACAGGAACACCAACTGACTTGACACCAGCTGATAGTACCAATCCTGTTACTTGGAGTTCAGATACTGATGAAGTCACTGGGACGGTTGTTTACACGCCAAGTGACCAAAGCGAAACAGTTCCCACTCCACCAGTAACCGGCTACACTCCAGATCAAGATGAAGTGACCTTTACCAACACACCAATTACTGCTACAAAAGAGCAAACAACAACTCCACAAGATCAGCAACAAACGGTTATTTATACGGCAGATACTCAAAAAGCAGTGGTCGAGTATGTCGATGGAAATGGTAATAAGATTCTTGCTGACCAACCAATTTCTGGAGGTACGGGATCGTTGGTCGAGCACGATCAAATTGTTCCAAATATTCAAGAAGCTATTAATCAGGGATACAACCTAGTAACTGATGGCACTTTAAATGCACAGTTTGATAATGATGACAACACAGATCAAGTTTTCAAAGTGGTCTTAACTCCAGTGCCAGTTATTAAAACAACGACACCAATTAAACCAGAATTACCAAATGGAAATGATGTTCCTGGGGAACCAACAACTCCTGTAACAGAAACCGGAATTCCAGATACACCAATTGACACAACTATGTATCCAAATATTCCAGGTTATACAGTAGTTCCGGGACAACCGGTTCCTAATTTCCCAGAGAAGACAAATACACCAACGATTGTTATTTATGCACCTGATACACAAAAAGCTGTCGTGGAATATATTGATGAAACGACTGGCGATACGATTATTCCTAATCAATCCATTAGTGGAGATACAAGTACACAGNGTACCAGGTATCCAAGAAGCCATTAACCAAGGCTACAACCTAGTAACTGATGGAACCTTGAATGCTTACTTTGACAATGACGACAACACGGATCAAGTCTTTAAGGTAGTCTTAACACCAGTGGCACCGATTGAAATTACCACACCACTGGTCCCTGAGGGACCAAACGGAGAACCATTAACACCAACGGAACCAAAGACGG
>NZ_AZGF01000001.1 GCF_001434475.1 Paucilactobacillus suebicus DSM 5007 = KCTC 3549 | reverse complement strand
AATCTATCAGTACCAAATATTGTAGAACCCACTTTTTTGATTAAGTAATTTTCCGTAAAACATGAATTAAGTACTTATCTAGAAAATCATACTCTTAATTTTTTCTGATAAAACGATTAAATAGTTGCTCACTCACACCTTTGTGTTACTATGAATGTTGGCTTAATTAAAAGAACGTATAAAAAGATTACTGAAGACGAAGGGACAAAAAATGAAAATTTTAGCGATTGATACGTCGAACCATCCGCTAAGTATTGCTCTGGTTGAAGACCAACAAATGCTGTGCGAAACGACACTCAATTTGACGAAAAACCACAGCATTTTTGTGATGCCGACTATTGATCAATTAATGAAGATCGCAGGGTGGCGGCCAACAGACCTCGACAGAATTGTTGTGGCTAAGGGTCCAGGTTCATATACCGGTGTGAGAATCGCTGTGACAACTGCTAAAACACTTGCAGACACACTAGATATCGATTTAGTTGGTGTATCAAGCCTTGAGGTCGTTGCCGCTCCGATTGCACAAACAGAGCCTGATCGTCCTGTCGTTACAATTTTCAATGCTCGTCGTAATAATGTGTTTGCAGGTGGTTACATGGCACATGATGGCAAGATTAATACTTGGCTAGACCAGCGCCATACAAGTTTAGATGAGTTGGTGAAAGAAATTAATCAGCGTGGTGTGCAGGTATATTTAGTTGGCGAAATTACTGACGATTTTAAACAAATTATTCACGATGAAGTCGAACCGAAGTTAGTTAAGATCGTGCCACAAAGTCTGGGTATTCCTTCAGCTTATCAGCTTGCTTTAATTGGAGAGAATGCGGAACCTGTTAAACAGCTTGATGAATTTATTCCAGACTATTTGTGTATCACTGAAGCAGAATTTAACTGGCAAAAAAAGCATCCGGGAGAGTCAAAAGAATCTTATGTTCGAGAAGTTTAAAGAGTGGTTTGAAACCAGTCAAAATCGGCAAAGACGGCAGGTCATTGCCGATACGCTCCAATTTAAAAATGCAATTGAGAATATTAACGGTGAGAATTATTTCATTGCGCGTGCTCAAATTACTGATATTCCTGAAATCTTGCAAGTAGAACAGCAAGTATATGGTGCTACTCCGTGGAATGAATCAGCATTTTCACAAGAAATTAGGCGTAGTAGGGATCGCCTTTATTTAGTTGTGCGACAAAAAGACCAGTTACTGGGCTTTATTGGTTGTTCATTTAATTTTCAAAAAAATGATGCCCATATTACTAACATTGCAGTCAGGCCTTCATTTCAAAATCGAGGAGTTGGCCGATATCTAATTAGAAAGATGATTCATAAATCATTAATGGTTGATATGAAGACTATGAGCTTGGAAGTGCGTGTCAGTAATACATCTGCTCAAAGACTGTATCGAAGAATTGGCTTTATTCCTGGTAAAACGAAAAAAAATTATTATTTTGGTGATCATGAAGATGCACTGGACATGCAGCTTGAGTTGAGTTACCTAAAGGATGGTGGTGAATAATATGGCTAAACGAAACTTAATTTTGGCTTTTGAATCAAGCTGTGATGAAACCAGTGTCGCGGTAATTGAAGATGGCCATAAGATTCTATCAAATATTATTGCTACTCAAATTGATAGTCACAAACGATTTGGCGGAGTAGTTCCAGAGGTGGCTAGTCGGCATCATATAGAACAAGTTACTCGATGCTTAAATGAAGCACTTGAGGAAGCAAACGTGACTTACGATGACTTAACTGCAGTGGCTGTAACTTATGGGCCAGGTCTTGTAGGTTCATTGCTGGTTGGCGTCACTGCCGCTAAAGCAGTTGCCTGGGCACATCAGTTGCCCCTTATTCCAGTTAACCACATGGCCGGCCATATTTATGCTGCCCGGTTTGTTAGTGAATTTCATTTTCCGCAAATGGCACTATTGGTGTCTGGCGGGCACACCGAAATTGTCTATATTGAGGATGAATATCATTTTCAAATTCTTGGTGAAACTAGGGACGATGCCGCCGGTGAGGCATATGATAAAATTGGTCGAGTACTGGGTGTTACTTATCCAGCAGGTAAAGTCATTGATGATTGGGCACATGAAGGCAATGACACCTATCATTTTCCTAGAGCAATGGAAAAAGAAAATAATTTTGATTTTAGTTTTAGTGGATTAAAGAGTGCGTTTATCAACACCGTTCACAATGCAGAACAGCGAGATGACGAGCTTAATAAGTACGATTTAGCGTCCAGTTTTCAACAGAGTGTGGTTGATGTCTTAGCCGAAAAGGTCATGAGAGCACTTGATCAATATCCAGTAGATCAGTTGATTCTTGCAGGAGGAGTAGCCGCTAATGCTGGATTACGTGATCGATTAGAAAGAGATATTGAAACTTTACATCCACAAACAACTCTGATTAAGGCGCCACTTAAATTGTGTGGTGATAACGCCGCCATGATTGGCGCAGCTGGATATGTAGCTTACAATCATCATATTTTAGCGGATATGGATTTAAATGCTGTACCGGGACTAGAACTTTAGTATGATTAGAGAGCGGTAATAAAGACGGTTTACGTCCAGAAAATAAAGGCCCTCCGAAACTAAAAATCCTCAAATTTGGATTTTAGTTTCGGAGGGCCTTTATTTGGCCGGAGGCGGTTGCTTATTGCATGATTATTCTGACAATATGGATTTTTTGCCCCAACCTTTTGCCTTTAGTGATTTTCGTTAAAATCTTCCAACTCTTCAGCAGCCTCAGCCCATTGTTCCTCGATGTCATCTAACTGTTGTTTTGTTTCATCAAGTTCTTTTTGCAAATCAGTCAGTTGACCAATATCGGAAGCAATTTCTGGATCAGCCATTTTTGCTTCGATTGAAGTCTGTTGCTTCTCTAACTTGCTCATTTGGTTTTCAAATTGTTCTACATTTCTTTCAAGTTTACGAAGTTGCTTTTGTTGTTCCTTATTTTGTTGGAAAGACTGCTGAGCCTGTTTTTTCTCAGTACTTGGTGCTTCTGGAACTTCGATGGTTGGATTATTGACCTGTTGTTTAGCTAATTCATCTAGGTAATCATCGTAGTTGCCAACATAATGTTTTGTCCCATCAGCTGCCAGTGCGAGAATATCAGTTGCCACTTGGTTGATAAAATATCGGTCGTGTGAGACAAACAAGACGGTACCATCGAATTCATTAATGGCTTGTTCTAGTACTTCACGGCTATCAATATCAAGATGATTAGTCGGTTCATCTAAAATTAGAAAGTTGTCATGATCAAATGATAGTTTCGTTAATTGTAAGCGGGCCTTTTCGCCACCACTAAGTGCATTAACGGGTTTGAAAACGTCATCCCCTGTGAATAAGAAACTTCCCAAAAGTGAACGGATATCTTTCTCATCAACAGTTGGATAATCATCCCATACTTCTTGAAGAACCGTCTTTTGGGGATGCAATAATTGCTGTTCTTGATCGTAGTAGCCGACTGAGACATTTGCGCCTAATTTGGCATTACCAGTTAACAATTTTATTTTTGATAAAATTGATTTGAGCAGTGTCGATTTTCCAACACCGTTTGGACCAATAATTGCAATTCGTTGATGCTTACGAACTTCAAAATTGACTGGATCTGCAAGAACACGATCTTCGTAACCAATCGATGCATCACTAACAGTCAAAACAATATTTCCACTTGGCTGATCTTGCTTAAATGTAAAGTGAATAGAAGAATCATCAACTTCAGGACGATCTAGTCGGTCCATTTTTTCTAACTGTTTTCTACGAGCTTGAGCGCGTTTGGTCGTTGATGCTCGCACAATATTGCGGTTGACAAAGTCTTCCAACTTGTTGATTTCAGTTTGCTGTTTTTCGTATTGTCTCCATTCAGTCTTTAACCGATCTGCCTTTTGATCCGTAAACGACGAATAGTTACCCGTGTAGTGGGTTAGTGTATGGTTTTCCAAATCGTATACTTCAGTAGCTATCCGATCTAAGAAATAACGATCATGTGAGACCAACAGTAAAGCACCATCATAACTTCTTAAATAATCTTCCAACCAAGATAAAACCTGCATATCTAGGTGGTTAGTAGGTTCATCAAGGATTAATAAGTCTGGTTCTTGTAGTAGCAACCTTGCCAGTGCCACTTGAGTTTTCTGGCCGCCAGAAAGGGTATTAATTACAGTGTCGTATCGATCCTCGTCAAAGTGAAAACCATGTAACACACTTTTGATTTTAGCCTCAAAAGTGTAACCTCCGCTTTGCGAGAAGGAGTTTTGAATAGCATCATATGTGCTTAAAGTATCAGCGTAATTCGGATCACTGGGGTCAATGGTACTGATTTGTTGTTCTAAATCATGAATTTGTTTTTCCTGTTCATGCAACTTTGCAAATACGGAGTCCATTTCTTGCCAGATGGTTTGGCTACTAATTAGCCCTTGATCTTGTGCTAGGTAGCCAATGCTGCAATCTTTACGCGAACTGACATCACCATCATCAGGTGGGTTGATGCCAGCAATAATTTTTAAGAGTGTGGTTTTTCCTGCCCCGTTACGGCCAACCAGTGCCACACGGCCGCGGTCTTGAATTTGAAAATTAACATTTTGAAATAACGTGTCGGCACCGAATCTACGAGACACATTGTTTGTTTGTAATAATAACATTGAGTTTATCCTTTGCTTCGAAATGCGTGCTATATGAATTGTAGCACAAGTTACTACTATTCTGCCGCGGAACCTGTTTTTGCATTGAAGAGTGTTTCACAATATCACGACTTATGCTAGAATGAGTAGTAAAGTGAGTTTCACAAAGTAGTTGGGAAGAAGGAAAAATAACATGACAGATCGTAAGATCCCCCGTGCGACGGCCAAGCGATTGCCAATTTATTATCGCTATTTAAACATCTTATTGAATTCAAATAAACAGCGTGTGTCTTCAACCGAGCTTTCTGAAGCGATCCAAGTTGATTCTGCCACTATAAGGCGGGATTTTTCCTATTTTGGTGAGCTAGGTAAGCGTGGGTATGGATATGACGTTAAAGACCTACTGAACTTCTTTAAGGATATTTTGAATCAGGACAAGTTGACCAATGTTGCTTTAGTAGGTGTAGGTAATCTTGGACACGCATTGTTGCATTTTAACTTTCATCAAAATGGCAACATGCGAATCAGTGCTGCATTCGATGTCAATAAAGATATTATTAACACAGTTCAAAGCGGAGTTCCTGTTTATGCCATGGAAGACATGAATAAGCAACTACGTGAACAACAAATTGACGTTGTGATTCTGACAGTGCCTTCAGAGAAGGCTCAGAATGTTACAGATCAGCTAGTTGAAATTGGTATTCGGGGAATTTTGAATTTCACGCCACTCCGATTGGCTGTACCAAGCAATGTTCGAGTACAAAATGTAGATTTGACTAATGAATTACAAACCTTAATTTATTTTATTGATCATTATGGTCCAACTGAAGAACCAAAGGACGAAGAATAATCTAAACGAGCGTGTAGAATTTGTTTCCTGATGTACTGCAGGAAGCGTATTTGCACGCTCGTTTTCTATTGTCAGATTTACAGATACTATGTTGTTAAAATCTTAAATGCTAACCTTTTTTTAACATTACGAGGTTAATTCTTGCAATTGGTTGAGAAAATGATATAGTAGATCATGTTGTTAGCACTTGAGGTGTTCGAGTGCTAAAAAATTAATTTGATGGAGGGATAGATTTGTTAAAACCATTAGGAGATCGCGTTGTTTTGGAAGCGCAAGAAGAAGAAGAAAAGACAGTCGGCGGCATTGTATTGGCATCGAATGCACAAGAAAAGCCAACTACTGCAAAGGTAGTCGCCGTTGGTGAAGGCAGAGTCCTTGATAACGGTGAGAAGCTTGCTCCTTCAGTTAAGAAAGACGATCTTGTTTTGTTTGACAAGTACTCTGGTACAGAAGTTGAATATCAAGGTGACAAGTTCTTAGTCGTTCATGAAAAAGATATTGTCGCAATTGTCGACTAATTAAAGCAAACAATTAACAGTAAATCTATGAGGTGATAATTAATTATGGCAAAGGAAATAAAGTTTTCTGAAGACGCCCGTAGCAAAATGCTTAAGGGTGTAGATAAATTAGCAGATACAGTTAAGACAACTATTGGTCCTAAGGGACGCAATGTTGTGTTGGAACAATCATATGGTTCACCTACGATTACCAATGATGGTGTGACAATCGCCAAGGCTATTGATCTTGAGGATCACTTCGAAAACATGGGTGCAAAGCTTGTGTCAGAAGTAGCTTCAAAGACTAACGATATTGCTGGTGATGGTACTACCACCGCTACAGTTTTGACACAATCAATCGTCAATGAAGGTATGAAGAACGTTACTGCCGGTGCTAACCCAGTTGGTATTCGCCGTGGGATCGAAAGCGCCACTCGTGCGGCTGTTGACGGCCTCCACAAGATGTCACATGATGTTAAGACGAAGGATGACATTGCTCAAATCGCTTCGATTTCAGCTGCTAACCCAGAAGTTGGTGAGTTGATTGCTAACGCCATGGAAAAGGTTGGTAACGATGGTGTTATCACTATTGAAGAATCACGTGGTGTTGATACAACCTTAGATGTTGTTGAAGGTATGCAATTTGATCGTGGCTATCTATCACAATACATGGTTACTGATAACGATAAAATGGAAGCTGATTTAGATAATCCTTACATTTTAATCACTGACAAAAAGATCAGCAACATTCAAGATATTTTGCCATTACTTCAATCAGTTGTTGAACAAAGCCGTTCACTCTTGATTATCGCTGATGATATCACTGGCGAAGCTTTGCCAACACTTGTATTGAATAAGATGCGTGGAACATTCAATGTGGTTGCTGTTAAGGCACCTGGATTTGGTGATCGTCGTAAGGCTCAACTTGAAGATATTGCCATTTTGACTGGTGGCACAGTAATTACTGATGATCTTGGCCTGAACTTGAAGGACACAACTATTGACCAATTAGGTCAAGCAAGTAAGGTAACCGTTACAAAGGAAAACACCACAGTTGTTGAAGGTTCTGGTGCTAAGGAACAAATTCAGGAACGTGTAGATTTGTTGAAGAAGCAAATTGCTGACACAACTTCTGATTTTGACAAAGAAAAGCTTCAGGAACGTCTAGCTAAGTTAGCTGGTGGGGTTGCAGTTGTTCGTGTCGGTGCCGCAACTGAAACTGAATTAAAAGAAAAGAAGTATCGTATTGAAGATGCTTTGAATGCCACTCGTGCTGCCGTTGAAGAAGGATTTGTATCTGGTGGTGGTACAGCGCTTGTTAACGTCATTGCAGATGTTGCCGCACTTGAATCTGATGCCCAAGGCGATGAAGCTACTGGTATTAAGATTGTGAAGCGTGCTCTTGAAGAACCAGTTCGTCAAATTGCTGAGAATGCTGGTTTTGAAGGATCAGTTATTGTTGAACATTTAAAGAACGAAAAAGCTGGTATTGGTTACAACGCTGCTACCAACGAATTCGAAGACATGGTTAAGGCCGGCATTGTTGACCCAACCAAGGTTACTCGTTCAGCATTACAAAATGCTGCATCAGTTTCAGCATTGTTATTGACTACTGAAGCAGTTGTTGCTGATAAGCCTGAAGAACATCCAGCCGCACCTGCTGCTCCAGCAGGTGGTGCCGGAATGGGCGGCATGATGTAATTCAATGAGACAACTTTAAAAGGTTCAGGATTAATCCTGAACCTTTTTTTGTCCTCAATAGATGGTGTGAACTAATTAATTGATTTTTGTGTGACAAAGATATATAAATCTGTGGTAGTATTCAAAATTTGAATGTAGTACAATAGCTGATGATTCGTTTTTATTGAGGGGAGAATTACTATGTGGCGTTATCTAAAACGCTTGTTGATCGGGAAGCCTTTAAAGACTTTAGATGAAGGCGGACAACATTTAACTAAATTTAAGGCGTTAGCATTACTATCATCAGATGCTTTGTCGTCAGTGGCATATGGTACTGAGCAGATTACAACCGTTTTGGTAACATTGTCGGCCGCGGCTTTATGGTACTCATTGCCGATTGCTGGCATTGTTTTGATATTGCTACTCGCAATTACATTATCTTATCGGCAAATTATTCACGCATATCCGACAGGCGGCGGTGCCTACGTTGTTGCCAGTACTAACTGGGGTCGTAACGGAGGCTTAGTCGCTGGTGGATCGTTACTGGTAGATTATATGCTGACCGTCGCTGTATCGACGACGTCAGCTACCGAAGCAATTACTTCGGCAATTCCGACGTTATACAAGTATTCTATTTTAATTTCGGTAGTGATCGTTTTCCTAATCATGGCTATGAACCTACGTGGAATGAGTGAAAGCGCCAATTTATTGACGATTCCAGTTTACTTCTTCGTTGGTATGATGGCGATCATGATTGTTTGGGGTTTCATTAATATATTGACTGGACACATTGCTTACCATGCTCCAGCAGGCATTGGTACTGCAGTACCAGGCATGACTGTTGTACTGTTTATTAGGGCGTTTTCAGCTGGGTCATCATCATTGACTGGTGTGGAAGCAATCAGTAACTCTGTACCAAATTTTAATAAGCCGCGTTCAAAAAATGCAGCTAATACACTGGTTATTATGTGTTTGATTTTAGCCAGCTTCTTTGCAGGCGTTACTTTTCTTAGTTTTTACTTAGGAATTGTTCCTAATGGACATGTCACAGTACTATCACAAATTGGGTCAACAATTTTTGGTGGTCATGGTGTCGGGTATTATCTATTACAGCTCTCAACTGCCATGATTTTGGCGGTTGCTGCCAATACTGGATTTTCAGCTTTTCCAATTTTGGCATTTAACTTGGCAAAAGATAAGTTTATGCCTCACGCATTTATGGATCGTGGGGATCGGTTGGGATATTCAAACGGCATTGTTGTATTAGCATTAGGTGCCGTTGTATTAATCTGCATTTTTCATGGTCAGACAACATTGTTGATTCCTTTGTATGCCGTGGGTGTTTTCGTACCGTTTACTTTATCTCAATCAGGGATGATTATTCACTGGTTTAGGACAAGAGACGGCGTCTGGCTGGGCAAATCGTTTATTAACTTAGTAGGGGCTTTGATATCACTTAGCTTGGTTGTGTTCCTATTCTGGCAACATATTGATAACGTATGGCCATACCTAATCATCATGCCGCTTCTTTTGTACATGTTCCACAAAATCCATGAGCATTATATTAAAGTGGCAAAGCAGCTACGGGTTGCGGGCAAAACTAAGGTTCAGATTAAGGATTTTGAAGGCTCAACAGTTATCGTATTGGTTAGCAATGTCACTCGGGTTACTTCCGGTGCCATCAACTATGCGCGTTCAATCGGTGATTACGTCATTGCAATGCATGTTTCTTTTGACGAAAATCCTGGTAAGGAACATAAAACTGCTAATGAATTTAAGGCTGAATTTCCGGATGTTCGGTTTGTTGATATTCATTCATCGTATCGTTCGATTGCGACACCGACATTACGGTTTGTTGATGTGATTGCTAAGCGGGCAACTGCTAGAAACTACTCGACTACTGTGTTGGTTCCACAATTCGTGCCAAAGCATCCTTGGCAGATGGCGCTTCATAACCAGACTAGTCTGAGATTAAGGACTTTGCTTAATTCACGAGAGAACATTATTGTTTCAACGTACAATTATCATTTAAAAGAATAGTTTATGATCCAGAAAAAAACTGGGGAACTTAACGTTCCTCAGCTTTTTTTATGTCGTAGGCGATTTCGTTATACCGTGGTGTCTTAACTTTAATATTTAACTGATCATGAAACTGATTAGTTAAATCGTTGATAACTTCTGACAACTTTTCATGATTAACAAAAATGGTGATATTAACGTTAACACCGTATTGTTGATCGCCAACTGAAATATTTTGTTGTTGCAAAAAGTAAAGCAGTTGATCATGAAGTGAATAGGAAACTTCAACTTGAAGGGTATCTTGCAATACACGTTCAATTAAGCCAATTTCATGAATTGCATTTGATGTTGAACCACTGTATGCCCTGATTAAACCACCTGCTCCAAGTTTGATGCCACCAAAGTATCTTGTCACAACGGCAACGACATCGTGAATGCCAATGTGTTGTAATGCCTGCAGAATTGGTACGCCGGCTGTACCGCTTGGTTCACCATTGTCACTTTCCCGTTGGATTTCATCATGATCACCTAACATATATGCAAAACAGTTGTGATTAGCCTTAGGGTTATTGCTAGCAACTTTCTCAATAAATGATTTAGCATCCTCCTCAGAATGAATTCTTGCTAAGGAGCAGATAAATTTTGATTTTTTTATGATTTGTTCATAGGTGTGATTGTCAGCAATGGTTAAATATGAATTTGACATGAGAGCTCCTTTTAAACATGTAATTATTTTTTGAAAGCGTACGTTTTAGATGGAAGGGGTGTGTTGGATGGATAATTTACTTTACGGGCGCCGTCTGACGAAGGGAGAATTACCAATCGGTTTTGTGGTTGATGATCGCATTGAAATCAGTCCATCTGTGACAATAGGTGATAGGATGATTCGTTGTCATCGATGCAATTCAATGACAGCTAAGAATATAGCATCACTACCTAATAATCAGTTTTTTTGTCCTAATTGTATGGAGTTAGGAAGAGTGTCAACGTTAACAAATCTGTATCATGTTCCTGAACCAAATGACTTTAATGCGGACACACATCCGTTAACGTGGGACGGTCAGCTTTCAGCGCTACAGTTGAATTGTGCACAAAAAGTTGACGAATGCATGCGTGATAAGAAAAGACACCTTCTGTGGGCAGTAACTGGTGCTGGAAAGACAGAGATGCTTTTTACGGCGATTGCCAATTCGATTGCGCGAGGTGAACGAATAGCATTAGCCTCTCCTCGGGTTGATGTATGTTTGGAACTGTACCCAAGGTTGCAACAAGCATTTGCTGAACAAAAAATTTGCCTGCTTCACGGTCGTCAGACTGAATCATACGAGTACCGTCAATTGACAATATGCACAACTCACCAACTGCTTAGATTCTACCATGCTTTTGACAATTTAATCATTGATGAAGTTGACGCATTTCCATATGCCTCAAATCCTCAGCTTTATTTTGCTGCCAGTCAAGCTGTCAAACCACAAGGAGGCTGTTTATATTTAACAGCAACACCTGGAGAAAATTTGATGGCAATGGTGAGAAAAAAAGAGCTATCTATCAGTTATCTCCCTTTAAGGTATCATGGACACCTGTTGCCAGAAATTAAACTTAAATTGGTACCGTCTTGGCGTCGTCAACTTGGCAATAAAAAATTACCAGGATCATTAATTCAAACATTAAAGCAACGATTGAAAAATAAACGTAGATTTCTACTATTTGTGCCACACGTTGCTGATTTATCATCTGTGAAAGAAGGACTGGAGCGCCAATTAAAGATCAATGTCACAACAGTTCACGCAGTGGATGAAAAACGTCTCGAAAAGGTACAAAAAATGCGTGATCACGAAATCGACTTTCTTGTAACAACTTCAATATTGGAGCGAGGAGTTACGTTTCCTGAGATAGATGTATTTGTTATCGGCGCTGACGATGCAGTATTTTCAACAGCAGCATTGGTCCAAATCGCTGGCAGAGCAGGTCGATCTGTGTCTCGGCCAACTGGGGATGTAATTTATTGGATTAGTTCATTTGCCAACAACGTTAGTGATGCTTGTGCGCAAATTAGATTTGTGAATCGAAAGGGGAGAAAGCTACAGCATTGAATTGCTTATTGTGTGGAACACAAATTGAAATTGATTTTAATTTAAGAGAATTAGTATTGCCAATGAAAATAAAAAAAAGATCAATTTGTCATCAATGTGATCAAGAATTTGAACGCCTAGGTGGAATTAGATGCGACGGTTGTGGTAGGAGTCAAAAAAGTATTGATTTGTGTGAAGATTGTCAGAAGTGGGAACATCAAGTTGGATTTGTGATCAATAATCGTAGTGCTTTTGAATATAATGATGCCATGCATGAGTACATGAAACAGTATAAATTTACTGGGGATTATCGTTTACGTAGCGTTTTTACGACAGAGTTTGAGAAACTAATATCAAAACAACAACCAGACGTGATTGTGCCAATTCCAATTAATAAGTCAACGTGGCAAACCAGAGGATTTAACCAGGTTACTGGCATTACAAGCAATTTACGATTAATTGAGGCACTTGAAACTATAAATGGTAGCAAAGAAACACGACAATCCAAAAAGAATAGAGCAGAAAGAATGAGTTCCAAACAGCCGTTTAAACTGTCAGGGGATGTAGAAATAACTAAGAAAATTAGTCATCAAAGGGCTTTAATAGTTGATGATGTGTACACAACTGGTAGAACGATATATTATGCGGCAAATTTGCTTTTAACATTGAGCCCAATGAGTATCAGTAGTGTAACGTTGGCACGATAAAATAATTATGAAATCGCTTGCTTAATTATTGTTTATGGGCACAAACTAATCTATAATATACATAAGGATAAGCAAGTTAGTGGTCCTTATTTTATCAGACAAGTGGATACTTGTACTGAAGGGAGAGATGTTCTATGCTTAAGTTCAACATTCGTGGTGAAAACATCGAGGTTACAGACTCAATTCGTGAATATGTAACTAAGAGGATTAGTAAGCTGGAGAAGTACTTCGAGAATAGTGTCGAAGCAACCGCACATATCAATTTGAAGGTTTATTCCAATAAGGACGCTAAGGTTGAAGTAACGATTCCATTGCCATACTTGACTTTACGCGCTGAAGAGACCTCGTCAGACATGTACAGCAGTGCTGATCTAGTGACCGACAAGCTGGAACGCCAGATTCGGAAGTATAAGACGAAGATCAACCGTAAGTCTCGTGAGAAGGGATATAAGAACCTTGAGTTCACCCCAAATGATCGTTCTGAAGAGACTAACAAGGACGAAGAATTAAAGATTGTTCGGACAAAGCAAGTTTCGCTTAAACCGATGGACAACGAAGAAGCAATTTTACAAATGGACATGCTTGGACATGACTTTTTCGTATTTGAAGATGCCGAGACTAATGGAACAAGTATTGTATACCGTCGTAACGATGGACGGTATGGCTTAATTGAAGCTAGTGAAAACTAGTAGGTTTAACCAGTAGTATTCGTAAAGAATCTGGAGTGCATAGGGCACTTCAGATTCTTTTGTTATATAAATGAAAACTTATTGAAAAAAAGGCGCTTACACCGCTAAAACAAAGAATATTTTATGTTCTAGTTAGTTTTCATTGACTTAAAATAATGATAGAATACAATTTGATACTTAAAAGATGTCATAAACGATATAATGAAACGATTGCGCTGTCACATATGACAGTTGCCTAAGAGTCAATTGTAGAAGGGATTTTTCAATGGCAAACGTACTAAAAAAATGGATTGAAAGTGACCGCCGTGAATTAAGACGGATCAACAAAATTGCCAACAAGGTTGAAGCATATGCTGACCAGATGGGCAAAATGAAAGATGAAGAATTAAAAGCGAAGACGGATGAGTTCAGACAACGTTATCAAGATGGTGAAACACTGGATGACCTATTACCAGAAGCTTTTGCTGTCTCTCGTGAAGGAGCCAAGCGTGTGCTTGGTTTGTATCCATTTCATGTTCAAATTATGGGTGGCATTGTCCTTCATGAAGGTAACATTGCAGAAATGAAGACTGGTGAAGGTAAAACTTTGACTGCCACCATGCCGATTTATTTAAACGCAATTAGTGGTAAAGGTGCTCACGTCATCACTGTTAACGAATATTTGTCACAACGTGATGCTACAGAAATGGGTGAGTTGTATAACTGGCTCGGTTGTTCTGTTGGTGTGAACATGGCAGAGAGCAGTCCCGACGATAAAAGGAAAGCCTATGCATGCGATATTACTTATTCCACTAATAGTGAAATTGGGTTCGACTATTTGCGTGATAATATGGCTGTATATAAAGAAGACCAAGTTCAACGTGACTTGAATTTTGCCATCATTGATGAGGTTGATTCAATTTTAATTGATGAAGCCAGAACACCATTGATTATTTCTGGCCCAGGAACTGGCACGTCTCAACTGTATCAACGAACTGATCGATTCGTCAAAACTTTGAAAGAAGAAGACGATTATAAGATTGATTGGGAATCCAAAACAGTGTCGTTGACTGATCAAGGAATTAAAAAGGGTGAAAAGTATTTCAACTTAAAGAACCTGTATGATACTGATAATACAGCGTTGACTCACCATTTAGATCAGGCTTTGCGCGCAAACTATATTATGCTGAATGATAAGGATTACGTTGTTTCTAAAGATGGTGAAGTTTTAATCGTTGATTCGTTTACTGGACGGATTATGGAAGGTCGGCGTTTCTCTGATGGACTTCATCAAGCGATTGAAGCAAAGGAACATGTTGAAATCCAAGAAGAAAACAAAACAATGGCCAATATTACGTACCAAAACTTGTTCAGAATGTATAAAAAACTGGCAGGTATGACTGGTACTGCTAAGACGGAGCAAGAGGAATTCCGTGAGATTTATAACATGGAAACAATTGCTATACCAACTAACCGTCCGGTCGCTCGTGATGATCAACCTGATTTACTTTATCCAACTTTGAAGAGCAAATTTACTGCGGTTACAAACCGGATTAAATCAATGCACGAAAAGGGACAGCCAATCTTAGTTGGTACTGTGGCGGTTGAAACCTCTGAGTATTTGTCACAACTACTTGATCATGAAAATATTCCACATGTTGTTTTAAACGCCAAAAACCATGCTCGTGAAGCTGACATTGTTAAAAATGCTGGCCAAAAGGGTGCGGTTACTATCGCTACCAACATGGCCGGTCGTGGAACTGATATTAAGCTTGGACCTGGTGTTGTTGAAGTAGGTGGCCTTGCAGTTATAGGTACTGAGCGACACGAATCACGTCGTATTGATAATCAATTACGTGGACGTTCTGGTCGTCAAGGAGATCCTGGTGTTTCACAATTTTATTTATCTCTTGAAGATGATTTGATGCGTCGTTTTGGTGGCGATCGCATTAAGGCATTCCTTGATCGGATGAATGTACGTGATGAGGATGCAGTTATTAAGAGTAGGTTGTTGTCACGTCAAGTTGAATCAGCACAAAAGCGTGTTGAAGGTAACAACTATGATTCTCGTAAGAACGTTTTGCAATATGATGATGTAATGCGTGAACAGCGTGAAATCATTTATAAAGAACGCCAACAAGTGATTACTGAAGATAAGTCCTTAAAGGGCGTTATTGTGCCAATGGCTCAACGGGCAATTAGGCGAGCAATTGATGCCCACACGCTTGGTAGCCAATCAGACTGGCAACTTGATGAAATTGTTGATTTTGCTGAAGCAGTTTTGATCAAGCCGGGGGAACTGAAAGTTGACGATTTAAAGGGATTGTCTGCTGAGCAAATCACTGAGAAGTTACTTGGTTTTGCTAAGAATGTATATGCAGATAAAGAAAAACAACTGTATGATCCTGCTCAAATGCTTGAGTTTGAAAAGGTTGTTCTGCTTAGAGTGGTCGATTCTCATTGGACAGATCACATTGACTCAATGGATCAGTTCCGACAGTCCGTTGGTCTCCGTGGTTATGGACAGCTGAATCCGTTAGTTGAATATCAAACCGCTGGTTACCATATGTTTGAAGAAATGATTGCGGACATTGAGTATGAAACAACAAGATTATTCATGAAGTCAGAAATTAGACAGAATGTTGAGCGTTAATATTTTGCGGAAGGCGTAGGGGAAGAGATTCTTTCTATGCTTTCTTTTTTGACTAAATTATTTGGAGGAAGCAATGGAAGTAAATGACGTAAAAAAAACAATAGAAGATATGCAACACAGCGTTGATAACTTCGGGAGGTCTCTTTGACCTTGATGCTCTGGATGAAAGAATTGCAGAAAATGAGGCCAAAATGGCTGAACCTGGGTTTTGGAATGACGGGCAAAAAGCACAAGAACTAATTGGAGAAAATAATCAATTAAAAGAAAAACGAGATACGTTTGTTGGTTTACGAGACGGTGTAGATGACTTGCGAGTAACATGGAGTTTGCTGCAAGAAGAATCAGATGCAGACATGCAGCAAGAATTTGATGATCAACTACAATCGGTTAAACAAAAGCTTGAGCAGTACCGCTTGGAACAGTTATTAAATGAACCTTATGATGCAAATAATGCAATTTTAGAAATTCATCCAGGGGCTGGTGGAACAGAGTCCCAAGACTGGGGCGAAATGTTGCTTAGAATGTTTACGCGCTGGGCTGGACAACATGATTTTGAAGTGGAAACTGCTGACTATGAAGCCGGTGAAGAGGCTGGTATTAAAAGTGTTACGTTATTGATTAAGGGGCATAATGCGTATGGTTATCTGCGATCTGAAAAGGGCGTTCATCGATTAGTGAGAATTTCACCATTTGATTCTGCCGGACGAAGACATACATCGTTTGCTTCGGTAGATGTGATGCCAGAATTGGATGACTCAACTAACGTGGATATCAGCGACGATGATTTGAGAGTTGATGTGTTTAGGTCAAGTGGTGCTGGTGGGCAGCATATTAATAAAACCTCATCTGCTGTGCGTATCACACATATTCCAACTGGAATTGTGGTGTCTTCGCAGGCACAGCGTTCGCAGCTTCAAAACAGGCAAACGGCGATGAACATGTTAAAATCAAAATTGTATGAACTTGAAGAAGAAAAGAAAGCTAAGAAGCGTGCTGAAATTCAAGGAGAACAACTAGACATTGGCTGGGGTTCACAAATTAGGTCGTATGTATTCCATCCATATACGCTAGTTAAAGATCATAGAACTAATTTTGAAACGCATGATGGTAATGCGGTAATGGACGGAGATCTAGATCCGTTTATCAATGCATATTTACAATGGCGTTTGAGTCAGAAAAATCCGGACTAACTAAAGTAGAGTGGGTGACAAGTCGTAAAGACCAAGTTATGTAAGACCAAAAGGACAGATATCCGCACTATGGATATTTGTCCTTTTGGTCTACATGGCAGGGTCTGACTTGTCACCCACGTTTCAGTAAAAAATAAGTGAACGACCAAGTACTGTGGATATTTGTCTTTTGGCCTTACATGGCAGTGGTCTGACTTGTCACCCACGTTTCAGCAAAAAATAATGAATCATGCGGGTACTAAACATGAAATGATTATTTGATAAAGTCAATTCATTAATTCAAACAGTTTAAGTTTAGTTAAATGTAATTTTCAAAGGGTGTAAAAATCTGGCTTTTAGTTGCCTTTAATCCTTGAAAACAGTAAGATAAACCTAGTAAATTATAAGGTGGAATGCGTGAATGAGATCGAAACGAAAAAAACGGCTAACACGATCATCTAGTAACAGGATGATTGCTGGTGTGCTAGGCGGAATTGGCGAATATTTTGGTATCAATGCCAACTATCTTCGAATTGGATTTGTCATTATTTCGGTACTGTTACGCGGATTTCCAGGCATTTTAGTCTACATCTTATTGGCAGTTATTATGCCACCTGATCCTAATCGTGGCGGTTGGGCAGACTTTTTTAGCTCTCTGATGGGTGGCAGTAGTCAAGGCCAACAGCAAGAGAAAAAGACTAGTGATAGGAAAGTACTGCACGATGTTGACGAGCATGATGAAAATGATGAAGAAAAGGAGAAACGTTAATGGGCTTTTGGATGAGGATTTTTGTTAATACGATTTTATTTATCGCCATTGCAGGTTTTTTTGCCCATAGCGGGGCGTTTTACGTTACTAGCATCACTGCTGCTTTCTTTGCCAGCCTGGTGTTAGCCGTATTGAACGCACTGATCAAGCCAATCCTGTTTGTTCTGTCGTTGCCAATTACGGTTATGACCTTGGGATTATTCAGTATTGTACTAAATGCGTTAATGCTCCAGTTAACTTCGTATTTTGTTGGCTCAGCCAACTTTCACTTTTCTTCGTTTGGAATGTCGATTTTAGTTGCGATTATCATTTCTGTATGCAACGCAATTATTTCAAGTCACTTTATTAGTCGTCGAAATTAAGAGGATTTTTTAGCAAGGAGGAGATTATTTTGGCAAATGAGGTTACTGTAGCAGATTTAGTAAAAAACGTTCGTTTAAACGTTTTACAAGGGGAAGATTACTTGGACCGGCCGGTGACAACGAGTGATATTTCACGTCCCGGTCTTGAATTAACGGGTTATTTTAAGTACTATCCAGCTCCACGAATCCAGCTTTTGGGGATTACTGAGACCTCTTTTGCAAAAAATATGACCCATGATGAGTTGTTGATGGTTATGCGCAAAATGTGTGCGCCCGAAACACCTACTTTTGTTGTTTCCACCAATTTGCCCGTTCCTGATGAGTTAAAGCAAGCAGCTGATGAAAACAAAATTCCAATTTTGGGGACGAAGCTGACATCATCACGAATTCTAAGTAATATGACGTTTTATTTAAGTGGTAAGCTTGCACAACGTCAATCAGTCCACGGAGTTTTAGTTGATATCAATGGCGTTGGAGTATTGATTACCGGTGATTCTGGTGTTGGTAAAAGTGAAACAGCATTGGAACTTGTTCGACGTGGACATCGTCTAGTCGCTGATGATCGTGTTGAGGTTTACGCACAAGATGAACAGACGCTTGTTGGCTCGGCTCCTGCAATTTTACAACATCTAATGGAAATTCGTGGAATAGGTATTATTGATGTCATGACGCTTTATGGCGCCGGGGCAGTAATGCAAGAAGATGATGTGGACTTGATTGTCCACCTTGAGACATGGGCACCCGACGTTCAATTCGATCGACTTGGAGATCGTGGTGACACCCAAACAATATTAGATGTTGTTGTGCCAAAAGTTTCTATTCCAGTTAAAACTGGACGTAATTTGGCTATCATCATTGAATCAGCCGCAATGAACTATCGCGCACAAACGATGGGCTATGATGCAACAGAAACATTTGATAACAACCTAAATAATTTAATTCAAGAAAACTCAAAGAAGGACTAAAGATTTATGCATTTAAATACTGTTGTTGCAGCACTTAATCCAATTGCTTTGCGGTTTGGCCCATTTGAAATTCACTGGTACGGCGCAATTATTGCTTGTGCGGTGTTAATAGCACTAACATTATCGGTTAGAGAGGGTCGTCGTCGAGGAATTAAAGATGATCATTTTTATGACTATATTCTATGGGCGCTGCCGGCAGCAATTATTTGCGCGCGCGCGTACTATGTGATTTTTGAATGGGGCTATTATTCACAACACACAGACCAAATTATTGCTGTCTGGGATGGTGGGATTGCCATTTATGGTTCGTTGATTGGCGCTTTTGCCGTAATGTACTTTTTTTGTAAATACAATCACCTATCTATTTGGTTAATGCTTGATGTGGTTTCGCCAACTGTGATTTTGGCTCAGGCCATGGGGCGCTGGGGCAACTTTATGAATCAGGAAGCTTTTGGTGTGATTACAAGTAAAGCTTTCCTACTTAAATTGCATTTACCAGAGTTTATTATCAATCAAATGTACATTGGTGGGCACTACCGTGTACCGACTTATCTATATGAATCGGTGTGGGATTTGCTAGGTTTTATTGTTTTATTCAGTCTACGGCATCGATTACATTTGTTTAAGCGCGGAGAAGTGTTCTTGTCCTATGTTATTTGGTATTCAGCTGGCAGGTTTGTCATTGAGGGAATGCGTACTGATAGTTTGATGTTAGGATCTCTACGCGTGTCTCAATGGCTGTCATTGATTTTGTTTGTCACAGCAATTACATTGATCATTGTCAGACGTCATCAGAAAAAATCACCATGGTATATGGACGGTAGTGATGAACAGATTGCTCAAACAAAATAAAATTCATTTGTAACCGGAAGGGGTTCAATAAACATGACGGAAAAGGTAGCAGTTCTTGGAGCAGGATCATGGGGAAGTATTCTAGCAAACTTACTGGCAGAAAATGGCCAAGATGTTACTCTATGGTCTCACAATGCAGAACAGGTAAAGGTTCTTAATGAACAACATGTTAATCCACGTTACATAAAGGATTTCACATATTCTAAACGGTTAAAAGCGACTGATGATATGCAGTCAGCAGTTGATGGTGCATCGGTTGTATTGATTGTTGTTCCAACCAAGGCAATCCGTGAAGTTGGTGGGCAATTGGGTCAGCTGTTATCCAAGTTGGGGCAACGGCCACTGATTGTTCATGCCACCAAGGGATTGGAACAAAACACCTATAAGCGCCCTTCAGAAATGCTGACAGAAGAGATTAATGAAGCTAACCGAACTGATATTGTGGTTTTGTCCGGACCTAGTCACGCAGAGGACGTTGCTCGTAAAGACTTGACGTCAGTTACTGCTGCATGTGCTGATTTTGCAGGAGCACAAACTGTTCAAAAATTGTTCAGTAATGATTATTTCCGAGTTTACACAAATGATGATGTCATTGGGACTGAATTCGGTGCGGCACTGAAAAATATTATTGCGATTGGTGCTGGTATAATTAATGGGCTCGGATTTCATGACAATGCTAAAGCAGCTTTGATTACTCGTGGTTTAACTGAAATTAGGAGATTGGGAGTTGCGTTTGGCGCTAACCCATTTACTTTCATCGGCCTATCAGGTGTTGGCGATTTAATTGTGACGGCGACTAGTGTTAATTCAAGAAACTGGCGTGCCGGTAATCAACTTGGTCAAGGCAAGTCTCTAAAAGAAGTGATGGATAACATGGGGATGATTATTGAAGGTGTGTACACCACAAAGGCGGCCTATGAATTAGCACAGCAAAGAAATGTTTCAATGCCAATTACCGAAGCAATCTACCAAGTTTTATATGAAGATGCTGATGTTAAAACCGCAATTCATGGTTTGATGCAACGCGAAGTAACTTCTGAAGTTGAATAAAGTTTAAGGAGAACCTACCAAATGAAACCCGTTAGAAAAGCCGTTATTCCGGCTGCTGGACTAGGAACACGTTTTCTGCCTGCAACCAAGGCACTTGCAAAAGAGATGCTACCGATTGTTGATAAACCAACAATTCAGTTTATTGTCGAAGAGGCTCGTAAATCAGGCATTGAAGATATTTTAGTTGTTGATGGTAAGAGCAAACGGTCAATCGAAGATCACTTTGATTCAAATCCGGAGTTGGAATTTAATTTAACAGCTAAACACAAGGATGAAATGTTGAAGCTTGTTCAAGAAACAACTGACATCAACTTATACTTCATTCGCCAGTCACATCCGCGAGGCTTGGGGGATGCTGTGTTGACTGCTAAGTCGTTTATTGGCGATGAACCATTTGTGGTGATGCTTGGTGATGACTTGATGAGAGATAAGGTTCCGTTGACCCGTCAGTTGATGGACAGTTATAAGGACACTGGTGCGTCAACACTGGCAGTTATGCGTGTTCCTCATGAAGATACGGCTAAGTATGGTGTAATTAATCCAAATAACGAGGTTAAACCAGGTTTATTCAATGTTTCTAACTTTGTTGAAAAACCGAATCCTGATGATGCACCAAGTGATTTAGCGATCATTGGCCGTTACTTACTGACACCAGAAATTTTTGATGTATTAGAGAAAACTAAACCCGGTAAGGGAAATGAAGTTCAACTAACTGATGCCATTGATACTTTAAATAAAACGCAAAGAGTGTTTGCACGAGAATTTAAGGGTGATCGCTATGACGTCGGTAACAAGTTTGGGTGGATTCAGACTAACATCGAGTATGGGCTTCGTCATCCAGAGGTTAAGGATGCGCTTAGATCATATATCAAAGATCTTAGTCATCGATTGAATGAAGAAGATAGTAAGAAAACAACCAAGAAATAGCATTAATAATCCGGTACATTTGGTAATGCCGGATTTTTTTAATGAAACGAAACAGATAGTTAGACAAATAAAGTAAATCAGTGTATCTTAAACGCATTAGCGAGAAACAATTGAGGAGGACTCTAAAATGGCCAAAAATTATGATGTAATTGTGATTGGAGCAGGACCTGGTGGTATGACTGCTGCACTATATGCTTCACGGGCAAACCTATCAGTACTGATGCTTGATCGTGGTGTTTATGGTGGTCAAATGAACAACACCGCTGAAATTGAAAATTATCCTGGCTTTAAGTCAATTTTAGGGCCGGACTTATCTAAGGAAATGTATGATAGTTCTACTCAATTTGGAGCAGAATATGCATTTGGCACCGTTGAGGAAATTACAGACAACGGTGATACAAAGACTGTTAAAACGGATATGGACACTTACGAAACTAAAGCGGTTATTATTGCCACTGGATCTGAGTATAAGAAGCTTGGTGTTAAGGGTGAGGATACTTTTAGCGGTCGTGGTGTTTCATACTGTGCGGTATGTGATGGTGCATTCTTTAAAAACAAGCACGTTGTGGTTGTAGGTGGCGGAGATTCAGCGATTGAAGAGGGAATCTACCTCACTCAGTTAGCTGATAAGGTCACTGTAATTCATCGACGTGATCAGTTACGTGCACAAAAGATTTTGCAAGATCGTGCCTTTGCAAACGACAAAATGGAATTTGTTTGGAATTCCAACGTTGAAGAAATTCAAGGTGACGACCAGAAGGTTGCCGGTGTAAAGATTAAAAATAATCAAACTGGTGAGGAATCAATAATTGATGCCAATGGCGTTTTCATTTACGTTGGTGTATTACCAATGACTGAATCATTCAAAAACCTCGATATTTTGACCGATGATGGTTGGGTTGATACTGACGATCAAATGATGACTAAGGTACCAGGAATTTTTGCAATCGGTGATGTCCGTGATAAAAAGTTACGTCAAATTACTACGGCTGTTGGAGATGGCGGAATTGCTGGCCAAGGTGTGTTCAACTATATTGAAATGTTGAAGGCAAAAACAGTAGAAGTAGGTAAATAGTGCGGTTGAGTCTATGCTTACGTTTTTTTGATTTGCAATTTGAAGTGAGACCGGGAAACAGATCATTATTATCGGCCAAACTACTAAGTAGCTAGTCTAAACTGCCACTACCGGCTATATAAGATCCCCCAGATTAAATTCATTCAGAATTTTAGTCTGGGGGATCTTATATTATGGTAACAGAGGGCCTTTATTTCTGTTTTTTTTAAAACCAAAATTAGATTTCATTTCATCTGAAAATAGAAGTGCGGTATACTGAATGAGATAAAAGTAAACGGATGGGGGAAGAATTTGTGAGTTGGAAAGATACGTATCAAATTTGGAAAAATGAACCAAGTTTGGAGTCCGGATTAAAACAAGAATTAGATCAATTAACAGGTAATGATGAACAGCTTGAAGATGCATTTTATACACCACTTTCATTTGGTACTGCAGGAATGCGGGGACTACTAGGGCCTGGAATTAATCGAATGAACATCTACACTGTTCGTCAAGCAACTGAGGGATTAGCTAGCTTTATGGATACTCTCGATCAATCAGTTAAGAATCGCGGCGTGGCAATTAGCTTTGATTCGCGCCACCATTCACAGGAATTTGCCCATGAAGCAGCGCGTGTTCTGGGTCACCATGGCATTAAAAGCTTCGTATTTGAAAGCTTGCGTCCGACGCCAGAATTGTCGTTCACTGTCCGTCATTTAAAGACGTATGCGGGCATCATGATTACTGCTAGCCATAATCCAAAGGAATATAACGGTTATAAAATTTATGGTGAAGATGGTGGTCAAATGCCACCTAAGGAATCAGATTTAATTACTAGCTACGTTCGCAAGGCTACTGACTTATTCACGATTGAAGTGGCTGATGAAAAGCAGCTACAAGATGATCACACAATGACTATTATTGGTGACGATGTGGACCAAGACTATCTAGCTAACGTTAAGACGGTAACCATTAATCCTGAGCTGGCAAAAGAAGAAGGTAAGGACATGAAGTTAGTGTTCACTCCACTTCATGGTACTGGTCAAATGCTTGGTGAAAAGGCATTACAAAATGCCGGCTTTACTAACTACGAAATTGTGGCTGAACAGGCTAAGCCAGATGGTGATTTTTCAACTGTTACCAAGCCTAACCCTGAAGATGCGGCCGCTTTTGATCTATCCATCAAGCTTGGTAAAAAGATTGGTGCTGATGTGTTGATTGCGACTGACCCAGATGCTGATCGTCTCGGGACGGCTGTCCGTCAACCAAACGGTGAATATCAGCTATTAACTGGCAATCAAATTGCATCTATTTTACTTCATTACATTCTGGAAGCTCACAAGCAGGCCAATGATTTACCTGATAATGCGGCAGCTGTTAAGTCGATCGTTTCAACTGAGTTTGCGACTAAGATTGCCGAAAGCTACGGTGTCACCATGATTAATGTCTTAACCGGCTTTAAATACATTGCCCAACAAATTGAGCACTTTGAAGCCACTGGTGAACATACCTACATGTTTGGTTTTGAAGAAAGTTATGGGTACTTAATCAAGCCGTTCGCCCATGATAAGGATGCAATTCAATCATTGGTATTGTTGGCTGAAGTAGCAGCTTATTACCGCCATCAAGGCAAGACTTTATACGATGGACTGCAAGAACTTTTCAAGGAGTATGGTTATTTCCGCGAAAAGACGATCTCACAGTTGTATGAAGGGGTTGGTGGCCCTGAAAAAATCAAAGCATTGATGAAGAAATTCCGCGAAGAAGCTCCTAGTGAGTTTGCTGGACATCAAGTTGTGACGACTGAAGATTTCAGTACACAGACTAGAACCGACGCAAATGGAACCACCAGCAAACTTGATTTACCAGTTGCTAACGTCTTGAAGTACATTTTGGACGATGAAACGTGGATTGCCATTCGGCCATCAGGGACTGAGCCTAAGCTTAAATTCTATGTTGGTACCAATGCCGATTCTTTGGAGGCAGCTAACCAAAAATTAACGGACTTTGAGAATGCTTTAAATGAATTTAGTAAATAATAATGATCACTACTTAAGTCTGGAATTTTCATTCCAGACTTTTGTTGCATAAGGAGGAAAAATAATGGGAATGCATCAATATTTAAAGAGTTTGAGTAATTTAGGAATGCTAGATCGCGCACCGGGATTTTTTAAGTTTGAGAAGCATACGGTTGCTGCTCATTCATTTAAGGTTGCTCAAGCAGCTCAAATGCTGGGCGATGTCGAAGAAAATGCTGGCAACCGGGTTGATTGGCGTTCACTTTACGAAAAAGCGTTGAATCACGATTATGCGGAGAGATTTATTGGTGATATTAAAACGCCGGTTAAGTATGCCACCCCTGAATTGCGCCAAATGCTTGCTGATGTGGAAGATTCATTAACTGAAAATTTTATTAACAATGAAATACCAACGGAATTTAGACCTGCATACAGGCGCCGACTATCTGAAAGTAAAGATGATACATTGGAGGGCCAAATTTTATCAGTGGCCGACAAAATTGACCTGATGTACGAATCATTTGGTGAAATCGAAAAAGGAAATCCTGAATCTGTATACGTAGAAATCTATCGAGAAAGCTTAAAAACCTTGATGGAATTTAAACAAATGGCGAGTGTTCAGTATTTTATTAATTCCGTGTTACCAGATTTTATTGCTGACAGTGCTGGTGATAAGGAAGAACTAAAGAAGATTACTAATCAAATTGTGCATGAAAATAACTAGCTAAAGCAAGCAACTAGACGAATACATGTTCGTGTGATAAGATTGACAGACATGTGAGTTTGTAACGAATAATTATATTGACAATTAGTGAACGTATGTGGTTTCATACGTTTTTTATGTGAGTTATCCGTATTCAGTTAGGGAGGTAATTGTTGTGATTTATCGTCAACCTGATAAAAAATTTGAATTAGTATCACCATATTCGCCGACCGGAGACCAACCTGATGCAATTAATCAATTAACTAAGGGCATTCAAGATGGAACTAAGGAACAAATATTGTTAGGTGCCACTGGTACTGGGAAGACGTTCACAATTTCGAACGTGATTAAAAATGTGAATAAACCGACACTGGTGCTGTCCCATAATAAAACATTGGCGGGTCAGTTGTACGGTGAATTTAAACAGTTTTTCCCCAATAATGCGGTTGAGTACTTTGTTAGTTATTATGACTATTACCAGCCAGAGGCGTATGTGCCGTCAAGTGATACTTATATTGAAAAAGATTCATCAATTAACGATGAAATTGATAAGTTGCGTCACTCAGCAACAAGTTCGTTACTTGAACGAAACGATGTGATTGTTGTGGCGTCTGTTTCAAGTATCTTTGGTTTGGGTGATCCGCGTGAGTATAAGGATCATGTTCTTTCTTTGCGCGTCGGCATGCAAATTGAACGTAATAAATTATTAACAGATCTAGTCGATATCCAATTTGAAAGAAACGATATTGACTTCCAACGTGGTCGTTTTAGAGTTCATGGAGACGTTGTTGAAGTGTTCCCTGCATCGCGCGATGAACGGGCATTGAGAATAGAATTCTTTGGGGATGAGATTGATCGAATAAGAGAAGTCGATGCGCTAACAGGTGAAGTAATTGGTGATCGTGACCATGTCTCAATTTTTCCTGCAACACATTTTATGACTAATGATGAAATCATGGAGCAGGCCATTGACGGCATTCAGACCGAATTAGATGATCGTCTCAAGGTATTGGATGATGCTGGTAAGTTGCTGGAAGCGCAAAGGCTAAAGCAAAGAACAACGTATGATATCGAAATGTTACGTGAAATGGGATATACTTCCGGCATTGAAAACTACTCGCGACATATGGATGGTCGAAAGCCTGGAGAGCCTCCATACACGTTGTTAGACTTCTTCCCGAAAGATTTTCTGTTGGTTGTTGATGAGTCCCACCAGACAATGCCACAGGTTCGGGGGATGTATAACGGCGATCGAGCTCGAAAACAAATGTTGGTTGATTACGGTTTTCGATTACCCAGTGCGCTTGATAACCGTCCATTAAAATTAAAAGAATTTGAACAACATATTAACCAGGTTATCTATATGTCCGCCACTCCTGGCCCTTACGAAGAAGAGAGAACGGACCATGTTGTTCAGCAGATCATTCGACCAACAGGTTTGCTGGATCCAACTGTTGAGGTACGTCCAGTTATGGGACAAATTGATGATCTCGTTGGTGAAATCAATAAGCGTGTAGACCGCAATGAGCGTGTTTTTGTGACAACCTTGACTAAGAAAATGTCTGAAGATTTAAGTGATTATTTGAAAGACTTGGGATTAAAGGTTAAGTACCTGCATAGTGATATTAAGACGCTTGAACGAACGGAAATTATTCGTGATTTACGGCTAGGCAAGTTTGATGTATTAGTCGGTATTAATTTGTTGCGTGAAGGGATTGATGTACCTGAAGTTTCCCTAGTAGCAATTCTTGATGCGGACAAGGAAGGATTCTTGCGTAATGAACGTTCATTGATTCAAACAATTGGACGGGCGGCCCGTAATGAAAATGGTGCGGTTATTATGTATGCTGATACTGTGACCGATTCAATGAAGGCCGCGATGGACGAAACTAAACGTCGTCGTGAAATTCAAGAGGAGTATAACAAGGAACATGGGATCACTCCAAAAACGATCAAGAAGGAAATTCGTGCATCAATCGTAGTAACAAAAGAAACCGAAGATACTGGTAAGAAAGATGACTTTACCGAACAAGACTTTGCCGATATGGCGAAGGATGACCAACAAGAAATGTTGCACCAGCTTGAGGAACAGATGAAAGCCGCCGCTAAGCGACTGGACTTTGAACAAGCGGCAACGTTGCGTGATACAGTCATGGAATTAAAGACAAAGATTGAATAGCTGTCTGCACTACAGAGAGACAGGAGGAAAACTTTAATTGGCAACGAACGATAAAATAAAAATACATGGAGCACGCGCTCATAACCTGAAAAATATTGATGTGACAATTCCTAAGAACAAACTGGTGGTTGTTACCGGTCTGTCTGGTTCTGGGAAAAGTTCATTGGCATTTGATACATTATATGCTGAGGGTCAGAGACGGTATGTTGAAAGCCTTTCAGCGTATGCGCGCCAATTTTTAGGGCAAATGGATAAACCAGATGTTGATTCAATTGATGGTTTATCTCCAGCAATTTCAATTGACCAAAAAACAACATCTAAAAATCCACGGTCAACAGTTGGAACGGTTACCGAGATTAATGATTACCTAAGGCTGCTATGGGCTCGAGTAGGTACGCCAATTTGTCCAAACGATGGTACACCGATTACCAGTCAGTCGCCTGAACAAATGGTGGATCGCGTTCTTAACCTACCAGAACGCACTAAATTGCAAATATTATCTCCAATTGTTAGAGATAAAAAAGGTGGACAAAAAAAGACCTTTGAGAAGGTAAAACGTGAAGGCTTTATTCGTGTGCGCGTTGATGATGAAACGTATGATATTGATGAGGTGCCTGAATTAAACAAGAATTTGAAGCACAGCGTTGATGTTGTGATTGATCGGATTGTGGTTAAAGATGGTATTCGTTCGCGTTTATTTGATTCATTTGAAGCAGCCCTTCGTTTGAGTGATGGGTACGCAACCGCTGATATTATTGGGGGAGAGCCAATTGCTTTTTCAGAGCAATACGCTTGTCCAATTTGTGGTTTTACTGTTGGAGAAATGGAACCACGACTGTTTTCATTTAATGCACCACTAGGAGCTTGCCCTGAATGTGAGGGCCTTGGTGTTAAGTTAGAAGTTGATGAGGATCTGGTAGTTCCTGATCGAACAAAAACTTTGGCAGAGGGCGCATTATTACCATGGAATCCAATATCTTCACAATATTATCCAGAGATGTTGAAGCAGTTTTGTGACCAAAACGAAATTGATATGGATATACCATTTGAAGATTTACCAGCAAAACAGCAAAAAATTATTTTGTATGGCAATGGTGATACACTATTCCACTTTCATTATGAAAATGAATTTGGTGGTGTTCGTGATGTGGATGCAAAGTTTGAAGGTGTTTTGAATAACGTTGAGCGTCGTTATCATGAAACTAACTCTGATTTTACCCGTGATCAAATGCGCAAGTATATGACAGAATTAACTTGTCAATCGTGTCATGGCTATCGATTAAATCGGCAAGCACTAAGTGTTAAGGTTGACGGTCAGCATATTGGTGAAGTTTCTGATAAGCCGGTAAGTGATGAACTACCATTTTTCCGCAGCTTAACGTTATCGGAACAAAATGAAGTTATTGCTCGTCCAATTATTAAGGAAATTTGCGATCGACTAGAATTCTTGCAAAATGTTGGTTTGGATTATTTAACACTTAGTCGTTCTGCACGAACTTTATCAGGTGGTGAAGCTCAGCGAATCCGGTTGGCTACTCAAATTGGTTCAAACTTGTCTGGTGTGATGTATATTTTGGATGAACCATCGATTGGGTTGCATCAGCGTGATAATGATCGTCTGATTGCCTCTCTAAAGAAGATGCGTGATCTTGGTAATACCCTAATTATTGTTGAGCACGATGAAGATACCATGCGGGCGGCCGATTATATTGTCGATATCGGCCCCGGAGCTGGGGATAATGGTGGCGAAGTAATGGCTGCCGGCACACCTAAGCAGGTTTCGCGATCACGTAAGTCACTGACTGGTCAGTATTTGTCTGGTAAGAAATTTATCGAAGTTCCTGATTCACGACGCGTTGGCAATGGTAAGAAGCTAACGTTAACGGGAGCGGCGGAGAACAACTTAAAAGATATCACTGTTGATTTTCCTCTGGGTAAATTTGTGGCAGTGACAGGGGTGTCAGGTTCTGGTAAATCAACGCTGGTTAATTCTGTCTTGAAACGAGTACTGGCTCAGAAACTGAATCATAATTCTGAAAAGCCGGGCAAGTATAAAACGGTTCGTGGCATTAATAATATTGAAAAAGTGATCGATATCGACCAAGCACCAATTGGGCGCACTCCGCGCAGTAATCCTGCTACTTATACGGGTGTATTTGATGATATTCGTGGCTTATTTGCGCAAACAAACGCTGCTAAGATGCGCGGTTATTCCAAAGGTCGATTCAGTTTTAATATTAAAGGCGGTCGTTGCGAGGCGTGCCACGGTGATGGGATTCTTAAAATCGAAATGAACTTTTTGCCTGATGTATACGTACCATGCGAAGTTTGTCATGGCAAACGATATAATTCTGAGACGTTGGAAGTTGAATATAAGGGTAAGAACATTGCAGATGTTTTGGATATGACCGTGGAAGAAGCATTGCAATTCTTCTCCGCAATTCCAAAGATTACCCGTAAATTACAGACAATTGTTGATGTTGGACTGGGATACGTGAAAATGGGCCAACCAGCAACCACGCTTTCTGGCGGTGAGGCACAGCGAATGAAGTTGGCGTCTGAGCTTCATAAGCAGTCTACTGGTAAGAGCTTTTATATTTTGGATGAACCAACGACAGGACTGCACACAGATGACATCAAGCGATTATTAGATGTTTTACAGCGACTTGTTGATGCTGGAAACACTGTTTTGGTAATTGAACATAATCTTGATGTTGTTAAATCGGCTGACTGGTTGATTGATCTTGGCCCAGAAGGTGGTGCTGGGGGTGGCCAGGTGGTCGCAACGGGAACTCCCGAGGAGGTTGCCGAAGTTAAAGAAAGCTATACTGGTAAGTACTTGAAACCAGTTTTAGTGCGTGACAAGGAGCGTCAGGTTAAGGCGTAATTGTTGTTTTTAACTTTTGATTGTTAGTGGTAGAATGAGTCACGAAGATGAAAGTATAAGGAGTGAGTGTAATTGGCAAAAATTGAAAGTTTTCAATTAGATCATACAAAGGTACTTGCACCATATGTTCGTTTAATTACAGTTGAAGAGGGCGCACATGGAGATAAGATTTCTAACTTTGACTTGCGTTTAGTTCAACCAAACGTTAACGCTATTCCTACTGCAGGATTACATACAATCGAGCACATGTTGGCTGGATTGTTGCGTGACCGCATGGACGGTGTGATTGACTGCTCACCATTTGGTTGCCGTACAGGTTTCCATTTAATTATGTGGGGCGAACATGATACCACTGAAGTTGCTAAAGCTTTGAAGTCATCACTTGAATTTATTTCCACTGCAAAGTGGTCAGATGTTCCAGGTACGACAATCGATAGTTGCGGTAATTACCGTGATCATTCTCTATTTTCAGCACAAGAATGGGCTAAAAAGATTTTATCTGAAAAGATTTCATCTGATCCATTCAAGCGCGTTGAAGTTTAATCTGCACTACCAGTAATCGAAACCCATTTGGGTTTCGATTTTTTTTTACATAAAAAGGTGCGTTTATATAGAATTAATATTCAATTAATGACGACTATTTTTGCAACATTTTGAATAAAAACAGATTTTTTAACATTATTTATGTATAAATACTTGATTTTTATAAATTATGATGCTATTATACTAAACATGATAAACAACGAGTAAGGAGAGTAATAATTATGGCAAATGAAAAAGTAATTTTAGCATATTCAGGTGGATTAGATACATCGGTCGCAATTAGTTGGTTGAAGGACAAGGGATACGACGTTATTGCAGTTTGTATCGATGTTGGTGAAAAGGGTAAAGATCTTAACTTTGTTCATGACAAGGCTTTGAAGGTTGGGGCCACAAAAGCATATGTTATTGATGCAAAAGAAGAGTTTGCGAATGATTATGCATTAATTGCTCTTCAAGGACACACAATGTATGAAGGAATTTATCCATTGGTATCAGCACTTTCACGTCCATTAATTTCTAAGAAGTTAGTTGAAATTGCTAAGCAGGAAGGTGCAACTGCTGTCGCTCACGGATGTACTGGTAAGGGCAATGATCAGGTTCGTTTTGAAGTTGCCATTCATGCCTTAGCTCCTGAGTTAAAGATTGAAGCACCAATTCGTGACTGGCACTGGTCACGTGAAGAGGAAATTAAGTATGCAAAGGATCATAATGTTCCAGTTCCAATTGATTTGGATAGTCCATACTCGATTGATCAAAACCTTTGGGGCCGTGCTAATGAATGTGGGATTCTTGAAGATCCATGGGCATCTGCACCAGAAGATGCGTTTGATTTAACGAACAGTATTGAAAACACACCAGATACTCCCGAAGAATTGACTATTGATTTTGAACAAGGTGTACCAGTTGCCTTGAATGGAACTAAGTATAAGTTGGCTGAATTGATTCAAGAAGTTGAAGCAATTGCTGGTAAGCATGGTATTGGCCGAATTGATCACATCGAAAATCGGTTGGTTGGAATTAAGTCTCGTGAAGTTTACGAAGCCCCCGCTGCAGCTGTGTTGATGCACGCTCACAAAGACCTTGAAGATTTGACTTTTGAACGTGATTTAGCTCACTTTAAGCCAATAATTGAACAAAAGCTGGCTAATACTATTTACAACGCACTGTGGTTCTCACCTTTGATGAGTGCAATGCAGGCATTCTTGAAGGATACTCAAAAGGTTGTCAACGGAACTGTTCGTTTGAAGTTGTTCAAGGGTAATATTATTACCGAAGGACGTAAATCTGCTAACTCACTATACGACAAGAACCTGGCTACCTATACTTCATCTGATGAATTTGACCAGGAAGCTGCTGTTGGATTTATTAAACTTTGGGGTCTTCCAACTCAAGTTTATGCACAAGTTCAAGAAAAGGCTAAGCACGATAAGGATGGCATTTAATTATGAGTACTGAAAAATTATGGGGTGGACGGTTTACACAGCAAGCAGCACACTGGGTTGATGAATTTGGCGCGTCTATTTCATTTGATCAGGAACTTGCTGATGAGGATTTACAGGGCTCACTGGCTCACGTAAAAATGCTGAAAAAAACTGAAATTTTACCGGCAGAAGATGCAGATCAAATTGTTGCAGGACTAGAAAGTTTAGTCCAACAACTCCACGACGGTAAGCTTAAGTTCTCGGTTGAAAACGAAGATATTCACTTAAACCTCGAAAAAATTTTAACTGATCAAATTGGTCCTGTTGCGGGAAAATTGCATACTGCACGTAGCCGTAATGATCAAGTAGCGACTGATTTTCATCTATACGTTAAGAATCAAATTCCACAAGTGGTTAAGGAATTGAAGCATTTACAACAGGTACTGGTGGATTTGGCGCAAGATAATGTTGAAACCATTATGCCAGGCTATACTCATTTGCAACATGCCCAGCCAATTTCATATGCACATTATTTGCTAGCATACTTTGAGATGTTTCAGCGAGATGTTGAAAGATTCGAATTTAATATGAAGCATGCAGACATTTTACCGTTAGGTGCTGCAGCCCTGGCAGGGACAACTTTTCCAATTGATCGTGAATTTAGTGCCCAGGAACTTGGCTTTAGTGATGTTTACCACAACAGTTTAGATGCTGTCTCAGATCGTGATTTTGCACTTGAGTTTTTGAGTAACTCCTCAATCATGATGATGCACTTATCAAGGTTCTGTGAAGAAGTTATTCTGTGGTGCAGCTTTGAATTCAATTATTTGGAACTATCTGACAAGTATTCAACCGGTAGCTCGATCATGCCACAGAAGAAGAATCCCGATATGGCCGAGTTAATTCGTGGTAAAAGCGGACGAGTGATTGGTAATTTGATGGGCTTGCTGACGGTCATGAAATCATTGCCATTGGCTTACAATAAGGATTTACAAGAGGACAAAGAAGGCGTTTTTGACACTGTTAAAACCATTTTGCCAAGTTTGAAAATTTTTGGCGAAATGATTGGAACAGCTTCAATCCATAAGGAGAAAATGGAAGAGGCTACTCAAAATGATTTTTCTAATGCCACAGAACTTGCAGATTATTTAGCTAGTAAAGGTATTCCATTCCGCCAAGCGCATGAAATTGTTGGTGAACTTGTATTAAAGGGTCTCCAAACTGGCAAACGCCTACAAGATATTACGCTCGAAGAGTACAAGCAGATTTCACCTCTAATTGAAGAAGACGTGTACCATGATCTTGAAAGCAAGGTTGCGGTAGAACGACGCAATTCATTGGGTGGTACTGGTTTTGCACAGATTAAGAAAAACTTAGTTAGAGCACAAAACTTGATTGATGCCTAAAGCGTTAAAATTAGATATTGACATAAATGGGAACACCACACGCGATCGTGAATTTACGATTTACATGTGGTGTTCTTTATTTTATGGACTTCAATCCATTTTTGGCGCACAAAATCATAAAAAACGATTATAATTGCTTTTCTAATATTTTAAACTGTAATACTATAAAATGACACGCCAGGTATGTTACAATTGTGAGGATGAGTTTAATGGGAGGCACAACAGTGACTAAAAAGCTGCAGGTTATAATTATTACAGGAATGAGTGGTGCGGGAAAAACCGTTGCTGTTCAAAGTTTTGAGGATCTTGGATATTTTGTAGTTGATAACATGTTGCCGAATTTAATGACCCGGTTTCTTGATATTATCGAGGAAGAAGGAGACATTTCTAAGGTTGCGTTAGTTGTCGATTTGCGCTCAAAAGGATTCTATGATCTGATTGTGCCAACGATAGATAAACTGAAAAAACGTGATGACGCTGATTTGCAGCTACTATTCTTGGATGCTAGTGATGAAGAATTAGTATCACGTTATAAGGAGACTAGACGGGCACATCCACTTGCACCACAAGGCCGTGTCATGGCTGGAATTGAAAAAGAACGTGATTTGCTTAGTGACATTAAAAATCGGGCTAGCATGATGATTGATACATCTAATCTGACACCACGAACATTACGAAAACGAATTGTTGAAAATTTTAACACTGACCATGAAACAACTTTTCATGTTGAAGTGATGTCATTTGGATTTAAATATGGGTTACCACTAGATGCTGATATTGTCATGGACGTACGATTTTTACCCAATCCATATTATGTTGATGAATTACGTAATTTAACTGGTGCTGATAAGGCAGTTAGCGATTATGTGTTTGCACAAGATAATGCACAGCAGTTTTATGATCGGTTTAAATCTTTAATAGAAAGCATCCTTCCAGGATATGAAAGGGAAGGTAAAACTAACTTAACGATTGCAATCGGTTGTACTGGCGGACAGCATCGATCTGTGGCTATCACTAATCGATTGGCACAAGACATTAGAAATGATAGTTACGTAGTCAATGTCACTCATCGTGATGTTGCTAAAAGAAAGGAGTCCTCTAATCGGTCATGAATAGAAAAAAACGACAGCCAAAAGTTGTTGTGATCGGTGGTGGGACCGGCTTGCCTGTGATTTTGCGTGGATTACGGGATAAAGATGTTGATATCACAGCGATTGTAACAGTGGCAGATGATGGTGGTTCTTCTGGAATCTTACGCAACTATATTAACGTTGTGCCGCCTGGTGATATTCGAAATGTGCTAGCGGCCTTGTCCGATTGGCCAGACTTAGCACTTGATGTTTTTCAATACCGCTTTGACAGTTCAGATAAGTTTTTAGCTGGTCATGCGATTGGTAATTTAGTGATTGCTGCTTTATCAGAGATGAAATCTGGTATTTTCGAAGCAGTTCAGGCATTGACTTCAATGATGGATATTCATGGTCATGTTTACCCGGTAGCTAACGAGCCGTTGGTGCTGAATGCTGAATTTAAAGATGGTAGTGAATTAAGTGGTGAGTCCGAAATTACGGCTGCCCATAAAGAGATCAAGCGCGTTTGGGTAACACCATCAGACAACACAGATGGGCATGAACCGGCGGCAGTTGATGAGGTAATTGACTCAATTCTGAATGCCGATCAGATCGTTATTGGACCAGGGAGCTTGTTCACAAGCATTCTACCTAACCTAATGATTAGAAATGTTGGCAAGGCAGTTTGTGAGACAGCAGCCGAAGTAGTTTATATTTGTAACATTATGACCCAAAAAGGTGAAACCGATAATATGACAGATGCGGATCATGTGCGCATTTTAAATCGTCATCTTGGCCATAATTTTGTTAATACTATTTTGGTGAATACTGAACCGGTGCCTGCTGATTATATGGATTATCAACGATGGAATGAACTGTCGAGGCCGGTCAAACATGATTTTCAAGGACTGCGTGATCAGGATGTTCGGGTGGTATCTACTAGCTTTTTGAAATTAAAGGATAATGGTGCCTTCCATGATAGTGAAAAAGTCGTTAATGAATTAATGAATCGGTTGCAACAGTCACACGATTAAGGGGTGATGACATGTCATATGCCAGTGAAGTAAAAAAGGAATTAACCGGGCTACAAGTCCATTTAAACAATGCCAAGGCAGAGTTAATGGCGTTAATTCGAATGAACGGCAGTTTAAACATTGCTAATCATCAGCTTGTATTGAATGTTCAGACAGAGAACCCGGCAATTGCGAGGCGTATTTATCAATTACTGAAGGATTTTTACAAAGCCGAAAGTGAATTGGTCGTGCGGCGTAAAATGAAATTGAAGAAAAATAATCTCTATATTGTGCGCTTAAGGTATGATGCTGCCAGCATTTTGGATGATTTAGGTATTTTACAGGGGATGCAGATTAAAGAGCAGGTACCCATTGAATTGTTGAGTGACGACGGGATGATTAGATCCTATTTACGTGGTGCTTTTTTAGCCGGTGGGTCTGTCAACAATCCAGAAACCTCTCGGTATCACCTTGAAATATATTCACTGTATGAAGAACATAATACAATGATTGCTGAAATGATGAATAAGTATGATCTGAATGCGCGTGTTACTAGTCGGCGTAGCGGATATATTGTGTACCTAAAAGAGGCAGAAAAAATTGCAGATTTTCTATCACTAATCGGTGCAACCAGTAGTATGCTGAAATTTGAAGATGTGCGCATTATGCGTGATATGAGAAACTCAGTTAATCGTTTGGTAAATTGCGAAAATGCCAACATGGATAAGGTTGCTAATGCATCAAATAAGCAGATTGAAAATATTAAGATGATCGAAGCAACCGTTGGACTTGGTACCTTACCACCTAAGTTACGGGAGATTGCTGAAACCAGATTGTCTCACCAGGAAGTCAGTTTGAAAGAATTAGGGGAGTTAATTCCAGGTGGTCCAATTTCAAAGTCAGGTGTGAATCATCGACTGAGAAAAATCAATGCATTTGCAGATAAATTGCGAGAAGATCCAAATGCGGAAATTTCAGCGTAAAGCAAAAATTTAGATTAAACAAAGAAACAGGACAGTTGATAATTAGTTTCTGATTGAAAAAAAATTATCACTTGCCCTGTTATTTTTGTACATTTATTAAGTCATAATGAGATGAAAAAATTGGGGGAATTTAAAAGCAAAAAAGTGATATCTCAAAATGAGATATCACTTTTAATATGGATAAATTTACTTCAAATCTTTGTTGTTGCTCATGATACCGTCAAGTAAACCATAATCAACCGCCTCTTGAGCAGATAGATAGTGATCACGTTCCGTATCAGCCTGGATCTTTTCAATTGATTGACCTGAGTTGTCAGCCAAAATCTGGTTGATCATCTTACGAGTCTTCAAGATCTCAGTAGCAGCAATCTCAATTTCAGTTTGTTGACCTTGAGCACCACCAGATGGTTGGTGAATCAAAACTTGTGAATGTGGTAAACCAAAGCGCTTACCCTTAGTACCAGATGATACTAAGACACTAGCCATTGATGCAGCCATACCAGTAACGATTGTTTGGACGTCAGACTTGATGAAGTTCATCGTATCATAGATTGACATTCCTGACGTCACAACGCCACCTGGAGAGTTAATGTACAGGTAGATATCCTTGGTCGAATCTTGAGCATCAAGAAATAGGAGTTGTGCGACGATGGAATTTGCCATGTCGTCTTCAATAGGGCCAGAAAGCATGATAATCCGGTCTTTTAATAGTCGTGAATAAATATCATAGGCACGCTCACCACGTGATGATTGTTCAATAACTGTTGGAACTAAATTCATAGATGTTGCCTCCTTTTAGCACTTGTTAAGGACGTTTGCTAAACGTGTAAATGTAGTTTAACGCCATGGTCAATAAAGGTCAAATAATTTATCTCACTTTATCCTGATAAATTATTAAACAGGTGCATCGGTTATTAACCAAGTTTAATTATAATCGATTTCATAGGGTGATACCATTACGAGAGCACAAAAAAAGCACAGCAACTATGAATTTGAATAATTCCAATTTACGCTGCGTATCCAGTCAAGATGATAAGCGTAGTTGCCATACTTCATGAATGTCATTTTACTTCAGTGATTCGCTTAACCAAGATAGTTCCTTTTGGGCACAATACTGATCGAGTTCTTCGCGATCATCATTTGTTTTTAATTCTCTCAAAGCCGCTAACTGGTCAAGTGAACTTGTCGAATTATCTGACATAGTTACACCTCCCATAGGCTGTTAAGTAGTTGTAACCTAACAACAATGTCATTATATCAATATTGGTATACTCTGTAAAGCCTTTTAATCATGCGTTTTTAAATTAATTAAAAATAATTGGTATAGATAGCAAACAAACTTAGAAGAGTACTTGATTCGAAAAAGGTTGATTTATGGCATCCAGACCGATATAATTGGAATGTTGATTATTAAGATTGAAGAAATTGAAGGAGGCATTTTCATATGCGTAAAGCACATCCACATGGTGTTCAAGGACGCCGTCCCGTTGCTCCTAAGTACAAGCGAGCTTTAAAAGAAAAGAAAATTGAAGCATTACGTAACTGGGCAAAGTCAAAGCCAGCTAAGTAATGGCCGTTTTATGCCTTTCACCGTGGTTGTGAAAGGTTTTTTTTTATAGATCTACATATTTTTGGTTTACATTTTACGTCTGAAAGTAGGGATTAAATCATGGCTAGAAAAATTGGAGTTATTGGAATGGGTCATGTTGGCTCAACAGTAGCACATTATATCGTTGCCGATGGCTTTGCTGATGACTTGGTATTGATCGATACCAACGAAAAAAAGGTTGTTGCAGATGCAACTGATTTCGAAGATGCAATGGCCAACTTGCAAAGTCACACAAATATCACTGTAAATGATTATTCAGCTTTAGAGGATGCTGATGTGATTATTTCGGCGATTGGTAATATCAAGCTACAGGATAATGCTAACGATGACCGCTTTGCTGAATTACCATTTACCCGTGTCCAAACACGAAACGTGGCTAAGTAAATTAAAGAAAGCGGCTTCCATGGTAAGATTGTTGTCATTACCAATCCAGTAGATGTTATTACTTCTATATATCAGGAAGTTACTGGGTTACCAAAGAAGCATGTTATTGGCACTGGAACGCTCTTAGATTCTGCAAGAATGAGACGAGCGGTTTCAGAAAAACTACATGTTGATCCGCGTTCCGTTGAAGGATATAACTTGGGCGAACATGGTAATTCTCAGTTTACCGCCTGGTCAACTGTCAATATTTTGGGTGAACCAATGGTTAAGCTGGCTAAAGATCGTAACATTGATCTTGAGGAGCTAAACCATGAGTCTGTTGTTGGTGGTCACCGTGTGTTCCATGGTAATAAATATACGAATTATGGTGTCGCAACGGCAGCTGTTCGTCTGGCAAACACGATTATCAGTGACGCACATACTCAAATGGTGGTGTCTAATTACCGTGAAGAATATGGTACCTACTTATCGTACCCGGCAATCGTCGGTCGCGATGGTATCTTAGAGCAAGTTCAACTGCACTTAACTGATGAAGAACTTGAAAAATTGCAAATTTCAGCAAACTATATTAAACAAAAGTATGCTGAAAGCAGGGCTTAATTAGCTTTGGAGGAATTGGATGGAGAGTACTACAAACTTCAATGTTACTCAATCTGGATATACTATCGATGCGCATTTAACGGTGATCGGCAATGATTTGCTGATTGAAGTTACTGGTGGTGACCATCCGCATATTGGCACGGTGACAATGGTAACGGATGAAGATAATATCCAAACGATTCGTTATCCTAGTCATGATGGACGATATCATAAAGACGATTTTATAAGCACTAGAATTGCTAAAAAAATTAGCGGTCATATAGCAGGTACAGCAACTATCACGGCAGGTGTTCATGTTAACCAAATCTCAAAGCAGCAAATTGCTGCCGCAGCACCAATGAGTGATAGCTTAGCTGATCAAATTATTGATTGGTTGGCACAACATCCAATCAGTGTAAGTGCACCGGAGTACTACAAGAATAATCAACAGCCAAGGTAATGGTATGGAAAGTAAAGCGGTTGTTTGGTTTACCTTTCACTATTATTATCAAAAATGGGAAAGAGCTGAAAAGGCTCTTTTTTGTTTTCTATTGACATAAAATCTCTGTCTATTGTGTATAATGAACCTATAAGTAACAAACGAGGGGGATGGTTAAATGCTTGAGTATGATCAGATTAAAGACATGTTCGAAAAAGGTCAGAAAATCAACTATGATCTGATTTTGCAAAATGTCATTAAGGGGTGGCAGAGAGAGGCCATTCGACCGAAAATTTTGCTACACAGTTGCTGTGCGCCTTGCAGTACATATACACTGGAATATTTAACCAAATTTGCTGATGTGACGGTCTATTATGATAATCCAAATATACATCCGCGAGTTGAGTATGAGCGTCGTAAGTTGGTGCAGCAGCACTTTATTGAAGATTTTAACGAGCAAACTGGCAACCATGTTACTTTTATCAGTGCTAAGTATGAACCGGCTCAGTGGTTAAAAGCAGTTCAAAATTTAAAAAATGAACCAGAAGGCGGCGCAAGATGTCAGCTTTGCTATAATTATCGTTTGGATCGAGTTGCCAAAAAGGCCCAAGAGTGGCATTTTGATTATTTTGGCAGCGCATTAACGATTAGCCCACATAAGGATTCTCAGGTCATTAATAAATTAGGTCTTGATGTACAACATGTTTACGACGTCTCTTATTTGCCAAGTGATTTCAAAAAGCGTGGTGGATATCAACGCTCTGTAGCAATGTGCAAGGAATATGATGTGTATCGTCAATGCTATTGCGGGTGCATCTTTGCGGCAAGAATGCAGGGAGTGGATTTGAAACGGATTAATAAGGAAGCAACTGCATATGTTAAGGCTCACGAGAATGATGAGTTTGATGATATCGAATATCATGCTGAGACTAAAACCTACTAAGACAAAATAATTGATAGTAATGATTAAAAAATAATATCGTTGAGATTTATTTTTATGATGATTTAAAATATTTATGGCAAAAATGAGTACTGGATACCGCTAACGGTGTCCAGTACTCATTTGCTTTTTTACTATGCGCCCCCGGGGAGTCGAACCCCGATCTCAAGAACCGGAATCTTACGTGCGATCCATTACACTAAGGGCGCTTAACAAATAATTATGATACCTAAAAATGCATCAAAAAACAAGAGTGAATTTAGTACAGACACATTACTTGGACGGTATCTGTGACGAAATTGTTACTTATTTTCAAAAATCCATTATTATTTGAGTAATTTGTTTTACTAATCTGTCTTTTTCGGATATCATGTATCTGTTGTGAATTGTACCTGTTGAGAAAGGCTATCCATCGGAGTTGAATATTTGATGGTTTCAATGACATTTTTTTAATGAGTCTGTCATAATTTGCTTTGACGTGATATACTTAACAAGTACGTTTTTTAAACTAAAACTTTTTTCCTAAAGGAGGAAATTGCAGTATGACTGTAAAAATTGGTATTAATGGTTTCGGCCGTATCGGTCGTTTAGCTTTCCGTCGTATTAAAGAATTAGGCGCAAAGTCAAATGATATTGAAGTGGTCGCAATCAACGACTTGACAACACCTTCAATGCTTGCATACTTACTTAAGTATGACTCAACTCACGGTGCATTCCCTGGTGAAGTTAGTGCCACTGAAAGTGGAATCGTTGTTGACGGAAAAGAATACCCAGTTTACGCAGAACGCGAAGCACAAAACATTCCTTGGGTTAAGAATGATGGCGTTGACTTTGTTCTTGAATGTACTGGTTTCTACACTTCAAAAGAAAAGTCACAAGCTCACCTTGATGCTGGTGCAAAACGTGTCTTGATCTCAGCTCCTGCTGGTGATATTAAGACAGTTGTTCCTGGTGTTAACTTGGACATCCTTGATTCAAACGACACTATCGTTTCTGCTGGATCATGCACAACTAACTGCTTGGCACCAATGGCATACTTCTTAAATGAAGACTTTGGTATCAAGGCTGGTACCATGACTACTATCCACGCCTTCACATCAACTCAAATGATTCTTGATGGACCTCGTGGCAAGAAGATGCGTAACAACCGTACAGCTAGTGTTAACACTATTCCTCATTCAACTGGTGCTGCTAAGGCTATTGGCTTAGTTATCCCAGAATTGAACGGTAAACTCCAAGGACACGCACAACGTGTTGCTGTTGTTGACGGTTCATTAACAGAATTAGTTTCTGTTTTGGATAAGAAGGTTACTGTTGACGAAATCAACGCTGCTATGAAGAAGGCTACTGAAGGTAACGATGCGTTTGGTTACACTGAAGATGAAATCGTATCAAGCGATATCATTGGTAACACACATGGTTCAGTATTTGATCCTTCACAAACAGAAGTTACAACTGCAGGAGACACTCAATTAGTTAAGACTGTTGCTTGGTATGACAACGAATATGGTTTCACTAGCAACATGGTTCGTACTTTATTGAAGTTCGCCACACTTTAATTTCTAGTGTTATTTCATAAGGTGGGAGGAGGTAGACTCCTCTCACCTTTTTAATTTAAGTATGACAATCAAGGAGGATTACAATGGCTAAATTAACTGTTGAAGACCTACAATTAGAAGGCAAAAAAGTTTTAATGCGCGTTGATTTCAACGTGCCCATCAAAGATGGTGTGATTGGTAACGATAACCGTATTGTTGCCGCACTACCAACAATCAAGTACGTCATCGAACATGGTGGTCGTGCAATCTTACTTTCTCACCTTGGCCGTATCAAGAAGGAAGAAGACAAGCCAGCATTATCAATGCGCCCAGTTGCGGAACGTTTATCAAACTTGCTCAACAAGCCTGTAACTTTTGTACCAGCTACAGAAGGTACACAACTTGAAGATGCAATTAACAAGATGAACAATGGCGACGTTTTGGTAATGGAAAATACTCGCTATGAAGACGTTAAGAATGGCGAAAACGTTAAGCGCGAATCAAAGAATGATCCTGAATTAGGCAAGTACTGGGCTTCACTTGGTGATGTATTCATCAATGACGCTTTCGGTACTGCTCACCGTTCACATGCTTCAAACGTTGGAATTGCTTCAAACATGCCACAAACTGCTGCTGGTTTCTTAATGGAAAAGGAAATCAAGTTTATTGGTAACGCTGTTGATAACCCAGAACATCCATTTGTTGCCATTTTAGGTGGTGCAAAGGTTTCGGATAAAATCGGTGTTATCAATAACTTACTCAGCAAGGCTGATAAAGTTATCGTTGGTGGTGGCATGACATATACATTCTACGCTGCTAAGGGTATTAAGATTGGTAACTCATTAGTTGAAGAAGACAAGATTGACTTAGCTAAGGAAATCATGGATAAAGCTGGCGATAAGCTTGTTTTGCCAATTGATTCAGTTGTTGCTAAAGAATTTAACAATGATTCTGAAAGCAAGATTGTTGATAATGATATTCCTGATGGCTACATGGCTCTTGATATTGGACCTAAGTCAATTGCATTGTTCGAAGATGTTTTGAAGGATGCTAAGACTGTTGTTTGGAACGGACCTATGGGTGTGTTCGAAATGAGCAACTTCGCCAAGGGTACACTTGAAATTGGTAAGTTCTTGGGATCATTGGATCAGGCAACTACTATCGTTGGTGGTGGTGATTCAACAGCTGCTGTTCAACAACTTGGTGTTGCTGACAGTTTGACCCACATTTCTACTGGTGGTGGTGCATCACTTGAATACCTTGAAGGTAAGACATTACCAGGTATCGCCGCTATTTCAGAAAAGTAATTTATAACTAAAAAGACCGCTGCCATGATTGGTATGCGGCCTTTTTTGATAAAAATTTTGTGACTCATTACTGGTTTTGTGTAGTTTAATTCAGTACAATACTTAGTGTGTTGTCATGGAGGTGACGTTATGAGAATTCCGTTTATTGTCGGGAATTGGAAAATGAATAAAACTGCAGACGAAGCACTTCAATTCATTGATGATGTTTCAGAGCATCTGCCCGATCCTAAAAAGATTCAAAGTGCGATTGCGGCCCCGGCTTTGTTCTTACAGTCGATGGCGCAAAAGGCTCAGGATACTCCTTTAGATATTATTGGTGAAAACTGTTTTTATGAGCAGTTTGGTGCATATACTGGTGAAACGAGTCCAACAGCTTTGAAAAAGATCGGCGTACCATACGTAATATTAGGCCATTCTGAAAGACGACTTTATTTTCACGAATCAGATGAAATGATTAATAAAAAAGTATTTGCTGCAATTGATGCTGGCTTAAAGCCTATCGTGTGTTGCGATGAAACAATGGGGCGTGAGGCGGCCGGTGATACAATTCACTGGGTTGTGAGTCAAATCATAGCTGATCTTCGTGGCCTAAGTGATGATCAGGTGGGGCAGATATCTGTTGCATATGAACCAAGTTGGGCGATTGGTACTGGTAAAAGTGCAAGTGCTGATCAGGCTGAAGAAGGCTGTTATTTGATACGCCAGACTATTGCTGATGTGTATAGTGATGAACTTGCAGATAAAATTAGAGTATTATATGGTGGCAGTGTTTCACCTGATAACATTGACGAATTGATGGCTAAGCCCAACATTGATGGCGTGCTAGTAGGTAATGCTAGTTTAGATGCAGAGGCATTTATTAAACTAGCTAACTTTCAGATCAAGGACTAACCGTTAATGGGCTTACCCATTAAAACTTAAATGATCTCATGGAAATAGGTTGTATTTAATTACACAAAATAATACAATGAATCTGGAACTGCTTTCCAAATTTTAAATTAGAGGAGAGAATCATTAAATGTCACTTATTACAGATATTTACGCACGCGAAGTCTTAGACTCACGTGGCAACCCAACCGTTGAAGTTGAATTATATACAGAAGCTGGCGGCGCTGGCCGCGGTATCGTTCCATCAGGTGCTTCAACTGGTGAACACGAAGCTGTTGAATTACGTGACGGCGACAAGGATCGTTTTGGCGGCAAGGGCGTTTTAAGGGCTGTTGCTAACGTTAACGACGTTATCGCTAAGGAAATTGTTGGCTACGAAGTTACTGACCAAGTTGCCATTGATAAGGCAATGATCAAGTTAGATGGTACTCCAAACAAGGGTAAGTTAGGTGCTAACGCTATTTTAGGTGTTTCAATCGCCGCTGCCCGTGCTGCTGCTGATGAACTTGAACAACCATTGTACAACTACCTTGGCGGTTTCAATGCTCACGTATTGCCAACTCCAATGATGAACGTTATCAATGGTGGCGCTCACTCTGATAACAAGGTTGATTTCCAAGAATTTATGATCATGCCTGTTGGTGCATCATCAATCAAGGAAGCAATCCGTATGGGATCAGAAACTTTCCACACATTGAAGAAGCTTCTTGCCGCTGATGGCAAAGCAACTTCTGTTGGTGACGAAGGTGGTTTTGCTCCTGACTTTGCAAACAACGAAGAACCACTTCAATACTTGGTAAAGGCCATCACAGAGGCCGGTTACAGGCCAGGTAAGGATGTCTCAATTGCCATTGATGTTGCCGCTTCTGAGCTTTGGAACGACGATGACAAGAAGTACAAGTTACGTTGGTCAACTGGTGAAGAATTTGATACACCTGACTTCGTTAAGTACCTTGAAGGTATCATTGACAAGTACCCAATCATTTCCGTTGAAGATCCTATTGACGAAAACAACTGGGACGACTGGGCTTCAATTACCAGTGAACTTGGTAAAAAAGTTCAATTAGTTGGTGATGACTTCTTTGTTACTAACACTGATTACCTTGCAAAGGGTATCAAGATGGGTGCTGCAAACTCAATCTTAATCAAGGTTAACCAAATTGGTACTTTGACTGAAACTATGGAAGCAATTGAAATGGCTAAGGAAGCTGGATATACAGCTATCGTCTCTCACCGTTCAGGTGAAACTGAAGACACAACCATTGCTGACTTAGTTGTTGCTACTAATGCAGGACAGATCAAGACTGGTTCAATGAGCCGTACTGATCGTATTGCTAAGTACAACCAATTAATGCGTATTGAAGATCAACTGACTGATTCAGTTGCTGAATACAAGGGTATCCACTCATTCTACAATTTGAGCGAAGATGCTCGCGAAAACATTATTAACAAGTAATTGTTAATTAGTGTAAAACGACCGTTTATCGGTCGTTTTTTTTGCTACAATTTTTTCTTTCAAAAATAATTAAAAAACACTTTTCAATGTTGAGAGTGGCGGGGTATGCTAGGAGTTGGCATATTATTTTAGGAGAAAAGATTATGAGATTTGGACTAGATCGTTCAAAAACCAATCAATTGATACGGGGACTTATCATTGGTGTCTTGGTTGGTGTGATTGTTAGTACCTTTAGATTGTTAATTGAGTATGAATTAAAGCTAGTAACCGTAGCTTACCGATTGATGCATCAAAATGCGTGGCTATTAGTGCCATGGGTGGCCGGATCGGTAATTATTGCGTTGTTTTTAGGTTGGCTAGTTAAACGTAATCCAGCCATTAAAGGTTCTGGTATTCCACAAATTGAGGGACAATTGTCAGGTGATTACGAGGAGTCCTGGTGGCCAGTATTGTGGCAGAAGTTTGTGGGTGGTGTGCTTGCCATTGGGTCAGGTTTGTTTTTGGGACGTGAAGGACCATCAATTCAGCTTGGTGCTGCTGTGGGACAAGGCTTTGCAGAAGTAAGACATGATGAACCATTAGCCAGGCGTATTTGTATTGCGACTGGATCTGCCGCGGGATTATCGGCAGCGTTTAATGCGCCAATTGCTAGTACAATGTTTGTCCTTGAAGAGGTGTATCACAATTTTTCACCTCTTGTGTGGTTATCTGCTTTTGTTAGTGCTCTCACGTCTAACTTTGTGTCACTAAACTTTTTTGGGTTAACGCCTGTATTACATGTGGACTATTCCGAGTCACTCCCGTTAGCACAATACGGCCAATTGATTGGGTTAGGCGTGGTACTTGGTATTTTGGGTCGCATCTATCAAGAAAACTTGCTTCACATGGACTCAATTTATGGCTGGTTGAAAAAAATACCATCTGAATACTATCCGGTTGTTCCATTTATCATTGTTATTTTTATTGGTTGGTGGTGGCCGGAGACCTTAGGCGGTGGTAATTCATTAATTGTTAGCTTTAATCATGTTAATCCGTCAATTTGGCTATTTGTTGGCTTACTGTTGTTAAGATTTGTTTTTTCAATGATTAGTTACGGATCTGGTTTGCCGGGTGGAATTTTCTTACCAATACTGACATTGGGAGCCGTAATCGGAGGATTATACGCTTCAATTATGGTTTCACTGGGACTGATGCCTGGCAAATTTGTCATTAATTTTATTATTTATGCAATGGCCGGTTATTTTGCAGGTATTGGAAAGGCACCTTTTACGGCCATTTTGCTGATTACGGAAATGGTAGGATCTTTGGAACATTTAATGCCATTAGCGGTTGTGTCACTAGTGGCCTATGTAGTTGTTGATATGCTTAATGGATCACCAATTTATGCTTCTCTGTTGGATAAATTATTGAAGCGCGATAGGCATCTGAGCAACAGTACGCAAGATGTCATTCAAACAACGGTTTTTGCCGGGTCAATGCTTGATGGCACGCAAGTTAGAGACTTTAACTGGCCTGAAAGCTGCTTACTGTATTCTATACAACGTGGTGAGAGACAAATTATTCCTCACGGAGACACTGAAATAAAAGCTGGTGATACGCTTTTAGTTTCTGTGGCGCCTCGAATGCGACATAGTGCGTTTGTCAGAATTATAAATGCGGCTCAAAAAATAAAAATCAATGGTTAAGACTAGAATCATGTAATGAGCTATGATACAATAGCTAGGATGTACAGCGGGTGAAAATTAGGAGGATTATCCTTGTATAATTTACTATTAACAATTTTTCTAATTCTTTGCGTTGTGATCATTGCATGTGTGATGATGCAACCAGCAAAGAACAATAACGATGCAATGTCGGCTTTGACTGGCGGTGCTGGTGACTTATTTTCAAGACGTAAAGCTCGTGGTTTTGAAGCAGTTATGCAGATTACGACTACGATTTGTGGCGCAATTTTCTTCATATTAGCGTTAGCGTTGATTTATCTGTCGTCGCATTAGACGTATCGACCTCCTGTGTAAATAACAGGGGGCCTTTTTGCTTTTTAAGGAGGAATTGATGAGATGCAGCGACAGCCAGAGCCATTTTTATTTGAAAAAGGTCCGCAAGCGGTAGTGTTACTGCATGCCTTCGCTGGAAGCAGCAACGATGTAAGAATGTTGGGCAGGTGTTTACAAAGAAATGGCTATACTGTATGTGGCCCAATCTTTACTGGGCATGCAACTGGTGAGCCTAAAGATATATTAACTCAGGGGTCCCCGACACAGTGGTTGCAGGATGCTAGGAATGCAGTAGATCAACTACGTCAAGCAGGACATGAACAAATTGCTGTTTTTGGATTATCATTGGGAGGGATTTTTGCGACGCGGCTGCTTGAAGAAGACAGCAAATTAGCCGGAGGTGGAGTGTTCTCTTCACCAGTGGTTAGTGATCACGACACAAATGTTCCTAAAATGTTTCCTAAAATGGCGGCTCATACATATCGTGATCAGCATTTTGATCAAGACCAAGTCGATCAATCGGTAAAGTGGATCAAACAACGGTTACCAATTCAACTAGGAAAAATTAACCAGTTTTCATCACGAGTTCGTAGGGAATTGTCGCAAATCTCTAAACCGTTTTTTATTGCACAGGGTGGTCAAGACGAGATGATTAGCTCGCAGTCAGGCGCAAGGTTGGAAAAAATGTTAACGTCCTACGGTAAGAAAGTAGACTATTATTTTTACGAAAATGCATCTCATGTACTAACAGTCAATTCAGCACATCATCAGTTAGAAACTGACGTATTAAAATACTTAACGACAATATTTTGAGGTAGATAATGACAATAAATTTAAAAGAACAAATTCAAAAGCATTTGCAAGATAACGCGGAATTAAGCTTTTCAGCAGAAAAAATTGCTACACAGTTGAATATGAAGGCTGCTGATCAATTTCCTGCTATTGTGCAAACATTAGCACAGTTAGAAAGAGAACAAGAAGTTAAAGTTACCGACAATGGTGAGTTTCAGGCGGTACCTAAGAAGCCAGTGCTGTCTGGAATTTTCCATGGCAATGATAAAGGGTTCGGATTCGTCGCCTACGATCCTGATCAACCAGACATTTATGTTAACCCAGACCATACCATGCACGCGTTAAGTGGGGATGAGGTTGAAGTTGATATCTTGCGTCCTGGTAAACCTGACGGATCACAAGGACCAGAGGGCCAAGTCACCAGAATCATTACTCACCATTATGAAAAAGTAGTTGGTGAATTTAAGTTAGCTGCACAAAATGGTTATATCGGAGAAATTGTTTTAAAGGACAAGAAGATCTCCAGTTACAAATTTTACGTTACTGATCAAGGAATTCATCCAACTGACGGTGAAGTTGTGACAGCTGATGTTACACGCTATCCAACAAATGAAGAACCTAAGACAATGGTTGGGGTTGCTAAGGAAACCATTGGTAACAAGGATGAACCCGGCGTTGATATTCTGTCAATCGTTTATGCACATGAGTTACCTCACGAATTTCCAGAAGATGTTGTTGAGCAGGCTGACCACATCGAAGAAGAGATTAGTGAAGATGAGAAGAAGGACCGTGTTGATATAACTGATCAACCACTTGTAACAATTGATAGCACTGAATCAAAAGATTTAGATGATGCTGTGGTTGCTTGGAAGATGGATAACGGTAATTATCATTTAGGAGTACACATTGCTGACGTTAGTCATTATGTTCAGGAAGGCACGCCGTTAGATCGCGAGGCATATGATCGTGGCACTTCAGTTTATCTAACGGATCGTGTGATTCCAATGCTCCCTCGTCGCCTTTCAAACGGTATTTGTTCATTAAACCCAGGTGTTGAACGACTTTCTATGAGTTGTGAAATGGAAATCAATAGTGAAGGAAAAGTAGTTAACCACAAAATTTTCCCTAGTGTTATGAAGTCACATGCTCGTATGACATACAAGGGTGTGAATGCAATTCTGGAAGCCCATGACAAGAAAACACGGGAGAAGTACAGCGAGTTAGTACCAATGTTTGAAGATATGGCTGATTTGCATCGTATTCTGGTGAAAATGCGTCATCGGCGTGGTGCAATTGATTTTGATGCTCCAGAAGCAAAAATCGTGGTTGACGAAGAGGGACATCCAACGGATATTGTTTTACGTGACCGTGGTTTGTCAGAACGAATGATTGAATCGTTTATGCTGGCCGCTAACGAAACTGTTGCTGAACACTTCAAACGATTACATGTACCATTTCTATACCGAATTCATGAAACACCAGACGGTGAACGAGTCAAGAACTTCTTTGAGTTTCTAAGCGTTATTGGTCATCCTGTCCGTGGTGATATCAGTAAATTGAAGCCAAAGATGCTCCAGAACGTTTTAAAAGACGTTGCTGGAACTCCAGAAGAGCAAATGGTTCAAACGATGATGCTACGTAGTATGAAACAAGCTAAGTATTCTGATGAATCTGTGGGACATTTTGGGTTAGACGCTGATTTTTATACTCACTTTACATCGCCGATTCGTCGTTACCCAGATACAACCGTTCATCGCTTAATTAAATGGTATGCTAAGCATGGTACTGGTGATGATGCTCAGGCTAAGTATGAGAAACAATTACCTGAAATTGCAGAACATACTTCGGTAACTGAACGTCGTGGTATTGATACAGAGCGAGATGTTGACAGCATGAAAAAGGCTGAATACATGGAAGATCACGTTGGAGAAACTTTCAATGCGGTTGTTAGCTCCGTTATGAAGTTTGGGCTATTTGTGGCGTTGGAAAATACTGTCGAAGGACTAATTCACATTAGCAATATGAATGATGACTATTACGAATATGTTGAAAAACATATGGCGTTAGTTGGACGTCGATATCATCGAATTTTCCAAATTGGACAAGAAATTAAAGTTAAATTAGTTCGTGTAGATAAAGATCAGCGAGAAGTTGATTTTGAACTAGTTAGCCCAGAGGATGCACCCAAAACTAAGTTGAGGGTTCCACATGATGATCGTCACGATCATCGTCGTGGCGGCAATAACAACCATCGTAACGGTGATCATAGAACTAACGATCATAAAAAGAGCTGGAACAATGGTCACAACAATAATCGACAAATCAATCGTGGACAAGCAAGACGCCGTGATGGCAGTCGTCCTTCGGGAAATGGTAATAATCAAAAACGGAGATGAGGTGATTAAGGTTGGCTAAACATAATCATCAGGAAAATCCGAGTAATTTGGTGGCGCAGAATAAAAAAGCACGTCATGATTACTCAATCGAAGAAACTTACGAGGCCGGAATTGCGCTAACGGGAACCGAGATTAAATCAGTTCGTGAAAAAAGAGTAAACTTAAGAGATGGATTTGCTCAAGTGCGAAATGGGGAAGCATGGTTAATGAACGTGCATATTAGTCCGTACGATCAGGGAAACCAATTTAACCATGATCCATTAAGGAATCGTAAACTATTGCTTCATAAAAAAGAGTTACAAAAGTTAACCGGTGAGCTCGCAAATAAGGGTATTACGTTGGTACCACTAAAAATGTACATCAAACATGGCTATGCAAAGGTATTGTTAGGAGTGGTCAAAGGTAAGCACGAGTACGATAAACGTGAAACCATCAAGAGGCGAGATCAGAATCGTCAAATTGAGAGGGTTATGAAACATTATTAGAGAGAGCGGAGCAAGCACGGTTTGAGACCGGTGTCTAAGGGGCTTCCACGGATTAATCGTGAACTGTGCGATTGATTCGTGGAAGCCCCTTAGACGTTAGGTCTCAGTGCTTGCGGAGCTCATTTCGGAGATAAAAACAATTTTTATTCATGGTGATGAAACATCAACAAGGTAATTATTTGTTTGCGAATTCATTAGTACATAAAAGGACCGAGAATTCAATTCTCGGTCCTTTTATGTACTAATCAGTAGTCAAATTATTATTAAATAACATTTCAGCCTTTTTAGGCATCGATATCTTATCAGAACGACGTGCCCAGTGATTCAATACAGCAGAAATCACGACGCATACCGGTTCAAGATCTTCATCTGCAACTTGCAAAATACTGTAGGTTTGACCATCTTGAACTTGTGATTTGAATGAAAATACTAGTTGAGTGCCATGATAAACTCTATAACTTTCACTAATTACGTTACCGACAATAATCCAATTGAGTCCTCTAATATAAATTACTTCACGAACAAAGCCTAGTGATTTACCAATGACGCCAATCTGACGATTATTTTGGAAGATCGCAAATTTAGGTAGGAGTCCTAGAGTTAATTGTTTAATTTCAGCCAATAGTTCTCCACTAGTTTCATAGAGGGAAAGAACATCTTGACGCATGCCCCATTTACCAACGAGCAGGTAAATGGTATTGTTATCGCCGTCCTTGACTGTTGTTGCTCCACGCAAATCATTGGTATGCTGATGGATGTACAGCGTTCTCAATGGACTCCCTCCTTTAAGTAAAAATCAGATTGTAGCTAGGACTATATTAACATGTTTTTGTTCATTTGACAGAAAATATCATTTTGAAAGCGGATATGCTAGAATAAAACGTGAGGTGCTTAGTGATTATGAAACCATTTATCCATAACGATTGGTGGGGTGTATTGGAGCCTGAATTTCATCAGGCTTATTATTCCCAACTACACAATTTTTTGAAGAATGAATATCAACATCAAACCATTTATCCTGAAATGCATCATATTTTTGAAGCATTTAATTGGACTCCATTTAGTGAAGTAAAAGTGGTCATTTTGGGTCAAGACCCATACCATGGACCGCATCAGGCCCATGGATTGAGTTTCTCTGTTTTGCCAGGTGTTCAAGTTCCACCATCACTGCAAAACATTTATAAAGAACTAAAAAATGATTTGGGTTATGAACCAGTTAAGCATGGCTACCTTGAAAAATGGGCCAAACAGGGTGTCTTATTATTGAATTCTGTTTTGACGGTTAGGGATGGTCAGGCGTTCTCTCATCGTGGGAAAGGTTGGGAACAGTTGACTGATGCAGCTATTAAGGCATTGTCTGATCGTGCACAGCCAGTGGTGTTTATTCTGTGGGGACGTGCAGCGCAGTCTAAGATCAAACTGATTAATACAGATACAAATATTGTACTTCAGTCAGTTCATCCTAGTCCGTTGTCGGCCAATCGAGGATTCTTTGGGTCTAAACCATTTTCTAAGACAAATGAAGCACTAGAGGCAATGGGAGAAAAGCCAATTGATTGGCGGTTACCTGAAAAGGTAGATACTGTTGAACGTGATGACGCAATGTAATTAACTGGAGGCGTAGATATTATGGATCTATTTGAAGGCTTAGCATCAAAGATTAAGGGACAAGACAAGACGTTGGTATTTCCAGAGGGCGAAGATAAACGCATTCAAGGAGCAGCAATTAGGTTAAAAGCCGATGGCCTTGTTCAGCCAGTACTACTTGGGGATCAGGCGCAGATTGAACAAACAGCTAATGAAAATAACTTTGATTTATCTGGCATCCAAGTGATTGATCCAGCAAACTTTCCTGAAGACAAGAAGCAGGCAATGCTTGACGCACTTGTTGATCGCCGTAAAGGTAAGAATACACCTGAACAAGCTGCCGAAATGCTTAAAGATGTGAGCTATTTTGGCACGATGCTCGTTTATATGAACGAGGTTGATGGCATGGTTTCTGGAGCTGTTCACCCAACTGGTGACACTGTAAGACCTGCATTACAAATCATTAAAACAAAGCCAGGAAGTAAACGCATTAGTGGTGCTTTTGTGATGCAAAAAGGTGATACCCGCTTAGTTTTTGCTGATTGTGCAATTAATATTGAATTAGATGCACCAACAATGGCGGAAGTTGCACTTCAAAGTGCACATACTGCAAAGATGTTTGATATCGATCCCAAGGTGGCATTACTAAGTTTTTCAACGAAGGGTTCTGCTAAAGGAGAGATGGTTACAAAGGTTGCTGAAGCTACTAAATTAGCACATGAAGGGGATCCAAAGCTGGCTTTAGATGGTGAGTTACAATTTGACGCTGCTTTTGTAGAGAGCGTTGGTGAACAAAAGGCTCCGGGATCAGCGGTTGCTGGCCATGCGAATGTCTTTGTTTTCCCTGATCTTCAATCTGGTAATATTGGTTACAAAATTGCACAGCGACTTGGTGGTTTCGAGGCTGTTGGGCCAATTCTTCAAGGACTTAATGCGCCAATTTCTGATTTATCACGTGGAGCTAGCGAAGAAGATGTCTACAAGGTTGCCTTAATAACAGCCGCACAATCAATTTAATAGAAGTATGGTGAGATTATGCTGATTACGGTTAGTGATCGAGATCAGACAATTGAATTGGGCCGGAAGTTAGGATCAACTTTGGTTGCTGGAGACGTGATCGTTTTGAATGGCGATTTAGGAGCTGGCAAAACTACATTCACAAAAGGCTTAGCTCTTGGATTAGGTATTGATGCAACCATTAAAAGCCCAACATTCACAATTATTCGTGAGTACCAAGACGGCCGGTTACCTTTATATCACATGGATGTGTACCGACTGGAAGACGGTGGCGGTGCAGATTTGGGCCTTGATGAATATTTTGATGGAGACGGCGTTAGCGTTGTTGAGTGGGCACAATTCGTTGAGGAAGAATTACCCGATGAATTTTTATCGATCACTTTTTCAAGAACTGATGATGATAATATACGTAAACTAAAGTTTGATGCTCATGGTGATCATTTTAATGAAATAGTCCGAAAGTTGGGAGAATGATATGTCGGACGAAGTCAATTTTGACATTGCAAATAAAAAAGATGCTGCTAAGGTGTTGGGACTGCTAAGGGCGTTGCAGGTTGAATCTACAACTTTTACAATATCACCGGAATTCGCAACATTAACGGTCGATGATGAAGCTGATAATATCGATAAAATTAGCCAAACCGATGATAATTTAATATTGTTGGCGTGGCTTGATGGCGAACCGATTGGGATTGTGACTGTTTCTAGGGTCCCAGGTTCTCCACTCGGAGAACTTGGATTGGCAGTTCGAAAGGCTTATTGGCATCAGGGGTTAGGAACGGCGCTTGTTGATGAAGCATTGAATTGGGGATGGGGATGCAATTACAGTAGTTTGATTGGCCTAAAGCTTGATGTAATGATTGATAATATTCATGCTATTCAGCTATATCAAAAAATGGGATTTAAGGAAATTGAAACTCATACTGTAAGTAAAGATCATAGGCAAGTAGAAGTCCAAAATATGGAAATTATGTTTTAAAAGATATTTTGGAAAAAACAGAAATAAAAAAGCAAGAGAATTTATCTCTTGCTTTTTTCTATCTGATAGGTTTAATGAACTGCTTTAGTGGTGTTGCACCGAAATGTTGGGATTGATAAATCAAAATATTGGCGCAGGCCTGGGCATCGTCAAGTGCATTATGATGATGTTCCAAATCAATGTCTAGTTCTGAGCAGACGGTATTTAGTTTGTAGTTAGAAAATCCTGGTAGTAATTGTCGAGATGTTCGAACAGTATCAAGTGTAAAATATTTGACTGCTGGCAGATCATAGAATTCTAGGCTTTTTCTTAAAACACTATTATCAAATGGTGCGTTATGTGCAACAACTAGTTGATCTGGCGAAAATAGTGCATGGATGTGCTCCCAAAGTTCGGGGAAGGTGGGGGCATCCTTAACATCTTGTTCATGAATACCATGGACTTGAATGTTACGCCAGTTAAATTCTGTTTGAGGATTAATTAGAGAATAAAATTCATCCACAATTTTATCTTGTTTTACAATCGTAAGTGCCAATGAACACGCACTTGCTCGCTTGGCACTGGCTGTTTCAAAGTCCATTGCAACAAAATTCATATTAAGCTCACCTCGGGTAGTTATTTATCTAGTTCGATGTTGGCTGTAAGTTCAACCGGACAGTGATCAGATCCAAAAATCTCAGAATGAATTTTGGCATCTACTAGCTGATCTGTCAAGCCAGTTGATGTGACGAAATAATCAATACGCCATCCTGCGTTTCGATCTCGTGAGTGGAATCTGTATGACCACCAAGAGTATTGTTCAGTGACCTCAGGGTAAAAATGTCGATATGTGTCCACAAAATTGGATTCCAACAGATGGGTAAAATCATTCCGTTCTTCGTCTGTAAAGCCAGCTGCATGATGGTTACTAGAAGGATTTTTTAAATCAATTGTCTCGTGTGCAACATTCAAGTCACCACAGAAAATAACATCCTTCTTTGCTGATAGTTGGTTAATATAATCTAAAAACGCCTTATTCCAGTTTTGACGGAAATCCAGCCGTTTTAATTGTTGTCCAGAGTTTGGTGTGTAACAAGTGATGAGATAAAAAGAAGGATATTCTAGAGTAATTACACGGCCCTCATGATCAAATTCATCTATACCAATACCCAGTGATGCGTTTAATGGTTTGTGCTTTGTGAAAATGGCGGTACCTGAATACCCTTTTTTGTCCGCGTAATTCCAATACTGATAATAATTATCAGGCAGTTTAAGGTCAATTTGGCCTAATTGTAATTTGGTTTCTTGAACACAGAAAAAATCAGCATCTAATTGATTAAAAGTGTCCATAAATCCATGCGTTACGGCTGCACGTAGACCATTTACGTTCCAGGAAATGAATTTCATGTGAAAGCCTCCGATGATAAAATAAATATAATTTAAAAAATACGATTGTTTTTAGTCGATTACTATTTCATGGTACAATAATTACTAATAATGATAAAGGATTGAGTAATTTGAAAACTCGTAAAGATTTAGATCAAGTATTTCCAGAAATAAACATTACTAGTAATGCTGCCTTGTCTGATTTCACTAATACTGACACTGGTGGCCCGGCAGACTGGCTGGCATTTCCAACGAGTATTGAGCAAGTTCAGCAGTTAGTTGATTTCACTTTCGAAAATGATATTGATTTAACAGTTATCGGCAATGCAAGTAATTTAATAGTTAATGACAAAGGAATTGCTGGTCTAGTCATTATATTAACACAGATGAATCAAATTACGGTTTCAACGGATCGAATTGTCGCTCAGGCTGGTGCACCAATTATTGCAGTCAGTGAGGCCGCATGTACCGCTGGACTCACGGGGCTCGAATTTGCTGCTGGAATTCCAGGAAGCGTTGGGGGAGCCGTCTTTATGAATGCGGGTGCCTACGGTGGTGAAACTAAAGACGTTGTTAAAAAGGCGACAGTGATGACCCGCGAAGGAGAAATCAAAACTATCGAGAATGATGAGTTGGATTTTGGTTACCGTCATAGTAGCGTGCAGGATAATCACCAAGTGATTCTAAGCGCCGAATTTCAGCTTGTACCGGGAACCGTGGCGACCATTAGAGCACAAATGGATGATTTTAACGAACGTCGTGCACAAAAGCAGCCACTAGAATGGCCATCTTGTGGCAGTGTGTTTAAGCGCCCAGTTGGTTATTTTGCAGGAAGATTGATTCATGACGCTGGACTTCAGGGATACACGTCCGGGGGAGCACAGGTATCAAAGAAACACGCTGGCTTTATCATTAATATTGGTGGCGGTACCGCTACCGATTATGTCAACGTTATTAAGCATGTCCAATCCGAAGTATATCGCCAGTTTGGCGTACATCTGGAAACTGAGGTTAGAGTTATTGGACGTCAGTGAGCGGTCATTGTACCACTCACTTTTTTTATAAAAAGGAGGAATGTCAACAGTGCCGATTTTGGAAGCCGTTATTTTGCTAGTTGTCTTGGTTTTGCTTTCCAACGTTTGTAGCCATTACATCAAAAAAATTCCAGTCAGTTTAATTCAAATCTTTCTAGGATTACTTGTAGCATTATTTTTTAAAGTACAAATACCGCTCGAAACCGACTGGTTTTTACTGCTGTTCATCGCCCCATTACTATTTAATGATGGTCGTAAGTTTTCTAAACGTGAACTATGGAAACTTAGAGGACCAATCTTTGCCAATGCCATTGTGCTCGTCTTTGTCACGGCAATTCTGGGTGGCTACCTAATTTACTTGTTTGTTCCACGAATTCCGTTACCTGTTTCAATTGCACTGGCAGCAATTTTATCACCAACTGATCCAGTGGCGGTTCAATCAATCGCCAAACGTGCCAAATTGGATGAAAATATTTTACATCTGGTAAGTGGTGAAAGTTTAATTAACGATGCATCTGGCCTGATAGGATTTAAGTACGCAGTTGCTGCCGTTACCACCGGATACTTTTCATTGGTTAATGCAACTGGAGACTTCTTATATACAGCAGCTGTCGGGTTAATTGCCGGGGTTGCTGTGATGATCTTGATTCAGTTTGTACGAGATTTTTTGCGTAACCAAGGAATTAATGATGTAATTTTTAATGTTGCCTACAAAATTATGACACCATTTGTGGTGTACCTTGTTGTCGAAGAACTTTTTCATGCTTCAGGGGTGATCGCCGTTGTTTCGGCCGGTATTGTGTCAAATACCTCATCAAGAAATCAGGTTATTGACGAGATGCCTGAGTTACTCCTAGTGACCGAAAAAACGTGGGATATTATTGTTTACCTGTTGAATGGGATCGTCTTTGTAATTTTGGGTATTGAACTACCAATTGCGATGACTGATTCAATCAAGAGCAGTGATATTAGTAACTGGAATGCCTTTCTAGACGTATTGATTGTCTGGCTAATTTTGCTTGTAATTCGCATTTCATGGATTATCATTTATGAATGTTTCCAAAAAATCAAACATCATGATCGTACAATCAGCCTTAAATCAGGGTTTTTAGCTGGTATTTCTGGTGTTCGTGGTGCTATCACGATGGCTGGGGTGTTGTCGGTACCTTTGTTATTGAAAAATGGAAATGCTTTCCCAGAAAGGTCGTTAATGCTGTTCATTGCTGCCGGTGTCATTATTGTTAGTATGGTGGCTGCGGCTGTCATGCTACCGTTAATTTCACGAGCAGACTTTTCATTTCTGACCCGTGGAAGTGACCCAGATCAGGATGATGATGGTGATGATGAACCGGACGAAGACGAACAAAAAAATCAATATTTAACTGATAGTGAGGCAAGATACTTCTTAATGCAGTTGGCAGTGCAGGCGGTGGAGGAACAGCGCCGTGAGGATAATCAGCAAGCCGCATATGATTTAATGCTGAATTACCAGCTATTAATGCGTAAATTGCAGTTACACTCTCAGTCAGATGAAGTGTTGCAGGAGTATTTGCAACAAGAAATTGAGTTACGTCAAATTGCATTTGACGGAGAACGTGACGCACTGATAAAAATGCTAGAGAAAAAGTTTATTACGACCGACGAATATTATGAGTCTTTGAAACATGTTGATAATCTTGAAACACGTTTGTCGCACGAGTTTAATGCACGGAATCGCTGGTGGTCAGTTAAAAAGCTGTTTATTTGGTGGCACGGTTTCGTCAGAATGTTTAAATGGTGGGTTGGCTACCAGGCGATTGATCCGGTTAAACAGAAGCGTATTGATATTGAAACAGCAAAAGCTGCTATTAATGCATTATCAAAGCATGTTTCTAATTCAGAGGACGGTCAAATAAATCGTCAGGCGATATATCATTTAATCGTTAGCTATCGGAACCGTATTGAAAGAATTAAGCATCCTAAGCGTTATACGCAGGATGCTTATCAACAACAAATTAACGTTTTGCAAAGTGATGCGTTAGCAGCACAGAGAAACGTAATTATTCAATTGGTAGAACAGCGAAAAATCAGTAAGAATACTGCGCAAAGGTTAAGATCATATGTTAATTATTCAGAAAACGAGATGATCATGCTGATGGATTTTGAGGCTGATTGAGTTTGACGGCGATATTCATTATCCAAATGATGACCAGTTGAATAATTGTTAGAATCAACGTAAATTCCAGCATGCGCGTTGACCACATTGACATAATCTGTTTGAAGAACCAGGTTGGTGTTAATAAAATATAAAAAGAGTGAATTCTCAGGAAACGTCCCATGTATATGCCGATGCTGCTGAGAATACACATTAAAGTAATAAAAATCTCTGAGGCAAAGGGGATTTTTTTTAGTACAGTCATGCTGAATTTATCACCAAGTTGTTTTAACTGAGTGAAGCTTATAAGGGCGCATGAAAGTGCACTGATGATCAGCATGCTAAAGTAGAACCACATTTTTGGATCAGATTTAAGTAGTCCAGTGCTGCCAATATGTGGATTGAGTAGTGATAGATGGAATAAATCAGTTAAAATATAGGGTGCGTTTGGGTAGAATAGGATCCAAAATATGAAAATAATCCAAAATAGCAAAGATTTTGTTGAGGAAAATTTTGTCAAATGAAATCCTAATTCTATCGGTATGTATCCCAAAAATGTATTTAAAATTAAAAAATTAAATGGTGATTTAGCAAAAACAACAAGAACAACCATAAAGATTGCAAAAAAGATACGAATTTGCCAGTTAATATTAAGTTTGTGCATGCTGTTCCTCCTCACATCTTACTAGCTTACCAAATATTATTGTATTAAGTACAAAAGATTTAACTTTTAGAAATTAATTAATAATTATGACATAACTAAGGTTTGTTGAAAATCTATTCTAATGACATGCTATAATGTTACTTGAGTTTGGTTTGGAGGTTATGCTATGGCATTTAAGTGGAGCTCGTTGTTAACGTGGCAAAATGTTATCCACTTGGTAGACATCCTTGTGGTGTGGTTTTTAATTTATGAATTAATTATGATGCTGCGTGGGACGCGGGCAGTCCAACTCTTTCGCGGAATTATTGTTATTATCATTGTCAAACTGGTTAGCTGGTATGTTGGTCTGGGAACGGTATCCTGGATTATGGATCAGATCATTAACTGGGGCGTCATAGCGATGGTGGTTATATTCCAGCCTGAAATTAGAAGAGGGCTTGAACATATTGGTCGCGGTACCCTGTTAACACGTAATCGTCATGAAAATGAGGCGGAAGAGGAGCTGATTGGACAGCTTGACCAGGCCCTTCAATATATGTCTAAGAGAAGAATCGGTGCTCTAATTACGATTCAAATGGAGACTGGACTTGAAGAATATATCGAAACTGGTATTCCAATCGATGCGGACGTTTCGGGTGCTCTTCTCATTAACACATTTATTCCGAATACGCCACTGCATGATGGTGCAGTCATAATTAAGAACAATCGTCTTGCCGTTGCCGCTGCGTATTTACCCTTATCGGAAAGTAACTTGATTCCAAAGGAATTAGGAACAAGGCATCGTGCAGCTGTTGGTATCAGCGAAGTCACCGATGCTTTGACACTGGTAATATCTGAAGAAACTGGTGAAATCTCCATTACAAAAAACAACGAATTATTACGTAGCATGACACGTGACGATTATCTTAAGTTTCTTCGTGATCAGTTATATGTAAAGGAACCGGAAAATCGTAATTCGTTTGCTGAATTTGTTGAAGGCCTCTTTAACAAGGGAGGTTCAAAAAATGAAAAATAACGATGATAAACGCAACATATTCAATTCACGCTGGTTCTATCGGATTATTGCCCTAGTTTTTGCCATTTGCCTGTTTATATACGTGAATGGTAGTAAACTTGAAAAAACTCATCAGAGTTCACAAAGTGTTCAAAATACTTCGTTAACATCAACGAAGACAAAGACAGTGACCATGCCACTTGATCTAACAGTTAATAGCGATAAATATGTCGTTACGGGTTATCCGGAAACGGTTAAGGTTAAAATCTCTGGGCCTGCAGCTCTTGTGACTACAACAACCAATACACAAAACTTTAAAGTATATGCGGACCTGAGTTCACTTGGCGCTGGAACACACAGAGTTAAGATTTTGGAATCTGGAATTAATAATGATTTGACACATACAATTAGACCTAAAGCGATTAACGTGACAATTCAGACTCGTAAAACGGAAACAATTCCAGTTGAGGTTAAGGTTAATCAAAATCAATTAGCTGATGGTTACAAAGTTGGTAAAGCAACGGCTTCAACGGATAGCGTGCAAATTACCGGTGCTGTTAGTGAAATTGAAAAAGTTGATCATGTAGAAGCAACCGTTAATTTGTCAAAGAAGAACAAATCAGATGTGTCAAAGAGCGTTACACTTCAAGCAGTGGATAAGAATGGCAACACTGTCAATGTGGTAATTACACCTTCGTCAACGACAGTTAAAGTGCCAATTAGTAAGCAATCTGACTCGAGTAGCAACTCTTCGTCTGACAACAATTCTTCATCTGGTAGTAGTTCAAAGTCTAGTGGAAGCTCATCCAACAACAGTAGTTCTTCTTCCAGCGCTAGTTCGTCGTCAAACAGTAGTAGTTCTTCGTCACAAAAATAAAAGCATATAAAGAAAAGGAACTGAAAAGATGGAATTAAAATATTTTGGTACTGATGGTGTTCGTGGTGTCGCAAATGAGGATTTAAGTCCGGAGTTAGCATTTAAGCTTGGCCGAGCCGGCGGATATGTATTAACCCAACATTCACAACGTAAACAACCACAAGTTCTTGTTTCACACGATACAAGAATTTCTGGTGAAATGCTGGAAAATGCTCTAATTGCTGGTTTGCTTTCCGTTGGTATCGAAGTTCTGCGACTAGGGGTTGTTACTACTCCGGGTGTCGCTTACTTAGTTCGCGCACAAGAAGCTGATGCAGGTGTAATGATTACCGCATCGCATAACCCAATTCAATATAATGGCATTAAGTATTTTGGTGGCGATGGATTCAAGCTTTCCGATGAGTTGGAAGCGGAAATTGAAGAATTACTTGATGCACCTGTCGATGATTTACCAAGACCATCAGCACAAGGTCTCGGCCGAGTGTCAGATTATCATGAAGGGGCCCTAAAATATACTGAATTTTTGGAGCAAACGGTCTCAGATGATCTATCAGGGTTGAAGATTGCGGTAGATGGGGCCAATGGTGCAACCAGTGGCTTTGTCTCAACGCTTTTAGCTGATATGGACGTTGAGTTCGATACAATTGGAACGTCTCCAGATGGATTGAACACAAACCTAGACCGCGGTTCGACGCATCCTGAGGCCTTACAAAAGTTTGTTGTGGAACAAGGCGCACAGGCTGGGATTGCATTCGATGGTGATGGTGATCGATGCATTGCGGTCGATGAAAATGGAGAAATTGTTAACGGCGACAAGATCATGTATATCTGTGGCCGTTATATGGACCAACGTGGAAGATTAAAGAAGAATACAGTTGTGACAACTGTTATGAGTAATTTAGGTATGTATAAAGCACTTGAAAAGGCAGGCATGACTAGTGTAAAGACCAAGGTTGGTGATCGCTATGTGGTCGAAGAAATGGTCAAAAATGGCTATAATCTCGGTGGTGAACAATCTGGTCATATTATCTTTCTTGATTTCAATACCACTGGCGATGGGATGTTAACAGCTCTTCAGTTGTTGTCAGTAATGAAGCAAACTGGTAAGCCACTGTCTGAACTAGCGAGTGAGGTCACAGAATATCCGCAAGAATTGGTCAACATTCGTGTTAGCGATAAACAGGCCGCATTGAAGAATCCTGATCTACTTAAGATTATTGACGAAGTTGAACATGATATGGCCGGTGACGGTCGGGTACTTGTTCGACCTAGTGGAACTGAACCATTACTTCGAATCATGGCTGAAGCTCCAACTAAGGATGAAGTGCATCAATATGTAACTAGAATTGCCGATGTGGCAAAAAAGGTATTAGATTAATTTAAATTAAATAACAGTCCTCGACAGTTAACCTGGTGAGGGCTTTTTTAATAGAAATTATTCGTTTTAAATAGATATAGACCAATCCTATCAATTCGTTGACATTGATATTAAATATCTTTATTATATGTAGTTGTCGAATGTTACTAAATAAAATTTACAATCTATACCAATTAATTGCTACAACTAATTGATTTTTAACAAAGGATGGTATGCATTATGTGCGGAATTGTTGGTGTTACTGGTACAAGTCAAAGTGTATCTGTACTAATCGAAGGACTTGAGCGTCTCGAATATCGGGGGTATGATTCAGCTGGGATCTATGTTAACGATCAGACCGGTAATGATTATCTTGTTAAACGAGTTGGTCGAATTTCTAACTTGAAGAACGCTTTAACCGATGAAATTCATGGAACGGCTGGTATTGGTCATACTCGTTGGGCAACACATGGTGTTCCTAACGAGACTAATGCACATCCACAGTTTTCAGCTGATGAACGTTTTTACCTTGTTCACAATGGCGTTATCGAAAACTTTGAACAGTTAAAAGAAGAATATTTATCAGATGTTGAATTTAAGAGTCAAACTGATACTGAAGTCATTGCACAATTAGTTGATCGGTTTGTAGTTGAATACAAAATGGACACACAGTCTGCTTTTTTGAAAGTTCTTCACTTGATTAGTGATGACTCATCATATGCTTTTGTGTTGATGGATCGCCAGACGCCTGATACGTTATATGTTGCAAAAAATAAGAGTCCTTTACTTGTTGGTGTCGGTGACGGATTTAATCTTGTCGCTTCGGATGCCGTTGCGATGTTAAAACAAACGCACACCTTTATGGAAATTCAAGACCGTGAAGTTGTTTTGGTAAAACCAGACTCAATCACCATTCGTGATATTGAGGGAAATGAAATGAAACGTGATACTTTCCGCGTCGATATGGATGCCAGTGCGGCAGATAAGGGCACTTACCCATTCTATATGCTAAAAGAAGTGGATGAGCAACCGGTTGTAATGCGCAAAATCGTTCAGGAATATTTGAACGAAGATGGTGTTCCCGTAATTGATCAGGACTTACTTGAAACAATGAAGAAGGCTGATCGCCTCTATATCATTGGTGCGGGAACAAGTTATCATGCCGGATTAGTTGGTGCTCGGATGTTTGAACGATTGACGAAGGTCCCGACACAGGTATTTATCTCATCTGAATTTGCGTATGAACAACCAATCATGTCAGAACGACCATTTTTCATCTTTCTCACTCAAAGTGGTGAAACCGCAGATAGCCGTGAAGTTTTGGTTAACATTAAAAAGCAGGGATGGCCAAGTCTGACAATCACCAACGTACCGAAGTCAACGTTATCTCGTGAAGCTTCATATACGCTACTGTTGCACGCTGGCCCTGAAATTGCAGTTGCTTCTACTAAGGCATACACTGCACAAGTTGCCGTGCAAGCTGTACTTGCTAAGGCATTTGGAATGGCTAGAAATCAGCAGGAAGCTGTCGATTTTGATTTAAAACAACAATTGGGAATTGTTGCCGTGGGAATGCAAGCAATTGTTGATAGCAAGGATCAACTTGAATCAATTGCGTCACGCTACTTGGCTACACCACGCAACGCCTTTTACATTGGTCGTGGAATCGATTGGTCCGTTGCTCTTGAATCAGCATTGAAGTTAAAAGAAATTTCATATGTTCAGGCTGAAGGATTCGCATCTGGAGAATTGAAACACGGAACAATTGCTTTAATTGAGTCCAAAACACCAGTTATTGGTATTATTACTCAAGACCGCACTGCAGGGCTCACTCGTAGTAATTTACAGGAAGTTGTGTCTCGTGGGGCTAGCGTCTTAACGATTGTTTCAAAGCATTTAGCACAGGCTGATGATACAATTGTGTTACCGGATGTTGATCCACTATTGACACCATTATTGAGTGTTGTTCCCGCTCAATTATTGGCATACTACACTAGTTTGGGTAAGGGGTTGGATGTCGACAAGCCACGTAACCTCGCCAAGTCAGTTACGGTTCAGTAGTATAGCTGTACATTAATGATTATATAATTTAATACAATAAAATATGCATTGGTGCAACTCTTGATTAGATAATTGAGAGTTGCTTTTTTTGTAGTAAAAAAAGTTTTTTTAGTAAAAATGATAAATTTTTTACCATTTTCTTCAAAATTTAATAAAATAAGTCAATGGCAATGATGTCACGGCTTACGAAAATAATTTACATGATTTTGTGTAACCGTTTGAAATTAATTATCATTTTTATGTTGAAATTTGAAAGCGGTTTGCTATAATTGCATCTATTGTCATTGCAATTTTAAGTAAATGTGATAAGGAGAAAAATTATGCAGTTTGTGGCTTTATTGATCGGTATTGTATTTTTACTGGTCTTAATTATTAAGTTTAAAGTAAACACGTTTGTTTCCTTGATTGTTACATCAATTTTGGTGGCGCTTTTATTGGGTATGAACCCGGCAAAAATTGCCACATCGATTGAAACTGGTATCGGTGGAACAATCGGTGAGCTGGCTGTTGTCTTTGGATTCGGTGCGATGATTGGCCGGCTAGTTTCTGATGCTGGTGGGTCATATAGAATTGCCAGAACGTTGATTGATAAGTTCGGTAAGAAACGGCTTCAAATCGCAATCGTGATTGCTTCATTCATCATCGGTATGTCATTGATGTTCGAAGTTGGTCTGGTTGTCGTTATTCCAATTGTTTTTTCTGTTGCTTTGGAAGCCGAAGTACCTATGCTTTATTTGGGAATATCTATGGCTGCCGCACTTTCTGCAGCTCAAGGATTCTTGCCTCCACAACCAGCACCAACAGCTGTTGCCACAGCGTTGGGTGCTAATATTGGTAAAGAACTTTTACTTGGGATTGTTGTTGCCATCCCATGTGTGATCGTGGCTGGTCCACTGTTCACAAAATTAGCGCAAAAGTTTGCTCCTGATGCTTTTGTGATTAAGAAGTCATTACCTGGTTTTGGTACTGTTAAGTAATTTAAGCTTGAAGAAACACCAGGTTTTGGTATTTCTGCGTTGACATCGTTATTTCCAGTTATTTTTATGGCTTTAACAACTATCTATTCGATTGCATTTGAGGGTGGTAAAACACCAACCAATCCGCATGGATTTTCTGCGTTTATGACATTTATTGGTAATCCAATGGTTGCCATGGTGATCGCATTACTATTTGCAATGTGGTCAATGGGCTTCCATCGTGGTAAGAAGATGGGTGATATTAATAACACCATCGCTGATGCTGTGAAGTCAATTGCAATGTTGCTTCTTATTATTGGTGGTGGTGCAGCTTTTAAGGAAGTTTTGATTGATGGTGGTGTTGGTAGTGCTGTTCAACACATGATGGCAAACGTCAACATGTCACCAATTATCCTTGGCTGGTTAATTGCTGTATTACTCCGTGTTTGTCTTGGATCTGCAACCGTTGCAGGGATGACTGCAGCTGGTTTGGTTTCAACTTTAATGACATCAACTGGTACTGATCCAGTTATGATGGCTCTTGCTATCGGTGCCGGTTCTTTAGCTGCATCGCACGTTAATGATGCTGGTTTCTGGATGGTTAAAGAGTATTTTGAATTAACTGTTAAACAGACATTCAAAATTTGGACGGTTTTGGAAACTATCATTTCCGTCGTTGGATTATTAATGGTTCTACTGTTGAATGCAATTGTTCATTAAAAATAAGAAAGCCTTGGTAAATCATGTTGATTTACCAAGGCTTTCTTATTGCTTTGATGTTTAACATGAATTATCATTGGACTATACCAATAGAGTGAAGAGGTTTGATCAATGAAAATAATTACGGTGGAAGATCAATTACAAGGGGCACAGATTGCGGTCGCAAAAATAAAAAAAATTTTATCACATAAGCCAGGAGTGTTTGGATTAGCAACTGGTAGTAGTCCACTAGAAATCTATCGTCAGTTAAGTCAGAGCAAACTAGATTTTTCTAACAGCATTTCCATTAATTTGGATGAGTATGTCGGCTTGGCACCCAATCATCCACAAAGCTATCATTATTTTATGAAGCAAAATTTATTTAACAACAAGCAGTTCTTGCATTCATACATTCCGGATGGATTGAATCCTAATGCTCAAGAAGTTGAAAATGAATATGAACAGATAATTAAGGATCATCCGATCGACTTGCAAATCCTGGGAATTGGTCAAAACGGGCATATTGGCTTCAACGAGCCGTTAACAAGTTTCGATTCACGTACTCACCAGGTGGCACTGACGAAGTCCACAATTGATGCTAATGCCAGGTTTTTTGATAATGCAGATGAAGTTCCCAAATATGCGTATTCCATGGGTATTGGAACAATTATGAAGGCAAAAGAAATTGTTTTTGTCGCATACGGTGAAAAAAAGGCAAAAGCTGTTCACCAAATGATTGATGGACCGGTGACAATCGATGTACCTGCAAGTGTATTGCAAACACATCCCAATGTAACAGTGATCATTGATCACAAGGCAGGAGCACTTCTAAAAAAAATTGAATAATTGTGAGAGAAAGATGTTGACAGCGCTTTCAGTAAGCGGTATTATAATTGTCGTAAGGTATTAAGTATTTACCTTCTAATCAATTCTCTTTCTCTCTTATGCCAATCACCGTTTTTCCCGAACGGTGATTTTTTTGTGCTTTTTGACATTGCGTTGATAATTCAATAGAATTGAAGTTACTATTTTATTCCGTAGGAGAGTGAATTACTCATGGCACAGCATGAAGTTCTAGACATAATTGAAGAAATTACACGAAAAGATGGCACTAAGTACTTTGAAATTGGTAATATGGTGCAAAATGGTAGGGCTGAATTAGCAGCAGAACGTGATTTTATTAAAGAGGTTAGAATATTGCAATTAAATATTCCACACTCACAAAATGTTGCTAAGTATGAAGATTATGTCAATGAACACTATGTTATGCAAGATGAGTCAATGGACCATTGGGATGAATGGAAGAAAGATGATGAGGCTCAAGAGATTGTTAATAGCATTCTAAAAGAAAACCACATTGCGTAAAAAAATCTTTACATTTACCCGTATCATCTTGTATAATAATTGGTGTTGTTTAACATCATTGCTCCGTAGTTCAGTGGTAGAATAGGACACTGTTAATGTCAAGGTCGCCGGTTCGAATCCAGCCGGAGCAGTTGGAATTTAGTTATTATTGTTTTTGACAATAATTGGAATTCCGGTTATAATTTCATAGTTAGCTTTTATTGCTCCGTAGTTCAGTGGTAGAATAGGACACTGTTAATGTCAAGGTCGCCGGTTCGAATCCAGCCGGAGCAGTTGATGTGAGGTATACATCAGATAATTTAATAATATTGCCCCGTAGTTCAGTGGTAGAATAATTGACTGTTAATCAAGAGGTCGTAGGTTCGAACCCTACCGGGGCAGCTATATGCATCCTATTTGAATGGGGTGCTTTTTTATTTGTTTATCGGTCGTTGGGTAGCTTGCATTTTGCTACTAATGTATTGGGAATTGAAGTATAATGTGTCGTAGTTATTTTTGAGGGGAGCAACAAATGCATCCATCATTTGAGGAACAACGGATGGGTAAGAGACGATATATCACTGGATTTGACGGCTTAAGAGCAATTGCCGTTATTGGGGTCATTGTCTATCATCTACTTCCAGCCACTTTACAAGGTGGTTACCTGGGTGTTCCGATTTTTCTATTGTTGACTGGTTACTTAATTACCAGTAGCCTAGTTGGTGAGATTTCACGAACAGGTACTGTTAAGGTAGTTAAATTTTACATTAAACGAATTAAGCGGCTGTACCCAGTCTTGATTACCATGTTGGTGGTAAGTACAGCTTATATCACACTTTTCCAAAGAGTTCTAATTAAGGACTTGCGAAGCGTCGTAGTTACGAACCTGCTCTGGGTTTATAATTGGTGGGAGATTGGTCACGGCCAGTCATACTTTGATCGGTTTGCTGGTGAGTCTCCATTTACACATATGTGGACGCTTAGTATTGAGGGCCAGTTTTACTTTGTGTGGCCATTGGTACTGCTGGCATTGTTTGCAATCATAAGACGCAAATCAATTATTAAGTGGATTGTCCTTGGCTTGGCTGTCGTGTCTGCTATTTTGATGGCCATTATGTACGATCCTGCTAATATTAACCGAGCATATTATGGCAGTGATACTCGGTCATTCGCAATCTTTTTGGGAGCCTGGTTGGCGATGGTTTGGCCGGTTGACAGGTTGAAGCAAAATATTAATCGGTCTTCTTCCCGGGTTCTTGATATCACGGGAATCATTTGTTTAGTAATTGTGCTCGTGATGTACTTTCAAATGTCAGGTGAATCACCATTCACATATTATGGTGGAATGTTCATATTCACTATTTTTTCAATGATTCTAATGGCCGTTATCGCACATCCAGGTGGTCATATGAATGCTGTGATGACTAATCCAGTTTTCAAGTGGATTGGTCAAAGATCATATGGTATTTATGTGTATCAATACCCGGTTATGATTTTTTACGAATCACAGGTTAAGAGCATGGGTGCTCATCCATTTATTAATGCTTTAATTGAACTAGCAATTATTTTATTAATCAGTGAAGTATCTTACAGGTTAGTCGAAGAACCATTACGCAATTATAATTGGAACAACTTAACTCGTGATGTTCGGCATATTTTTACCAAGGATGGTGGATGGAAAGCGTGGACGGGAACCTTGGTTGTCAGTGTTCTGACGATACTGTTTATCGTTGGCATGGTCATTAAACCGCAGCCCCCGAAGCCTAACCAAGTTCAGAGTGAAATTGATAAGAGTTCAAAACAAGTTAAAGAACATAATGCAGCCTTGCAAAAGGGACAGCCAGTACCAAATCCCTCAGGGAAGAAACAGTCACTTACTAAGAAGTATGGATTGACAAAATCGCAGGTTGCAAAAGCAAAGCAACTGAAGGTATCCGCTATTGGTGATTCAGTGATGGCAGATAGTGCTGCTGATTTGCAAGAAGTGATGCCAAAAGCTTACGTAAATGCGCAAGTTGGGCGACAGGGTTATCAATCGCCTCAAGTCATTGAAGGAATGGCGAAGAAGGGCCAACTAAATCACATTGTTGTGATTAATCTTGGAACTAATGGAGCACTTAGCAGTCAAACTATTAGTCAAATTTTGTCAGCAATTGGTAGCAAGCGTCAAGTTTATTGGATAACCGCACACGTGCCAACCAAAAATTGGCAGAACACTGTTAACAATGAAATTAAACAAACCGCGAAGAAACATAAAAACGTGCACGTGGTTGACTGGCACAAGTACAGTGCTAATCATGTCAGTTGGTTTGCAAGTGATGGTGTTCATCCTAGCGACAAGGGAAATATCTACTTTACAAGATTAGTAGTGAAAGAAATTTTAAAAGATAATTAGAGGTGCTCTCAATGGGTAATAGTAATATTGATTTTGACGTACAGCCAATGACTTTTAAAAAAATTCTGGTGGCTGTCGATGAAGATGATTCAAGTTCGTCTCGAAAAGCCTTTTGCTATGCTGTAACACTGGCTAATTCATATAAAGTACCGCTTGGCATTGTAACTATTTTAGAAACAGACGATTTAAGCGTGTATGACAGTCTCCAACCTGATGTTATTGAAGGACGACGGCAGGAGATGGAATCAGCGGTTAATCTGTATGTTCAGAAAGCCAAAGATTTTGGTGTTGATGAAGTGGAAGGATTTCTAGGTGAAGGTAAGCCTGGCAAAAAAATTGTCAGAGAGACTATTCCACAATTTGAGCCAGATTTATTGGTTTGCGGATCAGAAACCCAAGATAAGAGTAGTATTTTTATCGGTTCACAGGCCAGTTACATGTCTCAGAACGCACCTTGTTCAGTAATTGTTGTTAGATAAAAATAGTTAATCAAAAAGAGCGAAATTTTAAATTTCGCTCTTTTTGAATGCTTAAGTTAACTAGATAATTTCTAAACCGTTAATTTCAACATATTTAAAGTGTTTAGGGTTACGCGTATTTGAACTCGGCAGTTTTAAGTAGTCACCGTATAGTTGGGTTAAAATGTTATCATAATCAGTTGGAACGTTAACGCTAAGATTTTCAAACATGTGAGTTTCCAAGTTATTCATTTGATCAAGAGTCATTATTTCTTTTTCGTATTTATATTGTGACGCTAGATTTTTTACTAGGTAACCGTTTGTATCGTCATATTCCTGCAGGACATTATCTCTCCGATGTTTGAGCTGACGAACCGAGTTGTATTGCCTAACAGTGAGTGGTCTACTAAGCTTCGAAAGTGGTGTGTCAACAATATGGTAGCCAAGTCTAACCATGATCGAGCCATCAAGCATTTTTAGCTTGGCCATTTGCGAAGATCTATCGGCCGAACTATCGGGTATCTTATCGAAAGGAAAAATATCAATGAAAATGCCCTTTTTCGCATTATTAATGTTATTAATTTCTTCCACACTTGTGTCCGTATCAATTAATTTAGCATAACTCAAACCGTAGTCATGATCTGTAAAAGGTGTTTGAAGAAAATAGGATGTATGTGACAAAAAGCCCGGCGCTAGTTTTAACAGTTGGTTGTAATCATTACGTGGCATACCAACGTCTAAGTCATCATCCCATGGAATAAACCCTTGATGCCTAATGGAGCCAAGTAGCGACCCGCCAATTAGAAAATAGTTGAGCGAATACTGGCGGCAAATCATAATTAAAGTTTCAAGCAAATTAAGTTCAATTTTATGAATTGGTTTTAAATTCAAAAGTTAACGCCCCTAAATATTAATGAGTTGACAGATTGTCCAAAATGTAGCATATTTTATGGAGAAAGATGATTTTTGCTAATATGTTGTGTTGATGGAGTCTAGGTTGATTTTAACAAAGAAAAAAGGTGATTACGATGGCTTCTGAGGATTTACTAAACAAAGCTATTAATTTGTATATGTCGACTCTTAAGTCACTTGATAGTTTTATTTCGGAACCAGCAACGAAATATTACTTATCGTTTGAACAGTATTTGATTTTGCATGATATTGCAACGCAAAAGAAAATAATGCTGATGGATATTGCTGATCAGCGTCAGGTCACGCGTAGCGCAATTTCTCGTCAAATTAAGGTGTTGCTGAAGCACAAATATGTATATCAGCGTGCTGATCCTAATGACCGGCGTCGATTATTTCTGCATTTAACCAAGGAAGGTAAGCGGGTTGAAGCAGAAATTAGTGATAACGTGACTGATCGTTTTTCTGGATGGGTACAAATCTTTGGAGAAGATAAAGCTCAAGAAGTTATTCAGTTACTGGAAGACTTTGGTGAGTTGATTGTTAAACAAGAGGCAGAAAAAAACACATCTGAGGTAATAAATTCTGAAGATGAGCGGTAAGCATAAAATAGAAGTTAAATTGGGGGAAGATTGGTCAGAATCTTCTCTTTTTTTGTCCCAAATGATGTAAAATTGTTTTTATAACTGGAGGAACTTAAATAATATGATAAAAATGGTAGCACTCGATTTAGATGGTACATTGCTAACTTCGGATAAAAAGATTAGCCCGAAAAACGAAGCGTCATTAAAAAAGATTACTGAAGAGGGTATCAAGGTCGTCCTTTGTACTGGAAGGCCAATTAATGCAATTTGGAAATACATTGAACAGCTAGGTCTGACTGATTCAGAAGATTATACAATCACATTTAATGGAGCACTGGTAATTCAAAATCCAGACCGTATTCCGTTAGCTAAAAAAGGAATTCAAAAAGACCAGCTAGGCTTACTACATGATTTTTGTGTCAATGGCGGATATCCATTAGATATTCTAGATTTTGAACAAGTGTATCCAATTACTGACCTAACACCATCTGTTTACCAAAAAATGCTCAATGCTAATATTGAGTTCACACCTCAAAGCTTTGATCAAATTCCAGACCAAGCTTATACAAAGGCGGTGATGGCAACTGATGCAGATATTTTGGATCGTGTGGTAACAGAAATTACGCCAGTAATGGATCAGCAGTATCATGTTGTTCGATCACAACCTAAGATCCTAGAATTTTTGGATCATGATATGGATAAATCAGTTGGCTTGAAATCACTCCTATCTCATTATGGTTGGGATTTTAGTAATTTAATGGCTTTTGGAGATGCAGAGAATGATGCGGGAATGTTACAGAATGCCAAGGTTGGCGTTGTAATGGCCAACGGTAAACCAGAAATTAAACGGCTAGGTACTGATGTTACCTTATCTAATGATGATGATGGGGTAGCCGCATTTATTGATAATTATTTCTAATTGTTACTAAAATGACAAAATTAATATAAAAAGAAATATCTGTGTTACAGATTAGTAATGTCTATAGTTTATTATATGCATCGTTGAATATTACTTGGGAACATAACAAAGATAATAGGAGCGGATATATAAACTATGGATATTAAAAAGAACCTACTGAAGATTTCAGCAACAACGCTTGGCGCAGCAGCATTTGGGGTTGCTGCAACAGCTATCACAGCTAACGCCGATGAAATCTACACTGTTAAGTCTGGCGATACCCTTTCAGAAATTGCCGCAAATTATGCTGGTGGTACAAATTCAATTAACTCATTAGCTCAAGCTAACAAGATTAACGATGTTAATGTAATCTATGTAGGTCAAAAGTTATTGATTAAGAGTGACGGTCAGATTAAGCAGGCTACGCAGGCCGAAGTTCAATCAACACCATCTGTAACATCTTCATCAAACAACACTCAAAGTACACAAGCACCAGCACGCACAACAACGACTACTTCAACTACTTCAGCTAGTGGCTCTGATGCTTCAGCTAAGGCTTGGATTGCTGGACGTGAATCAGGCGGCTCATACACTGCTTCAAATGGTAACTACTACGGTAAGTACCAATTAAGCCGTTCATACCTTGGCGGTGACTATTCAGCAGCCAACCAAGAACGCGTTGCTAATAATTACGTTTCAAGCCGTTACGGATCATGGTCAGCTGCCAAAGCTCACTGGGAAGCAAATGGCTGGTACTAAAATAAATTGAATTTATAAGACTGAGGATAACTTCTCGGTCTTTTTTTTGAATCCATATTCGTGGGCAGAACCTTTGTTTTGTGGTACAATTATCGTTGTATTTATGGGGATGTTTATGGATTCGACAGGTATAGGTCGAGTTTTAACTGCGCTTCGAAGGTTGCGGCTTCGTAAAAACGCTCAGTTTATTATAACTGCAAAAAATAATAACAATTCTTACGCTTTAGCTGCTTAATAACCAGCGGGTGTAGATCCAGCCGGGTTTGCTCACGGTTCGTTACTGGGTCCTAAATTTTAGTGAACTTACGCTGTGAGCTTCAGTCTGTAGCAATCAGAAGAGACTAATCGGACTAGCTTATCTTGAGAGCCCTGATCAGCGGCGTTTTGATGAGCGAAACTTTAAATAGTTGAGATATGAGTGTAGACGTTGGAATGGCGATATGCTTGGACAGGGGTTCGACTCCCCTCATCTCCATATAATAATGTTCAGTGATTTTGTGCATTATTGAATAGTAACTCTAAGAGCTGGTATGACAGTGCTTAGAGTTTTTTTATTGAGTCAGCGTCTTTTTTATTTATCTTAAAAAAAGACATGATTTGGTCATTAGTTGATCTTAGATCATAACTTAAACTGATTAAAATGCGTTAATAATTATCCGATGTTAGTGACTAATCCACATTGTAATAGTAAAATGGCTCATTAAACACGCATAATTGAAGTGACATATGGCAAGGAGGAAATTGATTTGAAAAAAAAGACAGCAATGAGTTTGATGGCTCCCTTAGTAGTGGCTGCCGGCACCATGGGAGCTGCTGAAAAACTGTATAGTTTTGCGTTTAATAGAGTTGATAAAGTACCGGAAACGTCTGCGGAAAAGCAAAAGTATGCTGACCAGTATTATGACTATGTTAATTGGCTAAATGCTGAACCAATTGAAACTTGGCATGTGACCACTAGTAGCGATGACATCAAATTGAGCGCCACATACCTGCCGGCTACAATTCAAACAACTGATTCGGTCATTATTGCACATGGGTACAAGGGCAACGGTGAAACCATGGCGAATTATGCCAAAATGTTTCATGAGTTGGGCTACAATGTTTTGATGCCGGATGATCGCGCGCATGGTAAATCTAGTGGTAAATATATCTCTTTTGGATGGCTTGATCGATTGGATTATCAAGATTGGATTAACAAGCTAATTGATTACAATGGTAAAGAAACACGAATCGTGTTATATGGTGTTTCAATGGGTGGTGCCACAATGGAAATGTTGAGTGGTGAAAAGTTACCTGAACAAGTGCGGTGTATTATTGCTGATTGTGGGTACTCCAACATTGACGATGAAATGAGTTATTTGTTAAAGAAGACCTTTCATTTACCTAAGTATCCATTTTTACCAGCAGTTAGTGCGATTAATTTAATGAAACAAGGTTTCCAACTAAAACAAGTATCATCAATTAACCAACTTAAACATAACTATCGACCAATTTTATTTATTCATGGAGAAAAAGATAGTTATGTACCATTGGCGATGGTCGATGCAAATTTTGCAGCTACTCGTGGACCAAAGCAAAAGTGGATCGTTAAGGATGCAACCCATGCAGAAAGCTTCTGGGTTGATCCAGAACGCTATAAGGAGAGGGTACAACGCTTTATTGATGAGTATATTAGCTATACATTGAATTGATTTATCCTATTGTCTTTATGATTTTTTCTAGCTAATCATCATTTTTTCTTCACATTCTGATCAATGATTCGTTATAAGTGTTTAGTACAATTATTCAATGTTAAGGTAATCGAGCTATTAAAAAAAGCTTAAAAGCCGTATACTAAATACAAATAATCCGCTTTCGGGAGGAGATTAACTCATGAAATTATTAATGGTTGAAGATAATAAGTCAGTGTCAGAAATGATGGCGATGTTTTTTAAGAAAGAAAATTGGGACGCTCATTTTGCCTACGATGGTGAGGAGGCAGTCCAGATGTTCCAGGATGATGTCAATGACTGGGATATTGTTACGCTCGATTTAAACTTGCCCAAGATGGATGGCATGCAAGTTGCAGCTGAATTGAGAAAGATGTCACCAACAGTTCCGATCATTATGCTGACTGCTCGAGATTCAGAAAGTGACCAGGTATTAGGCCTTGAAATGGGGGCAGATGACTACGTAACAAAGCCATTTAGTCCAATTACGCTGATCGCTCGTATTAAAGCATTGTATCGTCGTAGTGAACTTAACACCATTGGCACTCAGGCTCCTAGCAATGATGATAATCAATTTGACGTTATTACTGATCATTTCAAATTGAACACGAAGACTCGTGAGGTTTACTTGAATGATCTACAAGTTCAAGATTTAACACCCAAGGAATTTGATTTGCTAAAGACGTTAGCGCAAAAGCCACGGCAAGTATTTTCACGTGAACAGTTGTTGCAACTGGTTTGGGACTATGAATATTATGGTGATGAACGAACTGTTGATGCTCACATAAAAAAATTGCGTCAAAAGATTGAAAAAGTTGGTCCTCAGGTTATTCAGACCGTCTGGGGTGTTGGTTACAAATTTGATGACAGTGGAGCGACTAAATGAAATTAATTTATCGGCAGATGCTGGGCTTTTTTGCGGTTATTCTGACGTTAATTGTAATTGTTGGGATCATGTTCATTAATGTTACCAATCGGATGCTCTACACGAATGAATGGAAGCAATTGCAAAATTATTCGGATAGTCTGATTGAAGACTCCATGCGATATGATACATCAACACAGCAGTTTGAAGGGCTAACAACCATGCCACTTCAAAACAACGCTCAGTTGCTGCAAAGGCAAAATGTCCATTTTACAATATATAATTCCAAAAAGAAGATTACTTACTCAAGCTCGACGTACACTGCTGTGCTGACTAAGTCTGACTGGAAGAAATTGAAGGCCGGTGAGACGCTCCATAAAATGATGGATCGTCCTGCTCGACCAAACGCAAAGAATATGAGTTCTGGTAGTAAGAAGAATAATAAAGATACTACTAAGAGCACTGATAGACCGTTAATGACTGACGTTATCAGGCCTTACTTCTACAAAGGAAAGCTGATTGCAGTTGTTTCCATTGGTTCTTTCGTTTCGGATATTCAGGGTAATATGGCCCAAATTCGAGAAAATTTGTGGATTGCGTTTGTCGTGTCATCGTTGGTTGCTTTGCTGCTTAGCTATATGCTAGCAAGGTCGACAACGAGAAGAATTGATAAGATGAGACTGGCTACTCACCAAATTGCTCAGGGTAATTATGATGTTAATTTGGAAGTTAAAAGTCATGATGAGCTTAGTGATCTGTCAGAAGACTTTAACAAAATGGCTGATTCACTACAGGCGTCCCAAGAAGAAATCAAAAGACAAGAAAATCGTCGTCGGCAATTTATGGCAGATGCGGCTCATGAAATGAGAACACCATTGACGACTATTAATGGATTGCTAGAAGGATTAGCCTATGATGCAATTCCTGAAGAGGATAAGGCAAATAGTATCAAACTGATGCAAAATGATACTAAACGTTTAATTCGTTTGGTTAACGATAATTTAGATTATGAAAAAATTAGAACTAATCAAATTTCGATGTCGCGTAAGGTGTTTAATTCTGCAGATGTGTTGCACAATCTGACGACTCAGCTTGGTAAAAAGGCTGCTACTCAAAATGATGAAATTAAGATTGAAACTCCGGAAACGGTGATGACATATGCGGATTACGACCGATTTGTTCAAATCTTGTTTAACATCATTCAAAATGCTATTCAATTTACTGAAAATGGCACAATTACGGTTTCTGGCCGACAAGTTGATGACGGTAGTGAATTTAAGGTTAGTGATACCGGGATTGGTATGACTGAAGAACAGGTTAAAAACATTTGGGAACGATTCTACAAAGCAGATCGTTCACGAATGAATACTAAGTACGGTGAATCTGGGCTTGGGCTAGCAATTGTTCATCAATTGATTGATCTGCATGGAGGGACTATTAATGTTGAAAGTGACTACGGTAAGGGCACAACGTTTACAGTATTCTTCCCAGATCGTGAACATGCAAAGCACCAGTCGATCAATGATGCAGAAAAGGAATAGTTGGTTTAATATAGACCAATTATTTCTTTTTTTATTGATTTATGGTTGTGAAAGCGCCACTAACGGGGTAGAATATTAGTTTGTAAGGAATAAATTGCTTCGATAATATTATCTATACCAATTAATTAGAATAGAAAGAGGTTTTATGGATGGCACATATTTCATTTGATACTAGCAGTTTAAAGACATTCGTTCACGACAATGAACTTGGCGAACTCCAGGCCATGGTTAGTGCAGCCGATGATGAACTACGCAAAGGTACGGGAGCAGGGGCTGATTACATTGACTGGCTTCATCTACCAACTGACTATGATAAGGACGAATTTGCACGAATTCAAAAAGCAGCTGCTAAAATTCAGTCTGATTCCAAGGTACTAGTTGTGATTGGAATTGGCGGTTCTTACTTGGGCGCACGGGCTGCTATTGATTTCTTAAATGGTGCCTTCTATCAAGCACAGCGTGACGAGGACCGTAAGTCACCACAAATTTTATTTGCTGGTAATTCGCTGAGTTCTTCATACGTTCACGATTTAATTCAATTAATTGGAGACCGTGACTTTTCAGTCAACGTTATCTCTAAGTCAGGAACAACAACTGAACCATCGATCGCATTCCGAATCTTTAAGGAACTATTGATCAAAAAGTATGGTGAAAAAGGTGCCAACAGTCGGATTTATGCTACGACTGATCGTCAAAAAGGTGCTTTAAAGACTGAAGCCGATGCTGAAGGATATGAATCATTTGTCATTCCAGATGGCGTTGGTGGTCGTTATTCAGTGCTAACCGCCGTTGGATTGTTACCCATCGCCGCCGCTGGTGCCGATATTGACCAATTAATGGCTGGCGCGCGGGCTGCCGAGGGTGATTACAGTGATGCTGACTTGACTAAGAATGAAGCTTATCAATATGCAGCCTACCGTAATATTTTGTATCGTAAGGGCTACACTACCGAATTACTTGAAAACTACGAACCAACCATGACGATGTTTGCCGAATGGTGGAAACAGCTAGCGGGGGAATCTGAAGGTAAGGATCAAAAGGGTATCTATCCTTCATCAGCTAACTTTTCTACTGACCTGCATTCATTAGGTCAATACATCCAAGAAGGCCAAAGAACCTTGATGGAAACTGTTGTTAAAGTTGGCAAACCAAATCATGATGTCGAGATTCCTAAAGAAGATACAGATCTTGATGGTCTTGGTTATCTGGAAGGTAAGTCAATGGATTACGTTAACACAAAGGCTTATCAAGCTGTTGTTCTTGCACACGTGGACGGTGGTGTACCTGTAATGACAGTTAATATTCCAGAACAAAACGAATTTACGTTAGGGTACTTAATTTATTTCTTTGAAGTAGCAATTGGTATTTCAGGGTACTTAAATGGTATTAATCCGTTTAATCAGCCTGGCGTTGAAGCATATAAGACTAATATGTTTGGATTACTTGGTAAACCAGGATTTGAAAAAATCGGTGACGATTTAAGGTCACGATTATAAAGTCAAAATAACTAAGGGTTAGACATCGACTTGATGTTTAACCTTTTTTTATTACCAATAAAATAAAAAAATAAATTTATTTAAAACATTGAAATCATTAATAATTTAACGTTATACATAAAAATACTTAATAAAAGTTTGTAAATTCAAATCATTATTAAATTTTAATTAGAATGATTTTAAACAAGAAAAAAGGGCTTACTTGACGCCATCATTGAGTTGTTTTAGATTGAATGTATGTCATTTAAATGAGAATAAAATTAGAAAAACAATTAATTGACAAACATTTGAAGTTAAGGATGGTGAAATAGTTGACAAATACGAAATTTGAAAAGAGTTTTAAGTCAAACAATCGAACATATCATTATGCTGATATTGACGGATTTTTGACAGCTCATAATCAAGTAGTTAACGAGTTACCATACACGATTAGAATTTTATTGGAGGCGGCAGTTCGCCGTGCCAATCATGGTCAAACTCAAGGAAAAGAACTTGATGCATTAGTTGATTGGGACCAGCATCACACAATGGATGTTGCTTACAAGCCAGAGCGAGTGATTTTACAGGATTTTACCGGAGTTCCGGCGTTGGTTGACTTAGCTGCAATGCGCGATGCCGTTGCGAAACAGGGCGGCGATGTACAGGCAATCAATCCAGAGGTGCCAGTACACTTGGTGATCGACCATTCAGTACAGGTAGATCGTTCAGGCGATGAAACGGCATTTGCGTTTAACGTAAAAAAGGAATTTGAACGAAATAATGAACGGTACACATTTTTGAAATGGGCTCAAAATAGTTTTGACAACTTAACAGTTATTCCTCCAGACACAGGGATTATTCATCAAGTTAATTTGGAACGGTTGGCAACCGTTGTCATGCAAAAGAGGGCAGATGATGGAACAACAGAAGTATTTCCAGATACATTGGTGGGAACCGACTCCCATACAACCATGATCAATGGCCTAGGTGTACTCGGATGGGGTGTTGGAGGTATTGAAGCCGAAGCTAGCATGCTTGGAGAAACTTCATTTATGCAGATACCGAAGGTTGTTGGCGTTAAATTGACTGGAAAATTAGGAGCGGGTGTAACTGCTACTGATTTGGCGTTAACACTAACTAACTTACTCAGGAAACACCAAGTTGTGGGGAAATTTGTTGAGTTCTATGGTCCAGGACTAAAAAACCTACCGTTAGCCTACAGAGCGACAATTGCTAATATGGCGCCCGAATATGGAGCTACTTGTGGGTTCTTTCCAATCGATGATCAAACGATTGACTATCTTAAATTAACGGATCGACCATCTGATCTGATCGATTTGGTAATTAAATATGCGCAGACTAATCATTTATATTATAACGATAATGAAACTCGTCATTACAGTGAAGATGAGTCACTAGATTTAGAAACAGTTGAAAGTAGTGTTGCTGGGCCTAATCGGCCTCAAGACTTGGTTAAGCTAGCACAGATGCCACAGCAGTTTGATGATAGGCGTGAACTACCTGCTTATCCGGTGGAAGTTAATGATAAAAAGTTTGAACTTAGGCCTGGATCTTTGGGAATTGCTGCAATTACGAGTTGTACTAATACTTCAAATCCGCAGGTGCTTTTGTCCGCCGGTTTAATTGCCAAAAAAGCGGTTGAATTAGGATTGAAAATACCTAACTACGTTAAAACTTCATTTGCACCTGGTTCTAGAGTGGTAGTCGAGTATTTAAAAGCTGCGGGGCTTCAGACATATTTGGATCAAATTGGATTTAATTTGGTTGGGTATGGTTGTACAACCTGTATTGGTAATTCTGGCCAACTACTAGAGGATCTGCAGACACGTTTGAGTAATGATCCATATCCGATTGCAGCCGTAGAAAGTGGTAATCGCAACTTTGAAGGTCGAGTTAATCCACTTGTTAAAGATACCTACTTGGCTTCGCCACCACTAGTTGTTATTTACGCATTAGCTGGAACCTGTGATATTGATTTAACTACACAGCCAATTGGAAATGATAAAAATGGAAACCCAGTGTACATGCGAGACTTATGGCCGTCAGATGATGTGATTGCTGAGTTGACGAATAAGTATTTATCACCAAAACAATTTTCTGAAAATTACCAATCAATTTTTAAGCAAAATGAAACTTGGAATGCTCTTGAAGCTCCAACGTCTGCCACATACCAGTGGGATGGCGAATCAACGTACATTGCTTCACCACCATTTTTTAATGGCGATGGGAATCAACCTGGTCGTATTGATGGCATGCGAGCATTAGCAAAAGTTGGTAATTCAATTACGACGGATCATATTTCGCCAGCAGGGTTCATTGGTTCTAAAACACCAGCAGGTCGTTACCTAATTAGCAAAGGAATCGGTATTCGTGATTTTAATTCTTATGGTTCACGACGTGGAAATCACGAGGTAATGATGCGTGGGACATTAGCTAATATTAGGCTAAAAAATCAGTTGGCTCCGGGGACAGTTGGCGGTTTTACCACATACTTACCAACGGGTGAACAGACGACTATTTTTGATGCATCTCGTAAGTATCTTGAAGATAAGACACCATTAGTAATTTTGGCGGGTAAAGACTATGGCATGGGTTCGTCTCGAGATTGGGCCGCTAAAGGAGTTAAACTGCTGGGGGTTAAGGCAATTATTGCTGAAAGCTTCGAAAGAATTCATCGTTCTAATTTGGCAATGATGGGCGTGATTCCGTTGGAATACCAAGATGGAGAAACTGCAGAAAAATTGGGGCTGGATGGGACAGAGATATTTTCGATTGAATTAGACGGACAAATCGCCCACGTAACAGCCTCAAAGGGTGGTAAAACGACTAAGTTTGATACTAGAGTTAGATTCGATACGCCAATTGATTGGACATACTATGAACATGATGGGATTTTGCCGTTGATTGTCCAGGATAAAATTAATGAGCAAAAGGACTGAGTCAGGGGGCGACAAAATGAAATTACCGGAAGGATTAGCTGGAGTTGTTATTTCAGAAACAAAAATTAGTTCAACCAAAGACGCAATTTTGACCTATGCTGGATATCCAATTCAGGAGTTAAGTCAAGCACCTTACGAAGAGGTTGTTTACTTGCTCTGGCACAAAAAATTACCGACGGAAACGCAGTTAACGGAAGTGCGCAAGCAAATGGTATCTGATATGGTTCTACCAGATGAAACAATCAGATTGATGAAATACATTGCCCTGGAACCACAACACCCAATGAGTATCTTAAGGACGACGGTTTCATTACTTGGGACGACACACAATAATCCTAAGCGCGATGAACCGTTACGAATTTTATCAAAGATGTTGACGGCGATTGCCGCAATTATTCGACTGAGGGATAACCAAGAGTTAATGAAAGTTAATCCTCAGTGGGGTGTGGTTGAGAACTTTATGTATTTGTTTACAGGACGTTGCCCGACTTCACAGCAAGTAAAAATGTTCAACACCGTCATGGTATTGCATGCGGATCATGAATTTAATGCGTCAACTTTTACGGCGCGGGTGGTCGCATCGACTCAAGCAGATTATTATTCTTGCCTCACAGCGGCTGTATGTGCGTTAAAAGGACCACTTCATGGTGGCGCTAATGAGCAGGTATTTAAGATGCTGGAAGATATTAGAACTACCGGGCAAAAGCCAATTGATTACGTTAATGAAAGAATGGCCGCTGGGAAAAAAATCATGGGATTTGGTCATCGAATTTATAAAGACGGGGATCCTCGCGCAAAAATTTTACGTGGTATTGCTGAACAAATTGCAGAAAACACAAATAATTCAGTATATTTCAACTTACAAGAGCAAATTAGAGATTATATGTTTGAAAAAACACATCTCCACCCTAATGTCGATTATTACACCGCTCTTATTTATCACTGCCTAGGGTTGGATAAATCAACTTTTACAACCATGTTTGCGGCGTGCAGAACAGCAGGTTGGCTTGCACATATTATGGAGCAACAGGCGGATGGTTGTTTGATTAGGCCGTCGTCAGAATATGTTGGCCCAATTAACCGTCATTATCCGGGATACGAAAAGGAGAGTCAGGAAAATGAGCAAAAAAAGCATTCAGATAGTGAACGGGATAGTAAAGACAAGTGATCATCCAACGATTCCATTCATCGAAGGTGATGGAATAGGACCAGAAATATGGCATGCAGCCCAAATAGTTTTTGATGCTGCCGTAAAAAAAGCATACCAGGGTACGCGTAAAGTTGAGTGGATACCTCTGATGGCAGGGGAGGCCGCATTTGAACAGACTGGCCAATGGCTACCTGATGAGACACTACAAGCATTACGTGATAATCTGGTAGCGATTAAGGGACCACTAACAACCCCAATTGGCCAGGGCCACCGTTCAATTAACGTAACGTTGAGACAAAAATTGGATTTATACGCATGTTTTCGTCCAGTGACCTACTATCCGGGTACACCGTCACCTGTAACACATCCGGAACGAGTTAATATTGATGTTTTTAGAGAAAATACGGAAGATATTTATGCGGGTATCGAGGCAGATATTGGTAGTAACGAAGCAGATGAGATAAAAAAATTATTAGCTACGCAAGGACAGCTGGAAAAAGTTCGTTTTCCAGATACAGCAGCTTTTGCAGTTAAACCGGTGTCTAGTGAAGGATCGAAGAGATTGGTGAAAGCGGCACTAGAATATGCGCTAGCAAATGATCGCCATACTTTAACACTAGTTCATAAGGGTAACATCATGAAAAAAACCGAAGGCGGGTTCAAAAAATGGGGATATGAATTAGCTCAAGAGGAATATGCAGATCAGATTTTTACAATGCCAGAATATGACAAAATTAAATCTGCTGAAGGTAATGAAGCAGCAGATAAGGCTCTGAATGAAGCTAAACGTAACGGTAAGATAATTATTAATGATGTAATTACCGATAACTTTTTTCAGCAGGCGTTATTGTTTCCTGAGCATTTTGAAGTAGTCGCTACGATGAACCTGAATGGTGATTATATTTCAGATGCTTTAGCCGCACAGGTTGGAGGTATTGGTATTGCCCCAGGTGGTAATATTAATTATCAAACCGGTCATGCCATTTTTGAAGCAACACATGGAACGGCACCACAGTTTGCTGGTCAAAATAAACTTAACCCAACGTCCATTATTCTCTCTGGAACAATGATGTTTGATTATTTGGGATGGCCAGAAGTTGCAAATTTGATTAGGTCATCAATTAGGAATGCAATCGAGAATAAACATGTGACAGAAGATTTTGCAACGAGTTCTGAAGCCGATGTGCTGAGTACTAGTGGTTTTGGTGAATACATTGCTGAACATTTGTAAATAGCAACAAAATATCACGTTATTTTAACGTGTCGTAAATCACTCTCCATCCAGTTAGGATAGAGAGTGATTTTTTGTGAGCGTCAACAAATATCTGATCTGGAAGTAGGTTATGTAATGAAAGACAGCTTTTGATACAGTTTACAACTCTATGTAGTTCTGACAATCAGTACTTATAAGATGCGTAATAAAGCCTTGTGAATAAATTATTTATTGACGAATTAATTGAATACTTTGTTGGAAATGTTATTAATATTAAAAATAAAATTGATAGATAAACCTTATTGATATAATCATAATTAATCGGTTACAAAAAATGTTGAAAATGTTATGAAAACGTATACGTACGGTGTTTCACAAACACATTTGTTCACGAAAAAAACAAAAAAAGAGTGTTTTATACGTGCAATTGCTGTGCTATAATCCTCAAGTATTAAAAAATGAAAGGACTGAGGACATGACTCGGACTGCACAAAAAGGTATGGAAAGAAAATGGGGACTTTTAATATTATCGCTAGCAATTTTATCGATGACTTTTGTTATGTGGCTTAATATGCCCAGCATATTTACGTCTGAGTTCTCAGTCGGTTCACGATGGTTTAATCTATACTTGATATTAGGAACGTGGGCGATTATTCACTTGGTTTACAATGCGATTGTTCACGGCTTAGGCTATTTGCCAACTTTTATCGACGTGTCACCCGAACGAAGAAATAAAATGTCTAAAGGTGAGCACCTGTTTAGTTGGTTCTCAATATTTACGCTATTCATTATTCCATTTATCTCAATCCCTGTCATGATGTCATTACATCTTGAATTGAGCAGTGCACAATCACTAGTTGATGTTCTGCACAGTACGTCACTACTAACTATTTTTTGATAATAAAAAGGGCCAATCACTGAATGTGATCGGTCCTTTTCTAGAAGTTAATTAAAGCAAATGTTGAACATCAATATTCTAAAAATATAAATTACTAACCAGCTTAGTAATTATCGGAGTGATGGTCCAAAACAAACTTAATAGGGGGATAATCAAGTTTGGAGAAGTAACTTGATTATTGATAGTGACTATACACTTAGACTAAATATAAATCAAGAAAGATGTATCAATAATATATAAAAAAATTATATTAATATTTAAAATGAAGCCTAGATTACTTTAGTGGAAATATTTGAGATACCAATGGAATTGTTCGCAAAAAAAGCTGTTATACCAACGCTTTTAAGCGTTAATGATAACAGCCAACTTTTCGTAATTGGGTATACTGGTCTCGAACCAGTAAATTGCGGATTCAGAGTCCGGTGCCTTACCAGTTTGGCGAATACCCAATAATCACTTTCGCTATTGCTAACGAACGATAATAATTATACAGAACGAATTAAATAGAATCAACCATATTTTTCAAAAAAATCAAAATTATCTAATTTCTAAATCTTTTGGTAAAATGAATTTGGTTAATATTGAAAGGGGCATTTTTGATGGCTAGTAATTCTGATTCGATCTACTATGTTCTCACTCATATGAAATCACACCCAGAAATGGTGCAGACTGAACCGCTCAAGTACGGTAATGTATTAACACTTAGCATTTCTGACAGTTTTAAGGTCGCGGATCAAGATATTTATTTTCCGGATCAGCAGCTAATGGTTAATCGGCTAACTGAGGGATTTGTAGCAAAAAACGGTGATCTATTAGATTATTTTTACGAAATGACAAAACGAGAAATCCCTAATTTTCATGATGTTTGGATAACAACATCTCATTTGATGGACAGAAAGGCTTTTTTAATTGAGCTATCGTTTGAATAATTCTTGACACTGACCGGTATTACAGATATACTATTTATTGTATTTTTGCCCGCTGGTCAAATTGGTTAAGACGTCGCCCTCTCAAGGCGGAGTTACGGGTTCGATCCCCGTGCGGGTGATAATTGTTGATATAACGGCATTTATAACGAATTTTAAAAATCACATTCAAATTTACTTGGATGTGATTTTTTTGTATTTTAAATAACACTAACGGCGTTAATTATTGCTGATGAGTATTATTTGTGATTTTAATAAGCAAATATCAAAAATTTTAATATTATGTGTTGTTCAATGATATTTGAATCATAAAATTAGAACAACATTGTTTTACAACCTAAAATTATACGGCATTCAATTCTTTTACCAATATTAGTAAAACTGCGTCGCTTCAAGGCTCAATTTACGTACAAATTTATATTACACACTTGACATAACATGCTATTATGACTAGACTTTTATTAAATTCTCATTAGATATATGAGAGTTCAATACATACTTTTTGGAGGCATTACTAATGACAAAAGCACCAGCACCATCTCAAATCGATTGGAAAAACTTAGGGTTTGAATACATGGATTTACCAAAACGTTTTCTTGCTCATTGGAAAGATGGCAAGTGGGACGATGGTGAGTTAACTGAAGATTCAACTTTACATATTAGCGAAGGTGCAACTGCACTTCACTATGGCCAAGCTGACTTTGAAGGCTTAAAGGCATATCGAACTAAAGATAACCATATTCAACTATTCCGTCCAGATCAAAATGCTAAACGGATGCAAAACAGTTGTGAACGTCTTTTGATGCCAACTTTCCCTGTTGACAAGTTCATTGATGCTGTTAAGAGCGTCGTTAAAGCAAATGAAGATTATGTTCCTCCTTATGGTACTGGCGGTACGTTATACATTCGTCCATTGATGATCGGTGTTGGTGGAACGATTGGTGTTCATGCTGCACCAGAATATATCCTTACTATTTTTGCAATGCCAGTAGGTGCATATTACAAGGGTGGCGTTAAGCCAACTAACTTTACAACTTCATACTATGATCGTGCTGCTCCTCATGGTACTGGTCAAAGTAAAGTTGGTGGTAACTATGGCTCAAGTTTACTGCCAGGTGATCAAGCACATAAGGCTGGATATTCAGATGTTGTTTATCTTGATCCAGCAACACATACTAAGATTGAAGAAGCTGGTTCTGCTAACTTCTTTGGTATCACAAAAGATAACAAGTTTGTGACACCAAAATCTGATTCTATCCTTCCTAGCGTTACTAAGCGTTCTCTGCTCTTCTTAGCAAAGGATCGTTTGGGCCTTGATACTGAAGAAGGAGACGTCTTTATTGATGATCTTGATCGATTCAAAGAAGCTGGGGCAATGGGTACTGCAGCTGTCATCGCTCCAATCGGCGGTATTGAATACAAGGACCAGTTACACGTTTTCTATAGTGAGACAGAAGTTGGGCCAGTTACTCAAAAACTATATGATACATTAACTGGAATTCAATTTGGCGATGTTGAAGCTCCAGAAGGTTGGATTTATCAAGTCGACTAATTTTATTAATGATTTAACGGATCATCTACGGATGGTCCGTTTTTTTGCGACCAAATCTTTTAAAATTATTGACTTTTACAATTAGTAAGTGTAATTTAGTAAGCCGTTAGGTACCTAAGCTTTTGAAAGGAGATTGACATGAACGATCGAAATGACCAATACGGCAAGGTTTCAAAAAATATGTTTGAAATGATTCAAACTATGCGTCGTGTTGGTAGAAATCAGACCAAGTCGCAACAAGGAATTCATCATGGACGGGGCCATGTTTTGGGTGTACTGATAGATAATAACAACATTGCTCAACGTGAATTGGCAGACTTAATGGATATTCGACCGGCGTCATTGACCGATTTGCTTGAAAAGCTGGAAAAAGATGGCCTTGTTAATCGAATTCGTGATGACAACGATCGACGTATCATTAGGGTCACGATTACTGACCACGGGCGTCAAATCGTTAAACAAAATATGAAAGCTCGCCGACAAATGGAAGACTGGATGTTTGGTTCACTTTCAAAAAATGAAATTGATTCATTACAAGCAATTATGCAGAAAATGACCTCATCATTGAAACAGCAATGCGACTAAATGAATCAGTTAGAAAGCAGGAAAATAGATGATAAAAATTGCACGGAAAAATCTGGTCTGGTGGGCCGTTTGTTTGGCAGTGATCTTCTTACTGGTACAGGTAAGTTGTGATTTGTATTTGCCAACAATTACATCAGATTTGATTGATAAAGGAATTGCAAAGAACGATACATCTTACATTTGGAATCAGGGAGTTAAGATGATGATCGTTTCTGTAATTGGCCTGGTTGCAGCAGGTGGTAATGTTTATTTTGCTTCTACCCAAGCGATGAAAGTGGGACAAAAGTTGCGCTCGCAAATGTTCTCAAAAGTTGTTAATTTTTCAAGCCGGGAATTTACAGACTTTGGGGATGCATCGTTAATTACCAGAACAACTAACGATATTATTCAGATTCAAAATGTGATGGTGACCATTTTAAGGATGATGTTGCAGTCACCAATAATGTTAATTGCAGCCGGCTTTTTAGCCTATAATCGTGAGCATAAATTAACACTTATTTTCGCAATATCTATTCCAATTCTGGCAGTTTGCGTGGTTGCCATTATGTATTTTGCAGTGCCATTATTTAAGAGTATTCAAAAGAAGACTGACCGAATCAACCTGGTATTTCGTGAAGGGTTAACTGGGGTTCGTGTAATCCGTGCCTTCAACCAAGATAAGTTTGAACAGGATCGGTTTGATGGTGCAAACACAGATTACACTCACACCGCAACAAAGGCATATACGATTGTTTCGTTTATGTTTCCGGTGATGACGTTAATTTTAAGTGGAACAAATATTGGTATTATTTGGCTAGGAGGTCATTTAATTGCTGATATGCAGATGCAAGTTGGTAATTTGGTTGCATTCATGACATATGCCACTCAAATTCTGATGAGCTTTATGATGTTATCAATGGTATTTGTGTTTGTTCCCCGTGCACAAGCATCAGCTGCTCGTATTAATCAAGTTCTTAATCGCGAGAGTAGCGTTAGCGATGTAGATGAACAACAGCAATTATCATTTGATGATAATAAACCAGCAACGTTATCTTTTAACGACGTTTCGTTTAAGTACCGTGGTGCGGAAAAGAATGCACTAAGCAATGTTAATTTCGATGTTCAAGCTGGCCAGACAATTGCTGTGATCGGTGGTACTGGATCAGGAAAGTCAACACTGGTTAATTTAATACCACGGTTATTTAACATTGACCACGGATCTATCAAGGTAGATGGTGTGGAAATTAGTCAGGTTTCTCAACATGATCTCCACGAAAAAATCTCGATTACTCAACAAAAGGCAGTTTTATTTAAAGGCACGATTAGATCGAATTTGTTGTATGGAAATGATGATGCCACAGATGATGATATGTGGAAGGCACTTGAAATTGCTCAAGCAAAAGATTTCGTTAACGAAAGCGGCGGACTGGATGCCGAAGTTGAGCAAAATGGAGACAACTTCTCTGGTGGTCAACGCCAGCGTCTGGCAATTGCTAGAACAATCATTAAGCCTGCTAGTATCTATGTTTTTGATGATTCATTCTCCGCTTTGGACTTTAAGACTGATGCTAAGTTAAGAATGGCATTGAAGAAAGATCAACAAGTTCAGCAAGCTGTGACGGTGATTGTGGCTCAACGTGTATCAACTGTTGCGGATGCTAACTTGATTCTTGTGATGGAAGATGGTCAAGTAGTTGGCCAAGGCACACATCAAGAACTGAAAGATAATAATAAAACATACCGTCAGATTATTGATTCACAAATTGAGGAAGGAGATGGCACAAATGCGTAATCATCGCAGTCCTAAGGGTTTAGTTGATACTCCACATAATTTCTGGGGCACAGCAGGCCGTCTCTTCAAGTATATGGGTCGTTGGATTCCTGGTATGGTCATTTCCGTAATATTAGCCGCTGCCTCAGTTATTTTATCAATTAACGCGCCCAAAATTTTGGGTAAAGCGACTACCGAGATTTTTAATGGCATGCTGAAAGGCTATAAGGAAATGAAGATGGGGATGCATGTAACTAAGTATCCCATCGATTTTGACAAGATTTTACACATCATTATTGTTGTTGCTGTGCTTTACGGCTTGTCGGCAATCTTTAGTGTGGTTCAGCAAATTGTTATGACCCGAATTTCACAACGAGTAGTTTATCAATTACGTAAAGATTTTAAGGCTAAGATGCAACGGGTTCCAGTTAGTTATTACGATACACATTCCAACGGTGACATTATGAGCCGTGCAGTTAATGATATGGATAACATTGCCGGGACGCTCCAACAAAGTTTAATTCAAATTGTTACTAGCCTGCTTACATTTTTTGGCGTTCTATACATCATGTTTACCATTAGTTGGAAATTAACACTGGTGGCACTGATTACGATCCCGTTGAGTCTATTAGTTGTTGGTGTGATTGCACCACGATCACAAAAGCTATTTGCACGGCAACAAGCGACGCTTGGTTTAATTAATGACCAGGTTGAAGAAACGTATGCCGGACACACTGTAGTGCGGACTTTTAACCACGAACAAGATGAAGTTGATAAATTTGAAAAGCAAAATGAAGTTTACTATAAGTCTTCGTGGAAGGCGCAATTCTTTTCAACTTTAATTTATCCAATGATGAACTTTATTAAAAACTTGGGTTATCTGATGGTTGCTGTTCTTGGAACAATCGAAGTTGCCCATGGTCAGATTAGCCTAGGTAATGTCCAAGCTTTCCTGCAGTACACTAACCAATTTTCACAACCAATAACCCAGATTGCCAATTTAACCAACACAATTCAAGCTACAATTGCCTCAGCGGAGAGAATTTTTGCTGTGATCGATGAACCTGAAATGATTGATAGTACACAAAAGATTGAAGATCAACCAGCTAACGATATGAAGATTGCGTTCAAGAACGTTTCGTTTAGTTACGATCAAAATCCATTGATCAAAGATTTCAGTTTAGATGCTCAACGCAATCATATGGTGGCGATTGTTGGCCCAACGGGTGCAGGTAAAACAACCATCATTAACCTGCTCGAGCGGTTCTATGATATCCAGGGTGGTGATATTTATCTGGATGGTACGGAAACTCGTAACATGTCGCGTGAAGAGGTAAGACGTCATTTTGCGATGGTCTTGCAGGATACTTGGCTCTTTACCGGCTCAATCTACGACAATATTAAGTATGGTCGGGAGGATGCGTCTAAAGAAGATGTCTTTAAGGCAGCACAAGATGCTCACGCTGACAGCTTTATTCGTCAACTACCTGAGGGGTATGATACAATTCTTGATGAATCAGCATCGAATATTTCCCAAGGACAGCGACAGCTATTAACAATCGCTAGGGCCTTTGTTGCGGATCCAGAAATTTTGATTCTCGATGAGGCTACCAGTTCCGTTGATACTAGAACCGAGTCATTGATTCAGTCTGCAATGAATAATTTACAGCGAAATCGAACTAGTTTCGTTGTTGCACACCGTTTATCCACTATTCGGCATGCTGAAAAAATTATTGTGATGAACCATGGTCAAATTGTTGAAACCGGTAATCATAACGAATTGATGGATCAAAATGGATTCTATGCGGATCTATATAACAGTCAATTTTTGGGAAATCAGATTTAGGAGGATTTCATGAGTCAGTACAGCCAAACAATTGAACAACTTCATGCATTAGTGGAAGACGGAATAGTTCCTGGGGTTTCATATGTCATTTTTGATGGTCAAAAGAAAGTTAGTGAGGTTTTTGGCCATTCACAACTAATTCCGACTGTTCAGCCACTTTGGCATGGAGCTCAGTACGATGTCGCATCACTAACAAAAGTAATTGGGACGACGACATTGATAATGAAATTGATTCAAGCTGGCAAGTTGTCTGCTGATGATTATATTCAAGATTATCTGCCTGATTTTGGTGATAGCCAAGTGACAGTTCGCAATTTATTGACACACACTTCAGGCATTACCGGTTATATTCCTAATCGTAACCATTTATTGCCAGCTGATTTAACTAAGGCATTGTTGGGACTGACAGTTGGTGATGACTTTAATCAGCATGTAAAGTATGCAGACATTGGTTTTATCTACTTGGGTTGGATTATAGAGGCCTTCTATCATCAACCAGTTCAAACGGTTATTAGTCAACAGATTTTACAACCACTGCAAATGAGTCACTCGACGTTTCGGCCTGTGGCTGCCAATTGCGTACCAACTGAGATTCAAAAGGAACGTGGCTTAATTCGTGGCGTTGTTCACGACCCTAAGGCCTACATTTTGCGAGAACATTGTGGTTGTGCCGGGTTGTTTAGTACACTTGACGATTTGGAAACATTTAGTCACGCATTTGTAGAGAATAATCTAAACGGAATGCTGAGTGATGAAACAATGTCACAACTGTTTCAAGATCAGACACCGATGGATGGTTATCATGGACGCACATTTGGTTGGCGAGTATTAAAAAGCGGTGCTGCAGATGATCACATGGTTGTCTATCACACCGGCTTTACTGGTACTTGGATGGTGCTGGATAAGTTTACCAAGCAGGGATTCATCATGTTATCGAATCGAGTTCATCCTAGCGCTGACAATGATGAATTTTTGAAACGCCGTCATCAACTAATTAATACCTATTTAACTGACAAAATCTACTAAAAATTATCTGAAATACAAAATGAGCGATGTACATTGATTTGTACATCGCTCATTTTGTTAACTCTGTTTATTAATTAAAATGTGGGTTTAATTTCAAGCTGTTCTTGATTCGTAAAATCTGCATCGGGATATTTATTGTGCAGTGCTTTTAGTAACATTCTCTTGGCGAGTTCACCGTTTCTGGTTAAAATTGGTCCATGGAAGTATGAGCAATAGGTCTGTTTGTAAATGGCACCTTCCTTTTGGTCCTCACCGTTGTTGCCATGCCCAGAAACGACATCTCCCAATGGCTGCTCACTTTTACCAATAAAGGTTCTGCCGTTATGATTTTCAAATCCATGGTAAAGCTCACCAGTTTGTTCATTTTTAATAGTAATGTCACCAATAAACCGGTTGTTATCCTGGCTCAATGTGTAATGATCTAAAACGCCGATCCCATTAATTTTTTCACCATGCGCACCGATATAATAGTGGCCTAATAACTGATACCCGCCGCAAATGGCAAGCATCGGTTTGTCGTCATTAATGAACTTTTCAATACCATCTTTTTTAGTCTGAATGTCTTTTGAGACAATCATTTGTTCGTAATCTTGACCACCACCAAAAAAAGCGATATCAAACTTGTCTGGATCAAAACTTTCCTCAATACTAATGACCGTTGTGGTTAATTCAGCATCCATTTGATTAGCATAGTATTTCAAAGCTAGAATGTTGCCAACGTCACCATAGGTATTGAGCAAATCACCATATAGATGTGCTAAATTCAATGAATAAGTTGCCATTATGCTTCCATTCCTTCCTTGATGTAGCCTTTATCAGCTAACTGTTTGCGTAATTGTAACACAGCAGTGTAAGTTGCCAAAATATAAACCTTTTCAGTCGGTAAATCTTTAATTTTATCGATTGCTTTGGTCAGGTCTGGTTCAATGACAGGATCATCCACTCCAGCCACCTTAAGCCTGAAGGTGATATCTTTATAGCGCTCTCCACCAGTCATAAATGCTGGAATATCATGTTGTTGTAACTTTTCGAAATTGCCGTCCCAAATCCAACTTGTATCAATTCCGTCAGCGTAATTGGCGTTTAATAGTGCAACAAATGAGAATGGATCTTTATCAGTTAAAATCATATCGAGAACCTGGTTTAAGCCAACTGGATTTTTTACCAGAATCAAAGTGACTTTTTTACCATCAACGTCAATGACTTCTTGACGACCAAAGACTTTTTTATCTGCTGCAAATGCTGTTTGAATTTGTTCTGCGGATACATCTAAAAAGCGTCCAAGAGCATACGCTGCTAATGCGTTATAAACATTGTAGAGGCCACCGATTTGTACTGTAAATTCATGGTGATCAATTTCAAACGTAGAACTTGTTGGTGTTTGGGCAATCAGCTTGTTAACTTGATAATTCAAGGTAGGACGTCTGAAACCACAGTGAGGGCAGAAGTAGTCACCTAGGTTAGCATAGGTAATGAATCCATAGTGCAGAATGTGATTACACTTTGGACATAGTAAACCATCAGTATTTGCCGGTGCCTTCACGTCTTTTGCTAATTCGTGATTGAAGCCGTAATAAATAATAGGGTTTGGTAATTCACGCGAGTTAAAGATTTGTTCGTCTCCATTGGCAATGATGGTGGCGTCAGGTGCTAATTTAACACCGGCTAGTATTTTATCGTAAGTGGTATAGATTTCGCCGTATCGATCCATTTGATCACGGAACAGATTAGTAAACACAAATGCAATTGGAGTGATGTACTTGGTAACTTTGACGACATTAGCTTCGTCAACTTCAAGAATTGCTAGTGTTTTGCCACGTTTTGACTTATGAGCCGTAATAAATGTGGTGACAATTCCTTGTTCCATGTTGGAGCCAGTTGGGTTTGTTAAAACACTGTCATACTTTTGTTGGAGCACACGAACGCTGAGCGCCGTTGTGAGCGTTTTACCATTTGTTCCTGTAATAATCACAACGTCATATTTTTTGCCAAATGCATTTAGAATATTAGGGTCGATAGCAGTTGTTATCTTGCCAGGCAGTGAACTTCCTCCGTGTAAAAATGTGTGCAGAAACCAGTAACTCGATTTACCGGCCGCAGCGGCCACTGTACTTCTGATCGACATGTTAAAACTTCCTCCAATAGTTAATTACGTTTAGATAAGCATACTTGATAATTTAATTTAACGACTCATTTTAGCGTTAATTTAGTAAAATCACAAATATTAAAACCATTGAATACAAAACATTATTTGTTACAACACCATAATTTGTTATACTATAAAAGAATCTGCAAAGAAAAAGGTGAAACAAGTGGCCCAGTTATTTTTTAAATATGGTGCAATGAATTCTGGCAAGTCAATTGAAATTTTGAAAGTTGCCCACAACTATGAAGAACAAGGCAAGTCAGTGATTATTTTGACTAGTGGCGTTGATGATCGAGCTGGAGTTGGTGAAATTGCCAGCAGAATTGGAATGCACCGTTCAGCAGTGCCAATCATGGAAGACACCAATATTTTTGAGTACGTTAAACGGGAAAACCCTGAAGCTTCATGCGTGCTAATAGATGAGGCTCAGTTTCTTAAAAGGGAACATATTATTGAACTAACCAAAATTGTTGATGAGTTGAACATTCCAGTGATGACGTTTGGCCTCAAAAACGATTTTCGCAATCAATTATTTGAGGGATCAAAATATTTATTGATTTACGCGGACAAGATTGAAGAAATGAAGACTATCTGCTGGTTCTGCACCAAGAAAGCAATCATGAATTTACGATTACTGGATGGTAAACCAGTTTATGAAGGACAACAAGTGATGATTGGTGGTAATGAGTCATACTATCCAGTGTGCCGTAAACATTACTTTCACCCAAAGTTGAAGTAAACCCCGGAGGTTAAAATGGACGAGATATTTGAAAAATTACAGGCAGTGGCCGATCGTTATGATGAATTAAATGAATTAATCAGTGATCCAGATGTAATTGCTGATACACAAAAATTTATGAAGTTGTCAAAAGAAGAAGGCAGTCTGCGAGACACTGTTGAAAAATACAATGAATATAAAAAAATTAATCAGCAAATTAGTGATGACGAAGAGTTGCTTCGTGAAAAGCTAGATTCAGAGATGGAAGAATTGACTAAAGAAGAGCTTTCTGATTCAAAGGAGCAACTTGAAAAGCTAGAACAGGAATTACGTGTATTGTTGCTTCCTAAAGATCCTAATGATGACAAAAACATTATTATGGAAATTCATGGAGCTGCTGGTGGGGATGAGGCTAGCTTGTTTGCAGCGGATCTATTTGAAATGTATAGTCGCTATGCAGAAAAACAAGGTTGGACAATCGAAGTCGTTGACCGTAATGAAACTGAGGTCGGTGGATTTAAGGAAATCGTGCTGATGATTACCGGTGATAGCGTTTATTCTAAGCTGAAGTATGAGAACGGAGCTCACCGTGTTCAACGTGTTCCTGTAACGGAATCTGCCGGTCGTGTGCATACTTCAACCGCAACTGTTGGTGTCATGCCAGAAGCAGAAGATGTCGATATTGATCTTGACCCAAAGGATATTCGAACAGACGTTTACCGTTCTTCCGGTGCTGGTGGTCAACACATCAATAAGACTTCTTCAGCGGTTCGTATGACCCACTTACCGACTGGAATTGTTGTGGCGATGCAGGATCAACGTTCACAACAACAAAACCGTGTGAAGGCGATGCAAATTTTAAAGTCTCGTGTGTACGATTATTATCAGCAAAAGGAGCAAAGTGCGTACAACGAACAGCGTAAGTCAAAAGTGGGAACTGGCGATCGTTCTGAGCGAATCAGAACTTATAACTATCCTCAAAACAGGGTGACGGATCACAGAATTGGCTTAACTTTAAATAAGCTGGATCGGATCATGAATGGCGAGCTCGATGAAATCATTGATGCATTGGTTATTGCTGACCAAGCAGAAAAGATGGAGCAACTTAGAAATGAGTAATCAAATGACTTACCAAGAAGCCCTTAATTGGGCTTCTTCGTGTATTAATGGTAAAAACGTTGATCAAAATGCACCAATGTATGTTTTGTTGATGTCTCATGATTGGTCGACCACGGATTGGTTAATGCACCGCCGGGAAATTATGAGTAACGGTGAAGTCACTTTTTTTAAACAGGCGATAGAACGGATTTTAAATCATGAGCCTGCGCAATACATTGTGGGGAAAGCACCATTTTACGGAAGAAACTTTAAGGTTAACGAGAATGTGCTCGTTCCTGAAAGTGAAACAGAAGAAATGATTGATTGGGTCTTACAAATGTTTAAATCTGGCACAAAGTTAAATGTGTTGGATATTGGAACGGGTAGCGGAGTAATCGGAATTACGCTCAAACTTGAGAGACCAAATTGGCAGGTGACGGCAAGTGACATTTCCTTAGATGCATTAAGTGTTGCACGGTGGAATGCACAACATCTTCAAGCAGCCGTCCATTTTATTGAAAGTGATTTGTTTGAACAAATTGAAGCAAATCATCAATTTGATTTGATTATCAGTAATCCACCATATATTGGCACAGATGAAATTAAAATGATGGATGAAGCGGTTATCATGTACGAACCACATATCGCTTTGTTTGCAGAACACCAGGGTCTTGCGATATATGATGAAATAGCACCGCAACTTTATCAATATCTAACACGTGACGGTGTGTTTGTCGCTGAGACTGGATATCGTCAGGAAAATAGTGTTGAATCAATCTTTAAACGGTCTTATCCGCAGGCCGATGTGGTTACCAAACATGATATTAACGATTTAATGCGGATGGTGATGGTTAGAAACGTATTTAATGGGAGCGATAGTAATGCAAACTAAGATCTATTCAATTAATGAAATTCAAGCGGCTGCAGATTTGATTACAAATGGCCAGTTAGTGGCGTTTCCAACTGAAACAGTATACGGATTGGGTTCAGATGCAACTAATGAAACGGCGGTCTCACAGGTGTATGCAGCTAAGGGACGCCCTAGTGATAATCCGTTGATTGTTCACGTTGCTGATGTGGAGACCGTTGAGAAATATGCAGCGATTATTTCACCCGCAGCTCGTAAATTAATGGCTAAGTTTTGGCCAGGCTCACTGACAATAATTTTTAAATTGAAACCTGATGTGTTGTCAAAAACAGTCACGGGTGGACTTACAACGGCCGCATTTAGATTTCCTAACAATCAGGCGACATTGAAATTAATTAAATTGGCTGGTCGACCGATTGTTGGCCCATCTGCTAATACTTCTGGCAAACCGAGCCCAACAACTGCACAGCACGTGTATCATGACTTGAGTGGTAAAATTGCTGGCATTTTGGATGATGGTCCAACCAAGGTTGGTGTTGAATCGACAGTGTTAGATATGTCCACTGATACACCGGTAATTTTGCGTCCAGGTGCAGTGACTCAGGCCCAGATAGAAGCGGTCATTGGTTCAATTGATACAAATCATCATCAAGTTGGCCAAAATGAGACTCCAAAGGCACCAGGAATGAAGTATAAACATTACGCACCACGTGCCCAGGTTTATGTCGTTGATAACGCTAAAGAATGGGCAAAGGTAGTCGATTGGGTTAAGCAGCATGGAAAACAAGTCGGTGTCCTAGCAGATGATCAAATTCTAGAAAGTTTTATTAATCTAAAAAATGTCACTTCGTATTCATTAGGTAGTGGGATTGAACAGGCTAGTGCCAACTTGTTTGCAGGTTTACGTCAATTTGACGATCAAGATTCAATTAAAGTAATTTTCGCTCAAGGTTATGAAAATAAAGGACTTGGGGTGGCTTACATGAATCGGCTAAACAAATCTGCCGGCGGAGCTCACTTTTCTTCATTAAATAACTAAAAGGGATTGTCTGGACCGATTTTTTTATTACAATGGTTATTAACAAAGGAGTGAGGTCAGTGAACTATCAAGGTAAAGATCCGAAATTATGGTCATCAATTACAAAAGAAGAACATCGACAAGAAGATACGATTGAATTAATTGCGTCAGAAAATATTGTGTCTGATGCAGTTCGTGAAGCTCAGGGCTCTGTATTAACAAACAAATATGCGGAGGGTTATCCTGGCAAACGTTACTATGGTGGCTGTCAATACATTGACGAAGTTGAACAGCTAGCTATCGATTATGCACAGCGGTTGTTTGGTGCGGAGTATGTTAATGTGCAACCCCATTCTGGCTCACAGGCCAATGCTGCCGTTTATCAGGCCTTGCTTAAACCTGGTGATACAATTCTTGGTATGGGTCTTGATGCTGGCGGTCATCTTACACATGGGGCTGCAGTAAATTTTAGTGGTAAGTTTTACAAAGCCTATGGATACGGGTTAAATACTGAAACGGAACTACTTGATTATGATGAAATTTTGAAGCAAGCAATGGAAGTTAAGCCTCAATTGATTGTCGCCGGCGCTTCAGCCTACAGTCGCATTATTGACTGGCAAAAATTTCGTGACATTGCTGACCAAGTTGGTGCCTATTTAATGGTTGATATGGCCCATATTGCTGGATTGGTGGCCACGGGAGCACATCCTAGTCCAGTTGGAATTGCAGATGTCGTGACAACGACAACTCATAAGACTCTTCGTGGGCCTCGGGGAGGAATGATTTTAAGTCAGAATAAGTTTGCCAAAAAGTTAAATTCGGCAGTTTTTCCTGGATCACAAGGTGGACCGTTGGAACATGTAATTGCTGGCAAAGCGCAGGCTTTTTATGAGGATTTACAACCTGAGTTTACTGATTACATTAACCAGGTTGTGAAAAACGCACAGGCGATGGCAGCTGTATTTAATAATGATGACCTTGTTCACGTTGTTTCAGATGGCACTGACAATCATTTAATGACAATCGATATTTCTAAAACTAAGCTAAATGGTAAACAATTACAGAACCTGCTGGACAGTGTCAATATCACCGCTAATAAGGAATCTATTCCAAACGAACCACTTAGCCCTTTTGTGACTAGTGGACTGCGCCTTGGAACCCCAGCTATTACTAGCAGAGGCTTTACTGAAAGTGATGCGCAACAAGTGGCGCATTTGATTTTACGGGTAATTAAAAAATCAGACGATGATCAGGTAATGGCAGAGGTTGCTGCAGAAGTTAAACGACTGACTGAAGCACATAAAATTAATTAATTTTTAGTGAGAATCGTATTTTGACCACTTATATTTGGTACAATAGAAAAGAAATTCAAAGGAGTGTTTATTTGTCATGGGCAAGTTTGAAGTACTTGATCACCCACTTATTCAACATAAATTAACGTTGATTCGTGATAAGAATGTCGGCACAAAATTTTTCCGGGAAACTGTTAATGAAATTTCAACACTAATGGGTTACGAGGTTTCTCGTGATATGCCATTAGAGGATGTTGAAGTGGAAACACCAATTCAAAAAACGGTTAAGAAACAGCTCGCCGGGAAAAAAGTTGCGATTATTCCAATTTTACGTGCTGGTTTAGGCATGGTTGATGGAATTTTGGAATTGATTCCTGCCGCTAAAGTGGGACATATTGGAATGTACCGTGATGAACAAACCTTGAAGCCACATGAGTACTTTGTTAAGTTACCTTCTGACATTGATCAGCGTCAATTATTGGTTGTTGACCCAATGCTTGCTACTGGTGGATCTGCTATCATGGCAATTGATGCATTGAAGAAACGTGGTGCTAAGCCAGAAAACATCAAGTTTGTTTGCTTGGTATCAGCTCCGGAGGGTGTTAAAGCACTACAAGAGGCACATCCAGATGTTGATATATATACTGCAGCATTAGATGAAAGACTTAACGAAGATGGCTATATTGTTCCCGGACTCGGGGATGCAGGAGACCGGCTGTTTGGTACAAAATAAATTTTACAAAAAAGGCTGAAAATTTCAGCCTTTTTTTGTAGAATAAATTCGGTAAATTATTGAACTAAATAGATTTTTTAATCTGTCTTGTGCAGATTATCCTTACGATCAGTTAAAGAATTTGAATTAAATATGTCTAAAATATGTTTCAGCGGTACAATGTTAACTTGAAATGACATTGGAGAGGGAACCTTCTAATATGAAGAAATTTGTTAATCAACATACGATTGTGGTTGCACTTATTGTGATTATCACAGGCGTGCTAGCGATGACGTTCGTTACACACGATCAGGGACTGTATCAGCGAACAATTGCACAGGTTCAAACTGTGAAAAATGGGAAACCACAAAGGCAAAAAGATAATTTTGATAATGTAGATCATTTGGTAAATCAAAGTATCAAGGCAAAAATTATGAATGGTAGGTATAAAGGACAGACGGTCCGACTGACTAACCAATATAGCGATTCACATGCAATGGATCAGAAGTTTAAGATTGGTGATCAAGTATTCGTTAAACTGTCAGGATCCAAGCATAATTTGGGTGGTACAATTCAAGATTATAAACGAGATCGGGTATTAGTCTTTTTAGTTTGGTTGGTAGTCGTGTTGCTTCTTTTAATTATGAGATTTAATGGCGCGCTGGCCTTGTTAAGTGTGTTGCTCAATGGAGTTATTTTTTTCTTGTCGATTCAGTTGGATTTAAAGATGCAGGCAACATACGTAATGCTGATTTTTGGCTCACTATCCTTTGTATTTGCGGTATTAACGCTGCTGATAGTGCAGGGACCATCAAAAAAAATGCTTGCGACCTTGGGAGCAACGACTCTCGGTACTGCGGTTGCAATGGGCCTTAGCTTATTGGTTTTTTCGTTAACACATGAGCGAGGCATGTATTATGAGTCGATGCAATATGTTACTCAAGTACCGCGGCCACTATTTTTAGCGGAAACATTGTTAGGATCTTTAGGAGCGGTAATGGATGAATCAACTGATATTGTCTCAACCTTGTTTGAGCTAAAGCAATTGAATCCTGACGTGACAGCGAAGAGCCTATTTCTGTCCGGTAGACGTGTCGGCCAGTCTATTATGGGACCACTAATTAATGTTTTATTCATGATTTTTATGGCGGATACATTTACGATGAGTCTGTTGTATCTTAAGAATGGTAATTCTTGGGGGTATACTTTTGCCATGAATATGGGACTCGGAACCGTTCAAAGTTTAATTAGCGGTATTGGTATTGTATTGGCAATTCCGGTGGCTAGTGCTCTTGCGGGTATCTTGCTTGGTAAGAGGGGAGCGAAAATCTCATGAGTACGATTAGTGGATTAGGTTTGGTACTGATGGTGTTGATGATAATCATTGGCGGTAAACAAGGCTGGAAATCATTTTTAAGTATTATTTTGAACTTTGGTTTTTTGTTTATGGCGGTAGTTATGATTGCTTTTCACTTACCCACGTTACCGGTGACACTGTTTACAGGAGTAGTGATACTAGCTATCACGATTTTTATGGGTGAAGACGATCTTATGACCACGCAAACTGCATTTTATGCTTCGTTAATTGTGTTGATAATATTAATACTGTTGATTATCCCAGTGGAACACTTTGCGATGGTTCAGGGGTTTGGCGAGGAAGATGCAGAAGATCTAGAAGGGATGTCTCTTTTTATTGGCATTAACTTTGTCGATGTGGCAATTACAACGACAGTCTTGAGTACGCTTGGTGCGATTGCTGAAGCGGCAATGGCCATTTCAGCGGGATTAACTGAAATTATTGAAAAGCACCCTGATAGTACTGACAAGCAATTATTCAGAAGTGGACTATCCGTTGGTGAAAGTATCATTGGCACAACCTTTAATACTTTGTTTTTTGGCTTTTTTGGGGGTTTTTTAGCATTATTTATCTGGTTTGCCGGTCTAGGATATTCATTTGGCTCAATCGTTAATAATAAAATCTTTGTATCAGAAATGATTATGATCCTAGTTTCTTTCGTTGGTGTTATTTTGACCGTGCCAATTACTTCATTAGTTATGTCGAAGCGAAAGAACAAAGTCGACGTTGACAGTACTTCTAAAAAAGAATAGACTTATTTTTAATAAATTTGAAAGTCCTTTTAAGTTGGTCCTGTGAGGCCTCAAGGGAAGTAATGAAATGAGTGCTAAGTTGTGCATCATTCATGAAACAGCCTTGAACGCCGAACGGTGATTGAGGCTGTTTTTTTGGAGGAAGTGCGACTTGGATAAACGAAATGTAGTTCTTGATATTGGTGATCGACCTAAACTCACTCAATGGGTGGGCTTATCAATTCAACACATGTTTTCAATGTTTGGTTCGACGGTGCTCGTGCCTATTTTAGTCGGTTTGAACCCGGGAATCGCATTATTTAGTTCGGGTGTTGGTACGTTATTATATATTCTTATCACTAAAGCTAAAATTCCAGCGTATATGGGATCTAGCTTTTCATTTATTGTCCCAATGATGGCGATGATGAAAACGATTGGTTATCCAGCGATTGCTCAAGGAACGGTAGCTGTTGGATTAGTTTATTTGATTGTGGCTTTAATTGTCAGCATGTTTGGATCTGATTGGATTGATCGGGTTTTGCCACCAATCATTGTTGGCCCAATTGTCATGGTAATCGGATTATCACTTGCTGGAACAGCAGCTAAAGATGCAACTCTTAATTCTGCAGGTAACTATGAAATAAAATACTTTGCAGTGGCTTTGATTACTTTACTGGTGACGATTTTCTTTAATATGTATTTACGCGGATTTTTAGGGTTAATTCCTATCTTATTAGGCATAGTTGTAGGTTACTTGGTAGCAGTTGTCTTTGGCATTGTTGATTTTAAACCTGTCGAGCAGGCAGCTTGGTTTAGTTTACCGGCTTTTCAAATTCCATTTATTTCATACCACCCACATGTTTACTGGGGAGCAATTCTCAGTATGGCACCAATTGCATTTGTGACAATGACGGAACATCTAGGTCACATAATGGTGTTAAATCAGTTAACCGGTAGAGACTTTTTTAAAGATCCAGGACTACATCATACGCTCGCCGGGGATGGTTCAGCTTCAATTATTGCTGGTTTCGTCGGTGGACCACCTGTGACAAGCTATGGTGAAAATATTGGGGTACTTGCGATAACCCGGGTACACAGTGTATATGTTCTGGGCGGAGCGGCTTTCTTTGCAATTTTATTCAGTTTTGTCGGTAAATTAAGTACATTGATTGAATCTATTCCAAGCCCTGTTATTGGTGGTATTTCGTTTTTATTGTTTGGTGTAATTGCATCCAGTGGCTTACGGGTGATGATCGAAAAGAAAGTTGATTTCGACCAAAAACGTAATTTAATGATTGGCTCAACAATTCTGGTAATCGGAATTGGAAATGCATATTTACAACTGGGACAGTATCAGTTTTCCGGGCTGGCTGTCGCGGCTGTCCTAGGAATAGTTTTAAATTTAATTCTTCCGCAAAAAGCGTTTAGTGAAAAGTAAATTATTTATTAAAGTATTGACATAGCGGTGTTTATTAACATTGTAGTGAATACTTTTTATTTTGAATTTTTTTTGATATTTACATGAAATGGTGGTATCATTTTGCTATGTATTTTGGAATGTTACTGGGTACGTTTTTGCGTATTTTTATAATATTCCGGTATACAACGCAACCAAAATTAATTGTTATAAAGAAAAGAGGTGGAATATACATGGGTGGTGACGCTTTTACTTTTAAGCTTTTCGGCCTCATGTTTGACTGGACTAACATAATTTCAGGCTTAATAGTATTTGCAATAGTATTTTTCTTACTATTTGGCCTGTCCCGTAAGCTTCAAATGAAGCCGAAGGGAGGACAAAATATTATTGAATGGATCATTGACTTTACTAATGGTATTGTTCGTGGACAAATGCCTGCTGATGAAGCACCGCATTATAATTTCATGATTTTTGTACTGTTTGTGTTTGTTTTCGTATCTAACCAATTTGGACTTCTGTTCAACATCAGTTGGAACGGAAATGAAATCTTGAGAAGTCCAACAGCTGATCCGATCATTACAATGACGATGGCAATGATTGTTATGACGTTGACACATTTTGCCGGGGTTGCCAAAAATGGTTTTGGTGGATATCTTAAATCATTTTGTACACCGTATACCGCAATGTTACCGATCAATTTATTTGAAGAGTTCAGTAACTTTCTTACCTTAGGTTTGCGGCTGTTTGGGAATATCTATGCTGGTGAACTGCTATTGAAGCTGGTTGCTGGAATGGCGTTTTCTCATGGCATACCGACAATGATTGTGAGCCTGCCTCTTGAAATTGTTTGGCAAGGCTTCTCCATCTTTATTGGATCGGTTCAAGCTTATGTCTTTGTAACATTAACGTCGGTTTATATTTCTTCGAAGGTTTCTACGGAGGAATAACACACATTAAGGAGGATTTTATAATGGGAGCAATTGCTGCAGGAATCGCCGCTGCTGGTGCCGCTATTGGTGCTGGTATTGGTAACGGTGTTGTTATTGGAAGTACAATTGAAGGAACGGCTCGCCAGCCTGAATTAGGTGGTTCACTTCGTGGGACCATGTTCTTAGGTGTCGGACTTGTTGAAGCTATGCCTATTATTTCAATTGTTATTGCTTTCCTTGTAATGAACAAGTAATCAAGGTTATTAATAAATTCATTTATAGGGAGGTGCCGATAGATGTTTGCACAAAGTGTTCTAGCTGAATCAAACAGCTTGTACGTAGGTGATATGATCTTCTACATAATTTCATTTGTTATCTTGATGTTATTAGTGAAGAAATTTGCCTGGAAGCCAGTTGTCAAGATGATGCATGATCGTGCAGAAAAAATTGCTAATGATATTGATAGTGCTGAGCAATCACGCAACGAAGCAAGTGATTTAGCAACTAAGCGTCAGTCTGAATTACAGAACTCACGTCAAGAAGCTGCAACGATCATTGGAAATGCTAAGCAAAGCGGTGAGAAACAACGTTCACAAATTGTTGCATCGGCGCAAAATGATGCGCAAGCACTTAAAGAAAATGCTGAACAAGACGCCAAACAAGCGCGTCAAGATGCTTTGAAGAGTGCGCAAAACGATGTTGCAAACTTGTCTATTGAGATTGCTTCCAAGATCATTCACAAAGAGTTAAATGCTGATGATCAAAAAGCATTAATTGATTCTTACATTGAAGGGTTGGGTAAAGATGAGTCTTGATAAAATGACAATTGCAAACCGTTATGCTAAGGCATTGTTTGAATTAGTCGTTGAACAAGATCAACTTGACCCTACATTTGAAGAACTAAAGCAATTACGCGATGTTTTTCAAACAAATGATAATTTAGCATACTACTTAACTAGCGTTGAATTATCAGTTCAAGAGAAGCAATCAATTCTCAAAGTGTTGACGGAGGGTGCAAGCCCAGTTGTCAGCAACTTGATTAAGATGGTTTTTGATTACGGCCGAATGGATGATATGGTCGCAATTATTGATGAGTTTGAACGACGGTATGATTCAAAGAACAAGCGAGTTCATGCCGATGTTATTACAGCGGTTAAGCTTAGTGCGACACAAAAAGATCAACTATCTGAGACTTTAGCAAAGAAAATCGATGCTAATGAGATTACTCTCACTGAGAAAGTTGATCCCTCGATTTTAGGCGGGGTAGTCATTCGCGCGAACAATGAGTCGTGGGATGGTAGTCTCAGCTCAAAGATTGAACAGATACGTCGTTTACTTGTTAAATAATGAATATCTTTTAAAGAGGTGAGACATTTATGAGCATTAAGGCTGAGGAAATCAGTTCACTCATCAAGCAGCAATTAGCAAACTACGAAGATCAGCTATCAGTTGAAGAAACTGGTACTGTTACTTACGTTGGTGATGGTGTCGCTCGTGCGCACGGTCTAGATAATGCTATGGCTGGTGAGTTGCTCGAATTTAATAATGGCGTCTACGGAATGGTCCAAAACCTCGAAAGTAACGATGTTGGTATCGTTATTTTAGGTGATTTTACTGGAATTCGTGAAGGCGATAACGTTAAGCGTACCGGTAGAATCATGGAAGTTCCCGTAGGCGATGCAATGTTAGGACGTGTTGTTGACCCACTTGGTCGTCCAGTGGATGGCTTAGGCGAGATCAACGCAGAAAAAACTCGTCCTATCGAAAGAAAGGCACCCGGCGTTATGGAACGTAAGAGTGTCTTTGAACCACTTCAAACCGGTATTAAGGCCATTGATGCCTTGGTACCAATTGGTCGTGGACAACGTGAATTGATCATTGGTGATCGTAAGACTGGTAAGACTTCAATTGCTATGGATACGATCATCAACCAAAAAGATCAAAACATGATTTGTATTTATGTTGCGATTGGACAAAAGGAATCAACTGTTAGAAGCCAAGTGGAAACACTTCGCCGTTACGGTGCAATGGATTATACCATTGTTATCGATGCCGGCCCTTCTGACCCAGCTCCATTGCTTTACATCGCGCCTTATGCCGGTGCCGCAATGGGTGAGGAATTCATGTTCAACGGCAAGCATGTGTTAATCGTTTATGATGATTTAACGAAGCAAGCCGATGCATATCGTGAACTTTCACTGATTCTTCGTCGTCCTCCTGGTCGTGAAGCTTATCCTGGTGATATCTTCTATACCCACTCACGTTTGTTGGAACGTGCAGCTAAGTTATCTGATGAATTGGGTGGCGGATCAATGACTGCTTTGCCAATCATCCAAACTCAAGCTGGTGACGTTTCAGCTTATATCCCAACGAATGTTATCTCCATCACTGATGGTCAAATCTTCTTAGATTCTGACTCATTCTATGCAGGTAATCGTCCAGCCATTGATGCTGGTACTTCTGTTTCCCGTGTTGGTGGGGATGCTCAAATCAAGGCCATGAAGAAAGTTTCTGGTACACTTCGTTTGGACTTAGCATCATTCCGTGAATTGGAATCATTCGCTCAATTTGGTTCTGATTTGGATGAAGCTACTCAGTCTAAGTTGAACCGTGGTAGTCGGACTGTTGAAGTTTTGAAGCAAGGACTTCACCAACCTGAATCCGCAGAACAACAAGTTACGATTTTGTATGCCTTGACCCATGGATTCCTTGATGACGTTGAAATTGATGATATCCAACGCTTTGAAAGTGAGTTGTTTGCCTTTATGGCTGCCAACCATCAAGAAGTTTGGGATGCATTGAAGGAAACAAAGAAGCTTCCTGAAGATGATAGTCTTGATTCAGCAGTGAAGGAATTTGCTGAAGGATTCCAAGGCAGTTCAGATAAGAAGGCTGTTGCTTCAAAGGATTCAAATAAATAGGATTGACCGGTAGGAAAGGACGGTGAGATTAAGTGCCAGCTTCATTATCTGCTGTTAAACATAAGATTGCGTCTACTAAGAGTACACGTCAAATTACGAGTGCGATGCAAATGGTATCAACTTCAAAGTTGAATCAGATTCAGAAACACACGAAGACGTATCAAGTATATGCTGCTAAAGTTAACGGTGTTATTTCACATTTAGCACAGGCTCACATTTTTAATCTCGTTTCTGCTGGTGGAAATTCGTCGGTTTCTCCGTTGGCTGTGCAACGGCCCGTTAAGAAAACCGGGATTTTGGTCATTACTTCAGATCGTGGACTAGTTGGTAGTTACAACAGTAATATCATCAAGTCAACGCTTGACTTCATGCGTGAACATGATTTGAACAAGGACAATACCGTGTTCCTAACAGTTGGTAACACAGGAACTGAATTTTTCACAAAGCGTGGGATGAACATTGCTTACCAATATTCTGGTGTCAATGATGTTCCAAAATTTGTGGATGTCCGGGAAATCGTTAAAACAGTAACTGAAATGTATGGTAACGAAGTGTTTGATGAATTATATTTGTCGTATAGTCACTTTGTTAACCGGATTTCGTCCCGGGTTCAAACATACAAGATGTTGCCGATTTCTGAAGAATCACTTGAATCAACTGTTGATGATACTGAATCTGATTCAGAAGAACATCAAGTGGGTCCAGAATATGAATTTGAACCTTCAGAAACAGATATTTTATCTGCAGTACTTCCTCAATATGCTGAAAGCCTTGTATATGGTGCAATTTTGGATGCTAAAACTTCTGAACATGCATCAAGCTCAAACGCTATGAGATCTGCTTCAGATAATGCGGACGATTTGATTGCTAGTCTTGAATTGCAATATAACCGTGCGCGGCAAGCTGCGATCACCACTGAAATTACTGAAATTACTGGTGGTCAAGCTGCACTTGAATAAAAATCTTTGAGAAGAGGAGGATACAACTAAATGAGTTCTGGTAAAGTTGTACAAGTTATCGGACCAGTTGTCGATATTGAGTTCCCCTTAGACAATGCATTACCTGATATCAATACTGCTTTGAAGATTCAGCTTGCTGATGGTAAAACTCTGACAGTCGAAGTTGCTCTTGAAATGGGCGACGGCGTTGTTCGGACAATTGCCATGGATGGTACTGATGGTCTTCAACGTGGTATGGATGTTGAAAACACTGAGTCATCAATTACAGTACCTGTTGGTGATGATACATTAGGTCGTGTGTTCAATGTCTTGGGTGACCCAATTGATGGCGGCGCTGAATTTGGTCCGGATGCAGAACGTAATCCAATTCACCGTGATGCACCTGCCTATGATGAACTTAACAACAGTACGGAAATCTTGGAAACAGGGATCAAAGTTATTGATCTACTAGCTCCATATGTTCGTGGTGGTAAAGTTGGTTTATTTGGTGGTGCCGGTGTTGGTAAGACTGTTCTTATCCAAGAACTGATTCACAACATTGCACAGGGACACAATGGTATCTCTGTCTTTACGGGTGTCGGCGAACGTACTCGTGAAGGAAATGATATGTATTATGAAATGAAGGCATCGGGGGTTCTCGAGAAAACGGCCATGGTCTATGGTCAAATGAACGAGCCGCCTGGTGCTCGTATGCGGGTGGCTCTGACAGGTTTGACCATCGCTGAATACTTCCGTGACGTTAAGGGTCAAGATGTGTTGTTATTTATTGACAACATCTTCCGTTTCACCCAAGCCGGTTCAGAAGTTTCTGCCTTACTTGGTCGAATTCCATCCGCCGTTGGTTACCAGCCAACGTTGGCTACAGAAATGGGTCAATTGCAAGAACGTATCACCTCTACTAAGAAGGGTTCAATCACTTCTATTCAGGCCGTATATGTTCCTGCCGATGATTATACCGATCCTGCTCCTGCCACAACTTTCGCTCACTTGGATGCCACTACTAACTTGGAACGTGCCTTGACTCAACAAGGTATCTATCCAGCCGTGGATCCACTTGCCTCAACATCTACTGCTTTAACACCAGAAATTGTTGGACAAGAACACTACGATGTTGCTACAGGTGTCCAACATGTTTTGCAACGGTATCATGAACTTCAAGATATCATTTCAATTCTTGGTATGGATGAATTATCTGACGAAGAGCAAACGATCGTTGGTCGTGCTCGTCGTATTCAATTCTTCTTATCACAAAGTTTCAGTGTTGCTGAACAATTCACTGGATTACCAGGTGCTTACGTTCCTTTGAAAGATACGATTGAAGGCTTCAAGGAAATCCTTGAAGGTGACTTTGATGATCTTCCTGAAGAAGCATTCCGTCTTGTTGGTCCCATTGAAGATGTGAAGGAAAAAGCTAAGAAATTACAACAGACTAACTAGGGGGCATAGACATGGCTGATCATAAATTAGACGTCACCATTGTTACTCCTGATGGAAGTGTGTATGACAAAAAAGACGCGACGATGATTGTCCTTAAGACTACCGGTGGTGACATTGGTGTCATGGCTAACCACGTTCCCGTGGTTGCCGGTCTTAAAATCGATGCTGTCAAAGTTAAATTTGACGACAGCGAGGATGAAATCGCTGTGAACGGCGGATTTGTTGAGTTCTCAAACAACGTGGCAACAATTGTTGCTGACAGTGCCGAAACACCTGACGATATTGATATCGAACGTGCGCAAGACGCTAAAGATCGTGCAGAACAACACATTGCGCATGCTAAGGAAGTTTCTGATAAAGACGAATTAGCACGTGCTGAAGTGGCTTTGAAGCGGGCAATTAACCGTTTGAAGCTATCTGAAAATTAGTCGTTTAACTTACAAAGAGACTGAGTTATTAGGTGATAATAACTTGGCCTCTTTTTTGTGTGCTTTTACTATTAAAGTTTGGTAAAGGCAAGAGACAGATATAAACCGATTATGTTATCATGAATGATGACTGCAAAGGAGCTTTTAACATGAAAACGATTGGAATCGATGCAATTATTACGATTGTTGTCCAGTTAGGATTTATCTGGATTACTTTTAGGTGTCTTCAAGAATTACATATTGAACGTTTATTTAGACAGGCGCCTAAAACCATGCCATTATTAAAAGTGTTATTGTCGATTGCGATTGGGTACGGCTGTGCAAGCTTTTTTATGAGCTTTTTTGGATCATTACAAAATCTTGGTTACTTGTTAAAATAAACTTTCGGACTGTCGGGGGAATTCTTCATGGATAAAATTATTGTTAAGGGTGGTAATCGGCTTTCAGGTCGTATTCAAATCGAAGGTGCCAAAAATGCTGTATTGCCTATTCAGGCTGCAAGTATCTTAGCTTCTTCTGGTGTTGTAAAGTTAACTAATGTCCCAATTCTTTCTGATGTATTCACAATGAATAATGTGTTGAAGTTCTTGAACATTAGTGTCAATTTTGATGAATCAAACAATCAATTGATTTTAGATGCGTCAAAGAAAATTTCTTCGGAGGCACCGTTTGAGTATGTTTCAAAAATGCGGGCATCGATGGTCGTCATGGGACCGCTGCTTGCTCGTTGTGGTCATGCTAAAGTGGCGATGCCAGGTGGATGTGCCATTGGATCTCGACCAATTGACCTGCACTTAAAGGGGTTTGAAGCTCTTGGTGCAACGATTGAACAGCATGATGGCTACGTTGAAGCATTTGCGGACCACTTAACCGGTGGTAACATCTATCTTGATTTTCCAAGCGTTGGGGCTACTCAGAACATTATGATGGCAGCCACGCTTGCGGACGGTATCACAACGATTGAAAACGCTGCTAGAGAACCTGAGATTGTTGACTTGGCCAATGTTTTGAACAAAATGGGTGCTAGCGTGCACGGTGCTGGTACTGAAACGATCAGAATTCAAGGTGTCACTTTCTTACATGGTTGCGAACATTCTGTTGTACAAGACAGGATTGAAGCAGGCACTTTTATGGTTGCCGCGGCTGTCACTAATGGTGATGTAATTATTGAAGATGCAATTCCAGAGCACAATAAACCATTGATCTCAAAACTTAGAGAGATGGGCGTGACTGTGGTTGAACAAGATGATGGTGTAAGAGTGATTGGAACATCAGTTATCTTACCGGCTAACGTTAAAACAATGCCACATCCAGGATTTCCAACTGATATGCAACCACAAATTTCAGTTCTGCAGTTATGTGCACATGGTACTTCTATTCTTGAAGAAACTGTTTTTGAAAATCGATTCATGCATCTCAACGAATTACGTCGAATGAATGCTAAGTTTGCAATTGAAGGCTCAAGTGCGGTCCTTGAAGGCCCAACGGAATTCAATGGTGCAGAGGTTGCCGCTACGGATTTAAGAGCCGCTGCCGCATTGGTATTAGCTGGCCTGGTTGCAAAGGGATATACGCAAGTCACCAACTTGAAGTATCTTGATCGTGGTTATTACAACTTTACTGGTAAGTTGAAAAAACTAGGCGCTGAAATTGCACGTGTTGATGTTGATGATTCAACGACAATATCATTAGGCGACATGTCGACTAATGTTGAGCAATAAAATAAATATGTTATAATACGAACGAAAAATTTGAAGGGAGAAACATAATGGCTAGGGATATCGGAATTGATCTTGGAACGGCGAATGTTCTAATTTATGTTCAAGGAAAGGGGGTTGTGCTAAACGAACCATCCGTTGTCGCTGTTGATACAAAAACCGACAAAGTTCTGGCAGTCGGATCAGAGGCATATCGTATGGTTGGTCGCACACCCAGTAACATCAGGGCCATTCGTCCTTTAAAAGATGGTGTTATTTCTGACTTTGATGTAACACAGGAAATGTTGACGTATTTTATCAACAAATTGAATGTTAAAGGATTCATGTCGAAACCTAGCATTATGATTTGTGCTCCCACAAATATTACTGAGATTGAAAGAAAAGCAATTATGCAAGCCGCAGAACAATCTGGTGGTGGCAAAGTTTATCTTGAATATGAGCCTAAGGTTGCCGCTATTGGCGCGGGGTTAGATATTTTTAAACCAAGTGGTAACATGGTTATTGATATGGGTGGCGGTACGAGTGACATTGCCATTCTGTCACTGGGTGACATTGTCTCAAGTCAATCACTACGTGTGGCTGGAGATCGTATGAACACGGACATCGTTAATTATATTAAGGGTAAGCATAACTTAGTAATCGGTGAACACTCTGCTGAAAACATTAAGATGGAAGTTGGAACTGCTTTAAAAGTTGACGATCCAAAGAAGATGGAAGTCCGCGGACGTGATGCAGTTAGTGGAATGCCAAGAGCAATTGAAATTGATGAAAATGAAATTGAAAAAGCACTTCATGATACGTTGCAACAGATCATCACTGCAACTATGAATGTATTGGAGACCGTTCCTCCTGAACTTGCTTCTGACATTATTGATCGTGGCGTGATGTTAACTGGTGGTACGTCGTTATTAAACGGCATCGACCAATTGTTCAGTGAGCAACTTAAAGTGCCAGTGGTGGTCTCTGAGGATCCATTAGATAATGTTGCAAAGGGTGCTGGTGAGTTACTTGAACGCATGCAAACTAGTGGCAAAGGGAAGAAACGTAAATAATCGTGCTTAATATTCTCAAAAAAATGATTGTTTTATATCAACGGGGAGTGTCTGCTAAAAGGCCGCCCGTTTGTCGTTATCAACCAAGTTGTTCTAATTACATGATTCAAGCAATTGATCGATTCGGTTATCGAGGCATTTTAATGGGAATTGCACGTGTTTTGCGTTGCCATCCGTTTGTTAAGGGTGGGTTCGATCCTGTTCCTGACCATTTTACATTGTTACGTAATCAAAAAACTAAATATTAAGGTGAAAACGTGTCAAAAAAGATAAAACAATCGAAGTAACGATTGAAACAAGAAAATCCAATTCTGACGAAATATCAGTCGTGATGATTGGTGATAGAGAAATTGGTGAAGTGCGTCCCGATGGCGAACGATTTTTAGCAGTTGTCGAACATGAACAGTTTAGAGCTAAGTCGGTTGATGAGGGAATAGAAATGGTATTGCGAGAATACCATCTTCATAATTAATCATTTATAATGATTACTGTATGTGATCTGTTCAATTTTTATTTAGCAAAAGGAGTTAGTAATGCAACGAAGTGCGCGCGAAAGTGAAGAAAACTCACGAATTGATTATGGCATTATTTTTTGCGTGTTATTGTTGGCCTTGATTGGATTAGCCTCCATCTATGTTGCTGCAACACACGATACATCAGGAACTAGCGTTGTAAAATCAGTTTTAATGCAATTGGCATGGTATGTAATTGGGACCCTTGCTATTATTGCAATTATGCAATTTGATTCAGAACAATTATGGAAGGTTGCTCCGATAGCATATTGGCTTGGGGTCTTTCTAATGTTTGCGGTGCTGGTTTTGTATAGTCGATCGTATTATGTTAGTACTGGCGCCAAAAGTTGGTTTGCGATTGGGTCTGTCACTTTTCAGCCAGCTGAGGTTATGAAGCCCGCATATATTTTGATGATGGGCCGAGTAATCACTAATCACAATAGTGACTATCCAATACATTCGATTAATTCGGACTTGAGATTGATCGGTAAAATGGTTGCTTGGCTTTTACCAATTATTATTTCACTTCATTTTCAAAATGATTTTGGGACCACATTGGTGTTTTTAGCAATCTTTTCTGGTATGTTGCTGGTTTCTGGTATTAGTTGGAGAATTATCGTTCCCGTCGCAGCTGGAGCTGCAGTAATTGGTGGGACGGCCTTGGCGTTCGTTACCACTAATTTTGGTCGTTCGATTCTTGAAAAAGTTGGGTTCCAATCCTACCAATTTGCTCGTGTCGATACCTGGTTGCATCCATCACAGGATACTTCGAACAATGGGTATCAGTTGTGGCAAAGTATCAAGGCCGTTGGCTCAGGCGGTATTTCTGGGACAGGATTCAATAAGTCAAATGTTTATGTGCCTGTTCGTGAATCAGATATGATTTTCTCTGTTATTGGTGAGAATTTTGGCTTTATCGGCGGTGTTCTGCTGATTCTGTTGTATTTCTTCTTGATATATCAGATGATTCGAGTAACCTTTGATACGAAAAACGAATTCTATGCATATATATCGACAGGTGTCATTATGATGATTCTTTTCCACGTATTTGAAAATATTGGGATGAGTATCGGACTATTACCATTGACTGGTATTCCATTACCGTTTATCAGTTCAGGTGGATCATCACTGATTGCCAACATGATTGGTGTTGGCCTAATAATGTCAATGAGATTCCATCAGCGTTCCTACATGTTTAGCAACAAGGAACAGTTTAGGTAATATTTAGGAGATGGGCTAATTGGCAAAAACAGATAAATATTTTTGGGTCAAAAAACAGGATGATGGCACTACCAAGATTGGAATTAGTGCGACGGGTGTCGATGAACTAGGACAGATTAATTTCATTGACTTACCAGATTCAGGGACTACTTTGACTGTTGATGGAGAATTTATTTCGGTGGAAGCAGAAAAAGCGGTTACTGACATTCCTAGTCCTGTTGCTGGTAAGGTTGTGACGGTTAATCCTGATTTATCTTCATCTACGGATACCCTAAATTCTGGAAATGAAGAAGATCGTTGGATTATGATTGTTAAGTAGTATTGGAACGTGGTGCTTGACATCTTTTTTACGAATCAGTATAATTTTGGTCAGCGTCATTAATTAAATGTTAATTTGCAGAGATGAGTAAATCGGTAGTGATCCGAAAAGAGAGCTCACGTATGGTGAAAGTGGGCGGATGGCATCGGTTGAATATGGTCTCGAAACTATTAATTTGTAAATAAGTAATTGACAGTCAATTATGAATTTGCGATGGTTGCACTCATTATCGTGCGAGAGTTTTTATTAACTCGTTAAGGCAGTAGTTGTGAAACTATTGCAAACTTGGGTGGTACCACGCAAAGCAAAGCTTTTCGTCCTGATGAAAGATCTAATGATTTTTTATGGATGAAAGGCTTTTTTGTATGTAAAGGAGGAATGCAGTTGTGATTGAATTTAAGAATGTTTCGAAAACATTCAACGCAAAGGAAGGCGACGTTCATGCTGTTAAGGATGTCAATTTATCAATTCCTGATGGAAAAATATACGGAATTGTGGGATATTCAGGTGCTGGTAAAAGTACGATTATCCGAATGCTTAACGGTTTGGAATTTCCAACAACCGGTTCCGTGACGATTAACGGCAGTGAAATTAGCAGCTTGAAAGGTAAAGACCTACGAAATCAACGTTTAAAAATTGGTATGGTTTTTCAACATTTTAACTTGTTGTGGTCACGGACTGTACTTGAGAATATTGAATTTCCGCTCGAAATTGCTAAAGTTTCCAAGAATGAGAGAAAAGAAAAAGCACAAAAATTAATTGAACTAGTCGGACTAGAGGGTCGTGAAAATGCCTATCCGTCTGAATTATCAGGCGGGCAAAAGCAACGTGTTGGTATCGCACGTGCCCTTGCCAACGATCCCGAAATTTTACTATCTGACGAGGCCACAAGTGCTCTTGATCCGCAGACAACCGATGAAGTGTTGGATCTGATGGTGGACATTAACAAGAAACTAAATTTAACAGTTGTTGTAATCACACATGAAATGCACGTTATCCGTAAAATTTGTGACCATGTTGCTGTTCTTGATGCAGGTAAGATTGTTGAAGAAGGACCGGTTCTAGATGTCTTCAAGAATCCACAACAGGCAATTACGAAGAGATTTGTTAATCAAGAAACATCAAGTGCAAGTTTAGATGATACAACGGTAGTGGTTAGTGAGCTGCTAGATAAGTATCCAAACGGCCTGATAATTCGGTTAACATTCCATGGAGATCAAGCAAAGTTGCCGATTGTGTCAGAAATGCTTCGTCAATTTCCTGATGTTGATCTAAGCATTATTGAAGGTAATATTCATCAGACACAAGAGGGTGCCCTAGGTTCTCTTTACATTCAACTATTAAGTGATCATCATGACAGTTTGGATGGAGCAATTGAATACTTTAACACGATGCGTGTTGAGACGGAGGTGATCAAGCGTGGGTAATACAACTGGATTTGCCTCATATTTTAAACTAAGTAACGTTAATTGGCCTGATATGGGTTCTGCCACTTGGGAAACAATTTGGATGACTGTTGTTTCGATCATCGTTGTTGCAATTTTAGGTGCGTTGCTAGGATTATTGTTATTTGAAACAAGCTCAAGTAATTCAATTTTGGTTAAAATTTTGAACTGGGTGGTTGCAGCATTTGTTAACGTCTTTCGTTCGATACCGTTCATTATTTTGATTGTTCTGTTATTGCCAGCTACGCAAGTAATCATGGGAACGATTATTGGCCCATCTGCAGCATTACCATCATTGATTATCTCCGCTGCGCCGTTTTATGCCAGGTTGGTTGAGTTAGCTTTTCATGAAATTGATCACGGAGTCATTGAAGCCGCTGAAGCAATGGGAGCGACGAGGTGGCAAATTATTTTCAAAGTATTATTGCCTGAAAGCATGCCAGCCCTAGTATCCGGTATCACAGTTACATCGATTTCACTGATTGGTTATACGGCAATGGCCGGTGCTATTGGAGCCGGTGGACTTGGAAATCTAGCGTACCTTGATGGATTTCAAGCTTCAAATAATGCGGTTACGTTAGTGGCAACTGTCATTATTGTGTTGATTGTGTTTGTATTTCAGTACTTGGGAGACTTTGCTGTTAAGCACATTGATAAACGATAAAATTCTTGTAGGAGGGAATTATTATGAAGAAAAAATGGATTGCAGGTTTAGCAAGCGTTGCTGCGGTTGCTTTGCTATTAGTAGGATGTGGGAAGTCGTCGTCATCAAAAGAAACGACATTGACAGTGGGAGCTTCAAACATTCCACATGCTCAAATTTTAAAGCATGTTCAACCACAACTTAAAAAAGAAGGAATTAACCTTAAAATCAAGGTGTTCCAAGATTATGTATTACCAAACAAGGATTTAGCTAATGGCGATCTTGATGCTAACTACTTCCAGCATATTCCATTTTTGGAGAACTGGAATAAGGAAAACAACGGTACTTTAGTTAGTGCTGGTAAAGTTCACTTGGAACCAATTGGTGTTTATTCAAAGAAGTACAAGAGTCTTAAGGACTTGCCACAAAATGCCACTGTTTTGGTAAGTAACAACGTTGCTGATTACGGTCGTGTCTTAACTCTGTTTAAAGATGCCGGTTTGATTACTTTGAAACCAGGTACGAAGATTACAACTGCAACGTTTAAGGATATTGCAACAAATAAGAAGAATATTACGTTCAAGACAGATTTGGAACCTAAATTAATGCCTGAGTTCTACGAAAAGGGTGAAGGCGATGCTGTTGTAATTAACGCTAATTATGCAGAACAAGCCAAAATTAACCCAACTAAGGATGCTATTGCGCTTGAAAAGAACTCATCGCCATATGCTAACATTGTCGCTGTTCGTAAGGGAGATAAGAACAAGCCAGCAATTAAGAAATTGATGAAGGCTTTGCAATCTAAGAGTACTCAACAATGGATTCTTAAACACTACAAGGGTGCTGTGATCCCAGTTTATCCTAACGGTAAAAAGTAGAATATCAGAATTGATGATATGATTTTCAAAGGTTATGATCCATAATAGTAATACAACTATTATGGATCATAACCTTTTTTTGTAAGAAAATTATTACTAAATGAAGTTGGGAGTAGCAATAAAAAAATGAGAAAAGTCGGTATTATTGGATTAGGGCACGTTGGCGAAACAATAGCATATACGCTCGTTTCTAAAGGAACTGTGGATCAGTTGGTATTGATTGATGTTGACGATAAACGAGCTTTAGCACAACAATATGATTTAGTTAATACGATCACCAGCTTAAATACATCAACTAAAATAATAATTCAAGATTACGCTGCATTGAAAAATGCGGATGTCATTATTACATCTTTTAGAAGTACTGAGAGTAAACAGAATGGTAATCTAACAGATGATTTTGCATCTAGTGTTACCATCGCTCAACAGGTGGGTGAAAAGATAAAAAGCTCGGAATTCAATGGGGTGATTATTAATGTGAATGACCCTAATGAGGCCAGCACTGCGATTTTACAAAAAACCGTTAGCATTCCTCAAAATCAAGTATTTGGAATTGGGACTTGTGTTGAAACCCAGCAAATCAAGTCAGTGATTGCCGAACAACTACAGGTATCACCTCATAATGTTAGTGGCTTTGTTTATGGTGAGCGGGGAGAATCCAATTTTATTGCTTGGTCAACTTTTAGTGTTAGTGGTCGATCGATGAATGACATTCATGATGATTATCAGCTAAATTTCGAAAAATTAGAAATGACAGCTAAGCAGCAGGCATGGTCTAGTTTTTCCGGTAGAGGGTATTCTAATTTTTCTGTTGCTACGTGTACGGTAAAACTAATTCAAGCTGTTCTATCTGATGAGCGATTAGTTATGCCAGTTGCTGTCTACCATCCTGGAATTGAAACGTATATTAGTTATCCTGCAATTATTGGATTATCTGGTATCAGGTCATTGATGGTTGCTAAACTAACTGATTTAGAGCAAGGACAGTTAATTACTGCTTCGAACTTTATTAAACAAAAGATTGAAAGTCTATCAAATTAAAACGAATTTTAGTGTGAAATTGCCGCAATAAGGTAGTTTCACTTTTTTTATATTCATGTTGTATTTGACAATTAAGTCGTTTACATATATAGTTAGTTACATAAGTAATTAACCGATTGACGTGGAGGAATAAAAAATGAATGATCACACAATTGTTGAAGTATCTGGAGTTCATAAAGTGTATGGTGGCAAGAAAACTGCCGCCTACGAAGCACTGAAAGGTGTTGATTTTAAAGTTAATACAGGTGAGTTTGTTGGTATTATGGGCGCATCTGGTTCTGGAAAAACAACTATGCTAAATTTATTGGCAACTTTGGACAAGCCAACTAGTGGTAAAGTCGTTATCAATGGCCAGGACTTAAGCCAATTATCTGAGAATGAACTAAGTGAATTTCGTGGGCAAAAGCTGGGATTTATTTTCCAAGATTTTAGTTTGCTTGAAACGCTAACGACTCGCGAGAATATTGAGATGCCACTTGATTTGCAAGGTGTTAAAAAAGCACAAGCTAACGAAATGATTAAAAAAATTAGTCAGCAACTATCAATTGAAACACTATTAAATCAATATCCATCACAGTTATCAGGCGGTCAAAAGCAGCGAGTCGCTGCTGCCAGAGCTCTGGTGAATGAGCCTCAACTAATTTTAGCGGATGAACCAACTGGTGCGCTCGATTCCGACAATGCACGGTCAATGATGGATCTACTTGAAGAAATTAATCGCAAAAATCAGGTTTCAATTTTGCTTGTTACGCATGATCCATTTTCCGCTTCATATTGCCAGCGAATCATGATGATTAAAGATGGCAAAATTGGTCGAACAATCGAAAAAGATAATCAATCTAGGTCAGAATTTTATAGCATGATTCTGAATGATTTAGGGACTTACAGATAGGAGAGCATAATGTTATTTAAATTGGGATTAAATGGAATTAAGCGCCGTCTCGGCGATTATCTGATTTTATTTTCAGGATTAATTATTAGCTCAGCAATCTTTTTTTTGTTTACATCATTTGCCACGGATCAAAAGTTTCTTAAACAAAATATCAGTATGGCTAGTGTGGGGGTAGTTTTTTATTTTGGTTTAGTTCTGCTAACCCTGATCACCATTGTGTATGTCTGGTATGCTCAGAGTTTTTGGCTGGGAATGCGTACGCAGGATTACGGTATGTTAATGACGTTTGGTGCTAAGCGTGCCACGATTGATCGATTAATTCTGATTGAAACTTTGATGATTCAAATGGGGGCCAGCATTATTGGTGTTGTCATTGGCTTTTTTGTTACTAAATGGGCTAGTAATGCGCTCATGAGCCGCCTTGATGTTCACTTAAAAGGACTCAGCTTTAGTTCTCCTAAACCAGTGATTGTCACTTTAATCATCTTTTTTTGTTTAGCAATTTTTTGTTCGCTGGTCGCTATTGTTAAGTTACGCCGACTGCCTTTAAATGAAGTTATTCATGCAAACCAACAAGTTGAAAGTGGCGCCGTTAAGTCGTCGAGTCTTCTAATTGCGGCGGGTAGTGGAATTATCCTACTAATTATCGGTTTTTATTCCATGGTTAATATCAATGATATCAAAATCAAGGCGATTCCAATTGCCCTTGTTACAATTACCCTCGGTAGTTACCTAGTAATTAATTCGTTATTAACAACCGTGGTAAGTTTTATTCGTCATTCCGCATTTGCAAGACATCATTTACGCGTCTTTACTCTGGGACAGTTGGAGTTTAGAATTGGCAACTACACCAAAATGTTAACGATGGTAACGATTTTATTTTCACTCTCATTGGGTGCAATAACGGTTGGTACTGGCTATTACCGACAGATTCCGATTATGAGTTCTCGTGCTAGTGCTTACACAATGAATTTTACTAATCCAAATCGAAAAGCGGTAAAATTAATCAACCAATTAGATTTGACACGTGATGTCACCTATCATCAAATCACGCAAGGGAAATACGTCTATTACGATCAAGCTGAATTAAAAAAACAACCATTTCAAATGGTCAAAGCAATGAGTAACCAAAACAAGATTAGAACGCCTAAATATCGTAATGTTGACACCATGTCTCTGATACAAAGTGGCTCTGAGCAGATGGCGTTTAAAGACATGCAGAGTGATACGGTTCAAAACAAAGAAATCATTATTTTAACCAATCAAAAGTTTAACCAACAGGCTGGTAAGCACAGTGATCTGCGATTGATTAGGGTCAAAAGCTTTAGGCAAAGTTTGCCAATTTTGAAAAAGCTTGCTCGGTACGAATCCGTTGATCAGAGAAATGGCACGAAGACAAGCAATACTTATGACACTTATCTGGCATCTAATGCACTATTTGGTGGCCTTGAGTTCATGGGTGTCTTCTTAGGAATTGCATTTTTAACTATGTTAGCAAGTTGCTTAATGTTTAAAGTTTTGTCTGGTGCACAGGCTGATCTGCATCGCTACCAAATTCTTCATAAAATAGGTGCTAATCGTCGACAAATGAGTGTTGCTTTGCTGTCGGAAATTGGTGTGTTATTTTTAGTTCCTGCGATTTTGGGTGTTACGTACGTTTCAATTGGCTTACAAATGTTTACAGAAATAATGTTTTCGCCTTATGACGGGTTTATTCCGATAACAATTATTTTTCTTGTGTGTTATGCACTATATTACTTGATCACGATTGTTATTTATCGGCAGCTTATTTTTTCAGATCCGAAACGGGGTGATTAGGATGCACTTCAATTTTGACAGCACTGAGCCAATCTACCTACAAGTTGCCGAACAACTAGAAGAAGCAATTTTTACAGGCGGATTTGCGGAAGATGAACAGGTCCCGTCAACGACTGAAATTTCTAAACAATTTCACATTAATCCTGCAACGGTCCTCAAGGGAATGAATTTACTGGTGGCCAAGGATTTAATTGAAAAAAGGCGCGGGATTGGGATGTTTGTAAAACAAGGAGCAACTACCAGAATTATGAATCAGAGACGAGAAAGCTTTTACGCAGATTACGTGATGAATTTAGTTTCAGAAGCACAAAAATTAGGCCTGACGCAGGATAAGTTAGAGCAGTTAATCTCACGGGGGTATCAAGATGAAGACATTACACGTTAATGATGTTTCAATGCATTTTGGTAAGGAAAATGTGCTGAGCAACGTTAATATGACAATTGAGCCTGGCAAAATTTATGGATTGCTAGGGCGCAACGGTGCCGGCAAAAGTACCTTGCTGAATATTATTACTAATCGTATTTTTCCCAGCAGCGGATCAATCAAAATGGGCGACGACAGTGTCATCGAAAATGACGATGCACTTACTAAGATGTATTTAATGAGCGAAGTTAATATGTATGCTGAAAGATTGAAAGTTCAGAAGATTTTTGAACTTGCCGAAATGAGTTACGGAGATTTTGACTGGCAATTAGCACACGATTTAACAGCTAAGTTTCAGTTAAAATTGGACACAAAATTTGGCCGGCTTTCAACAGGCTATCACTCGATTGTTAAACTGATTACTGCACTTTGTGTTCCTGTAGACTACGTTTTACTAGATGAACCTGTTTTGGGCTTGGATGCTAACCATCGCGAACTTTTTTATCAAGAATTACTTGCATCATATGAAGCAAAGCCGCGAACATTTTTGATTTCAACTCATCTAATTGAAGAGGTGGCAAATATTGTTGAACATGTTTTTATTCTAGATCAGGGTAGGATTGTCCACGATGATGACGTGGAAGACTTAGTTGCCCACTCCTATTCGATTACTGGTCCACAAAAATCAGTACAGGAGTACAGCGCAGGATTAAATATCATTGGCCAACAGAAACTTGGTAATTTAATGTCGGTTTCTGTGTATGGCGATTTGGACGAGACAAGAGTAATTCCAGATTCAGTGACAATTGACCATCTTGATTTGCAACAACTATTTGTAAATCTAACCAACGGGGGGATGAATACAGATGCACAGCAAAAGTAATAAATTAGCATTTTATAATTTTAAGAGTTCGCTCATGCACTTGGGACTAACCTATGTTTGGTTTATCGGGATTGTCTATCTTTTGCCATCAATTTTCAGCTTATTGTTTAGTGGATCGCTATCATTTAACTTTTTGGGGTGGGACTGGATGTCATTTATCGGTACATGCAGTTCTGTCGGCGTATTTTATCTGATGGCAGATGGACTAATTTTTAATTACGATAATTTTAAATTAGCGATTCAAAATGGTATATCGAGGCGCACCAGCTGGATTGCTCGAATTAAGAATACAGTTATGCTTAGTCTAGTTGTTCTAGTTCTTGATCTATTGTCTGGTATTTTTGATAGCAGGGCTCATTTGATTTGCGGGACATTGTATGTGGGCCTATTCAATAGAAATAGTGGTTTGGATTACGTTGTTGCACCAGTTTTTGACTTGATAGCGTTGTTTTCTCTTGCGGTAACATTTTTAGCAATTGGAAACGGTCTGGCACTTCTCAGTAAACGTGGCAAGTTAGCGGTGGTTATTGGTGTTCCAATTGTATTTTTCTTTTTACTAGTTCAGATAGTTCGGGTAATTGTTCATTTTCAAAGTAATGTGACACCATTTATTAAATTAATGATCGGTTATTCTGATTCAATTGGTATTAATCCAGTCAATATTACAATATTTATATTGATCTGGGGTGCATTAATGACGTTATTGTCTTACGTTTTCAGCAGTAAAATGAAATTACGACGTGATTAAATTAATTATGGATAGAATCAATCCTAATTGTTGGTTCATTGTGATAATATTGACCTATAAATGATTAAACGAGGGAAGGAATCACAATGACGCAAATTCAACAAATACGACAACAACTGACAGAATTACGTTCTCAAGTTAATCAGGGTGAAATATTCCAATCCCTTGGGGATGAAGTCGGGAAAATTATCGAATCAGTCAAAAAGGATCGATCTACTAAGGTTTATTTAAATGATGACGAGAGCGATTTTTTGGACATGATTGCTGACTTACGCAGTCAATTAAATGATCATGAATTAAAAGCAATTACAAATGAAGAATTACTGGCATTGTTAGGCCATATTGGATCGACCAATACAGCAGTACGAGATCAAGGAGTGTATTTTTTATTTAATGACCTGCTTGAAGATCAAGTTCTGACTAAAAAGCAGATGACACAGACCTTTAATTATTTGTTATCTGACGAAGTTATGTTTGACCATATTAATGAACGAAAAAATAACGGCATATTCCAGCGTTCTTTCGCTGTTTTATTGATATCTTCTTTGCTATATGGTGATCGTGCCGGCTACTTCTTTTTAAATAAAGACATGCTTAGTCGGCTGGTTGATCAAATTGCAATATATATTATTTTAGAAACAGATACACGGGGATTTATAAAACGTAATGGATGGGCTCACGCGTACACCCATATTGGGAATGTTTTGGACGAATTGTCGCAACGAGATGATTTAGCTCGTTCGGACAAAATTTTTCTCATGACGGTTTTAATTGAACGATACAAACGACTTGAGACGCCACTAATTTTTGGCGAACCTCAGCGAATTAGTGCATACCTATCAAGGCTGACTCAAACTAATCACCTTTACAGCAGTTATTTCTTACTTCAGTTAAAGGCCTGGCGATCTGATATGATGAGTAACTACCAACCACAAAGTGAGGGACAATGGAATACAATTTTTAACAATGTTCGACTAATGCAAGCCATCTTAATCAACGGCAACTTTGATGATGAAATCGTTAAATACATTGCCAGTGGTCAAAACTTTATGAGTTAACGATTAGAAAATTGTAAAATTTATTATTTATGGTTCTCAAGTGACTATTTTCCATGGTAAACTTAAGGTTCTAGAAAATCGGAGAATAGGTGAAAAGATAATGCAAAACAATAAGAAAATTCACGTTGCGTTGCTGTTTGGAGGTAATTCCTCTGAACACGATGTTTCGAAGCGCTCTGCGCACAATATCTATGATGCAATGGACAAGGACAAGTATGATGTGAGTTTGTTTATGTTTACTAAGGACGGCATTTTACTTGGCCATCAGGCTTCTAAGCGAATTTTTAACGGTGAATCAGAAGATCAGGTGGTCAGCGATGAGTATCCAAAGATTGATATGAGTAATCCGCTGGCACCGATTTTAGCATTAGAGGAAATTAGAGACGTCGATATTTTTTATCCGGTTATCCATGGTAATTTGGGTGAAGATGGCACTATTCAAGGTTTATTTAAATTATTGAATAAACCTTACATCGGTTCCGGGGTTTTGGCGTCAGCGGCTTCATTCGATAAGGACTTTACCAAGCAGATCCTTAATCAAGCTGGAATTCGCAATACCCAGTACGTGGTAGTTACTCCAGAAAATCGTGAGGAATATTCTTGGAACCGGATTGAATCTGAATTAGGCGCAAGTGTATTCTTGAAACCAGCTAACCAAGGGTCATCGGTCGGCATTCATCGTGCTGAAGATCAAAAGTCGTATGAAGAAGGATTGGCTGATGCCTTTAAATATGATTTTAAGATTTTGGTGGAAAAAGCGGTTGAACATCCCCAGGAAATCGAAATTTCAATTTTAGGTAATGAAAAGCCCATGGCTTCGAAGCTAGGTGCTGTTAGGGTTCCTGATAGTGATGAATTTTACGATTATCAAAATAAATTCGTGGATGCCAGTGGTGTGGTATTTGAACTACCAGTGGTCTTGCCAGAAGAACTCACCAAGGAAATCACTAAAATGGCTCTTGATGCATACCGAGCACTTGGCATGAAGGGATTATCAAGAATTGACTTCTTGGTTGATCACAATGGAGTGCCATACTTAAGTGAGCCAAATACTTTACCAGGATTTACTAATATTAGTTTATATCCTCAAATGTGGGATGTTTCAGGTATTAATTATTCTGACTTAATTGACAAGATTATTGAGTATGGCTTTGCAGAGTATAAACGCAACAAGCAAATTAAGTACGATTTCCAAGAACTAGGCACTGAACATGTTGGGGAAAAGAAGTATAATTAAATCATAATGGTGGATGGGCACATGCTTAATACAGCATGTGCCCTTTATAATATGGTGGGTGAAATTAATTATGAAGCGACGGGAACTGACGGTACTGTTATGGTTATTCATTATTTTGGATAACTGGCTGTTATCAACTGATATGAATCTAGTAGTTAAAACAATTGCTGTAGTTGTTAGTTTTTTAATTGTGACTGGTTGGATTGCTTTTCAGTTAAGGCTCGTAACGAGCTCATCGTTAGTTAAATTAACGGTACTATTACTGCTTAGCTGGATTATCATTTTGCCACTAGGTGGACTAGGTATTACTAGCTATTTAATCTTAACATTACCAATTCCATCGGTGGTGCTTCAGTTTATTTACATTCACCGGCTATTACTTGTTTTGATATTATTGATTATGTATGTGGTGTTTGTCCTGGGATGGTGGGCGGTTCAGCCAGTTATTTTCGGTTGGATAGATGGAGCTAAAACTTACGAGCAGGTACCATTACGAAAATCAGTGATTTCTTGGTTAATTGATGTTGTTGTGGGTGGTATTTTGATTGCCATTGGTCAAGCTTATCTATTGATGATCGGTGGCACCTTACTCCTAGCAAGTACGGTTAGTTTATTGCTAGCCAGATATTTTCAATTTGATATAGTTTATCGTCACTGGGAGGTTCCTGCGATTGGTGCAGTGATTTGTGTATTAGCAATTTTTGGCTGGGGACATTTTCAGCCAAAGTATCCCAATAATTATGATCTTAAAATTATCGCCCATCGAGGTGTAGATAATGGTAATGGTGTTCAAAATACTGCTAGTAGTTTGAAGAAGACCAGTAAACATTTTCACCGTGTAGAAATGGATATTCAAGAAACATCTGATCATAAGTTTGTTTGTTTGCACGATCCTAATTTAGATCATTTGGCACATCGATCACTATTGGCAAAGAATCAGAAATTAAGTAGTCTAACGAAAATCAAAGTAAGCGAAAATGGTCATCAGACCACGCTAACGTCATTTGATGATTATCTAAGAGTTGCTAAGCAGACACATACTAAATTGATTGTTGAAATTAAGCCACAGGTTGGTATTAGTTCACGGCAGTCTGCACGTGAATTTGCCAAGAGATACCATCGAGACATTGATTCTGATCAGTTATCAATTCATTCTGTTGATGACTCAATTATTGAGCAACTTAGGAAAGAATCCAGAACAGGTAATCTTGGCTTAATTCGACCATTTGTACTAAGTCGGTTACAGACTAATCAAATTAATTTTTATTCATTGAATTATCATGCAATCAATCCAGCATACGTTCAGTATCTTCACGAGCATAATATTAAGATTTATGCCTGGACTGTTGATTCCCCTAACGCTGCCAGAAGAATGGTTGCGTTGAATGTTGATGGAATTATTACCAATAATGCTCAGCTAATTCAACATAAAGTTGATAACGTACATGATGGTCTAAAATATGATGCTCAAAATTTCTTGTTGCAACTGATCTAACGTAAGTGAGGAATTGCTAGTGAAATTACATGGAGACAAAGTAAAATCATTTCGAAAAGCTAGTGGATTGTCACAAAGTGAATTAGCGAGTGGCATTTGTACGCAAGCGACCATTAGTTTGATAGAAAATAAGAATCAATTACCTGGAATGACGATTTTAACTAAGATTTGTGAGCGACTTGGTATTACAATCGGTGATGTGATTGAAGATGATAATAGTAATTTAACGGATGTTTTTGCAAAAGTAGATGATGCTATTGTTAATCAAGATGCCAAAATGGCAGCTGATCAGTTAAACAGTATTCGAATTAAACAGTTACGTACCAGTCGTGACAAACAGCGATACTATTATTCATTGGGAATGTTAACGCTTCTTGAAGATGGAAGTACTGATGAAGCACTTTTCAATTTCAATTTAGCTATTAATCAGTTTGGCACGTCCGACAATGATATATATCAAGTTCTGGCACTAACAGCTGCTGGTACTTCCTACATGCGTCACGATGATAAAGATCAAGCGATTAGGTTAGCGAGGCAATCAATTGATGCTTTAAAAAATGAAGTGACCGGTTCTAACCCTAAACAATTAATATTCTTGCGAATAAATTTAGCAAAACTATGTTTTTCATTGGAAATGTTTAAAGAAAGCAGGCATCAGATTGATCTTGCATTGGTAAAATGCAGAGAGATCGAGACTATTTTTGCGGTTGATGAAATCTATTTTCAAATATCATTAATTGATATATCATTGGGCGTAGTCACTGAAGCAAAAAAAGCACTACAGATCGCTAAAAGCATTAGTATTGTCAGTCAACATCATGATTTGCAGCAAAAAATTGATCAACAAATCATGGATTTACCATGAGGGCAGGCTTTTGTTAATAGCCAGTTTTTGCTATAATGCATATCTATAAAAAGTAAAATTCAAAGAGGAGACACACAATCAGATGATGATACAAGCGTTAACCACCTTATTTGCGGTGATCGCATTATACATTGGTTATTTTCTAGTCACACACAGAAACAAGCCATTTTTAGTTTTTGATCCGCGCAACAGTAAGGGTTTTAAAACAGCTGTTTTAATATGGGGAACTGAAATGTTGCTTGTTGGTTGCTTAACGATTGCGGCTGCTGTGGTAAATTCAACCGGTTTTATTGTTGTGATGCTTATGATTGGCTGCTTTTCAGGAACCTTCCTATCGTTCACTTTTGTTTGGTTTTTAAATCATAAACGGTGAAAGCGAAAACAATACTGACTTTATTAGGGATTTACTTTGTGTTTTGTTCATAAATAACGTAAAATAAAGGTACAAACAAAGTAGGGGGGTAATATTCATGTTACAACAATACCAACACATCCTTGTTCCAGTCGATGGTTCTGAGGAGGCCGAGCTAGCATTTAAAAAAGCTATTGCAGTGGCTCAGCGTAATGGTTCAGAAACAGAATTACGGTTACTCCACGTTGTGGATACCCGCGCCTTTCAGAATATCTCTAGTTTTGATACATCAATGGTTGAACAAGTTACAGAAACTGCCAAGAAGACATTAGATAAGTATGTTGATGATGCCAAGGCACAGGGTCTGACAAATGTCAGTTATACCATTGAGTATGGTGCACCAAAGACGATTATTGCCCATGATGTACCTAAAGAAATGAACGCCGATTTGATTATGATTGGTGCTACCGGTTTGAATGCCGTTGAACGGTTATTAATCGGATCAATCACTGAATACGTAACTAGGACAGCTGTTTGTGATGTTCTTGTTGTACGTACTGATCTTGAGAATCACTACGTTAAGAGTAGTAAGAGTCGTCGTAATAAGTAAAAATTAAAGTCATTAAAAAGGATCGGAATTAAGTTTCCGATCCTTTTTTATAGCAAAAAAAAGAGACATAGCAAATTTTCCCTACGTCTCTTCATCTAATTTTAAATAAACGAAACTCCAGTAGTGCCGTTAATCGTTCGTCAGTGTTGACCTGTGTTAAAAACAGGTGGGGCACGACTGTTAAACTTCTAACTACCAAGTGATAAGGCATGTTATCCACTCAACTAGTGCTAGCCCCGATGTCGTAAGACTGTAAGGCAAAACTGTAGTATGAACAACGCGTACACCTTAGAGTTTCTATATATATGTTAGCATGTTGTATATGATAGCGCAATCAATTTAACTAATTTTTCTTTTTGATTTTCTGGGCTTTAGTTAATTGATCGTACTGTTGTGACAAAGCAGTCTCAAATCGGCCATTTTCCTTTGCGTGATAATACTGAGCATGTTTGATTTTATCAGGCAAATATTGTTGCTTAACCCAGTCATTCGGGTAATTATGTGGGTATAGATAGTCGGTACCATGACCTAACTTAGCTGCACCCGCATAGTGTGAATCCTTAAGGTGATCAGGGACGTCACCAAAATTACCACTTCTTATCTGATCGATTGCTGCATCAATGGCAGTAACACCAGAGTTTGATTTTGGAGAAAGACAGAGTTCTATGACTGCGTCTGCTAAAGGAATCCGTGCCTCTGGGAAACCAACCTTCTCTGCTGCTAACACCGCCGTCACGGCTCTGTTAGCAGCAGGCATGTTTGCTAAACCAATATCTTCGTACGCAATAATCATTAGTCGCCTTGCAATAATCGGTAAATCGCCCGCTTCTATTAATCTGGCAAGATAATGTAGGGCTGCATCGGTATCGCTGCCGCGAATTGACTTTTGAAATGCTGAGATCACATCGTAGTGGGCATCGCCGTTTTTATCAGCGGATAGCGCTTTGTGCTGAACACTTTCTTCAATAATTGGGAGTGTTAGTTCAATGACACCATCATCATTTTCAGGAGTTGATTTGGCAGCTAGTTCTAAGCCGTTCAAAGCACTCCTTAGGTCGCCGTTTGTTGCACGGACTAATTGAAGCTTTGCTTCAGGTTTAAGGTCAATTTTCATTTTTCCAAGGCCGCGTTCTTTGTCCTCAATGGCCCGATCAACAGCTTTTTCCATTTCATCTTCAGAAAGTGGATATACTTGAAAAATCTGTGTTCTACTCCGAATGGCAGGATTGATGGAAATATATGGATTTTCTGTTGTTGCGCCAATTAGGATAATTCTTCCGCTTTCCAAATGTGGTAATAGAAAGTCTTGTTTTGTTTTATCCAATCGATGAATTTCGTCAAGTAGCAAGATGACCGTACCACTCATTTTGGCCTCTTCAGCAACAATTTGTAAATCTTTTTTTGAATCAGTGGCAGCATTTAACATTCTAAATGCATATTTTGTTGATCCGGCAATTGCACTGGCGATACTGGTTTTACCAGTGCCAGGTGGTCCATACAGAATCATAGATGATAGCATTTTGGCCGTCACCATTCTAGCAATTATTTTACCAGGACCAACTAGATGCTGTTGTCCCACGATTTCATCGAGCTTTGTTGGACGCATCCGGTATGCTAATGGTTGTTGCAAAATAGTTTCTCCTTAATTTTTAATCGTGATTAAACAGTCTAGCAAAAAATGACTTTTTGGGGCTTGGTTCACTTGATTGATTCAGTGTGTCTGGATCATATTTCTTGGCAACATCGATCGGTTCAACGTAAATTGCTTTTTTGGAAGCAATCACAATTGCAAAATTTTCACTGCCGGTTTTGTATTCAGGATTGGTTTTTAGAGTGAAATTAACGCCCGCTTTTGTAGCTAGAATAATATATTCTTTTAAATGTTCCTGTTCGATATTACCATTGAAAAAGATGATTTCGGAATGTTCATCAGCTAATTCTTTTTTAAATGCCTCAGTCCACTGATTTTGTTCCAGTTCACCAATTGAAATTGTTAAGCTTACACGTTCGCGAAATGTACCCAGGTATTTTCGCTGCTCATCTGGGTTAACTTTTAGCGTGCCATACATTGCCGCTTGTAAATGCTTATCTTCTGGTATTTCTGAATTTGATGACATTTGTGATGTTCCTTTCTTTTTCTATATTATTAGTATAACATTTAACCATCTTCAATTTGAAAGTGGGGTGATTGTTAATGTTTAATCAGAATGATTTCGATGTATTTAATGATCGTACTCTAGAAGGCAGAATGACAAAAATAAAGACGATCATTGATCCAAAATTTGAACAGTTGGCTGGTACCCTGCAACCGATACTCCAGGACAAAGGGGTCATTGTGTATTCTCATATTGCAAAGCACCTCCGAAGGACAATTAATCCTCCGGTCGATACATGGGTAGCTTTTGGTCCACACAAGAAAGGGTATAAAAAAGATCCTCATTTTGAAGTCGGATTTTGGCCAGATTGTATGTTTGTATGGCTAGACGTATTGCAAGAAGCGCGCGTTCAAGAAGGCATTACTAGCAGGGTGATGCAAAGTGAGAAACTAGTCAGTTATTTGGGCAATAATTGGAGTATCAGTAACGACCATACTACATCAACCGTGGTTAAAAATACCAGTGAAAACCTGGCTGCCATTGTTAGTAAGTTTAGTAATTTAAAAACAAGCGAATTTTTGGTCGGTAAAATGTGGCCTTCAAATGACCAATTTTTTTCTTTAGAAAGTGAAAAACAACAGACGATTATTACTGATACCATTGTATCAATGCTACCAGTATACAAAATGCTGATAGGTGAATAGATTTTGCCATAAATAATGAGGCTGAGAAATTTAATTTTCTCAGCCTCATTATTTACTTTTATTTAACTTGAGTATCGTAATAATTTTTTTCAAGTCTTTTGTATGATCCAGGTTCCACTTTATCAATGACCGTTGCTATTGCCTCAAGACTGGCCGCATAATCGTGGTCCTTACTAAACAGTTCTTGAGATTTTTGTGCAGCGGCATCGACTTCAGCATTGTTCTCACGGAATCTGTTAGCATATTGTAACAAACGTTCCGTCAATTGCGAGCTGTCTCGAATATCGTCAGTTTTTTCTTGCAATGTTTCTAAATCAGCTTGGACAATCAATAACTGTTTGGTAATGTCTTCCATGTTAATCTTGATTCGGTTGATATCTTGATCAAGTTTAGTGATTTCATCGCTTACAACAAAGAAATAATCTAAATACTCCTTTGGAAGACCTGGTAAATTTAGTAACTCAACCTGACGCTTAATTGCGTGAATTTCCGTTGCAAATCTATTAAGAGTATCTTTTGCCTTCTTTTCATCATCCTGTAGGCCAGCGACACTATCGTTAACCTCAGTTTGTTGAAGTTCGATTTGTGTTAGTTTCTCGTTAGCATCTTGTTGTCGGCTTAACACTTGACTGTCAATTGCGGTGTGCGCACGAATATTATTAATATCCTCTTGATAGTCCTTTTCGATTGCCTTAATTTGTTCTGCAAGACCACGAGTCGTTTCTATTTCGGCGTGATCGAGCGCATAATTTTGACTTAATCGGTCTAATTCAATCAACAATTCATGATTTTGATTTTGCGCATGTATGACAAACTTACTGATTTCTGGCATTAATTTTTCGACTTGGGGACGAGCATCAATTTCTTTTTGCATGACATCATATAAATGATCAATTTGACGGTCGATGCTATCATTTGCTTTAGATACGGCGTCTGTATCCAACGAAGCTAACTTATCTAACGTTTCTTGTCGTTGTTTAGCAATATTTTCAATTTCTGTTTGGATGTCGGCATCGGCAAATTTAAAGTTATCGTCTAATAGTTTTTGGTAGCCAGCATTTAATTCTGTTAATTGATCAGGATAAGTAACATTCAGCTTTGCAAATTGTTCAGGGACAGCAGCAATCACTTTTTCGAGGGCCGCGGTCTGTGATCGTAATTCTACTAACACCTCATGTGCCTTTGAGTGATCACCCTTGGCTGTTAACTGGCTGAATTGATCAAATTGGTCTTCAAGAGATGACAAACGTTCTTCCAATTGATCAATGCTAGGGCCAAACCGAAAGTTTTCAGATAACAGCTCTTTTCTTAGTTTTTGGTACTTTTTCTCTAATTCAGAAACTGCCTGTTTGTGAGTTTGGTCAACTTTTTGAAGTTCTTTCAGTGAAGATTGAACTGCTTTAAGTTCTTCTTCCGCCTTTGACACTAATTCGCTTAGTTGATTAATTTTTTGATTAGTTAAAATAAAATTAATACCATGCGCATCGTTTCGTGTTTCGTCAGCTAGTTCATCAATTTGAGGAAACTGTTTATCATGAACTTTTTGGTAGCGTTCCTTTAACTCGTTGAACTGATCCAAAGAGTCACCAGTTAAACTTAATTGTGAACCGTCTTTGATTGACTGTCCTAATCGGCGCTCTACTAGTTGCTGTTTGCGTGCCTGTAAATCATTAATTCTATTAATTGCACTTCGCTGAAAAAAGTATAGACCACCGACAATCACCAGCGCGATGACAACAATCCCAATTAAAACCTGCAACATTTAAAATCCCACCCTTATGTAAGAAACTTTATGATTGCTTTTTATGCCTCTAACCTTTAAAATCATCTTATTAAAAATTATAACATAGACGAAACGTGCCAACACGTTAAACTTATTGGGATGGGAGAGTTTTCATGACAGATTTATCATTAATGAACCAACAATTGGATGCACTATTATTCAATGAGCAAAACGTAACTGCTAATTTATCAAATGCATCAGCTCTACTGATGCAAACATTGAAAGATGTTAATTGGACGGGCTTTTATCTTTATCAAGAGGATGAAGACGAGTTAGCTTTGGGACCATTTCAAGGTAAGGTGGCCTGTATGCATATCAAAAATGGTGCGGGCGTTTGTGGCACTGCCTTTGCAAATAATCAGGTAACCAGAGTATCTAATGTTCACGAATTTCCAGGACACATTGCGTGTGACAGCGATTCTAATGCTGAAATTGTGGTTCCATTAATTACTGAAGATGGTAAAAAAATTGGTGTCATGGACATTGATTCTAAAGTTTTTGATCGGTTTTCAGAGGATGAAGCTAAAGAATTAAGTGAATTTGCACGAGTTTTGATGAATCACCTTGACGTTGCCTAATCAAACACGTTATACTACTCTTTGTGTAAAATAATGCAGCAGTGAGTGGGTAAGCTCGTCAACAGAGGGATGCCACATGGTTCAACTAGTAACCGCGGCTGCAAAGGTGAACGTTGCAAATCAATCTGCACGAATACCAAGCTCGCAATCGGATTATTTTACTCCATATTAAATTTTGGAGGATATATATATGTCTCGTTATACAGGACCAAGTTGGCGTATTTCACGTCGCCTTGGCGTTTCACTATCAGGTACAGGTAAAGAATTAGCTCGTCGCCCATATGCACCAGGTGATCATGGTCGCGATCGTCGTAGCAAGCTTTCAGAATATGGCTTGCAATTACAAGAAAAGCAAAAGCTCCGTATGACATACGGCATGACAGAACGTCAATTTGCTAACTTGTTTGTACGCGCCGGCAAGATCAAGGAAGGTACCCATGGTACTAACTTTATGGCATTGCTCGAGCGTCGTCTTGACAACATGGTTTATCGTCTTGGCTTAGCAACGACACGTCGTCAAGCTCGTCAACTCGTTAACCATGGTCACATTACAGTGGATGGTAAGCGTGTTGATATTCCTTCATACGAAGTAACTGTTGGCCAAGTTATCGGTGTTCGCGAAAAGTCAAAAGACTTAGTCATTATCAAGAGCGCTGTTGAAGCTGTGGTTGGTCGTCCTTCATATGTTGAATTTGACGCTGACAAACTTGAAGGTTCATTAGTTCGTATTCCAGAACGTGAAGACATGGATGCTGAAATCGATGAATCACTTATCGTTGAATACTACAACAAGTTGTAATATTGAAACGAATTTCCAAAAGCATTGGCAAATTACTGCCAATGCTTTTTTTGTGGTTTTAAAAACTGTTCACCGCTTGATGTGTCTGGTATAATAGTGCCTGTTTGAATTGAGTCGAATCAGCGAACGGTGGTCTATCCCCGCTGGGAGCATATCTTGCACAGGCGTTACCCATTTGTAATTAATGTGCTCACGTAAAGAGGGATAATTATGATTTATTTTGATAATAGTGCAACAACACAAGCTCGACCAGAGGTCCTTTCCACGTACCAAACTGTAAGTGAAAAGGTGTGGGGAAACCCATCGAGTTTGCATAATTTTGGAGAGTCTGCTTGGAACTTATTGGAACAGTCGAGGGCTCAAATTGCTAAACTTCTGGGTGTATTACCAAGTGAAATTTTGTTTACTAGTGGTGGTACAGAGGGAGACAATTGGGTTGTTAAGGGAACTGCAATTGAAAAGCAGGCGTTTGGTAAGCATTTAATCACAACCGCCGTAGAACACCCTGCAATTCATAACTCAATGGAGCAATTGAAGGCATTAGGCTTTGATATTACTTATTTACCAGTTGATGAAAACGGAAGAATTTCGGTTGAAGATTTGAAAAATGCCATTCGTTCTGACACGGTTCTCGTTTCTGTGATGGCGGTTAATAATGAAATTGGTACCATTCAACCGTTGAAAGAGGTTGCTGAAGTACTGAAAGATTATCCTAAGGTTCATTTTCATATTGATGCTGTCCAAGGGATTGGCAAGGGGATTCAGTCTTTAATTCTCAATGATCGAGTTGATTTCGTAACATTTTCTGGTCATAAGTTTCATGCTCCTCGGGGCATTGGATTTATTTACAAACGCCAAGGCAAGAAAATATCACCTTTGATGTCTGGCGGTGGTCAGGAACGTAATTTACGTAGTGGCACTGAGAATCTTCCAGCGATTGCTGCAATGGCAAAAGCACTGCGATTATTACTTGATGGCGAATCAGAAAGCATTAAAACAGAATTAAAAATTAAACAAACCATCTTACATCACGTTGAAAAATTTGATAATATTACCATTTTTTCGAAGGATGCAGATATATTTGCACCACATATTCTCTGTTTTGCAATTAATGGTGTACGAGGTGAGACAATCGTTCATGCGTTTGAACAGCATGGTATTTATATCTCAACCACTAGCGCTTGTTCTTCAAAAAAACACTTGGCTTCCAGTACATTAACAGCAATGAATATTCCAGAATCAATCTCAACCAGCGCAGTTAGAATTAGTTTGGGAGATCAGAATACACTTGCCGAGGCTGAAAAGTTTAATCAAGTATTTGATGAATTATATTCAGAATTTAAGAAAATTATGAACTAGGAAGGAGGCCAATAATGCAATATAGTGAAATCATGGTTCGATATGGCGAATTATCAACCAAGGGTAAGAACCGTAAATCGTTTATTGATCGCTTAGGATCTAATGTTCGTAAAGTGTTACATGATTTGCCAGAGGTCAAAGTTCATGCTAACCGGGATCGCTTGCATGTTAGCTTAAACGGAGCTGACAGTGACGACGTGGTTGCACGACTAAAGTTAGTATTTGGCATTCAAAACTTTTCGCCATCAGTTCAGGTAGAGAGAACGTTTGAAGCGACTGCCGAAACTGCTAAGCAAATGGTGAAAGAGCAACTGGCTGGCAGTAAAACATTTAAAATTAATACCCGTCGCTCGGACCACAATTTTGAAATGGATACAAATGAAATGAATACCCGTTTGGGTGGAGTTATTTTAGATACTTTTCCCGAACTAACTGTGGATGTTCATCATCCCGATTTGATTATTCGAGTTGAAATTCGAGCCAATGGTATTTTCTTATCAAGTGAAACAATTGATGGTGCTGGCGGACTCCCAGTTGGAACAGGTGGCAAGGGAATGCTGATGCTTTCTGGTGGCATTGATTCACCAGTTGCCGGATATTTGGGGATGAAGCGTGGAGTGTCAATGGAAATGGTCCATTTTTTCAGTCCACCTTATACTAGCGAACAAGCTTTAGCGAAGGCTGAAGAATTGACAGGTAAGTTGGCCCGTTATAGTGGAACAATCAAATTTTTGCAGGTTCCATTTACTGAAATTCAAGAAACGGTTAAAGAAAAGGTCCCAGAAGGCTATTTAATGACTGTTCAACGTCGAATGATGTTACGTTTAACTGCTGCTTTGGCACTCAAACGACATGGACTGGCAATTTTTAACGGAGAATCACTGGGTCAAGTTGCATCGCAAACGATGGAAAGCATGTTGGCGATCAATGACGTCACTACGTTGCCAATCCTACGGCCTGTTGTTTCTCTTGATAAGACAGAGATTATCAAAATTGCTGAAGATATAGATACTTATGATCTGTCTATTCTTCCGTTTGAAGATTGCTGTACTATTTTTGCACCACCAAGTCCAAAGACAAAACCTAATCTTGAACGTACCCGATTGTATGAATCACGTTTAGATGTTGAGGGATTAATGCAAAAGGCTTTGGATGGTGTCAAAATCACTGATGTCCATGCTGGTCAGGAATTTTTGAATGAAGAAGCTGACGCATTTGCCGAATTACTTTAGGATTGTGAGTAACAAGCTTGCAAACACAGAAAAAGTGTTGTAATTTTAGTACAATCCCATGATAATTTGGGTAAACGAGTTAGGAAGGAGTGCGTGATTGTGGAAATAACACGCCGGGGTCAAGTTGAAACATTGGTTGGTAATCCACCAGAAGTTGGTGAGGAACTGCCACACTTTAAGGTCTTTAATGCTGAGGGTCAAAAAGTTAAAACTAGAGACTTGTTAGGTAAGATATTATTGATTAGCGTTGTTCCAGATATTAATACTAGAGTTTGCAGTATTCAAACTAAAAAGTTTAATAAGACAATGGATCAATACCCAGATGTAAAATTTATCACCGTTTCAACAAATACGACAAAGCAACAGGCTGCATGGTGTGCTGCTGAGGATGTACAACAAATGGAGATGATGTCTGATAGCGAGGAATCCTTCGGCTATGAGATGAAGCTCCTTGTTCCCAACGAGGGTGTTTTAGCACGTTCAATCTTTATTGTTGATGGTGCTGGTAAAATTATTTATCGTCAGATTGTGGAAGAACAGACTGACGAGCCAAATTACTTGGCTGCAATTAACGCACTAAAAAAACTAATTTAAGTGCTTGACGCACTTTAAATTATTGACTATCATATACGTCAATAAGCATCGAACAAGAGAGTACGGGTCAACATGTGTTAAGAGAGAAAGTTGTTAGGTGAGAAACTTTCGGCTTGTTGACGTGGAAGGTAGCTTGTGAGCTGGATATCTGAACCGAGTAAGGTATCCCGGATAAATTCCGTTAACATGATTTAAGTGGGGATAAAACCCAATTTAGGTGGTACCGCGAGAAACTCGTCCTATTTTTTATAGGGTGGGTTTCTTTTTTTTGTTGATGCAAACACATAAAATTTTAAGGAGAGTGGTTCCATGGCTAAAGAAACAGACATGTCAACTAAGTATGATCCTCAAGCGGTCGAATCAGGCCGCTACCAGAAATGGTTGGATCAAGGATTATTCAAGCCTAACGGCGATAAAAAAGCACATAAATATTCAATTGTTATTCCGCCACCGAATGTCACCGGGAAGCTTCATTTGGGGCATGCTTGGGATACAACTCTTCAAGATATGATTATTCGTCAAAAGAGAATGCAAGGTTTTGATACTTTGTGGCTACCAGGAATGGATCATGCTGGTATTGCAACTCAAGCAAAGGTTGAGGCACGTCTTCGTGATCAGGGCGTTTCTCGTTACGATTTAGGCCGTAAAAAATTTGTCCAACAAGTTTGGGATTGGAAAGATGAATACGCAGATATCATTCATCAACAATGGGCCAAACTAGGGCTGTCACTTGATTACGATCGCGAACGCTTCACCCTTGATAAGGGCCTTAATAAAGCAGTTCGTAAGGTTTTTGTTGACCTATATAATAAAGGCTTGATTTACCGTGGTGAATACATTATTAACTGGGATCCACAGGCAAGAACTGCACTTTCAGACATCGAAGTGATTCACCAGGATGACGAAGGGGCCTTCTATCATGTTAAGTACCCATTCACAGATGGCACTACATTTAACGGTAAAGACTATATTGAAATTGCCACTACACGTCCAGAAACTATGTTTGGTGATGTGGCGGTTGCAGTACATCCAAGTGATGAGCGATACAAGGAGTTAGTGGGCAAAAAAGTTTTAGTACCACTTGTTAATCGTGAAGCGGAGATTATCGCTGATGAGTATGTTACTCCTGACTTTGGAACAGGGATGGTTAAGATTACGCCAGCCCATGACCCCAATGACTTTAAAGTTGGTAATCGCCATAACTTGAAGCGAATCAATACCATGAATGAAGATGCCAGCATGAACGAAAATGCCGGTAAGTATGAAGGCATGGACCGTTTTGAAGCTCGTAAAGCAATTGTTCACGATTTGGAAGAACAGGGATACATGTTGCGTGTTGAACCAATCGTCCATTCAGTCGGTCACTCAGAACGGACTGGTGTTCAGGTTGAAGCTCGCCTTTCAACCCAATGGTTCGTCAAGATGAAGCCATTAGCTGAGGCCTCACTAAACAATCAAGATACTGATGATCGTGTTGACTTTGTGCCACCTCGTTTTGAAAACACCTTTACTTCTTGGATGGAAAATATTCATGATTGGGTTATATCACGTCAGTTATGGTGGGGACATCAAATTCCAGCTTGGTATAACAAACAGACAGGTGAAACATACGTTGGAATGGAAGCACCAAAAGATATTGAAAACTGGGAACAGGATAAAGATGTACTAGATACATGGTTCTCAAGTGCACTTTGGCCATTTTCAACAATGGGCTGGCCAGATACTGAAAGCCCAGATTTCAAGCGCTACTTCCCAACAGATACACTTGTTACCGGATATGATATTATTTTCTTCTGGGTTGCCAGAATGATGTTCCAGAGTACGGAATTCACTGGTCGTCGGCCATTTAAGAATGTTTTAATTCACGGTTTAATTCGTGATGAGCAGGGTCGTAAAATGAGTAAATCATTAGGTAACGGAATTGATCCGATGGATGTGATTCAGAAGTATGGTGCTGATGCACTGCGTTGGTTCCTGGCTACTGGGTCAACTCCAGGGCAAGATGTTCGATTCAGTTACACTAAGATGGATTCAGCCTGGAATTTTATTAACAAGATTTGGAATGCCAGCAGATATGTAATTATGAATCTCGGTGACATGGAAAAACCAGTTCTTCCTGATAAGAGTAAGTGGGATTTGGCAGATAGATATATCTTGAATCAGTTGAATCACACAGTTTCGGAAGTTACACGACTCTTTGAAAGCTTTGAATTTGGTGAGGCCGGTCGAGCTCTGCATAACTTTATCTGGAATGATTTCTGTGACTGGTACATTGAAATGTCAAAGGAAAAATTAAATAGTGGGGATGCACAAGCGAAGGCAGATACGCAAAATATTTTGGCTTACGTTTTGGATCAAACACTTCGTTTGATGCACCCAATTATGCCTTTTGTGACTGAGAAACTTTGGTTAACTATGCCTCATGAAGGTGACTCATTAGTCACCGCTGATTATCCGGTTGTTCATGACGATTTTGTTGATGAATCTGCTTCTGAACAAATGGAACATTTGATTGAGTTAATCAAGGCTGTTCGTAATATTCGGAATGAAGCTGGCGCACCAATGTCAACTCCTGTTGATATTCAAATCAAGGTGGACAATGAAAATCTTGGAAAAGTGTTTAGTGATAATCGCGAGTATATCGATCGTTTCTGTCACCCAGAAGAATTGACCATTGGCACCGATGTGGTTGCTCCTAAGTTAGCTTTAACGGGAATTATTACTGGCGCAGAGGTCTATATTCCAATGGCCGAATTGGTTGATTTAGACGAAGAAAAAAATCGTTTAAATAAGGAAATTGAAAAGCTTAACAAGGAAGTTGATCGTTCTGCTAAGAAGCTTGGTAATGAACATTTTGTAGCTAACGCTCCAGAAAGTGTTGTCAATGCAGAACGTGATAAACAAACTGAATGGAACCAGAAGCTAAGTGCAGCAAAGGATCGACTTGCATCAATTAATAAAGCATAATCAGATTTTTGTAATTTTTAAATTAGGGGCTGGGTACCCAAGATACTCAGCTCCTTTTGAATATTATCAAAACTTGTAAAAAAATCGTGTTTTAAGAGTATTATTAACGTTTGTAGGCACTAGTTTAATTAAAGGAGTAGCTTAACAATGGCGATCGATACTTATGAGCAGGCATTGAATTTTATTCATGGTAGAACTCAATTTAAAAAAATTCCAACTCTAAAAAGAATGCGCAAGTTGATGGAAATGTTGGGAAACCCACAAAACAAACTCACAATGATTCACGTGACTGGAACGAATGGCAAGGGATCAACCGTCGCATTCTTACGGTCCATATTAATGGCGCACGGGTACAGCGTTGGCACGTTTACGTCACCGTTTATTACTAGATTTAACGAACGAATTAGTTTGGACAATCAGCCAATTGATGACGATGATTTGGTTAACTACACTAATCGTGTCAAAGAAATTGTTGATCAGTTGGATGAAACTTTGCCTGAAGGTGGACCAACTGAATTTGAAATTGTGACAGCTATTATGTTTATGTACTTTGCGGATGTTAAACCTGATGTAGTTGTTGTGGAGGTTGGAATAGGCGGACTGTACGATTCAACTAATATTATTCAGCCAGTTATTTCGGTGATAACCACTGTTGGATACGATCACATGAATATTTTAGGTGACACACTGAGTAAAATAGCATTCCAAAAGGCTGGTATTATTAAAAGTGGCGCCCCAATAATTATTGGCAATCTTCCTGATGAAGCCTTAACGGTGATTAGGCATACGGCAAGCAAGCAAAAAGTCCCTTTAATAGAGCCAAAAAACGGATATGAAATTACTCGTGCACCGAGCAAAGAGATGTCCATGAAAATTAGATATAGCGATGATCAAATTCATCAGCAAATATTTAGTATCAATTTATTTGGAGAATTTCAGGTTAATAATGCCGGTGTGGCGATTGCTGCATTTGTCCAATTTATGGATCAAATGGGTTGGCAATTAAGTGTTAAATCTATAAATGAGGGGCTTAAACAAACCACATGGCCGGGTAGAATGGAATTAATTAACGATGAGCCAACAATTATTTTAGATGGGGCCCATAATCTACCGGCAATGCAGTCAATGAAAACGACAATTGTGAGAGATTTTGGTGATCGTGATGTGTATTTATTGGTGGCAATTTTAGCAGATAAACAGACACACGCCATGATTGCTGAATTAGCTGGTATCAGTAATGTACACTTGGTGGTAACGTCATTTGCAGGCCCTAAGGCTAAACGTCCAAGTGCCAATATTGAGGAATTAATTGCAAAACAGCATCCGAAAAATCCAATTCAAACTGCATCATCATGGCAAGAGGGGTTAGTAAAATTAACCAATAATTTGTCCGCGGATGACATTTTAATTATTACAGGATCACTGTATTTTATTTCGGATGTTCGTCATTTTTTCAAGGATTAGTAAATAACTTTTCGTATATTAACTTATATACGGGAGGAATATTAAATGAATGAAACCATAAATTTTAAATCAATGAGTGATCAACTTGTAGTTAAGAAATTTTTTAAGGCGGCATATCCTGGTGAAGAGGAAAAACTCAGTGATTGCTTTTGGAATTCATTTGCTGATCTTGGAGAGTTTAAAACAGCAAATACTCAAGAACGTTTAGCTGTGGCAGAAAAATGGCCAACAGAATTACAGCAGTTGATGCTAGGCATCGAGATTGGGCGACGAGTATGTAAGGCTTCTAGACCGATATTAGGGCACATATATTCAAGTAGCCAACTTGGTCAAATTTTGGTTGATGAATTTCAAGATGATTACCAAGAAAATTTGTGTTTGTTTTGCTTAAACGTGCGTCACATGATTGTGAGACAACAAGTTGTGTTTCGTGGAACTTTAACAACTTGTCCAGTCCACCCAAGAGAAATCTTCGCTGAAGCAATTGAGGCTCATGCAGAATCCATAATTATTGCTCATAACCATCCCAGTGGTATGACTAAACCGTCTGAAAATGATATCGAATTTACGAAACGATTGGTTGAATGTGGTGAATTACTGGGCATTGAGGTTCTAGACAGCTTTGTCGTTGGAGATAAGGATTATTTAAGCATGAAAGAATCGAAAATGTTGTAGGATTTATGAGTTGAAATGGTAAATAATTCGTTAAGTTCTCAACCATTCATTTTGAAATTTGCCAAAATGCGGTATCTTGTGTAAGAAAGATCTATGACTGATCTAGTTCACTATGGTATAATACTGATATTATTGCAAGAATATAACAGATTGAAATGATGAAGGGAAGAAACAACGTGCTTGGAATCGGAACAAAAAACATTGGCATCGATTTAGGAACTGCCAATACGATTGTGTACATTGATGGTAAGGGAATTGTTTTACGCGAACCGTCAGTTGTTGCTAAAAATACTAAAACTGGAGAGGTAATCTCCGTCGGCGAGGCTGCGCGTGAAATGATTGGTCGTACACCATCAAGTATCGTTGCAATTAGACCGATGAAAGATGGTGTCATTGCTGACTATGATACAACTGTCGCAATGATGAAGTATTACATTGAAAAAGCACTTGGTAAAAACAATGGTAAACCATATGTAATGGTGTGTGTGCCAAGCGGTGTTACCGAAGTTGAAAAACGTGCTGTGATTGATGCAACTCGTGTAGCAGGCGCACGCGATGCATATGTAATTGAAGAACCATTTGCTGCTGCTATCGGTGCTGGATTACCCGTTATGGATCCAACAGGTAGCATGGTTGTTGATATTGGTGGTGGAACAACCGATGTTGCCACAATTTCACTTGGTGGAATTGTTTCAAGCCGTTCAATCAGAATGGCTGGTGACAAGATGGATGAGGCTATTATTTCATATGTTCGCCAACACATGAACTTGATGATTGGTGAAAGAACTGCTGAAAAGCTTAAGTGGGATGAAGGTTCTGCTTCTGTTGAATCAGCTGGTGAAATGGGCAGTACTGAGATTCGGGGTCGCGATTTAGTGACTGGATTACCACAAACTGTTGAAGTTTCAGCTACCGATGTTGCTACGGCACTTCAGGATGTAGTATCCGAAATCATTACAGCAATTAAAGAAACATTAGAAGAAACTTCTCCTGAAATTGCTGCTGATGTAATTGATCACGGCATCGTCCTTACTGGCGGTGGCGCATTATTGAAACATTTACCAGAAGTCATTGCTAATGAAACTAAGGTTCCCGTATTTATTGCTTCAGAGCCATTAGACTGTGTCGCAATTGGAACTGGAGAATCATTAAAGAGCATTGATGTAATGAAGAAAAAGTAAAATAGCCTATAAGTTGTACGTGTTAAACGTGCGATATAAAGGTATTTAGGGACGGGGTTGGTCACAAAACTAATGTTTTGTCCAACCCCGTTAATATTAATCCGTAACTTCATTGGAGGATAAAAATGCGTAAGTTTTTTTCAAATCAGAGACTAGTAATAATTGTCGTTATTCTGGTTGTGTGCTTTGGCTTAATGGGTGGGTCAGTTGTTTTGAGAAATAAGCGGGCAACGCCACCTTTGATTCAACAATTTGGTAACGACATAGTTGGCTTTGCAAGCACAATTGTTGCCTTACCTGCAAATGGGTTGCAGTCAGGTTTTAATTCAATTTCTGAGTTAACAAATACCTATCAAGAAAATCGTCAACTAAAACAACAGGTGACGGGGTTAGCGCAGGTTAAGGTTAGAAACCAAACGTTGACTACCGAAAACAAACAACTTAAAAAAGAACTAAAATTAAATCATTCACTAACAGACTATAGTACTGTCACAGCTGCTGTAATGACTAGGACGCCTTCATCTTGGCAAAACCAACTTATTATCGATAAAGGTGAAACTTCGGGAGTTAGCAAAAATATGGCTGTCATGTCTGGCTCAGGTTTAATTGGTAGAATTTCAGAGGTTAACAAAACAAACAGTAAAGTGGAATTGCTTAGTGACAGCAATGAGGCTTCAAACAGGTTTGCCATTCAAATAACAAATAAATCGGGTAAGACAGTTAACGGTATTATTTCCGGCTATCAAAAGTCTACCGGATTGCTAACAATGGGTGACGTTACTTCTAAGGTTAGTCTGAAGAAGGGCGATAAGGTTATTACAAGCGGAATGGGTGGAGTTACTCCAAAAGGCTTGTATGTTGGTAAAGTTGCAAAAGTCAGTGAAGATGATTATGGACTAGCAAAGAAGATTTACATTACACCGGCCACCAGCTTTAACGACATTAATATCGTTACGGTTGCTGAACTCGATTCATAGGGGTAATACGAATGTATAGATTATCAAAACTGAGATTTGTTTTTCCAATTGGACTATTCATTACTTTTTTCTTGGATGGTTCGTTCAGCAAAATATTTAGTGGTGTGTTTTTTAGCTACCCATATTCGATGGTTAGTCATCTAGTATTATTATGGCTGGCGCTGGGGTATTTCTTTCAAAACGATGTCCATATCCCGTTAACTGGTTTTGCGGTAGCAACAGGCATTTGTTTTGACCTGTACTATTCTGGCATTTTAGGACTGTATATGGTTTTATTTCCGCTAATCGTTTGGTTAACCAGAGTAATTGGCCAGTACTTTACACCCAGCTTTTTAACGGCATTCATGGTGTTCTTTATTGATGTTGCGGTGTTTGAGTTTTTAAACTACGCTGCATATTCCGTGATTGGGATTGCTTCCGCAAGTTTTAGCAGCTTTGTTTTGTACACTTTGGCACCGACACTGGCACTAAATTTAATTTATTTTGTTGTTCTGTACTATCCACTTTACTTGCTGTATAGCAGGTATAATGAGGAAGCTAGATCATAGTTTCTAATTTAAGTGATTGACAATTAAATTGCGGTGTATTAGGATAATACACGTTAATTAAAAAGTTAAAAAACGATGAACAGAATAGTACGTTGGTTGGTTAAAGACAGAGAGCTTCGGTTGCTGAGAGCGAGGTATGACTGATGAATGGAATCACATCTGTGAGTTAGTTTCCTGAATTTAGTAGGGAGACTCGGGAAGCCCCGTTAACACGTTGAGTTTGATGAACAAACTTGCTGAGTCTGTGCTTGTGAAAGTGCAGTAACGTTGAGGTGGAACCGCGGATATCGCCCTCGCAATTCAATTTATGAATTGTGAGGGCGTTTTTTATTTATCAAACTTGCTGAGGTGATTGTTGTGAAATGGTCATAAATAGGGGTGGAACCACGGTAAGGCGTCCTCTTGAACTTAATTGTTCGAGAGAACGCTTTTGTTATAAATTATAAGAAGTTATATTAACTGGGAGGTTAAAAGATGTCATTACATTATGTATTTGAAATACTACCATCGCTTCTTTCAGGTGCTAGCCTGACTTTGCAATTATTCTTCTGGACATTGATCGGTTCGTTACCTTTGGGAATTGTGGTCAGTTTGGGACTCACGTCAAAGATTAAACCTTTAAAATGGGTACTTGATTTTTATGTGTGGCTGATGCGGGGAACGCCATTACTGCTTCAATTAATATTTGTTTTTTATGGTTTACCAATAATTGGCATCGTTTTTCAAAGATATGATGCTGCTGTCTTCGCTTTTATACTTAATTATGGAGCTTACTTCGCTGAAATTTTTAGGGGCGGACTTCAATCGATTGATAATGGTCAATACGAAAGTGCACGTGTTCTACGATTAAGTTACTGGCAAACGATTAGAAAAATTGTGATACCACAAGTTGTTAAAATTGTTCTGCCGTCAGTTGGTAATGAAGTGATTAACCTAATTAAAGATTCGTCATTAGTCTACGTGATTGGCCTTGGTGATCTATTACGTGCCGGTAATGTTGCAACATCACGTGATGTTACCTTGGTCCCACTGGTGCTAGTTGGTGTGATTTATTTAATATTAGTTGGAATTTGCACATACCTACTTCACAAGGTTGAACAACGCTATTCATATTACAAGTAAACGGGAGGGTTCAGAATGTTAGAAATTAAAAATTTGAAAAAGAGTTTTGGCAGTCGTGTCATTTTAAACAACATGAACGTTACCGTTAAGGACCGCGAAGTATTGAGTATTGTTGGACCATCAGGAGCCGGGAAAACTACTTTATTGCGTTGCATAACTGGACTTGAAAAGGCTGATTCTGGTGAATTCTTGATCGATGGTAAGTCATTTGATCCGCAAGGAACCGATACAACTGATAGTGTTATCGGTGTTGTCTTTCAAGATTTCAACCTATTTCCTCACCTATCGGTATTTGATAACATCACTTTGGCACCAACTATGGTTCTTAAAAAGGATAAGAATGAGGCACTTGATGAGGCAGAACAATTGTTGGCACAGTTAGGATTAAAAGGGAAAGGTGATCTTTTCCCATATCAACTATCAGGTGGTCAAAAGCAACGTGTTGCCATTGCCCGCGCTCTTGCAATGCATCCTAAAATCCTTTGCTATGATGAACCAACTTCTGCTCTTGATCCTAACTTGCGGCGTGAGGTTGAAAAACTGATTCTTGGTTTAAAAGAAGATGGCATGACGCAACTGGTTGTTACTCATGATATGGACTTTGCCAAAAATATTGCTGATGACATTCTAGAAGTCAGCTCACTTGATAAATTAAACCAAAAATAATCGCAATTAAGGGGGAGAGAAAATGTTAAAGAAGTGGAAAACTTGGCTTCTCTTAATTGTGTTGCTGGTACCTAGTTTGATGCTGACAGGGTGTGAGAGTGTCACACAAAAGGCACACACGCAAGATACTTGGAGCAGAATTGAACGTCGTGGTAAAGTGGTTATCGGATTGGATGATAGCTTCGTACCGATGGGCTTTCGTCAAAAAAATGGTAAGTTGGTTGGGTATGATATTGACTTAGCTCGTGCCGTTTTTAAACAGTACGGGATTAAGGTTGATTTTCAAACAATTGATTGGTCAATGAAGGAAACGGAACTTAACAATGGTACGATTGATTTAATTTGGAATGGTTATACCATTACCAGTGCTCGTAAGAAGGCGGTTTTATTTAGTCGACCATACTTGAAAAATAAACAGATATTGGTGACAAAAAAATCGAGTCATATTAAAGATTTTGCCGATATGAAGGGTAAGACGCTTGGCGTTCAAAATGGATCAACAGGTTCCGACGTTCTGGATAAAAATCCTAAGATGCTTAAAGATTTGATCAAAGGGAAGAAACCAATTTTGTACGACACATTTCCTGATGCATTTATTGATTTGAATGCTAACCGAATTCAAGGTATTTTGATGGATAAGGTTTACGCTGAATACTATATTAAGCACCAGTCTAATAGTTCAGCTTATTCAACGTATTTTAGTAATAAAATTCAATCTGAAAACTTTGCTGTAGGGATGCGTAAAGGTGACGTCACAATGAAGAAAAAGATTGATACTGCTTTAGGAAAAATGCAAAAGGATGGACAGTTAAAGAAAATTAATGAAAAATGGTTTGGTGATTCAAGTAACTACTTGGGTAAGCCATAAAGCCGTGACAAATCCAGCGACAATTGTTATGCTAAGTTTAATAATTGACGGGGGCAGTCATCGTGGTGATTGATTTTTGGATCTTGGCTGATGTTGTGTTTGCAATTAACACGATTACGGCATTCATTATTGTATTTAGAGAAAAACGTGATATTTCCGCAACCTGGGCCTGGCTGCTGGTACTTTTAGTACTTCCAGTAGTGGGCTTTTTGTTGTATTTATTTGCAGGTCGTAAATTGTCTCATCGCCGAATTTTTGATTTGAAGGCGCAGCAGCGTTTGGGTATCGATCAGATTGTTGCCAACCAAAAGCTTCAATTCGATGAACATGAATTATTGCCGGCAAACCAAGTGACAAACTCTGCACGTGAACTGGTACGACTTTTTCTAGAAACTGACAATGCCGTGCTCACAAAGCGTAACGCAGTTCGAATATATACAGATGGTAACAAATTGTTCGACAGCATTTTTGAAGATGTCAGACGAGCTAAACACCATATTAATATTGAGTTTTTTACCTGGTATAACGATCAAATTGGTAATGAATTTGTTAAGATACTAGAAAAAAAGGCCAGGCATGGAGTTCACGTCAGAGTTATCTACGATACATTAGGATCTCACGGTTCTAAGCGTAAGTTATTTAAGCATTTGGTTGAATTAGGTGGTCAGGTTGAACCGTTTTTAACTTCCAAATTTTTGCCGTTTTCACTTAGACTGAACTTTAGAGATCACCGAAAGTTAGTTATTATAGATGGCAAAACTGGATATATTGGAGGTTTTAACGTAGGGGACCAGTATCTTAACCGCAAGAAAAAATTTGGCTACTGGCGAGATACTCATTTGAGAGTTGTCGGGGATGCCGTTTTGTCACTACAAAGTCGATTCTTTTTAGACTGGAATGCGACAACCAAAAAGGACAAGGTTCGTTTTGATGCAAAGTATTTTCCACAGACAGTTGCTAAGGGATCCACCAGCATGCAAATTGTCTCCAGTGGCCCGGATGACGATCGCGAAAAGATTAAACAAGGGTACGTCAAAATGATATCCATTGCGACAAAAAAAATTTACATTGAATCACCGTATTTCGTTCCAGACTCGAGTGTTTTGGAAGCTTTGTCCATCGCAGCGACTGCGGGAGTCGATGTCCGACTGATTATTCCGGATCAGCCAGATCATCCGTTTGTTTATCGAGCAACTGAGTATTATTGCCAGGAACTGATCAATGCAGGTGGTAAAATTTACTCCTATCAAAACGGATTTATGCATTCTAAGATGATCGTTATTGATGGAAAGATTGTTTCTATTGGCTCCGCCAATATGGATATTAGATCGTTTAAGCTTAATTTTGAAGCAAATGCATTTTTATATGATCGAGAATTTGCACATGCTACGGAGTTGATTTTTTTGCACGATCAACAAAAATCTGATTTTTTGACGAAAGAACATTTTCGAAATCAATCTAGGTATATTAAAATAAAACAAAAATTGTCACGCTTAGTGGCACCAATCCTTTAAAAAAAATCATCACGCAATCTTCTGCTTACGAAGATTACGTGATGATTTTTTAGATATTTTTATTTCTTTTAATCGTGCTGAAAGAATTCGCCATATAAGGCTGCCACAGACCTATCAGCCTCATCCTGAGCAACACCAAACATAATTGAAATCTCTGATGCGCCTTGGTTAATCATTTGAAGTCTAATACCGGCCTGAGCTAAAGCCTTAGTTGCCTTAGCCATGATACCGATTGTGTCATGCATTCCTTCTCCTACCACCATCACAACTGCATAATCATGGATCATGTGCATTTCGTCTGGATGAATTGCTGTCTGGAGTTCAGACATTAGTGATTGCTCTAATTCAGGAGTTAAATTGTCTTCAGACATGATGATTGTAATATCGTCAATTCCAGACGGCATGTGTTCGTAACTGATGTTGAATTTGTACAATACATCCAACACCTTACGGGTAAAACCGACCTCTTTATTCAATAAATATTTACTAATATAAAGGCCACAGAAATGTTTTGAAGCTGTAATACCGCGAACTGGATATTCCTTATTCGGTTTGATTCGTGCTGATATGATTGTTCCAGGAGCTTCAGGGTGGTTGGTATTACGAACGTTGACCGCAATGTCTCCTTGAATTGCAGGAATTAATGCTTCATCATGGAAGACCGAAAATCCTGCATATGATAATTCACGCATTTCTCGGAACGTCATATGAGCGATGGCGTGGGGGTGCGAGACGATGTTTGGGTTAACCGAGTAGATGGCATCAACATCGGTAAAGTTCTCATATAAGTCAGCATTTAGGCCACGAGACATCACTGCTCCTGTGATGTCTGATCCACCACGTGAAAATGTGCATATCGCACCTTCTTCGTTGTAAGCGAAAAAGCCAGGTACTACTAGAACATTAGCGTTGTTCTGCCATTTACGCATGTTTGCATAACTTTCAGGTAGAATCTGGGCGTCATCCGGGACGTCGGTAACTACCATACCTGCGTCCTTTGGATCAAGATACTGAGCTGCAATGCCAACGATATTAAATACACGAGCGATTAATTGCGCATTTAATTTTTCACCATGGGCTTTAAATGCCGCCATCAGGTATGTATTGTTTTTATATTTTTTGAGGGGAAGATTCAAGATTGCCCGTTTAATTGGTGCAAATTCTTCGGGTGTTAATGAGAACCCAAGTGCTATTTCCTGATATCGCGAAATAATTTCTCCCTGAATTTTTTCGTAATCACTACCTGAGATAACGTGTTCCGCATAACGAATTAGCAGGTCAGTTACCTTGGTATCAGCAGGATTGCGTTTCCCGGGTGCCGATACGACCACACAGCGTCTTGCTGGGTCATCTTTTACAATATCAATTACTTTTTTTAATTGTTGACTACTAGCTAATGAGCTTCCGCCAAATTTAATAACCTTCACGATTCACTCTCTCCTTTTCGTTAATTAACATCATAGCAAACAGGCGGCGTAGTTACAATTCTGTGGAACCGATTTTTTTAATCAAAATTTCATTTTTTAAATTTGGTTTGTATTTTTAACTGAAGTAACGTATCATTATTTAACATGTGAGACATCGGTTTTAATGTAGTTGAACCACCGCTTATTTGGTGAATAATCGACGATTTTTTTCCTGCCGGGATGGTATACAAGGTAGTGAGATGTAGATGGAGGATTTGTATTGGATTTTCGACTAACAGATGGTGTTGAGTTACATATTATCAAAACATCACAGTTCAAAAATAACCAAATTATTGTCAACTTTGGGACACCTCAAACTGCTGATAACACGACAGCTAGGAGTTTACTTGGAGACCTGCTTGAAACCAGTACCCATAAATATCCTACGCAAACGGCATTAGCAAGACAGTTGTCACGGCTATATGGTGCTGACGTTGGAACTGGAGTAGCACGAATTGGGACGATGCATACAGTTCGATTAAAAGCTCGTTTTATTAATGATCAGTATGCGTTTGATGGTTTATTGGATCGAACGATTGATTTAATTCATGAAATGCTGTTTAATCCACTAATTGATAATGGTTCGTTTGATGAACCAACCTTTAACCTACAAAAAGCTAATCTTTATAGTGCAATTAAATCTTTAGATGATGACAAGCAGTACTACGCTGCAACTAAGCTTCGTCAACTTTACTTTGATAAAAATTCTGTTATGCAGATTCCCAGCTTTGGTAGGCTAGACGATCTTGAATCGTTAACTGCCGAAAAATTAGTTGAAGTCTATCATAATATGGTTAGTCACGACAAAATTAATATTGTGGTTTTAGGTGATGTTGATGAAAATCACGTAATCGACCAGTTTAAACAGTTTGAATTCGCACCCCGTCATTTTGATAATGATAAGTTGATGTATCGTCAGGAACCAAAAGATGAGGCTGTTAACGAAGAAGAGACTCAAGCGTTGAACCAATCAAAGCTAAACTTGGCATATGAGTTGCCAGTTTGTTTTTTGGATAAAGACCACTACGCTGCTGTTGTAATGAACGGTATTTTAGGCGGGTCACCTCTGTCTAAATTATTTGTAAATGTACGAGAAAAGGAAAGTTTGGCTTATTATGCATCGAGCCAATATCATAGTTTTAGTGGGATGTTATCAATTCAAACTGGTATTCAAAACGTTAATTATGATCGTGCACGTACGCTAATTAAAGAGCAGATTGATGATATCATTGCTGGTAAATTTAGTGATGAATTGATGCGAGAAGTTAAAGAAGGATTAGTAAATCAATACAAAACCAGTTTGGACACGGCTGGTAACATTGTTGAACGGAAGCTGACGGATTCATTATTACATCAGGAACCAGATGATGTAGTTGAAAAAGTTAATCAAGTCACGAGTGCAGATGTGGTGAGAGTTGCGTCTAAACTAAAGCTGCAGGCAGTGTATTATTTAAATGGAGATTTGAAAAATGAATGAGCACTCGTATTCAAAGTACGATGAAACAATTTATGATGAAACGTTAGAAAATGGGCTGGTTGTCCAAGTTTTACCGAAAAAATATTTTCATAAAACATATGCAATTTTAACTGTTGATTATGGTTCGATAGATCAGACGTTTGTGCCTACCGGCAGTGATGAGGTTGTCACGGTACCTGATGGAGTTGCACATTTTTTGGAACATAAAATGTTTGAAAAAATTGATCATGATGCATTTGATTTATTTGGAGAATTAGGTGCAGATTCCAATGCATTTACTAGTTTTACTCAAACTAGCTACCTATTTTCAACGACGGAACACATTCACGAAAGTTTGGATGTGTTGCTTGATTTTGTCCAACAACCATATTTTTCTTCTCAGACTGTTCAAAAAGAGAAGGGCATCATTGGCCAAGAAATCAAGATGTATGATGATGATCCCAATTGGAGACTTTATTTCGGGATGCTTGGTAATCTTTATCCCCATGATCCAATGCATGTTGATATTGCTGGAAGCGTGGAATCAATCGATAAAATCAGCTCGGAGACACTGTATTCAACATATGACACGTTCTATCAGCCACATAATATGAATCTATTCATTGTTGGCAACGTTGATCCCGCAGAAGCTATTGAATGCGTTAAAGACAATCAAAGTAAGAAACATTTTGATGAACCAAGTAATCCTGAAGTCAGATTTGAATTAAACGACCCAAGCGGAAAGGATGTCATTCCTTTCAGAACCTTGGAGATGGATGTTACTAGGCCCAAAGTGATGGTTGGTGTTCGTGGATTAGAACAAATTGCGGCAGGTGAAGCGGGACTTAGATATCGGCTTGGGGTAGAACTATTGCTTGATATCTTATTTGACGATACCGTAGATAATTATTTACGCCTATATAATAACGAAATTATTGATGATTCTTTCAGCTACAATTTTGAAATGCAAAGAGGTTTTCATTTTGCGTATTTCAGTAGTGATACTGATCATATTGAACGATTTGCTGATGAAATCATTGGTATTTTGGAGAGTGCGCATCAGCAAATCGAGGCGGCTGCTTCACAATTTGACAATATTAAGCGTGCCATGCTTGGCAGAATGATTGCATTACTTGACTCACCTGAAGCAATCGCCAATAGATATGCAGGTAAATTGTTTGGTGGAACTAATCTACTTGATGAAATTACAGTTCTAGAATCAATTAAGATTGATGATCTATATGTAATTGCAAAAGAATTCATTCAATCACAGGGAATTTCTGTTTACCAAGTTGTTCCACGGCATTCAAATTAAGCTAAATTTAAATAATTAATGGCTGAAATATGCTATACTGTCGACGGCGTACACAAGATAAAAGTATTGGAGAAATAGTGTTCATGGCAGAAGAAAATTCTAAAATTGAAATTGGAAAGAAATTACGTAATGCGCGCGTATCCATGGGGTATACGTTAGACGACCTTCAAAAGGCAACTAAGATTCAAAAGAGATACTTAATTGCAATTGAAGATGAAAATTTTAATGAGTTGCCTGGAGATTTTTATGTTCGTGCATTCGTTAAGCAATACGCAGACACTGTTCAACTAAACGGGGATGAGTTGCTGCGTGACTACGACGATGAATTACCCAAAAGTAAGTCAACAGAGTATTCGGAACACATGTCACGTGCAATTGAGACACGGGCGGGACAAACGAGGAAAAATACCGATTCCCTTGACCGAGTTCGTCAATATTTGCCGACAATTATTATTGCCGTTGTAATTCTTGTTATTTTGGGTGTGATTTGGTTAACCGCCTTGCATGGGCGTAGTTCAAGTTCTGATAACAACAATATTGACAGTAGCTCAGTATCTGTATCTGGTGAAAGTAGTCAAAAGAGTAGTAAAACGAGCAGTAAAAATTCTTCTTCGACGAAGGAATCAACCTCTTCGAAGAGTAGTAAGCTGAGCTTGAATGCAACTTCACAGACATCTAGTGCTGCTGTATTCACAGTTAAAGGTGCTAGTTCAAGTGATCTAAAATTAAAGATTACGCCGACTAAGCGTGCGTGGATATCGGTCACAACTGATGGTACGCCTCAACTAAGTCAGACATTGAGTGCTAATGAGTCCCAGACCGTTAAAATTAGTTCATCCGCCAAAAAGGTTGTTATCTCCCTTGGAAACGCTCAATACACAACATTGAAATTGAATGGTAAGACTATTAACGCTACTAAAGATAATGAGTATCCAAACGTCAGCAAGGTTACTTTGAACTTAAATGGTTCTACATCTTCGACGACTAGTTCAAGTTCATCAAGTGCAAGTTCATCAAGTGCAGGTTCATCTTCTAGTACACAATCAAATTAATGGGAATAATGAGGAGGCTTTTTTTTGAATTTACCAAATAAATTAACTGTCATGCGTTTATGCATAGTGCCATTTTTCCTACTATTACTGGTTTTGCCACTTAATTGGGGAAGCGTTACATTTGGTGGAGCAACCATCCCAGTTGCTGAATTGATAGCGGCAGTTTTGTTTATTATTGCTTGTATTACTGATAATTTAGATGGGCACATTGCCCGTAAAAATCATCTGGTTACTAATTTCGGCAAGTTTGCTGATCCTTTAGCTGATAAAATTTTAGTGATGACGGCATTTATTGTGTTGACGTCAATGGGTGTTGTTCCAGCTTGGGTATCGGTTGTGATTATATGGCGTGAGCTTGCAGTTACCGGACTTAGACTGTTAATTGTTGAGACTAATGGGGAAGTTATGGCAGCAAAAATGCCAGGCAAAATCAAAACCGTTAGCCAGTTTATCGCAATTTCGTTTTTACTTCTTCACAATGTTTTCTTTGCATGGGCTAATATTCCTTTTGGTCAAATCATGCTGTATATTTGCTTGTTCTTCACTGTTTATTCCGGGATCGATTACTTTATTAAGGGTCGATCGGTGTTTTCAGATGGATTAAAATAATTTTTACTTTAGAGGATGGATGACGCTGAGCGGCAATCCTTCCTTTTTTTGTTTTTAGAGGTAGAATTTAAGTTGTCTCGTAATTATTATTTAGGAGGGCAAATAATGCAGGGAGAAATAATCACTGTTGGTACAGAATTACTGCTTGGTAAAATTAACAATACTAACGCCACCTATTTGGCACGTCAAATGGCTGATTTGGGAATCGATACCCATTATCAGACGGTTATTGGAGATAATATTAATAGGATTTCTGAAACACTAAAAAAGTCACTTAATAGGGCAGATATCGTCATTTTATGTGGTGGCCTTGGCCCGACAACCGATGATCAGACAAAAGAAGGAGTCGCTAAAGCACTGAATGTAAGGCTACTAACAGATGCGTCTCAAATGGCCAAAATAACCAATTATTTTGATAAACAGAAACGTGTGATGGTAGACACAAATCGTAAACAAGCTGAATATTTGGATGGTGCTATGATTCTTCAGAATCCAGCTGGGTTGGCAATTGGGGATTTTTATATAAATGAAAATGGTGCAGATGTTGTCGTTTTACCAGGACCTCCGGTAGAAATGAAGGCAATGTTTGAAACTGCGTTAAAGTCTGCGTTGATAAAGCAGTATTCATTGAATACGCATATAGTTTCTAGATCGTTGTACTTTGCAGGAATTTCCGAATCTGAGTTAATGGATGGTGCGGAAAAAATTGCAATGGCGACACCTTTAATTTCAATTGGTTCCTACTCACAAGCTCATGCCATTGAAATAAGATTGACTGCCACGAATGCGTCAATGAATAATGAAATTACCTCAATTGAGCGGCAGCTAATAAACAAATATGCTAATTTCTATTTAAGTGATGATGCAAAAGATAATTTAGCACAGTTGGTTGTCGACAAATTAAAGGAGCATCAGCAAACCATCACTGCGGCTGAAAGTTTGACGGCTGGGTTATTTCAGGCAACGATTTGTACAATTAGTGGTGCGTCAAACGTGTTTAATGGTGGATTTGTGACCTACGCTAATGATGTAAAGGAAAAAATACTAGGCATAGATCACTCCATTATTTCGGAATATGGAGTTGTTAGCGAACCCGTTGCTATCGAGATGGCTGAAAGAAGTCGTCAAATTATGGATGCCGATTATGGTGTTTCTTTTACTGGTGTAGCAGGACCAGATAGTTTGGAGAACCAAGTTCCTGGAACTGTCTGGGTTGGTATTTCAAAAAAAGATGGACACACCATTACTAAGCAACTTTCACTACCGGCCACCGATGATCGACAAACGATTAGAGAAAAAAGTGTTTGGCAAGTATTGTACTTACTTTATTTAGAATTAAAATGAAAAATACGAACTTTTGTTCGACTTTCTCTTGATTTTTGAAACATAACTGATATTATTGATGAAGGATAAAGCTTCTATTTTAAGGAGGAACTCAATTGGCTGATGAACGTAAGGCAGCGCTTGATGCTGCCCTAAGAAAAATTGAAAAAAATTTCGGTAAGGGGTCCATTATGAGAATGGGCGACCAAGCTGATATGCAAATCGCCACAGTTTCCAGCGGCTCGTTGGCATTAGATGATGCGTTGGGTGTCGGAGGATACCCTCGTGGACGAATTGTTGAAATGTATGGCCCTGAAAGTTCAGGTAAAACGACGGTTGCCTTGCATGCAGTCGCTGAAGTACAGCATCAAGGTGGCACAGCTGCGTACATTGATGCCGAGAATGCATTGGATCCTCAATATGCTGAGGCACTTGGAGTAAATATTGATGATTTACTGTTGTCTCAACCAGATACGGGTGAAGAAGGACTTGAAATTGCGGATGCACTGATTACTAGTGGCGCAGTTGATATTGTTGTTGTTGATTCGGTCGCAGCCTTAGTGCCACGTGCTGAAATTGAAGGTGAGATGGGGGATGCGCATGTTGGGCTGCAAGCTCGATTAATGTCTCAAGCACTTCGTAAACTTTCAGGATCAATCAATAAGACTAAAACAATTGCAATTTTCATTAACCAAATTCGTGAAAAAGTTGGTGTTATGTTCGGTAATCCTGAAACAACACCCGGAGGCCGCGCACTTAAGTTTTATTCAACGATTAGACTAGAAATTCGTCGCGCTGAACAAATTAAAGACGGCACCGATGTTGTTGGTAACCGAACTAAAATAAAGGTTGTTAAGAACAAGGTTGCGCCTCCGTTCCGTCGTGCTGAAGTTGATATTATGTATGGTCATGGGATTTCTAAGACTGGTGAACTGCTAGACATGGCCGTTGAAAAAGATTTGGTTAATAAGAGTGGTGCCTGGTACTCATACGGGGATGATCGAATTGGTCAAGGTCGCGAAAATGCAAAACAGTATTTAGCGGATCACCCAGATACAATGGACGAATTAATGAACAAAGTTCGTGTTGCGTACGGCATGGATGCCGATACCACTGTTGAATCGGATCCGAGTGAATTAAATCTTGATGACGCAGAGAGCTAAAAAAGATAAACGGTTGGCAAGTTATTAATTGCTAACTGTTTTTTTGTAGCAATTGAATTGACAATTAGTTGACATGATTTACAAGCAATATTAGAATTGGTACAGTGTAAATAATCAATTAACACGTTAAATTAAAAAGATTATTTGACCAACAGCAATTTTATAGTTGATGCGGAGGTGAAAAAGTGAATGCAATTAGCATAATTCTCGCCGTGATCGCTATTGTTGTCGGAGTGATTGTGGGCTACATGGTTAAAAAGACTTCGTATGAACGACAAGTTAACCAGGCTCGCAATAGTGCCGAAGGAATTATCTCTGATGCGAAAAAAGAAGCTGAGACTGCCAAAAAGGAAGCAATTCTAGAGGCTAAGGAAGAAAGTCATCAGTATCGTGAAGGCGTTGAAGATGAGTTAAAGGGTCGTCGTGCAGAAGTTCAAAAGCAAGAAGACCGGTTATTACAACGTGAAACGACACTTGATCGCAAGGATAATGCCCTTGAAAAACGAGAAAATGCTTTAAGTGTACGTGAAACTAAAATTAGTAAGCACGAGGAGCAAATTCAAAAAGATCAACAACAAGTAACAGAATTAATTGACCAACGCCAGGTGGAATTAGAAAAAGTGGCAGAAATGTCACAAGAGGATGCCAAGAACGAAATCTTGACCGACATGAAGAAACAATTAAAGCATGAACGGGAAGTCATGATCCGTGATAGTGAGCAGGAAGCTGCTGCTTCGGCCGATAAAAAGGCTAAGGATTTGATAGTTAGTGCAATACAACGTAGTGCAGCTGATATGGTTTCAGAGACCACAGTATCCGTTGTTACACTACCAAACGATGATATGAAAGGGCGCATTATTGGTCGAGAGGGTCGCAACATTAGGACCCTTGAAACACTGACTGGAATTGATTTGATTATTGATGATACTCCAGAGGCCGTTGTATTAAGCGGCTTTGATCCCATTCGTCGTGAAATTGCCAAGATTGCTCTTGAAAAACTAATTCAAGATGGCCGTATTCATCCGGCACGTATTGAGGAGACCGTTGAAAAGGCTCAAAAAGAGATGGATCAGCAATTACGTGAAACTGGTGAACAGACTGTCTTTGATTTAGGAGTTCATTCCATTCATCCAGATTTAATTAAGATCATTGGTCGGATGAAGTACCGGACCAGTTATGGTCAGAACGTGTTGGATCACTCAATTGAAGTTGCTAAGTTAGCAGGAATATTAGCTGCTGAACTTGGCGAAGATGTTACATTAGCTAAGCGCGCGGGGTTATTACACGATATTGGTAAAGCAGTTGATCATGAAGTAGAAGGTTCACACGTTGAACTTGGGGTAGAGTTAACCACTAAGTATAAGGAAAATCCAGTTGTAATTAACACAATTGCATCTCACCATGGTGATGTTGAACCAGAATCAGTTATTGCTGTGTTAGTGGCAACGGCTGATGCAATTTCTGGTGCACGACCAGGTGCTAGAAGTGAGTCCTTAGAAAATTACATCCAACGGTTGAAACAGCTAGAAAGCATTGCAAACCGTCATAAGGGTGTTGATCATAGTTACGCGATCCAAGCTGGACGAGAAGTTCGGGTCATTGTTAAGCCAAAGACGATTTCTGATTTACAAGCTACAGAATTATCGCATGATATTAAGCAAGAAATTGAAAAAGAACTTGAATATCCTGGTCACATTAAAGTTACCGTTATTCGTGAAGTTCGAGCTGTAGATTATGCAAAATAAGGGTTGAAAGGGGTGAGAACCTCTTTCAATCCTTATTTGTTATTAAATACTGAAAGTGCTAAATAACTAAAATTTAAGTCAAAACGTGGTAAAATTGTTGTATTAATTTTGTGGGGTGAAGTAAGTGGCACAAGCGACGAAAGAGACACCAATGATGAAGCAGTATCAAGCAGTTAAGGATCAGTACCCAGACGCGTTCCTGTTTTATCGATTGGGCGATTTCTATGAATTATTTAATGATGATGCGATTAAGGGCTCACAGTTACTTGAGTTAACACTAACCCAAAGAAATAAAAACTCGCAAACTCCAATCCCAATGTGCGGGGTGCCTCACCATGCGGTTCAAAATTATATTGATATATTGATTGACCAGGGATATAAAGTTGCTGTTTGCGAACAGATGGAAGATCCTAAATTAGCAAAGGGAATGGTCAAAAGAGAGGTAACGCGATTAGTAACGCCAGGAACGCAAATGGATATGTCTGGCGAACAAGCAAAAGATAATAATTACCTGACTGCTCTGGTGATTGAGGACCAAAGTTATGCCTTGGCATACACGGACTTATCAACTGGTGAATTAAAAACTAGTGTGTTAGACAATCGTGACTCGCTTATTAACGAAATGATTAACCTCAGAACTAAGGAAGTTGTGGTTGATGATACACTTGAAGATTCATTGTTGAACTTTTTTAACGAACAAGGGATTTTAATATCACATCAAGGTGAAACTGTGCAATCTTCTGAAGTCAGTTACTTAACGCAAGATTTAGATAGTTCGTCTGAAGTTAAGGTTGTTAGTCTATTAGTAACATACTTGACCGTCACACAAAAACGGAGCTTGGCTCATTTGCAACGAGCAGTAGCATATGAACCGTCATATTTTTTGAAGATGGATCATTATTCTAAATATAATTTAGAGTTAACGAATAACATCAGAAGTGGTAAGAAACAAGGAACATTATTGTGGCTTCTTGATGAAACTAAAACTGCAATGGGCGGTCGTCTTCTTAAACAGTGGTTGGATCGCCCGTTACTAGATCGAAAGTCGATTGAAGGACGACAGGATAAAGTTCAGGAGCTACTAGATCACTACTTTGAAAGAAGTAACTTACAAGATGAACTGACAAAGGTGTACGATCTGGAACGTCTGGCTGGTCGAGTAGCATACGGTAGCGTGAACGGCAGGGACCTGATTCAATTAAAAACGTCTTTGCAACAAATACCTAAGGTCCGCTATATTCTGGAATCTCTTAACTCACCGGTTTTTGATGAACTAATGAAACAACTGGACCCACTAGAAGACATTGTTGGCTTGCTAGATCAATCAATTGCGGAGGAACCACCAATCTCTGTAACGGATGGAGGAGTGATCAAGGATCACTATAACGATCGGCTTGATGAATATCGTGATGCAATGAAAAATGGTAAGCAGTGGATTGCTAAACTTGAAGCACAGGAACGGCAAAATACGGGAATCAATAACCTGAAAATTGGGTTTAATCATGTCTTCGGATACTACATTGAGGTCACCAAAGCCAACTTAGATAAGTTACCAGACGATCGCTATGAGCGAAAGCAAACCTTAACCAATGCAGAGCGATTTTCAACGCCAGAACTCAAAGAAAAAGAAACTTTGATTTTAGAGGCCCAGGATAAATCGACTGCCCTCGAATATCAACTCTTTGCTGATGTGCGTGATCAAGTTAAAGAATCAATTGATCGTTTGCAAAGACTGGCTAAACGGGTTGCTGAACTAGATGTATTACAAAGTTTTGCTGTGGTTAGTGAAACGTATCATTTTATTAGGCCAACATATACTAAGTCTCATGATTTAGAAATAACTGAAGGACGACATCCGGTAGTTGAAAAATTCATGGGTCACCAAGAGTATGTTCCAAATGACGTGTCAATGAACCCGAAGACTAATATTCTGTTAATCACTGGGCCTAACATGTCAGGTAAGAGCACCTACATGAGACAGTTAGCCTTGACGGTCATTATGTCTCAAATGGGATGTTTTGTTCCTGCGAAAAAAGCAAAAATGCCAATTTTCGATCAAATATTTACTCGTATTGGAGCTGCTGATGATTTGATTTCTGGTCAAAGTACTTTCATGGTGGAAATGCAGGAAGCAAATAATGCCCTAGTTCACGCGAGTGAAAATAGTCTAATTCTATTTGACGAAATCGGACGTGGAACTGCCACATATGATGGAATGGCTTTAGCACAAGCAATTATTGAGTTTGTTCATAATCGTGTCCACGCAAAGACGTTATTTTCAACGCATTATCATGAATTAACGGTTCTTGAAGATACTTTGGCTGAGTTAAAAAATGTTCACGTCGGTGCGGTCGAAAAAAATGGCGAACTAGTATTTTTGCATAAAGTTGAGGACGGGGCCGCTGATCAATCATACGGTATTCATGTTGCAAAACTAGCTGGCATGCCAGAAACATTACTGAAAAGAGCTAATGAGATTTTAACTGGTTTGGAAAGCAGAGCAGCTTCATTAGATAATCAGCAAGTTCACCATGTAGAATCACAGGCTGAAAATGTTAGTCGAGAAATTGATTTAGAAAAGTCGGATGAGGATCCTAAAGGTAAAACAGAAGCTTCTCAATTAGCGCTTTTTGATCCAGTTGATGTTGACCCAAATGTTGATCAAGTGCTGGATCAGTTAAAACGTCTTAACTTGATGTCCATGACACCAATGGATGTTATGAATAAGATGTATGAGTGGCAACAAAAATTACAATAAATCAAAAAGAAAGGAATTCACTCATGAGTAAAATTCACGAATTAAGCGATGTATTAGCTGATCAAATTGCTGCTGGCGAAGTGATTGAAAGACCGGCATCCATTGTTAAAGAGTTAGTTGAAAATTCACTTGATGCCCACAGCAATCGAATCGATATCATTGTGACTCAGTCAGGGTTAGGCCAAATTAGAATCATTGATGATGGGGACGGAATTTTACCCGATGATGTCGAAATTGCTTTTAAAAGACATGCCACCAGTAAAATTGCTGATCCGCATGATTTATTCAGAATTAAAACATTGGGGTTTCGTGGCGAAGCATTACCAAGTATTGCTTCCGTAGCTGACGTTGTCTTAACGACAGCAGCCGATGATGACAGGGGCACGATGATCCATATTAAAGGTGGAGAGATTCTAAGTACTAAACCGGCTGCTGCGAGGCCAGGAACTGATATCACTGTGAGTGACTTGTTTTTCAATACACCAGCGCGTTTAAAGTACCTGAAGTCACCTCAAACAGAACTAGCACAGATTTCTGATATCATTGATCGACTGGCATTAGCACACGCCGATGTTGCGTTTTCATTTACTCACAATGAAAAAGAGTTATTGCGGACACCTGGTAATGGAAATTTACAACAGGTTATCGCGGCAATTTATGGAATTACAAATGCTAGAAAAATGGTACCGTTCAGCGATGAAGACCCAGATTTTTCAATCAGTGGCTACACTTCGTTTCCTGAGATTACTAGATCATCTCGTCAATATATCTCGATTATTATTAATCATCGGTATATTCGCAATTTTCAGTTAACAAAAGCAATTATTCAGGGGTACGGATCCAAGTTAATGATTGGTCGCTATCCTTTAAGCGTCTTGCTGATTGAATTAGATCCGGTTCTTATAGATGTTAACGTACATCCTGCCAAAAAAGAGGTGCGAATTAGTAAGGAAGGCCAGTTGCAACAGTTGATTGCTGGTGCAATCAGAAAAGTAATGGCACAACAAAATCTGATTCCTGATGTATTGGAAGATATGCCAGCCGCCGATCAAATTGATTTCGGTGCACTGCAACGTGACTTGAACGAAGCATCAACAACGTATGACGGGAGTTCACCACACTTATCGGGAACTGTTCCTGATCCAACAACAGAAGATGAAGCTCAAAGTGATGCAGAAGTTGAACCGATTATTATCACTAATCGAAACCAGTTAAATACACCGATGATGCAGGCATTTGATGCAAAGTATCAAAAAAATGAAGCAATTAATCAGCAAACGACGGACAAACTGGTTAGTGAGGAGCTCGATTTAGCACGTCAAGAACAACAGGATAAACCGCGCTTTCCAAATTTAGAATATTTGGGACAAATGCACGGCACCTTTTTGTTGGCTCAATCTTCCGACGGATTATATGTGGTTGATCAACATGCTGCACAAGAGCGTATTAACTATGAATATTATCGAAAAGCAATTGGAGAAGTTAGTGATGATCAGCAAAATTTGCTTATTCCGCTAGTTCTTGATTATTCGACCACGGACGTTCTAACAATCAGTGACCACCTGGATGTATTAAGTGATGTTGGGTTACATTTGGAGTCGTTTGGACAAAATAGTTTCGTTGTTCATTCACACCCAACGTGGATTAAACAAGGTCAAGAGGAAAGCACAATTCGTGAAATGATTGACTGGATTATTAAAGATGGTCATTTGACAGTTGCTCAATTTAGAGAAAAAACAGCTATCATGATGAGCTGCAAGCGTGCAATTAAAGCCAATCATTACTTGGATGATCAGCAAGCCAAAGCGCTATTAACAAAATTACCAACCTGTGAAAATCCGTTTAATTGTCCTCACGGTAGACCGGTTCTTATTCACTTTGATAACACTGAACTTGAACGAATGTTCAAGCGAATTCAAGATAGCCATGACCCATATGCTGGTGATTTTGACGAGCACGAATTCTAATTGTAATAATGGTTAGGTCGCTGTGTTTTCATATGATACAATTAGAAAGATGCATAAAAAAGGTGGGAATAACCAGTGTTTGAATATTTTGAAGGCTATGTCACAATAGTCAATCCTAGTTTTGTAGTGATTGATGTTAATGGTGTTGGCTACAAGTTAATGACGGCAAATCCATATAGATATCAGGAAAGTCGTGAACAAACCGTTCGAATCTTTGTATACCAAGCGGTTCGTGATAACGATATCGCTTTGTATGGATTCTATGATCAGGAAGAAAAAGAGCTATTTGAAAAACTCATTAATGTTTCTGGTATTGGGCCCAAAAGTGCATTGGCAATTTTAGCAAATACTGATCATAGCGGTCTAATCAATGCTATTGCTGGTAACGATGTTGCTTATTTAACAAAATTCCCGGGAATTGGTAAAAAGACTGCTTCACAAATTATCTTGGACCTGAAGGATAAAATTAAGCAGCTTAATGAACCAGATTTGTTTAATACACCTCAAAAAACTACTAATGATCAGCCTGAATTAGCAGATGCATTGGCAGCATTGAGTGCTCTTGGTTATAGAGAAAAAGAAGTTCAAAAGGTTGCTAAGCAGTTGAGAAAACTTTCAACGACAACTACGGATGATTATCTGAGACAAGGACTGGTAATGCTAACTAAGTAGGAAGGAGGGGACTTGAATGGATGACGATCAAATTATGTCTTCGCAAACCAATGATGAGCAAGAGGAGTCTCTTGAGGTTTCTTTAAGGCCCCGCTTGCTGAGTGAGTATATTGGTCAATCAAGAATTAAACGTGAATTATCGGTATACATCAAGGCTGCCAGTGAACGTGAGGAAGCATTAGATCATGTCTTGCTTTATGGCCCACCTGGATTAGGTAAAACAACTTTGGCGATGGTGATTGCCAATGAAATGCACGTTAATATCAAAACGACTAGTGGACCAGCAATTGAAAAGCCCGGAGATTTAGTTGCACTTTTGAATGAGTTAGAGGCCGGTGATGTGCTATTCATCGATGAAATTCATCGGTTACCTAAAATTGTTGAGGAAATGCTATATTCAGCTATGGAAGATTATTATATCGATATTGTGGTTGGACAGGGACCAACTGCACATCCAGTTCATTTTCCGTTACCACCATTCACACTGATCGGAGCGACAACGCGGGCAGGCGTTTTATCAGCACCATTACGCGATCGCTTTGGTATTGTTGAACATATGAACTATTATGAGCCCGCTGAGTTGGAACAGATTGTTAAGCGAACCGCTGGCATATTTAATGCCGAGATTGAAACGGCTGGGGCAAAGGAGTTAGCTTTGCGCTCACGCGGAACACCCAGAATTGCTAATCGATTATTTAAGCGAGTTCGTGATTTTGCCCAAGTTGGTGGACATGATTCAATTGATAAGGGGATTGTATCGTCTGCGTTAACAATGCTTAGAGTTGATCAACGTGGCTTGGATGAAGTCGATAATAAATTATTGACGACCATTATTAATTACTATGGTGGAGGACCCGTTGGACTAAACACATTAGCGGCTAATATTGGTGAGGAGGCAAATACAATTGCAGAGATGTATGAGCCTTATCTACTTCAAATTGGCTTTTTAAGTAGGACACCGCGCGGACGGGTTGCCACTCAGGCTGCCTATACTCATTTAGGATTAGAATATCCAGATAAAAGAGGAGAAAAATAATGACTGAACTGACTGTTGATGATTTTGACTATGATTTACCACATGAGCTAATTGCTCAGACACCAATTAAGGAACGAGATGCATCTCGTCTATTGGTTTTAGACCACAAAACCGGTGAAATGGAAGACAAACATTTTTATAATATTATTGATCAATTGCATGAAGGCGACGCAGTAGTAATGAATAATTCACGTGTTATGCCTGCACGCCTATATGGCATCAAGCCAGACACTGGCGGTCATGTTGAAGTATTACTACTGAACAACACTGAAGGTGACACATGGGAAACATTAGTAAAGCCTGCCAAAAGAATTCGACCAGGCACGGTAATTAAGTTCGGCGATGGTGAATTAACTGCCACAGTTACGGAAGAACTTGAACATGGTGGCCGCATGATTGAGTTTCATTATGATGGAATTTTCTTGGAAATTTTGGAGAAACTTGGAGAAACACCGTTACCACCATATATCAAGGAAAAGCTTGATGATCCAGAACGTTATCAAACGGTTTATGCTAAGGAGAATGGTTCAGCCGCTGCTCCTACAGCCGGATTACACTGGACTAAGGAGCTATTGCAAAAAGTGGAAGACAAGGGGATTAAACTTGTTTACTTAACTTTACATGTTGGCTTGGGAACGTTCAGACCGGTTGATGAAGAAAAAATTGAAGACCACAAAATGCACAGCGAATTTTATCGGTTGGATGAAGAGTCAGCTAAAGTGTTGAATGACGTTCGGAAGAACGGTGGCAGAATTGTAGCAACAGGTACAACATCAATTCGCACGTTGGAAACAATTGGCACGAAATTCAACGGTGAAATCAAGGCTGATTCAGGCTGGACGGATATTTTTATTAAGCCAGGATATGACTGGAAAGTTGTCGATGCATTTATTACAAACTTTCATTTACCAAAGTCAACATTAGTCATGTTAGTTGCTTCATTTACTGGACGTGATACAATTCTCAATGCGTACAAACACGCGATTGAAGAAAAGTATCGTTTCTTTAGTTTTGGGGATGCAATGTTTATCAAGTAATATTACGAAGGGTAGGAATGTATGGAACCAGCAGTAAAATATCGTTTAATCAAGAAGGACAAGCATACTGGTGCTCGTGCGGGTGAATTGATTACACCGCACGGAACCTTCAAGACACCCATGTTTATGCCGGTTGGCACGCAAGCAACTGTCAAAAGTATTGCTCCAGAGGAACTTGATGAGATGGGTGCCGGTGTTATTTTGGCCAACACCTACCATTTGTGGCTTCAACCTGGGGAAAAATTGGTAGAAGAAGCCGGTGGACTGCATAAATTTATGAATTGGGATAAGGGCATTTTGACTGATTCAGGAGGTTTCCAGGTCTTTTCACTGGCTGAGCATCGTAACATTAAGGAAGATGGTGTTCGGTTTAGAGATCCAGTTAGCGGATCTACCATGTTTTTGTCGCCGGAAAAGGCCATTCAAATTGAAAATGCTCTCGGTCCAGATATTATGATGAGCTTTGATGAGTGCCCGCCGTATTTTGAAACGTACGATTACATTAAAGCATCCGTTGAGCGCACTAGTAGGTGGGCGGAACGTGGACTGAAGGCTCATCAGAATCCGGACTGGCAGGGCTTGTTCGGAATTGTTCAGGGCGCTGGATTTAAGAAACTTCGTCAGCAAAGTGCACACGATTTGGTTAGCATGGACTTTCCCGGATATTCCGTAGGTGGCTTGTCTGTTGGCGAATCAAAAGAAGAGATGAATCGGGTTCTTGAGATGACCACACCGTTCCTACCAGAGGATAAGCCCCGTTATCTTATGGGAGTTGGGACTGCCGATTCACTGATTGATGGTGTCATGCGCGGAATCGACATGTTTGACTGTGTCTTACCGACTAGAATTGCAAGAAATGGTACTTGTATGACTTCTCACGGACGATTGGTTGTCAAAAATGCAGAATATGCACATGATTTTAATCCGATCGATCCTGAATGTAATTGTTACGCGTGCCGTAATTACAGTAGAGCTTATATTCGTCATTTACTTCATGTGAACGAAACATTTGGATTAAGGCTTACTAGTTACCACAACTTATACTTCTTAATTCATTTGATGCAAGATTTGCGCGAAGCTATTTTGGAAGATCGTGTCCTCGATTTTCGTGAGATGGTATTTGAAAAATATGGCTTTAACAAGGAAAACGCCAGAAATTTCTAATCCATTGGCAATTTAGTGTGATTTTTGATACAGTTATAGTTAGCAAATTTGAAAGGGTGTCAATGTAGATGAACTACTCAGGAATTATTGTTATTGTAGGTATGATTGCCATCATGTATTTCTTGATGATCAGACCTCAACAGAGACAAAGAAAGCAACACCAAGATATGGTTAGTCAGTTATCAAAGGGCGATGAAGTGATTACAATTGGTCGTCTTCATGGTGTCGTTGATGAAGTTAACTCAGCCAAACGCACAGTTACATTAGACTGTGAAGGTATTTACCTTACTTTTGATTTAAGTGCTATTGCATCAGTTGTTAGACCTGATGCCAACCAGCCAGCAACTACCACTCCAGTCGCTGAATCAGAATCTGCTGAAGAAACAAGTGAATCAGCTGATGATTTTTCTGAGGAAAGTGCTGATGATGCAGCTAGCGATGATGCTGAATCAAAGGACGAAGAAGCTAAGTAATTAAATTAAAAACACAGGTTGATTTCATTGACTGAAATCGGGCTGTGTTTTTTTGACGATAGGGGGATGATTATGGTGGATTACTTGACCGAACAATTAAAGGTCGATGCTTCTAGAAATATTATTCATATCGATATGGATGCATTTTATGCGTCCATTGAAATGCGTGATCATCCTGAATTACGTGACCAAGCATTAGTAATTGCACATGATCCACGAAAAAATGGTGGTCATGGCGTTGTAACAACTGCTAACTACGTGGCTCGTGCATTTGGTGTGCATTCCGCGATGAGTGCGCAAGAAGCGCTTAAATTAGCACCCAAAGCAGTTTTTAAAACACCTGATTTTCCTCATTATCGTGAAATTTCTAACCAGATTCATCAAATTTTTCATGAATACACCGATAAAATTGAATATGTGGCTTTGGATGAGGCATATTTAGATGTAACAGAAAATAAGCCAAAAATTAAAAATACCGTTCAATTAGCTCATCAGATGCAAGCGGAAATATATGATAAAGTTCATTTAACGTGCTCAACCGGGATTTCTTACAACAAGTTTTTGGCCAAATTAGCATCTGATTACTGCAAACCTGTTGGTGTTACTATTATTAATCCATCGGATGTACATGAATTTTTGATGCGACTGACAATTGAAAAGTTTCGAGGTGTTGGTAAAAAGACGGTTCCTAGAATGCATGATATAGGGATCATGAACGGACAGGATTTGTTTGATCGAAGCGAAGCAGAATTAATGCAATCATTTGGTAAACTTGGTTACACACTTTATCGACGAGTGAGGGGGATTGACGACCGCCCTGTCGAATATCAACGCGATCGTAAATCAATTGGCAAGGAACGTACTTATAATAAGGCGTTAACCAGTGATGAAGAAATAACAAATCAATTACGCTATTTGGCCGGGTTAGTTGTAGAAACTTTGAAAAGAAATCAAAAACATGGTAAAACGGTCGTTTTGAAGGTGCGTTATCAGGATTTTACGACAATTACTAAACGATTGACCCAAGTTGATTACTTTGAAAATAATGCTGAAACATTATTTGGAGCTGCGAATTCTTTGAGGGACGAACTAAATCATGAACAAAGTTCGGTCCGATTACTTGGAATTACGGTTACCAATCTTGATCCGTTACTTTTTGAAAACATTACACTACCATTATGGAACCGTAGTTAATAACGAGATTTTCAGCGTTTGAAAGTCAGGATCATAACCTGTATACTAAGGAACGGTTTACGTAAGATCCATACTAGAAGGGACACTTTATTATGAACGAAATGGACGAAATTTTTAAACAAATAAAAAAATATTCAAAAATTATTATTCATCGTCATCAACGCCCTGATCCAGATGCAATTGGATCACAAATTGGGCTGGCAGAAATTTTAAGGGCTTCATTTCCATATAAAACAATCCACGTTGTGGGAAAACATATTCTAGGTTTCGACTGGATTGGTGAAATGGACGAAATAGACAATGCGGAATTTGATGATGCATTGGTCATTGTTGTCGATACTGCTAATGCTCCTAGAATTGATGATCGCCGCTTTGATCAGGGTGCAGAACTGATTAAGATTGATCACCATCCAAATGATGAACCATTCGGTGACATCATGTGGGTAGAACCCGAGGCCTCGAGTTCTTCTGAATTAATTTACGATTTTTATGAAAAATTCAGTGACGAACTTACATTACCTAAGCATGCGGCCCACGCTTTGTTAGCGGGCATTATTGGTGATACAGGTCGTTATTTGTACCCAGCGACAACGTCTCATACAATGCGTGTTGTTGCTGGCTTAATGGATTTGGGTGCAGATAATGCGGCAATTGGTCAGCATGAAAACGAACTGAGCCTTCCAGTTGCTCGATTATCTGCGTACGTGTATGAAAATTTAACAATTTTAGATCATGGTGCAGCGTACTTAAAACTGACTAAGGATGTTTTAGCCAAGTTTGATTTGAAGGAAGCTGGAACGTCAGGAGTTGTTCCTATTCCAGGAAAAATTAAAGACGTTAAGTTATGGGCGATTTTTGTTCAACAAGATGATGGCACATACCGTGTGCGCTTGCGTTCTAAGACTGATCCCATCAACGAGGTTGCTAAGCTTCATGATGGTGGTGGTCATCCATTGGCAAGTGGTGCCAAGGCCAAAGATGAGGCTGAAATCAACCAAATTATTAGTGAATTAGACCAATTAACTAAGGATAGCAGTAAGGGAGAAAATTGATGACTGAGAAATTTACAACTTATAACTTTCAGCCGTTTATCAACAAAGCACTCGAAGATTTGCAATTTGTCACCCCAACACCAGTGCAAGAAAAATTGATTCCAATTATTCGAAAGAACAATAGCGTGGTTGGGCAATCTGAAACCGGTAGTGGCAAAACGCATGCTTTTTTACTTCCGTTGATTGATGGATTACAACTTTATAAAAAAAGTGTTCAGGTTGTTATTACAACGCCTAGTCGTGAACTAGCGTACCAAATATATGATGCCACAAAGCAAATTGTTGGTTTTTCAGATGATTTAATTATTGTTCATAACTACGTTGGCGGGACGGATAAAAAAAGGCAAATTGAGCAACTTTCACGCCAACAACCACAGATTGTGATTGGAACACCGGGCAGAATTATGGATTTGATTAAGGAACAGGCACTGGATGTTCATGAAGCACAACACTTTGTAATTGATGAAGCTGATATGACTCTGGATATGGGATTCTTGGATCAAGTTGATAAAATTGCCGGCAGTCTCCCGGAAGATGTGCAAATGCTGGTCTTTTCAGCTACAATTCCTGAAAAATTGAGACCATTTTTGAAAAAGTATATGAGTAATCCAGTGATTGAAGAAATTCCTTCATCTGCTGTGATTAGTCCAACGATTGATAACTGGTTATTGTCAACTAAGGGGAAAAGTAAAGAACATATCATCTACCAACTGTTGACAATGGGCGAGCCCTATTTAGCGTTAGTGTTTGCGAATACTAAGACTAGAGTTGACGAAATTACCGATTATTTATTAAAGCACAATCTCAAGGTTGCTAAAATTCACGGAGGAATGACCCCACGTGAGAGAAAACGTGTGATGCGTCAAATCCATAATTTAGATTTTCAATTTGTTGTGGCAACAGATTTGGCAGCGCGAGGAATTGATATTGAGGGAGTATCACTTGTTATCAACGATGACATTCCAACTGACCTAGAATTTTTCATTCATCGTGTTGGCAGAACGGGACGCAATAAAATGTCTGGAACAGCAATCACATTATACGAACCGGATAACGATCAGCAGGTTTCTGAACTTGAAAAAATGGGCATTGCTTTTAAACCAAAAGAAATTAAGAATGGTGAAATTGCAGATACCTACAATCGAAATCGTAGGGATCATCGCAAAGCGAAGCAAGCAGAACTTGATCCAACGTTAAAGGGATTTGTTAAAAAAACAAAGAAAAAAGTCAAGCCTGGTTACAAGAAAAAAATTCGAGGTGCTATTTCAGAACAGGAACGTCAGAAGCGTAAACTAGAAAAGCGTCACGAAGTGCGACAGGCTAAACGTAACAAGAAAAAATCATCGCGTTGACTTATGAAGACTGTATCGACTATAATATTTGTGGTTTAACTGAGATATGCTTTAAAACTAACTGGTTATAGAGACGTTTTGGATGGTGAAAAAAACGACTGTTGGTTTGGAGTGCTCCTCAGCAAGTAAATGGACACATGCGACTCAGCATTATCGAGATTAAGTGGTAAACGAAATCCATCGTTGCAAGCAAAGTGGTACCGCGCTTCAGGGCGTCTTTGCTAGCAATGGTGGTTTTTGTATTTTAAACGGAAAGTAAAGGTAAGAAGAATGAAAGAACTATCTAGTAGTGAAATTCGACAGATGTTTTTAGATTTTTTTGCACAACACGGACATAAAATTGAACCTAGTGCATCACTTGTTCCGGTAGATGATCCAACATTGCTTTGGATAAATTCTGGTGTTGCTACCATGAAAAAATATTTTGATGGATCAGTGGTCCCTGAAAATCCGCGACTGACTAGTTCCCAAAAGAGTATTAGAACAAACGACATTGAAAATGTTGGTAAGACCGCTCGACATCACACGTTATTTGAAATGTTAGGTAATTTTTCCGTCGGTGATTACTTTAAAAAAGAAGTGATTCCTTGGGCTTGGGAGTTGCTAACAAGTGATGAGTGGTTTGGCCTTGATCCAGAAAAACTTTATATTACAGTTTATCCAAAAGATAAGGAAACTAGGAAAATTTGGGAGTCATTAGGTGTAAAAGCCGATCATATTTATGAAGATGAAGATAATTTTTGGGATATCGGCCAAGGTCCTTCAGGTCCTGATTCAGAAATTTTTTATGATCGTGGTCAAGAAATGAACAACCTATCAGAGGATGATCCTGAAAATTACCCTGGTGGTGAAAACGAGCGTTACTTGGAAGTTTGGAATATTGTATTTTCTCAATATAACCATACTCCTGAAGATACCTATGAACCCCTGCCACATAAAAATATTGATACGGGGATGGGATTAGAACGAATGGTTTCGATTTTCCAGCATGCTCGTACCAACTTTGAAACTGATTTGTTTTTACCCCTGATCAGGCAAACGGAACAGTTAAGCGATGGAAAAAAATACAATGATAATAGTGAAGATGATGTGGCCTTTAAAGTTATTGCTGACCATATTCGTGCAATTACTTTTGCCATTGGGGATGGTGCATTACCTTCAAACGTTGGTCGTGGATACGTAATTCGTCGTTTGATTAGAAGAGCCGTTGTTAACGGTAAGAAGCTTGGTATTAATCATGCATTCTTGTATGAGATGGTCAAAACTGTCGGAGAAATCATGCAATCTTATTATCCAGAAGTGTTGCAGAACGCTGACTATATTGCTTCAGTTATTAAATCTGAAGAGGACCGCTTTAATGCCACGCTCAACGATGGATTGGCCCTTTTAAACCAAGTAATTGATGACACGAAGAAAGCAAATCACGGCGAAGTTGATGGAGCAACAGCATTCAAACTATACGACACCTATGGTTTTCCAATTGAACTTACACGGGAATATGCTGCAGATGCTGGTATTGAAATTGATGAAGCTGGTTTTGAAGCCGAAATGACTAAGCAGCAAAATCGTGCTCGTCAGGCACGCAGCTCTGCTAAGTCGATGGGTGTTCAAAGTGATCTATGGACAGACTTTAAGGAAGATAGCCAATATGTCGGTTACAATCAGTTGTCGATTGACGGTGGTAAAGTGCTGGCTGTTGCACAGAATAATCAGATTGTCGATACGGCAGAACCTGATGGTGGTCTTTGTGCCGTAATTTTTAGTGAAACACCATTCTACGCTGAAATGGGCGGCCAAGTTGCGGATACTGGTGATATTATTGATAATCACGGTGCTAAAGTCGGCCGAGTAACGGATGTACAACATGCGCCAAATGGTCAGAACTTACACACCGTTGAGTTGTCTAAACCATTGAAGAAGGGCGCTCGCTATAAACTGGTTGTTGATCGGACACGACATCTCAAAATCGAAAAAAATCATACTGCAACTCACTTGCTCGACCAAGCATTGAGAAATGTTCTCGGGGGGCACACGCAACAGGCTGGATCGCTTGTTGAGGATCATTATCTGCGGTTTGATTTTAACCATTTTGGCTCGGTTACGGATGAAGACTTAAAAAAGGTCGAACAGATGGTTAACGAACAGATTTGGCGTGAGATCCCAATTGAAACAGTGGAAACTGATATTAATTCTGCCAAAGAAATGGGTGCGATTGCGCTGTTTAGCGAGAAGTATGGTGATCGAGTTCGTGTGGTTAAGATTGGCGACTTTAACACTGAATTTTGTGGTGGTGATCACGTAACAAACACGAACGAAATTGGAATCTTCAAAATTGTTTCTGAAGGTGGAGTTGGCGCCGGGGTGCGCCGAATTGAAGCAGTTACTGCTAGTGACGCATATGATCTGCTTCATGAAAAAGAAGAACTTTTGGCACAGACTGCTGATATTTTAAAGGCACCACAAGTAAAAGAAATTCCACATAAAGTTGAGTTGCTTCAAGAACAGATAAAGGAACTTGAAAGACAAAACGAAAGTCTGCAAGGTAAGTTAACTTCTCAACAAGCAAATGACGTGTTTGGTAATGTTTTAGATACAAGCAAAGGTACTTTAATTGCTGCGCAAGTGAAGGTTCCAGGAATGCAACAACTGCGTCAGCTAGCTGATACTTGGAGAAGCAAACAATTATCGGATGTTCTTGTTATAGCGACAGCTGTGGATGGCAAAGCTAACCTACTTGTGGCAGTTAGTGATGAAAAGGTAAAACAAGGTATTAAAGCTGGAGATTTGATTAAAGCTATTGCTCCGTCAATTGGCGGTGGCGGTGGTGGTCGACCAAACTTGGCCCAAGCAGGTGGTAAAAATCCAGCGGGTATTGAGGATGCATTAAGTCAGGCGGCTGATTTTCTGAATTAGTAAACAGTTAACTTAAGAAAAGATTGTGACTATTACGAATCAATTACATCAGTCTAGATTGATTGTACTTTCTGTGTTGTTCTAGTAAAATTAACCTGAGAATAGTTGTAACACTGGGGGTGTACTAATTGGCGACTGATAAAACAATGTTTTTTGATTTTAGTGATAAGAATCAAAAGGATGTTCACGATACATTGAATACGGTGTATCAGGCACTGGAGGAAAAGGGATATAATCCGATTAACCAAATTGTTGGTTATCTTCTTTCCGGCGATCCAGCATACATTCCGCGTTTAAATGATGCGCGTAATTTGATTCGGAAACATGAACGTGACGAAATTATCGAGGAATTAGTACGATCATATTTGAAGACAAACGAGGGGTAGTAAATGCGATTAATGGGTTTAGACGTTGGTTCAAAGACGGTTGGCGTTGCGCTAAGTGATCCGCTTGGTTGGACGGCGCAGGGCGTTGAAATTATCCCGATTGATGAAGAAAATGAAGAATTTGGATTGTCACGGGTATCTGAACTTGTTAAAAAAAATCAAGTTAGTGGCTTCGTTTTAGGATTACCCAAAAATATGAATAATACTGAGGGCCCACGTGTCGATGCATCGCACCATTATGGTGATTTACTGATTGATAAATTTGGATTGCCGATTGACTATCAGGATGAGCGGCTGACTACGGTTGAAGCCCAAAGAATGTTAGTTGAAGAGGCTGATACTTCACGTCAAAAAAGAAAAAAAGTGATTGATAAGCTGGCAGCCAGTTTGATCTTACAAAATTATCTTGATCGACATGGCAAACTAACAAAAGAATTGTGAGGGATTTTATATGAGCGAAGAAGCACAAAACGATGATTTTATCACATTAGTTGACGATCAAGGTAATGAGGAACTCTACAAAGTCCTTTTTACTTTTGATTCTGAAGACTTCGGCAAGTCGTATATATTGTTGTATCCTGCAAGTGCCGAAAACGATGATCAGGTCGATATTCAAGCGTATGCTTACCATGACGAAGATGGCAAGGGTGAAGGAGAACTAGAACCAATCGAGGACGATGCTGAATGGGATATGGTTGAAGAAGTATTAAACACGTTCCTAGATGATGATGGTAACTTTGACGCATAGCCAAACCCAATAAAAGAGGACTCACACCGGGATTAATGGCGTGAGTCCTCTTTTTAATTAAATTATAGTTGAGCTGCAATTTCTTTTGCTTTTTCAGTATTACCAAAGTGGATTTTGGCAAAATTTCCTAGTGGTAAACCGCGGTGAATCAACTTTGCTGCGATTTGATCGACAGCATTACCTGCACCAATTGGTAATGTGATGCCTGCGTTTTGAGTTAATTCATCCATAGCTTGCAATGAAACATACCTGGCGACAATTGACGCAGCTGCCACTGATAGGTGGGCCTGTTCGCCTTTAGTTTTGAAATAGACACCATCTTTAACGATTACTTTTTGTCCCTTAAGGTAGCGGTAATAAGTGTTTGGTGCTACAAATTGGTCAATTAGGATCCCGTCAGGAATTGTGGGGCTAATTTTTTGGAGGACTTTTTGTAGTGCTAAATTGTGGCAAAAGGCCTTTAACTGCCCTTGATTATGGTACTGATTCATTAGTTGGTTGTACTTATCGGGCATCAAATTTACAACGTGGTACGGTGCAAATGTTAAGATTTGTTTGGCCATTTTGATAATTTCAGGATCAGTTAATTTTTTGGAGTCTTGAACGCCAAGACTTTTTACTTTTTCTAAATGATTTTGATCCACGTACACGGCAGCCACAGTCAATGGGCCAAAATAACTACCTGTACCCACTTCATCGGAACCGAGTACCGACCATGATTCAAAATCAGTGGGCAAGCTTGTGACGGGGACTTTACGATGATTGCTCGATTTTTTCGAACTTGAAACTACTGAAATTGACTGCCAGCGATTTAGCTGCGAATCAATGTTAGATCCTTGGAACATAACCTTTCCAGATCTGTAACCTGTAATTGTTGTTCCATGGATTTTGGCTCTAAAGACGGCGCCAGCTGGTGCGCCACTTAAGTAGCCTTCATAAGCATTTTTTAAGACGGTTAGTTGAGATGTAGGAACATTGATAACAGCTTGCATAAGTAAATAAACACCCTTTAAGTTTGATGTACTAAGTGTAGCATAATCTTTACGATAGTAATTAAAAAACGATAATGATAGAATATGACAGATAGTCTTTGTAGGAGGCACACAATGAGTGATAACGAAAAAAAACGATACAAAATAAAAATTGATAATGAAGAGTACACAATCGCCGGACCGGGTTCTCTTGAACAAGTACGTGCTGCTGAACAGTTAGTAAATGAACAGCTTCATTTTCTAAAAAATAATAATCCCGATTTAACACCGCTTCAACGTGCTAATTTGCTTGCGTTTAATGCGGTTTCTGACCGAATTAATAAGCAAAAAGAATTAAATAATGTGAAAAAACAGCAGAAGGAATGATGAAATGGTAGTAACAGTTTTAATTGGCGTTTGTTTGATTTTAGGTTACCATTATGGTTCTCGTCGTGGCCTTTTACGCATGGTTTTAAACTTAGTTAGCTATTTAATTGCAATTATTGGAGCCAAAATTTTTGCAACTTCGGTTGGCTCGTTTTTGGCCAATATTTTTCCAATTATTAGTTCAAATCAACAAACTGGCAACAATACTAGTGTAGGCACGGATGGCAATTTATTTTTTTACCATGGTGTCGCTTTTTTAGTTATTTTTATATTGATTATGGCCATTTGTCGCATCATCGTTAGAAAATTTAATTTGATTACTAAGCTACCCGTAATTCATCAAGCTAATGCATTTGCTGGTGGATTAATTAGTTTGGCATTAGTTTATGTCACAATTTTTCTTTTGTTGACGGTTTTTCAAATTATTCCAAATCAATGGTGGCAAGATCAAATTACAAATTCTGTAGTTGCACAGTGGATTATTAATAACACGCCACTATTAACTCAGATGATTGGCAACTGGCTTGCAGGTCACTAATGTATAAAGGAAATTGATAATGAATAAAAAAATTTTAGAAACAATGGAGTTCGACAGAATTAAAGACCAAATTGCTCCATATTTGGTTTCTGCTGCTGGAAAAAAAGAATTGGCATCACTCACTCCAGCATCTGATTATGAGACCGTTAACGAACTGCTAGGGGAGACAACGGCTAGTGTTGAAATATTGCGTTTGAATGGTGGTATGCCAATTCCACAATTGAGTGATATATCTGAACAACTTAAACGGTTGAAGATTAAGGCGACTTTAAATGGGACCGAACTAGCACAAATTGCTCGCGTACTTCGGGCGTCTGCTAGTACTAAGGATTTTTTCGAAAAACTACGGCAACAAGAAATTGATATTAAGGCAGTAGAACATTATGTTGATGAATTGGTCACTATCCCATCGATTACAAAGCAGCTAGTATCATCTGTGGAGGATGATGGCCGTTTAAAGGACGAAGCATCGACAAAATTGCATGGATTGCGTGAAAAGATAACACAGACTGAAGCGCTAATTCGGCAGAGAATGGAAAATTATACTCGTGGCAAGGAGTCTAAGTATTTAAGTGATTCAATTGTCACCATGCGTAATGATCGCTATGTTTTACCTGTTCAGGCAAACTATCGTAATCATTTTGGCGGTGTCGTTCATGATCAAAGTCAAAGTGGCTTAACCCTATTTATTGAACCACAAGCAGTAATGGAATTAAATAATCGACTTAGAGAAGCACAAATTGATGAACGTCACGAGGAACGTCGTATTTTAGCCGAATTATCTTCAACTTTAGCACCGTACAGAATTGAGATTGCACACAATGAGACAATCTTGGGCCACTTGGATTTTCTAAATGCGAAAGCAGCAATTGCTCACGAGATGAATGCTACTAAACCAATCGTAAGTGAGCAAAATCATGTTAATTTAAAGCGTGCACGCCACCCGTTGATTGATCCTAAAAAAATGGTTGCTAATGATATCGAAATTGGCGATGCATACAAAGCAATTATTATCACTGGACCAAATACCGGTGGGAAAACCATTACGCTTAAAACAATTGGTCTAATTCAATTAATGGGTCAATCTGGTTTATATATCCCAACAGAAGAAGAAAGTTCAATCGGCGTATTTGGTGATATTTTTGCTGATATTGGCGATGAACAGTCACTGGAACAAAATCTCAGTACTTTTTCTGGCCACATGGAAAATGTCAAATCAATTCTTGATCACATAGACAGTCGTAGCTTGGTATTACTTGACGAATTGGGCGCCGGTACTGATCCGAAGGAAGGAGCTGCGCTAGCCATGTCGATTCTTGATGCAATTGGTGTGAAAAATAGTTACGTAATGGTCACCACTCATTACCCAGAGCTTAAAGTTTATGGCTACGATCGTGATCAAACAATTAATGCTAGCATGGAGTTTGATCAAGAAACATTGCAGCCGACTTATCGTTTGTTATTGGGAATTCCAGGGCGTTCAAATGCGTTTGAAATTGCACAACGTCTTGGTATTAGTTCAGAGATCATTAGTGAGGCTCGATCATTAACGGATGATGATTCACAGGATCTAAATAAGATGATCGGTGATTTGGTCGAGCAACGTAAAAAGGCTCATGAGCATGAACTGGAATTGGAACATCAGGTGGCCGATGCAACAGATTTGCAAACAGAATTGAGACAAAAGCTAGACCAGTTTGAGGCTAATCGCGATCAAATGCAAGATCAAGCCAGAGTGCAAGCCAATCATGAGGTTGCACAAGCACGACAAAAAGCGGATCAGATTATTAGTCATTTGCGTCAGTTAGAAAGACAACAGGGTGCTAACGTTAAAGAAAATCAATTAATTGATGCAAAGGGACAGTTGAATGCTTTGCACATGAACGATCCTAAACTGAAAAAGAATAAAGTCTTACAGCGTGAAAAACGTAAACATGATCTAAAAGTTGGGGATGCCGTACTAGTTAAATCATATGGGCAATATGGAGAATTAACCCGGAAAATGGGTAAGGATGACTGGGAAGTTCAGCTTGGTATTTTGAAAATGAAAGTTAACGAGTCCGATTTGGAAAGAACGGATCGAAAAAACATTTCGGAACAAGAGGCTAAGCAGCCTAAACGACCAATGGTTCGGACACAACAAACACGGCAAACGTCAGCTAGACTTGATTTACGAGGACATCGCTATGAGGCGGCTATGAATGAAGTAGAACAGTTTATTGACCATGCCATTTTGAATAATCTGCCATCAGTGACGATTATTCATGGTAAAGGTACCGGCGCATTGCGCAAGGGTACCCATGAGTACTTGCAAAGTAATCCACGGGTTAAATCATTTGAATACGCTGCACCTAATGCTGGTGGTGATGGTGCAACGATTGTTTTCTTATAATTTGTAAGTTAGCTGATTTTTAGTAAGCAAAAATGTTTGTATTTTGATTAACATTTGGTACACTGGTTACAATCATTAATAAGGGGGTACTTGATATGGCAGTCGCAGTGACTACAGATCAAACTTTTGAAAACGATACAGCAAAAGGTGTAACATTAACTGATTTTTGGGCAACATGGTGTGGTCCTTGTCGGATGCAGTCTCCTGTTGTAGAACAATTGTCTCAGGAAATGGACAACGTTACATTTAATAAGATGGATGTTGACCAAAATCCTAACACCGCACAGCAATTTGGTATTATGAGTATTCCTACTCTACTTGTAAAAAAAGACGGTGAGGTTGTTGATTCTATCGTGGGGTATCACTCTAAAGAACAATTACAAAAGATTTTAGACCAATACTTGTAAAATAAAATAGACTTAATTAAAAGTACCCAATAAGAATTCAGAGTTGAATTGTTGTTGGGTACTTCTTTTGTTATTTATTTGTCATGATCATCACTATCAGACTCTTCAGTACTGTTTTCTACTGTGATGTATTTTGTAGGTTCAATATCAGTTAAAGTATCTTTTAAGTTGTGTTGAACTAGTATTTCAACGCTATTTTTCTTCTTTTCCGTAATTTGCGCCTCAGATGTAGCATTTGTTTGTAGCTCGATCTGTTGTGCTAAAAAGCCAGCTTCTAAGGTGAAGTTGTTTTTGTCCAGTGCTAGGCGGTCTGTGACTAAACCTCCTGACATTATCCATACCTGTTGCTTTTTATTTTTCTTTTGCAGCTTGATATCACCAAATCCTAGTTGACTAAAAATGGTGCTGACATCATCTTCAGTCTCAACAGGAAATTGGCGGGCTAAATCTTTGCCGGCCCAGTATAAAATACCATCTGTTTCTTTTCCCAGGATGGCTGGAATTAAAATATCTCTAAGCACTTCCAGTGGAAGACCAGCGTTACTGTGTAGTAATTTTGCATATGATGGTTCAGACATAAGTGCACCCCTTTATTTTATCAATCACTATTATACAGGTAATTTTCAAACGTTAAAGATTAAATTAGATGATTTTGCTTGAAAAAAAATGAATAGAACGTAATAATTAAGTTTCAGAGATTTTTCGAGAGGGGACATTAAGAATGGATAAACGTCCGATTGGCGTAATGGACTCAGGAATTGGCGGTTTAACGGTTGTTAAAGTACTTCAAAAGGAACTGCCAAATGAATCCATTGTATTTGTGGGAGATCAGGCACGGTTGCCTTATGGCACGCGCTCAACAGAAGAAATACAACAATTTAGCCTGCAAATCGCTCATTTTTTACAGACCTACGATATTAAACTAATGATTATTGCTTGCAATACTGCGACCGCAGCTGCACTTGATTATTTGCGTGCACAATTACCAATTCCAGTAATTGGTGTAATCAGTCCTGGTAGTCATGCAGCTTTAAAGTTAGAACATCATCAAACAATTGGTGTTATTGGAACTAATAAGACGATTGAAAGTAAGGCGTATAGTCGCCAGATTAACGATCTTGATTCAAGTGTTAACGTCATTGGATTAGCAACGCAAGAGTTTGTCACCTTGGTTGAAAAAAATCAAATGGGCACGGAACATTCTCAGTCGGTGATTACCCAGAAAATGCAATATTTCAATCAACACCGAGTGGATGCTCTCATTCTTGGCTGTACTCATTTCCCACTATTGGCAAATGAAATTAAGCGGTCACTTGACTATGATATACCAATGATTGATGCGGGTGCAGCAACAGCTGAGTATGTTAAAAGTAAATTAATAGATTTAAATGCTGAATCTGACGCAAATACATCAAAAACAGTTTATTTCACAACTGGCAATCCTAATGATTTTCGTGCGGTTGCTAGCAAATGGCTTGAAAATGACATGCTTGATGTTTCAAATATTAAATTAGGTGATTAAATAATGGATACGATTGTCGTTGCAACTAATAATCAGAATAAAGCTCGCGAATATCGTGAACTATTTGAGCCATGGAATATTACCGTTAAGACACTTGCTGATTTTGATATACCATTTGACATTAATGAAAATGGGACAACATTTGAGCAAAATGCCCTGATTAAAACACAAGCCGTTGTTAATGCCACCAAATTGCCTGTGGTTGCTGATGATTCAGGGCTAGTAGTTGATGCGTTGGATGGAGAACCGGGAGTTCATTCTGCCAGATATGCAGGCGATCACGATGACGAAGCTAATATTGATAAGTTACTGACTAACATGCGTGGTGTGCCTGATTCTAAAAGGACGGCACACTTTCATACAACCCTTGTGGCGTTGAAACCAAACGGTAGTAAATTAGTCGCAGATGGTAATGTCAGTGGTCGCATTTTAATGGAACGACATGGTGAAAATGGCTTTGGTTATGATCCAGTTTTTTACGTTCCAGAAACAGAAAGTTCCATGGCTGAATTGACTGACCAACAAAAGAATGCGATTAGCCATCGTGGCCGAGCCATGCGCCAACTGATGATTAATTTTGAAAGTTGGTGGAATGCTTAATGAAATTACTGGTTGTCAGTGATAACCATGGAGATCGCACAATTATCGAAGATATCGTTGCACATTACAATGAGCAAGTTGATTTAATGGTTCACTGTGGCGACTCTGAAATGGCGACAGATGATCCACTATTTAAAATCATGCCAAGTGTTCAGGGAAACAATGACTATGGTCAACATTTTCCTGAAATGCAGGAACGTGAGATCAACGATGTCAAAGTGTTGGTTACACATGGTCACTTACAAAATGTTAATTTTACGATGAACAATCTGTCGCTATTGGCACAGGAAAAGCAGGCTGATATTGTAGCATTTGGCCATACGCATAGGTTAGCAGTTACAGAACATGAGGGCATTTTATTTGTTAATCCTGGCAGTATTAGTCTGCCAAGAGGCGAGTACGCATCAATTGGCGGGACGTTTTGCATTGTGACTGTTGATACTAATAATTTTTCGGTGCAATATTACGATCGTGTCATGAGACCAATTAGTGAATTAAAATTTAATTTTAAACGTCTAAAGAACTGATAATTGGTGGCAAAGTTAAAAGTTATATTAATACGATGATTTTAGTATTCATCTGACGATGATTTAGCTACAATAGAGTTATCGAAGGGAGAGTTCTCAATGATTAACTCAGCGATTAAAGGAATGTTGACAGAGAATCAAGAAAAATTTTTGATTCCGGCAGCAGTAGTGGCCAATGTTCTAGAATCGAACAATTTGTATCACGCATTTTTGGTATTAACAAAGATTAAGTATGCCAAAATTGTTGTTTTAAATAATGACGGAAAATATCGTGGCCTGTTGTCACTACCAATGATTACAGAACAGATGTTTGAAACAGAGTCAATCGATGTTGAAAAATTAAAAAGTATTAAGGTTGCTGACGTTATGCAGACAGATGCACCAACCATAGCGGATCCATACGATGTCGAGCAGGATTTGCATTTGCTAACTGATCAACCATTCTTACCAGTGGTTGCAGAAAATGGCGATTTTACTGGTATAGTTACAAGAAGAGAACTATTTAAAGCTATTAACCACCTTGTTCATGATATGGACGAGGAATATGATATTATAAGCAAAGATTCTAAAATGATAACTGAGAGGGAGTAAAAGTATGGCTAAATTAGATGCCCAAGCGATCATCGACTACATCGGTAATTCAGAAAAAAAGACACCCGTTAAGGTATACCTGCGTGGTAAATTAGGAGACATTAAGTTTCCGGCTGCCATTCGGCCATTTGTTAATGATCAGAGTGGTGTAATCTTTGGTGATTGGAAGGATGTTAAGCCGTTCTTAGAAGACCACAAGGGTCAAATTGACGATTACGAAATTGAAAACGATCGTCGGAATTCTGGTGTGCCATTGCTTGATATGAAAGAAATTAATGCGCGAATCGAACCGGGTGCTGTGATTCGCGAACAAGTTCTTATTGGCGATAATGCTGTTGTCATGATGGGAGCTCAAATTAATATCGGTGCTGAAATTGGTGATGGAACAATGATTGATATGGGTGCTGTTTTAGGTGGTCGTGCAATTGTTGGTAAAAACTGTCATATCGGCGCTGGTACGGTGTTAGCAGGGGTGGTCGAACCACCTTCGGCAACACCGGTCATTGTTGAAGATGATGTTTTGATTGGCGCTAACTGTGTTGTGCTTGAAGGAGTACATGTCGGCAAGGGTGCTGTGGTTGGTGCCGGCGCTGTTGTCACCAAAGATGTTGCTGCAAACACTGTTGTTGCGGGGGTTCCAGCTCGTAAAATTAAGGATATCGATGACAAAACTAAGAGTAAAACTGAATTAATGGATGAACTTCGCAAACTATAGGAGTGGTGAAAAAATGACGTTGTCAAAAGACAATTTATTATCAATTTACCGTCATCTTCACCAGTATCCTGAGCTTGGACTCGAGGAGTATCAAACTCATGAGTATTTAAGTGAAGTTGTTGCAAAAATGCCACAAGAATTTTTGACAGTTAAAAATGTCGAAAAATTGCCGACTGCTTTGTTGGTAAAGGTAAATGGTCATGATCACAGCAAAAGAATTGGGTATCGTACGGATATTGATGCGTTACCAGTTACTGAAGAAACTGGATTACCTTATAAGTCCAAAAATGAGGGTAAAATGCATGCATGTGGACATGATATTCACATGACGGTTGCGTTGGGTGTTTTGAGCTATTTTGCCACTCATCAACCTGATTACGATTTGGTATTCATTTTTCAACCTTCGGAAGAAAACCATAGTGGTGGAATGCAGTTGTACCAAAGTGGAGCACTAGATGAATGGATGCCAGATGAAATTTATGCGTTTCATGACAATCCACAGTTACCTGCTGGTACAATTGGTTGTTTGAACGGGACACTATTTGCCGGAACTTGTGAAATTCATGCTGATTTCTACGGCAAGAGTGGTCATGCAGCATATCCACATAACGCTAACGATATGGTTGTTGCCGCTAGTGCATTCGTAATGCAAATTCAAACAGTTGTTAGTCGTAGCGTTGATCCAATTCAGGGTGGCGTCGTGACACTCGGACATTTGAACGCTGGAGAAACCGGTAATGTGATTGCGGGGCACGCTCACATTGATGGAACAATCAGGGCATTGACCCAAGAAAATAATGCGTTGATGCAAAAACGTGTTAGAAGTATTGCTGAAGGGGTTGCCTTGACGTATGGTTGTCAAGTCGATTTAAATTTACACCAAGGTGGTTATTTGCCAGTGGAAAATAATCAAGAAATTACAGCTGATTTTATTGATTATATGAGTCACGCTGAAGGTGTTAATTTCATTGAAACAAAGCCAGCAATGACAGGTGAGGATTTTGGTTATTTAATTTCCAAAATTCCAGGTACTATGTTTTGGTTAGGTGTTGATAGTCCTTACTCACTTCATAGTGAACGGATGGCTCCCAACACTGATGCAATTGAACCAGGAGTTGAAGCTATTACAGGATATTTAACGCATCGATTTACAACCATTAAATAAAAAAATCCACCTTCACTGAGCTTATGCTCTTGTGGAGGCGGATTTTTTGATTACTGATCTTGATTTTTATTGATTGATTGCATCAACGTAATATTTTTATTTCTTAATTCATTCAAGTACGCCGCTAGATAGCCACTCCTGACGGTTTCTTGAGTACCGCTAGCAGCTGTCATTGTGATTCTGAATACTAATTGATTGTTTTCATTCATGGTTGTACCAACAATTTCTGGCTCACTCTTAACTTCTGGATATTTGTCAATTAATTGTTCGTTAACTTGTTCAACTGTTTCGTTGATTTCTTGAAGTGGTGCTTTTGAATCAATTCTGATGTCGATCTGCACTCGCATGTTATTACGTGAAAAGTTACTAACAATTGTAATATTGTGGTTGGGAATAAAGTTAAGTGTTCCGTCAGAACTGGTTACTTGAGTTGTCCGAATACCCAGCGCAGTGACAGTTCCCTTGATTGTACCAATTTGAATTACATCGCCAACGTCAATTTGTTGTTCCAGTAAAATAAAAAATCCTGTTACTACATCACTAACGAATCCTTGAGCACCAAGTCCTAACGCGATACTAAAGATTCCTGCACCGGCGATTAAAGTTCCGACGGGCACGCCGATTACTGATAAAAGTGCATACAGGTAGAAGAAAAAACATGTATATCGGAAAATATTCAGGGTGAGCGATCTGATTGTATTTGTCCGATTTGTAGTTAGCATAGTTTTCGCCAGATAGCGTTTAAAAGTACGGTTGATTAGTAGGCGACCGATCAATAGTATGATAAAAAAAGCGATCGTGATGCCAATAATAATAAGAATTTTGCTTAACAAATGTTCACCAATTGTTTGCCATCTGATACTAGTTATTGATGATGTAAAACTGTTAGTTTGTTTTGTAATGCTAGAATTTAACGATGTTAAAAATAAGTCGTTCAAAACAACGAACCTCCGTTTTTAATGTGGTCATTTTTTGATTTAGTTATTCTTCCTATATGATATCTTACAGCATTTTATATTTAATTGCGGTGAAATTTGTAACGTGATATGCTTAACCATACAAATACATGATTTTTAAGGAGGGAACATACATGACAATGGGACAACTGGCAGGGTTAATTGCCGCAATTGCCTTTTTTGTGTTAGTGCTTTTTATCGGTGTATTTTTAGTTCGATTAAGTGCCACGCTTAAGGAAACCAAGAGTAGTGTGGCGGTTCTTACAAGTGACGCAGACGCGTTAAGCAAGGAAGTCGAAGTAATTTTAAGTAATGCTAACGAATTACTAGAAGATGTTAATAAAAAAGTAGCAACTGTTGACCCGGCGTTCCAAGCTGTAGCTGATTTAGGAACCAGCGTTTCAGAGTTGAATGATGCTACCCATAAAGTTACTGACAGATTTAAGTCTAGTGGTAAGAAAACTGCGGGCACTGGGATTGCGGCCACGGTTGGTAAGACGGTTGTTGAAAGCATTTGGAAGCATCATCGTGCCAAAAAAGCAAAGAAGAGTGAAATTTAGTCCACATTTACTTTAAGGAGGACAAAGTACAATGAAAAAAACATTGGCTGGATTATTTATTGGATCGACCATCGCATATGCGGCATATCGCACACTGTCGGAAGGTAGAAAAGAACAACTGCGTCAAACTGCTAAGGATACTTTAGAGGATCTTAGGGATAATGCAATTGACTACATGATGTTAGCTGAAGACAGTGCAGAAGATTTGTTTGATAATGCTGATGAATACAAAGAAAGTATTCAATCAAAAGTTCAAGAAACCGGCGAAAAAATCGGCGAGAAAAAAGATGAAGCAATTTCTCGTTTTAACAATGATAACTTTGATGAGCAGACTCAATCAATTCGCGAACAGCTTGCGTCTGCTGGTCACACTGGTGATAGCAATGATGATATTGTCATTGATAAAACTGAGGATGACGATTCTGAAAACGAAAATAAAGAGTAAATAAAAAAACACCCCCACGGGTGCTTTTTTATTTTATCCGATAAATGTTAAATCTTTTGAAGTATGTGTGAATGGTAGGCAGCCATTGTCAGTTATGTGAACACAATCTTCTATTCGAACACCGGCCACGCCAGGTATATATATGCCTGGTTCAATTGAAAAACACATTCCTGGTTCGAGCACTAAGTCGTTGCCCTCCATGATTGAAGGAAATTCATGTTCGCTCATACCCATACCATGTCCAAGACGATGGATAAAGTATTCGCCATAACCGGCCTTATCAATGATGTCTCGCGCCACTTTATCAAGTTGTGCAGCAGTAATTCCGGGTTTAGCAGCAGCTTGGGCAGTTAATTGTGCTTCTAGGCAGACGTTATAAATATCCTGTTGCTTTTCATTCAGTTTGCCAACTGCAATTGTGCGAGATGCATCGCTAATGTAACCTTCATAGACAGTTCCAAGGTCAAATAATACTAGCTCGTCTCCATTAACTTTGTTAACAGATGTTGCACCGTGTGGTTCTGCAGCATGAGCTCCCGCTTGGACGAGAGTTTCAAAACTCATTTGCATAATTCCGTGTTGCTTTAATGCATATTCAAGGGTGGCAGCAATTTGTTGTTCTGATTGGCCAACTTTGACAGCTTCAAAGCCAACTTTAAAAGCAAAATCAGCCCATTTACCAGCTTCGTCCAATTTTTTAATTTCGTCTTCGGTTTTGATTAACCTTAGTTGTTGGATATTGGGTGTTAAATCACGACTGAAATCTGCCTTTGGAAATTGGTCAGTCAGTGAGTGTAAACGATCAACCGTCAATTGAGATTGCTCTATTCCCCAATTTTTGGGGTTTGGATTACGTTTTTTAATTTGAGTTGTAATGATATCAAATGGTTTTTCATGATCAAGATAGCCGTAAACAGGGTATTTCCATCCCGTATCTTTAATTGCTTCAACTTCTAGAGCAGGTGCAAAAATGAATGGATCGTGGTCAGGAAAAACTAATAAGGCTAAAACCCGTTCGATTGGGTCACTACCAAATCCGGTGAGGTAGTTGATTGTCATTGGATCGCTGAGATAAGCGACGTCCAGATTCAGGTCAGCAACTGTTTGTTGCACTTTTTCTAATTGTGTCATGTATCTCGCTCCTTTAAATTTAATCTTTTCTATTGTAGCATAAATAAAATATTTCATTTTCACGAAAATTAGTGAAAACGGATTGAAATATTTTCATTTATCTGCTATATTGTTTGAGTTATGAAAGAAAATGAAAACTGATTAGATCAATAAAGAAAGGGCTTAATCAAAATGGAAAAACAAACAGTTACAATTTATGATGTGGCTAGGGAAGCAGCCGTTTCAATGGCGACAGTTTCGCGGGTTGTTAATGGTAATCCCAACGTTAAACCTGCTACTCGTAAAAAAGTTCTTGAAGTAATCGAACGTCTTGATTACCGTCCAAACGCAGTCGCACGTGGGCTAGCAAGTAAAAAGACAACAACGGTTGGGGTTATTATCCCGGATGTTACGAATGCTTTTTTTGCTCAGTTAGCTCTTGGTATTGATGATATTGCTTCGATGTACAAATACAATATTATTCTTGCTAATTCGGATGAAAACGGTAGTAAAGAACTACAAGTGGTCAATACACTTTTAGCAAAGCAAGTTGATGGTATTATCTTCATGGGTAATAAAATTGGGGATGATATTAAAAACGAGTTTAAGCGTGCACAGATGCCGGTGGTAGTTGCTGGATCGATGGGGATTTCTGATAATTTACCAAGTGTTAGCATCGATTACGTTGCAGCCACTAAGGAGGCAGTTTCAAACCTACTAAATCGTGGTCAAAAGGTTGCACTTGTGACTGGTCCATTGTCCCAGGCAATCAATGGAGAGTACCGTGTGTCTGGATACAAACAAGCTGTCGAAGATGCCAACCAGACTTATGATGAAGAACTTGTATTTGAAACGAATGGCTCATATAAGGCCGGCTATGATTTAGCCGCAAGTTTAAAGGATTCAGATGTCACAGCTGCTTTTGTTGGTGATGATGAATTGGCTGCTGGACTGCTTAACGGATTGACTGATCGAGGAGTTAAGGTACCAAGTGATTTTGAAGTTACAACCACTAATGATACTAAGTACACAGAGATAACACGTCCCAAGATGTCCTCAGTTACACAACCTTTATATGATATTGGTGCTGTTTCGATGCGTTTGTTAACTAAATTAATGAATAGTGAAGAAGTTGATGAGCGCAATATTATTTTACCTTATGGGTTAATTAAACGAGATTCAACTAAGTAATAGGCGAGGTAGATAAACAGTTGCAATCAAGAGAGAGCCTACATCAAACAAAGCAGGTATCGCAGCCTGCAAGACATCATCGTTTGTTTAACTTTATTGGGATTATTTTGCTGACAATATTTTTGCTAGCAAGCGTTGCAAATCAAACGGTGATGAATGAAAAATTCGTAGCAAAGCAAATTGCAAAGTCAGATATTGGCACTGAAATTGTTACAGATGTTAATAATAGTGCATCGCAATATGGTCTTGATGAAAAGATCATGACTAAAAAAATTGCTAACGAGTTAATTGAGAATGCTGTGGGGGATGTATACGCAGATCGTGAAATCAGTATAGATTTTACGCCTGTTTACAATCGTGTTGACAAGCTTGTTAACGACAAACTAAGTGATGTTGGATATTCTGGTACAGGTTTGTCTAGTTCACTGAAATCTGAGTTGCAAAGCGGTCTCAATTCGATTATTAATCAACAAATGAATACGAGTGAACTAACTAATCTCGAGGGAGAATTGGCTAGTGCTAAGACAATCTTGTCTGTTTTATGGGCTGGTAGTGGTATTTTATTAGTGATCATGGCAATTTATGCACTAATTCGTCGTTTTCTGTTACAAGGTCTAGGATGGATTAGTTTAATCGGCGGTGTTTTTAGTTTACTATTTCTGAAAGTAGCCACTGTTACTGGAAGTGATATCCTGAGTTCACAAAGTTCCCTATCCTCACTATCACCTGATCTACCGAATAGTATATTTGGTAATGGATTGGTTTATGGTTTAGGGTTTATCATTGTTGGAGCTGTACTACTAGTTGTTTCACGTTTGTTTAAGAAATAAGCGCGAAGAAGTTGATTAATAAATCTTGAAATTGTAAAGCTATTTTGCTACAATTTTCGTGCATGTGTTTTACTTGAAAAAATATAGAAAAGAGGAGTTACTATGTCAGGACATTCAAAATGGCATAACATTCAAGGACGAAAGAACGCCCAAGATGCCAAGCGTGGCAAGATTTTTCAAAAAATTTCACGTGACTTATATCAAGCCGCTAAAGCAGGTGATCCTGATCCAGCAAACAATCCTCAACTTCGACTGGTGATGGAAAAAGCGCGCTCTGCTAATATGCCAAAAGACAACGTTCAACGGGCTATTGACAAGGCAACGGGTGCCGGTGGTGCCAAGTTTGACGAAATAACATACGAAGGATATGGACCTGGTGGAATTGCTGTTATGGTTTCAGCTCTAACAGACAACAAGAACCGGACCGCTGCTGCTGTGAGATCAGCTTTTACACATTCTGGTGGATCGCTTGGTGCGACTGGCTCAGTGTCATATATGTTTAATCGTCGTGGGTATATTGTTGTTCTTAGAGAAGATCTTGATACTGATGAGGACACAATGCTGATGGATGCGCTGGATGCAGGCGCTGAAGACATGAATACCGAAGATGGTGCTTTTGAAATCTTTACTGATCCTAGTGATCTTGCAAGCGTTCGTGATGCATTGCAGGATAAGGGATATGAGCTGGATACAGCTGAATTAACAATGATTCCAGAAAACACCACAAAGGTGCCTGAAGATAAAGCGTCTCAGTATCAACATTTGATTGACGAATTAGAATCAAATGATGATGTTTCTGATGTTTATGAAGCAGGAGAGTTACCTGAATCGGAAGAATAGATTTGTTTTGGTGCTTTACAAAATAACTTTTTAATACTTTAAAAGAGATGGAAGTAATAATTACCCATCTCTTTTTTGTATTTATCGATTTATATATGAAAATTAAGTTAAAATTATTAATACAAATAGTGTATTGGTCTATTAATGATTACTTGTAAAACTCTAATTTGACGTTTGTTGGTTTGACACTATTTAAAAACGTTTATGTGTGAAGCAAATTCGTATTAACGTGTGAATAGTCAATAAGGATAAGACGCGAGATGGTTGAAGTGCGAAATTAGGTATTAGATTATATATAACGATATGTATACCAAAACTAATTTAATTCATTTATCTTGAAAAAAATGTTGACAATCATTATCGATATTGGTAATATTTTTACTGTTGTCAATTACTGATACGTCAACGTTTAGAAACATAATAATTTAAAAATACTTATTGACAAGTTAATTAGTATTTAGTATTATTATCAACGTTGCTCGTGTGATTGAGCGACATGGTAGACCTTTGAAAACTGAAC